>CAZCSO010000005.1:32486-85578 GCA_964501315.1 uncultured Candidatus Izemoplasmatales bacterium | reverse complement strand
CAAACCGTTCAGTATTTTTTATGTAATGTAATTAGCGAACAGAATCTTTAAGAACTTTACCAGCTTTGAACGTGGGAGCTTTTAAGGACGGAATGTCAATAATGGCGCCACTTCTGGGATCGTGACCAGCACGAGCTTTGCGTGATTTGACTTCGAAAGTTCCAAATCCAGTAAGAATCACTTTTTCGCCTTTAACCAATGCTTCTTGAATGGCCAATACCGTCGAGTTCAATGCTTTTTCAGCGTCTTTTTTTGTTAATTCAGCGAGCTCAGCAATGCGAGCAACTAATTCTGATTTGTTCATTTATATTTCCTCCTTATTTTTGTTACTGACAACCACATTATAGGTATAAACGAATAAAAAAGCAAGAGAGTTGAATAAATTTCGCTAAAATTTGCGAAAAAAGTTTCTTAATCGCGTTTTCTAAGGATGATTTTGATGGGTGTCCCCTCAAAATCGAAGCGTTCGCGAAGGCGGTTTTCCAAGTATCGTTGATACGAAAAATGCATGGCTTCCGGTTCGTTGACAAACAACACGAAAGTTGGGCATTTTATGGCTACTTGTGTCGCGTAGTAAACTTTCAGTTTAATTCGGTTATGATCCTTCGGAGGATTTAACGAAATTGCGTCAGTTATGACTTCGTTTAAAACGGAAGTTGATATCCGTCTTTGATAGTTTTCAAACGCTTTTTGGATAAGTGGGAACAAGGTTGGAATTCGTTGTTTATTTTTCGCCGAGACGAATGCGATGGGGATGTAGGTAAGAAACTGAAATTCATAACGAAGTTTCTGAATCCATTCTGACATCGTCGCATCATTCTTTTGAATGGTGTCCCATTTATTGACCACCAGAATCATCGCTTTTGAATGGTCCAAGGCGTAACCGGCGATGTGTTTATCTTGCTCGATAATGCCGGTTTCAGCGTCAATGACGAGCAAAACGACGTCGGAGCGATCAATGGCTTGCATCGCTCGCAGCGCACTGTATTTTTCGACTGATTCCCATAGTTTACCGCGTTTTCGCAACCCAGCCGTATCAATTACGACATAGGATTGATCACCACTGGTAAAGGGAGTGTCGATGGCGTCGGTTGTGGTTCCTTGGATGGGAGATACGATGACACGTTCTTCTCCTAAGATTGCGTTGGTGAGCGATGATTTGCCCACATTGGGCCGTCCAATCAATGCAATACGAATGGTCGATTCATCGTAAGGGTCGGCTTCTTTTTCGGGTAATACGGCAACGATACGATCCAATAAATCGCCCATTCCAATCCCATGATGGGTGGAAATTCCAATCACATCGTCGCCGCCCAGTTGATAAAAATCGTAGATGTCGGGAACGTACTTTTGATCGTCGACTTTGTTGACGGCGATCAAAATTGGCTTTTTAACGGCGTAGAGCATTTTCATGATGAACCGGTCATCATCGACCATGCCACTTCGCCCATCGGTCACCATTACGATGACGTCGGCTTCTTCGATGGCGATTTCCACTTGGGCTTTGATTTCAGTTAAAAAGGGTGCATCGCTTAGCTCGATGCCCCCAGTATCAATGACATTAAATTGTTTACCGAGCCACTCGGCTTGGGCGTACATTCGGTCACGGGTGATGCCCGAAGCATCGTCCGTGATGGCCAGACGTTCACCAATCATCCGGTTGAACAAGGAAGACTTCCCGACGTTCGGACGACCAACAATCGCGACGGTTGGTAACATAAAACTCACCACAATTTCTTATTTTTTATATTTTGCAAAGAGATCTGCCAACGATTGGTTCGCAGAGACATTTTCTTGTAAATAGGGTTTGATTTCTGCTTGCGTTACTTTTTGTTTGGCTTTGATTAATGAAACGACCAATTTCCATTCTTTCGGGAATACTTGAGTCACTTCAACGTTGAGTACGTCACCCACATGAACAACGTCTTCAACTTTCATTACGCGTTCTTCTGCGAGTTCAGAAATCGGTAAGAATCCTTCGACTCCCGATACTTCGACAACAGCGCCTTTGTCGGCAATCGAAAGTACCGTAGCACTAACCGTTTCGCCAACACGGACTTTAAGATCAGCCCATGGATTGTACGTCAAGTGTTTTTTAGAGAGCGAGAATTGTTGCTTTTCTAGGTCGATAGCGGTAATTTTCAGTTCTAATTCGTCGCCGATTTGAACCGTCCCTGCCAAATTTTCATTGGGATTCCAGGAATAATCGAAACGTGAGATAAAACCACGTACTTCTTTTTCAATTTCGATGAGCATGCCGTATTGCATTTTCTTCCAAACTTTACCCGTAACGGTATCGCCCACTTTATGGTTTTTCAAGAAGACATCCCACGGTTTTTCTTGCAATGCTTTGATTGATAACGAAAGTTTCTTTCCAGCGATTTTGATGATTTTAACCTTAACGGTTTCGCCAACGGTTAACACATCGGATACTTTGTTGGTATGATAATGCGATACTTCGCTGATGTGGCACAAACCTTCAATGTGATCGCTCACTTTGATGAATGCGCCGAAATCAGTGATTCGTTCAACGGTGCCTTCAATCTCTTGACCCACTACCAAAGAAGAAAATTCTGCTTTTTCTGCTTGTTTCAATAGTTCGTATTCGACTTGTTTACGGCTGCCGATGTATTTATCTTTTCCACGTTCTTGACGGATTTCGATAATCTTAATGGTGATCGTTTTACCAACAAGCGCGTCTTTTTCGGTTTGCAATGCTTCGCTCGTTAAATTTGCAAGAGCCACTAACGAATCCGGTACAAAGATTTCCAAACCATGGAAACGAGTCAATAACCCGCCTTTGACCGATTTGGTAACTTTAACGTCAACGTTGTTGCCTTCTGCGAGTTCTTCTTTATGTTTTTCGAGTAAAGCTTTCTTTTCCAAGTCCAAACAAGAGAGCATTAATACATTGGTTTCGTCGCCATGAGAGATTTTCGTAACCTTAACGACCAAATCGTCGCCTTCTTTTACGATTTCATGACAGTCCTTGATTTTGTTCAGCGTTAAATGATCCTTGTAGACGGTACCTTCAAACGCATAACCGACATCGACCAAGACTTCATCTTGTTCGACCTTGATGACTTTGCCGGTGACGACGTCTCCGACTTTGAGATTGTTAAATTCCATTGTTGTTCACTCCTTATTATCCTTCATGATTTTCATAAACATTTGATAGATGACTTCGGTAACCGTCGGAATGTCGAGATGCGAGGTATCCAGATAGATGGCATCTTCGGCTTGTCTCAACGGATTATAAGCGCGGGACGAATCAATTTTATCCCTGCGTTCAATGTCTTTATAGATTTTTTCATAATCAGAATCAACGCCATTGGCGAGATTCTCTTCGTGACGACGCCGAGCACGCTCTTCGACCGAAGCGGTCATAAAGATTTTGATATCAGCGTTCGGCAACACGATGGTACCAATATCGCGTCCGTCCATCACCACATCGGCTTCGTTCGCGATGGCTTGTTGCAAGCGAACCAATTCGTTACGAACGGGAATGTGAGAAGCTACTAACGATACGTTTTGGTTGACGACGTTGGTTCTTATTTTTTGAGTAATGGGATCACCGTCTAGGTATAAAATTCCATCGATAAAACGCATGGTGGTCGTTTTTAAGAATTCATAAGCGGCGGGATCGGCCATATCGATTTTCAATTTCATGGCTTTGTAGGTGGTGGCTCGATACATGGCACCGGTATCGATGTACACAAAACCCAATCGTTCTGCGAGTCGTTTTGCAACCGTTGATTTCCCTGCGCCAGCAGGTCCGTCAATGGCAATCGCATGATACTTCATGTTTTCGCCTCCTAACCTTTTATCATTATACCACAAACACGCTGTTTCAACCGAATTATTTACAATAATTAATCACTCGTTTTGCCAAAACGGCTTAAATGCCAAAGTTGTTTGATTTCATAGGGTTTAAGTCGACGATATTCGCCTTGTTTTAAGTCCTCAACGGTGATGCATCCGAATCGATGACGTTTGAGTTTGACGACCTCATGACCGACGGCTTCGAACATCCGTTTGATTTGATGGTATTTACCTTCTGTAATGATGATTTTGACCAACGAATGTTCTTTCTTTTCGTCGTATCGAACATCAAAGACTTTGGCAAATCCACTGGTGAAGTCGCCTAAATTGATGCCACGGCAAAGTTGTTTTGAGGTTTCTTTTCGCAATAACCCTTTGACTTTAACGTGGTACTCTTTTTCGACTTTGAATTTCGGGTGAATTAAGGCGTTCATAAATTCGCCGTCGTTGGTCAATAATAACACGCCTGTGGTGTCGTAATCCAATCGACCAATTGGAAAAATACGTTCATTGCTATCCATCAGATCCAAGACCGTTTTGCGGTTTTTTTCATCGGCGGTTGTGGAAACGTATCCGCTGGGTTTATTCATAACGTAGTAGACTTTATCTTCGTATTTGATGGGAACGTCGTCGACCATGACGATTTGATCATTGCTTACGGACGTTCCTAACGTCGAAACAACGACGCCATCGACTTTTACTCGACCATCGATAATTAATTGTTCTGCCGCTCGACGCGATGCCAAGCCCGCTTGGGCAATCACCTTTTGTAATCGTTCCATGAGACACCTTCTTTTCTTGAAAAATCGGGGATTATTCGATCCCCGATTGGACTAAACCTCTGACTCTTTTTCACCGTTTTTGAATACTTTTATTTGTAACATAACGGATTTAATGCGTCTTTTCTTAACTTTTAATATTTCAAACGATAATAGTTCTAAATCTTCACTGATTAGTTCGGATAAATCGTTGTATTGTTGATGAATCATTTGCTCGAATTCGATTTTTTCTCCCACTTCAGGAATATCTTGGAATTTTTCAAATAACCAACCCCCCACCGATGTTGCATCGGATTCGGGCGGATTACCCAATTCAAGATCTTCAAATAAGCTGGTTAAGTCATAATCGGCATCAATCAGATAGAGTCCATCGCCTTTTTCGAGGATGGGTTCTTCGATGTCATCGTGTTCGTCGTAGATTTCTCCGACCAATTCTTCCAACGCATCTTCCATCGTCACAATGCCATCCACCCCGCCGTATTCGTCGACGACGATGGCCATATGGTTGTTTTCTTCTTGCAACAGTTCGATGAGCATATCGACCTTAGTGGTCGCAGGAACGAAGATCGGTTTTTTCAAGATTTTTTTGATGTTGACATGTTGACCTTTAATCAATTTCGTGAAGTAGTCGCGTTCGTATAATATGCCAATGATGTTATCGTTACTGCCATCATAAACCGGCATCCGCGAATACTTGTGTTTAAAGAACATATCGGTAATGTGTGTCAAATCTTTGCTGATATCGATGGCGACCATGTCAACGCGTGGCGTCATAATCTCTTCAACCGTAATTTCTGACAAATCCAGGACGCGTTGAAGCATATCGGCTTCTTCTTCGTCGATGGAACCTTCTTCCTCCATGGTATCGATGATGGTTTCTAATTCATCTTCCGTTACGGTTACCTTTGAGGTATCTTCCAAACGCGAAATGAGTCGTTTGCTCATTTTTCGGAAGACGAACGTAATCGGCGTCATAATGCGAATTAAAAAATACAAAAGGCCACTGATTTTCAAGGTTATTTTTTCAGGATTGGTTTTACCAATACTTTTCGGAAGGATTTCACCAAACATCAAAATGATGATGGTCATAATCAGTGTATTCATCAGCGATACGACGGTATCCGCATTCGCTAATTGTCCGAAAATTCCGCGGAAAAATAAAACTGAAACGGTCGTTAAAGCGATGTTGGCGAGGTTGTTGCCTACCAATATCGTCGATAGCGTCCGATCAAAATTATCCGCAATCCAAAAAGCCTTTTTCGATCCATGTACATTTTGATCGATTAGCGTCTTCAACTTGACTTTTCCAACGGAGGAAAAGGCGGTCTCAGACATCGAGAAAAAAGCAGAAATTAATATGAGCCCCACCATTAAGACAAAAATCCATGGATTAAAGTCTATGGCGAGAAAGATCATACTTCGAGGGTGTTCGATATCCAAAAAACATCAGCTCCTAGGTAATTATTTAGCGCGGGAATCGTATTTTCCCGTTGCGGTCGAAACTAAAATCTTTTCCCCTTGTTCAATGAATAAGGGAACTAATACGGTCAAACCCGTGTTGGTCAATGCGGATTTCATCGCATTTGAAGCGGTATTGCCTTTTGCAGATCCCGCTGTTTCAACGATTTCTAAAACAACTTTATCCGGTAACGAAATACCTAATACTTCTTCTCCGTACGTCATGATTTCAACGTTCATGCCTTCGGATAAGTACAGCAATTCATTTTCAATACGACTTTTGTGCAATTCGATTTGTTCAAAAGTTTCGTTGTTCATAAAAACGTGATTTTCGCCGTCTGCGTAAAGGTATTGCATTTGCGAGCGGTAAACCGTCGCGGGTTCGATGTTCATCGAGCCATTGAACGTTTTGTTCATCATCGTTCCAGTGCGAAGATTTTTTAATTTCGTTTGCATCATCGCGCCCGATTTTGCCGTCTTCAAATGTTGAAATTCTAAAACGACATAAATGTTGCCTTCAAATTCAATGGTCATACCATTGCGAATATCGGTTGCATTCATGGTGGTTCCTCCTAAATCGTGTTAAAATCCTTATTTCAGGAAATCTCATTTATATATTATATATTATTTTTTGATGATTGACAATAAAAATCATGTCGACTATAATAATACCAGACATTAAAAAGGGGTTGATTTTATGTTTTTAGCGACGGTTTGGGAATGGGTTCTCCCCATTGGGCTCGGTTTGGTCTTAGGAGTATTGATTTCATTGCGCCGAAAACACGATTATTCACAAATTGTTCTTCTAAAATCCGATGAATTTCGTGCGAATATGCGGAAAGGTCAATTGATTGACATCCGTAAAGAAGATGAATTTCAAGCTAAACGAATCAACGGTTCGCGGAATTTTCCCAAAATGAGTTTGTCGGCGTCACTTCATAAAGTCCGAAAAGATCAACCCATTTTCTTATACGATCATGCCAACGGCCCGCTTATGCGTCGACTCAGCCGCAAATTAATACGCAAGGGATTTCATCCCGTCTACGTGCTCCAAGGCGGAATTCAGCATTATCCTTTCCCATTGAAAGAAGATTAAAAAAAACGGAATTTCCGTTTTTTTTATTGAATATCGCGAAGGACATCGATGATGGTTTGTTCAAAATTATCTGGATCAACGGTGTACCACATAGCATTCATTTGATTCTTGAACCACGTCAATTGACGTTTGGCCAAGCGCCGTGAAGCCTGTTTGATGGCATCTTTGGCTTCATCGAGGGACATCTTCCCATCAAAGTACGCGTACAGTTCCTTATACCCAATCGCCGCAATGGCTTGTGAGTGTATGCCCTTGTCATACAGTGCTTTTACTTCATCAATCAATCCGTTATCAAACATCGTTTCGACGCGCTGATTGATGGCTTCATACAAAACAGCACGTTCCATCGTCAGTCCGATAATATACGTATCTGGAAACCACAAGCTTTTATCGTTCGTGGTTCTTTTTTTACCCGAAGCCGCAATTTCGATGGAGCGTAGCAAACGTCTTCGATTTTGGCCGTCGCATTCTTTGGCAGCGTCTTCATCTAGGGTAGCCAACAATTGCATCAGCTCGCCGTTGGACAGTTTGCTCAGTTCCTCGTCATCTTCACGTTTTTCACCCATGAACTGGTAATTATACAATACCGATTGAACGTAAAGACCCGATCCGCCCACCAAAACCGGCGTAATCGAATGGGCCATTAATTCTTCGATTTTTGAACGTACCAATCGTTGATAATCCGCTACTGAAAAGGTCGCATCTGGCGGTAATATATCGATTAAGTGATGCAAAATTCCTTCTTGAGTATCCACTGTAGTTTTAGCCGTGCCAATCGTTAATCCTTGATAAAATTGAAACGCATCTCCGGAAATGATTTCTGCGTTTAAGCGTTTTGCGATGGCGATCGCTAATGCGGATTTTCCAACAGCCGTCGGTCCCACTATGGCAATGAGTCTCATTTACATCACCCGCTTAAACCATTTTTCAACGGTTAATCGATCGATTTCAACGATGATTGGTCTGCCGTGTGGGCACGTATACGGATTCTTACAAACGCGTAAATCGTCAACGAGCGTAGTCACTTCGCTTTGGCTCAAGTAATGATTGGCTTTAATCGAATGTTTGCACGCTAACAAAATGGCCAACTCATCCCGAATATGTGCAATCGTGACGGGCTTTTCGGCGATGAGGGTTCTTATGGTTGTTTCAGCGTATAGAGGTTCTAATCCCTCATCAAACCAAACGGGAATGGAATGGACGAACACGGTGTTGTCAGCGATGTCAATCGATAGACCCATTTGGGTAAGTTCAGGGACATATGGTTCGATTTGAACGCATTCAAGATTGGAAAATGTGAGTTCAAGTGGAAATAACAACGGTTTTATCGTCGGATTTTGCTCGCCCATGAAGCGTGAATAGCGTTCGTAACGAATGCGCTCTGCGGCCGCATGTTGGTCCAACAAATACAAACCTTTATCATTTTGAAACAAAAGGTAAGTTCCGTAGAATTGACCGATATAGTCCCATTCTGGAAGGGCCCGTTTGATTTCAATTTTTTCTTCAGCCGGTTCGATATAAACCGTTTCTTCTTCGCGGATGGATGTTTCTTCTGGTTGTGGCTTCAACGTCGGTTCGTAGTGAGTTGAAAACATCGATGGTTGATACGAATGGTTGGGCAATGAAGACGGTGTTTCGATAACGACTTGTTTTGCCAACGTCATCTGAATGGTTTCGCTCAACAACGTATGCAACGCCGTTTCTTCAGAAAACTTGACGTCTTGTTTGGTTGGATGAACGTTGCAATCAATCAAAAGCGGGTCGGCGATAATGCGAACAACCGCAATCGGATAGCGTCCTTTTGGAATTAATTGATGAAAGCCTTCGATGATGGCTTGAAGGGTTTTGTAGTTGCGAATCGGACGATCGTTCGCAATCAAGGTAATCGCATTGCGACTCGACCGGTTAAATAACGGCGAAGCCAAATAGCCTATAATTCGGTAATCCCGGTTCTGATAGTCGAATCGTTGAAGTCCTTTGACGGTCTTCATCCCATAGATGCTCGCCATCACCGATTCGACTTGATTGGCACCGTCGGTCTTTAACAATAACTTATCGTCATTTTCTAAGGTAATGGCAACGTGAGGATGTGCCAAAGCAAGTTTGTTAACCAAATCGACGGTATAAGCCAATTCGATTTGGGGGCTTTTTAAGTGTTTGAAACGTGCCGGCAATTGATAAAACAAATGCGTCACTTCAAACGTCGTTCCTTTGTTAAACGCAATGGGTTTAACCGAAACCAATCGACCGTTTTCATACTCGACGCAGGTTCCTTCGGGTGATTGAGTCGATGTTTTCAGTTGGACTTTCGCGACGGCACCGATTGAAGCGAGGGCTTCACCCCGAAATCCTAAGGAAACTAAATGAAACAAATCGTATTCGTTCACGATTTTGGAAGTGGCATGGCGTTCAAACGCCAAAACGGCATCGTCCGCTTCCATACCGATGCCATTATCTGAAACCAATATTCTTTTCATTCCGGCTTCCCAAAGTTGAATGGTTACGACCGTAGCTTGGGCGTCAATGGCATTTTCCACCAACTCTTTGACAACGTTGCCCAATCGTTCAATCACTTCACCAGCCGCAATCATGTTGGCTATTTTGGGCTCAAGTTTATGTATTTTACCCATAACGAACCTCCTTGATTAATCGTTATCGAGGGCGTGCACGTCCTTGATAACGTCGGCTAATATGTTCATCGCCGCAAGCGGCGTCAGGTTATTCAAATCCAACGACTTCAACTGATCGATGATGGATTGATACGGTGCATCGGTTTCAACCGACTCGTTAACCGCCTCAAAATTGAATAGATTCAAATCGACGGGTTTAATCACGTTGTAGCCATGGTTGGTTTCGAGTTCCGTCAAAATCGTTTTGGCACGTTCAATCAGGAGTTTTGGCATCTTCGCCAATTGAGCCACATGAATTCCGTACGAACGGTCCGTGGGACCGGGTGCGACTTTGTGTAAGAACACAATCGAACCTTTTTCTTCCTTGGCCATGACGTGAATGTTTTGAAGTCCTTTTAGTTCATCTTCCAAATAGGTCAATTCATGGTAATGCGTTGAAAACAAGACTTTGCAACGAATCTTAGAATGAATGTATTCGATGATGGCTTGAGCCAGCGCCATACCATCGTAGGTAGCGGTACCGCGACCGATTTCATCGAATAAAATCAATGATTTTTCCGTTGCGTTTTGAAGGGCGTCGTTGACTTCTAACATTTCAACCATGAACGTCGATTTTCCTTGAGAAAGATCATCGGTGGCACCCATACGCGTAAATATTTGGTCGAATAAGGGCAATTTCGCGACGTCGGCGCTGACAAAGCAGCCCATTTGCATCATGATAATGTGCAATGCGAGTTGTCGCATATACGTTGATTTACCACTCATGTTGGGCCCGGTAATCAGCAGTATTTTTGTTTTTTCATCAAAAAAGAGATCATTGGGGACGTACTCATTGGGTCCCATCATTTTTTCGACGACCGGATGACGTCCTGCATACACTTCGATTTTTTGTTCGGATACGATTGCTGGGCGACAATAGCGGTTGTCCTGAGAGACCTTAGCAAAGGCCATGACCATATCGATTTCGGCGATGGCTCTGGCTGCTTTTTGCATGGCTTCTGTCAGAGCTTTTGCCTCATCGCGTATGGCCACGAACAATTCGTATTCGCGGTCTATGGACGCTTCTTCCGAATGCAAAATGAGCGCTTCTTTTTCTTTCAGTTCAGGTGTGATGAACCGTTCGGAATTGCTTAAGGTTTGTTTGCGTACATACCCAAACGATTCGTCAACCAAATCGAGTTGGCTTTGGGTGATTTCGATGTAGTAACCGAAAACACGGTTATATCCGACTTTTAATTTCTTGATGCCGGTACGTTCTTTTTCTTGCTGTTCAAAGGTTTCAATCCAATCTTTTCCATGCGTGGATAAGTTTTTCCATTCATCGAGTGTGGCGTCGTAACCGGGGCGAATGATTCCTCCCTCTTTGATGGAAAGAGGTGGTTCATCCACAATCGCTGCTTGGATGTGTGAAACCAACGCTTCAAAGGAATCAAACCCATGAGTCAAAGCGACGAGTTCTTCGTTGTTCAGGGATTGGATCGAAGCCTGCAACGTGGGTAATACCGAAAGGCTTCTGGCCAAATTGACCAAATCTTTGGCATTGGCATTCCCAAACGATAATCGACCAATAATGCGTTCTAAATCATAGATGGTTTTAAGGGCTTGCGTGATATCGTCCTTGACTAAAAAATGAGTATTGAAGGCTTCAATAAAATCAAATCGTTGTTCGATTTTATGGGCATCGACAAGGGGACGTAGGATGGTTTGTTTCAAGTAGCGAGATCCCATGGCCGTTTGGCAACGATCCAACAACCAAAATAACGAGCCTTTGTAATAGCCGGCTCGCAACGTTTCGATTAACTCCAAATTTTGTTTGGAATGATGATCGATTCGCAAATACGCTTTGGATTCGAACAATTGCACTTTTTGCAAGTGCATCAATTCTTTCTTTTGCGTCTTGAGTAAGTAATTAACCAATCTTGAAAACGTCTCGATTTGGTCTTTATCATAGATTTCGCTTATCAAGGATCGATAGTAACTTAATAATTCGTTTTGATCCGATACCGATAAGGTCAACGGATAGGTATCAATGTATTTTTTGAACTTCTTTTGGTCAAATTTGGATGGTATAACCAATTCTTTGATGGCGAGATTATGGATTTCCGATAAAACGATATCGATGTCTTTTGGCATCGTTATCAACGCATTTTGGCCGGTCGTTATGTCACATGTTGCCAGCAAATACTGTGTTTTTGTTTCGCCTAGGGCACCAATGAAGTTGTTCGATTTTTCATCAACAAAGCCTTCTTCAATCATGGTTCCGGGTGTTATCAGTTTGATGACTTCCCGTTTGACAATTCCTTTGGCTAAAGCGGGATCTTCCACTTGTTCGACGATGGCGATTTTGTATCCTTTGTCCACCAACCGTTCGACATAGACGTTTGCGGCGTGAAAGGGAACTCCACACATGGGTACGCGTTCTTCTTGTCCGGCATCACGACCTGTAAGAACAATTTCGAGTTCTTTGGAGGCAACGATGGCATCGGTAAAGAACATTTCATAAAAGTCCCCAAGTCTAAAAAAGACTATAAAATCAGTATAGTCTTTTTTGATCTGAAGATATTGTTCCATCATCGGCGTGTAGGTCACGCTTTTAGGTTTTGTCAAATCCATCACCCAGCTTAATGATTAAAAAATGTTAGGCAGTCCGAACGGCATTACGCCCGGGTTAAGGTAGAAATAATACAGTGCAACATAGCCACCAAAGAGCACAATCGCACCCACAATCACAAGAATGAAAATCGTCCAGAAACGTTTCGTCCGTTTCTTGCGGTTGTATTTGCGAATGATTTGATTGATCTTGTCATCAAGTAACGCTTTTTCTTCATCGGTGAAGTCGAGCGGTTCTTCCGGTTTTGAAATTACCGGAGCCTTCGTCGGTTGAATCGGTTCTTTTTGAACGGGTTGTTCAACGACCGGTTCTTCAACGACCTCAGGTTCGGGCTCGCTAACGACGGCTTCTTTTGGTTCTTCCGGTTCGGGAGCTACCGTTTCTTCAACAACCGGGGCGATAACTTCTTCTTCATGAACGGGCGTTTCACCGGTCATGACGGGCGTTTCAACGACAACCTCTTCTTCAACGGGTTGTACGACGTCTTCTTGAATGGGTTCTACTTCAGCTTCCTTCGTGGTCACCGGTATATCTTGATCATTCGTTTCAAATTCAATGGCATCGACCTGAACGCTGTCAATGTCGGCTGCTAACGGTATTTGATAGGAATGCGTATCTTTAATTTGTTCTTGATGATACAGACTGAGCGAGAAGACCAAGTACTCGACCATATCACTCTTTTTCAAATCGATGGAGATATTAAACCCTTTTTCTTTGGCATAAATTTCGAGTTCAAGAACCGATTTGGTATTGATGAGTTCGATGTCGGCTTCGGACAAACGGAACCGTGCCGATAAGATATCCACCAATTGGTTTTTATTGATTCGACGCGGAATTTTGACGTTGTATTTTTCACCGAGTCCTCTGAGGTCACCCAGCGTAGAGGAATGAATGAGAACGTCTTTCAAAATCGATAAATTGACACCGTCGAGGTAACCGGTCGGTTCGTAGAAAATCGGTAAAAATGATTTGATAAAATCACCGTAACTGATTTTTTCAAAATCGACGTTGTATTTGTATTTTAGTTTTTCAAGGTCGGTGATCATTCCATCTTTGATTCGGTACAAGTCGCGATTGACGAACAACAGGTTGAATAAAATCTCTTTGTACTTCGCCGCGTCAAAATCGAGGTTGAAGTCCTTAATGAGTTTCTCCAACAAAAAGAGTGAGTATTGATGGTACCCACGCAAACGATATTTGAGTTCATCGGTGAATGTTTGATACAGATTAGGTTGAAAAACCTTTGCGTACAAGGTTTCTTTCAAAACGAATCGATGGATGTAATAGGGGATTTTAATTTTGTGGGCAATGAGCAACTGAGCCAAATCCTCTGTTGGAATTGCGGTCAATGTTTTTGAGTAAGCGAAATAATCGTCATTCGTCTTAAATTTTGCCATTCTATCACCCTTTTTATCTATGATAATTATATATTACAATACGCAAGCCCGTAAATCAATAGAAAGTCCTAAAAATAACGATTTCCTTTTGTTTTTTTTCAAGAAACAATCTGAATGATGATGAGTCAATAAACCATGAAGATCAAAAAAACACCGACCTTTATAAAGGGTCGATGTTGTCATTGATGGCTTCTTCAATAATGGCTGTAATGCTCTGAAATAGGTCATTAACCGCTTCTATCATCGTCAGGTATTCCGCAACTAATGGGTCTTCCAAAAGTTGATTGAGTGAGGTTTGATAGTCTTCAATCAACGAAGGTTGAGACGTTTGCGATGAATGAGTGGCTTTGACGAGGGCTTGTTGCAACGATAAAATCGATTGATATCGGTTTAGCAAATCGGGAGACGATTCAATCAATGATTTCAATTCCTGAGTTTTTTTAACCCAGGGATGATGAATGAGTTCACCCCGCAATTGGTCAAATTTAGTCACGGATAATCTCTCCAGTTAGCGACCAAGTTTTCGCTTCGGTAATTTTCACATTGACTATCGTTCCGATATCGGAATCGTGTCCCACAAAATTAACGAGCTTGTTGTGTTCGGTATAGCCTGTCAACGTTTTTGAGTTTGTTTTTGAACGCCCTTCTACCAATACCTTAACGACTTTTGAGACAAATCGGTGATTGCCTTTGGCATAGCCTTTATTGATCAATTCGTTCAATTTTTGTAACCGTTCTTTCTTGATGGCTTTGGGTGTGCTATCGGGATAAGTTGCAGCGGGCGTACCGCTTCGAGGACTGTAAATAAACGTATAGGCTCCTTCAAATTCGCATGTTCGAACCAAGTCCATGGTCGCTTCAAAATCATCGTCCGTTTCACCCGGGAAACCAACGATGATATCCGTGGTAATCGAAACATCCGGGATTGCCGTTTTGATTTTTTGAATCAACGTTATGTAATCTTCCTTCGTGTATTTCCGGTTCATCGCCTTTAAAACGGCATTGGACCCAGATTGAACCGGTAGATGAATGTAAGGCATCAAGTTATGACCCTTTGCCAACACGTCAATCAAGGCGTCGCTGAAATCCTTGGGATGAGAGGTTGTAAAACGAATTCGAGGGATCGAAAGCGTCGACAAATCAGAGAGCAAATCTGCGAATCGGTAACTTTTGTCAACGAAATCAAGTCCGTAGGAATTAACGTTTTGACCCAGCAACGTAATCTCTTGATACCCTTGTTCAATCAATGATTTCACTTCTTCGATGATGGCTTCGGGTTGTCGTGAGCGTTCTTTTCCGCGTGTGTAAGGAACGATGCAGTACGTGCAAAATTCATCGCATCCGTACATAATGTCAACCCACGCTTTGTAGCGATTTTGATGAACGCTCGGAAGTTGTTCGACAATGTCGCCTTCTTGGCTTTCTACGTGAATGATATGGCGTTCGCCCGATTGTGCTTTCGCTAAAAATTCTAACAAACGATGATAATTGTGGGTGCCGAAGACAATGTCGACTTGATGATAGGTTTTGAGGATTTTTTCGACGACCACTTCTTCTTGAGGCATACAGCCACCGACGGCAATCAACAAATTCTTATTCGTGTCTTTTAACGGTTTTAAACGGCCTAATTCGCCGAATACTTTGTTTTCCGCATTGGCGCGAATCGCGCACGTGTTCAAAATGATCAAATCGGCTTGGGTTTCGTCTTGAGTGGGAAGATAGCCCACTGCTTCTAACATGCCCCGCATCTTTTCAGAATCGGATTCGTTGGCTTGACAGCCATACGTTTGTAAATAGTAAAAACGACCATCGCCCAAATGGTCTAGTTCTTTTGGTAATTCGTAACTTAACGTCTTCGGTTCGATTTTCGAACGTTTGCGTGCTTGGGTAAGAATGGGTTTTTTAATGGTTGATTGGCTCATAGAAATCCTTTTATTCGTAAAGTGTTATTTTTTCAATCTTTTTTTGTGCTAAATCAAGATAGACCGCATTGAATTGAAGCGGTCCTTCCGTTTCGGGAACGACGCGTTCGGGAACGCCCGTTAAAAATTTCCGAATGGCTTGTTGCGATTGACCGCCGATGACACCGAAGCGAACGCCGGTCATCCCGACATCGGTCAAATACAACGTCCCTTTAGGAAGAACGCAAGCGTCGGCCGTGGGGACATGGGTGTGCGTGCCGATTAACGCATCGACGCGACCGTCCAAATAAGCTGCCATCGCCGTTTTTTCGGACGTAGCTTCCGCATGAAAGTCGACAACGACGTAATCGCTGTTGATTTCCTTTAAAATGGCATCCATTTTGGTAAAGGGATTATCGGTCTGATCGCCCATAAAAACGCGACCCAAGAGGTTGATGACGGTAATTGATTTACCGTTGAAATTCATCGTCACATAACCCTTGCCTTTTGCACCATCCCCGTAATTCGCCGGACGAATGATGTTGGGAAAACTCAAGACGGTCGCGGCGTCTTTTCGCGAATACGCATGATTACCCAACGTGATGACATGAATTCCCATTGTCATCAGTTCTTTGTAAATGGATTCACTGACGCCATTTCCATTAGCGATATTTTCACCGTTTAAAATGATGAATTGAGGCTTGTACTGGTCTTTGACGCGATAGAAATAGGTTTGCAATGCTTTTTGTCCTTGTTCCATATAAACGTCGCCAATAAATAATAATCGCATGTAGGTCTCCTTAAAAAGGATAGCCTCCCCAAAAGGAAGGCTATGATTTATTTTGCAATATCTTGTGCTCTGGTTTCACGGATAACCGTTACTTTGATGGTTCCCGGATAACTCAATTTTTCTTCGATTTGTTCCTTGATTTCGCGGGCAATGATATACGTCTTGGCATCATCGATTTCATTGGGTTTTACGATAACGCGGACTTCACGCCCTGCTTGAATGGCATACGCGGATTCAACGCCTTTGACACTGTTGGAAATATCTTCTAATTGTGTCAATCGTTGAATGTAGTTTTCTAAGGATTCACTGCGAGCACCGGGGCGTGCAGCGGATAGCGCATCGGCTGCAGCGACCACCACACCAATGACGGTTTTGGCTTCGGCATCACCATGATGGCTCATGATGGCGTCGACAACCGCTGGGTGTTCGCGGTATTTTGTGGCGAGATTAACGCCGATTTCAACGTGGGTACCTTCCATTTCATGGTCAACTGCCTTGCCAATATCATGGAGTAAACCAGCGCGTTTAGCGATGATTTCGTTTTCTCCCAATTCAACGGCTATTTTGCCCGCTAAAAAGGAGGTTTCGATTGCATGTTTCAAAGCGTTTTGTCCATACGACGTACGGTAATGCAAACGACCCAATAATTTTACTAAATCAGGGTGCATTTTGCCAACACCGGTTTCAAAGATGGCACGGTCGCCTTGATCACGGATAAATTGATCGACTTCAACGCGTGTTTTTTCAACGATTTCTTCAATCCGAGCCGGATGAATTCGTCCGTCGGTAATAAGGGTTTCGATGGTCTTCTTCGCAATTTCACGGCGAATCGGATCAAATCCTGATAAAACGACGGCTTCGGGCGTATCGTCGATGATTAAATCGACACCCGTTAATGCTTCGATGGTCCGAATGTTACGACCTTCACGGCCAATGATGCGGCCCTTCATTTCATCGGATGGGAGATTGACAACGGAAACGGTGGTTTCTGCCGTCACATCCTGTGCGAGTTTTTGAATGGCATTGACAATAATGCCCTTTGCGGTTCTGTTTGCTTCTGATTTTGCTTTTTCTTCTTCGTCGCGGAGGTAACGTCCGATTTCATCGGCCATCGAATCCTCGACGCGGTTCATAATGATGGAACGTGCTTGGTCTTCGGTTAAACTTGCAATTTCTAATAGTTTCGTGTTTTGTTCGTTGATGATGCTGTCCAGTTTGCTGTTTTTTTCCTCAAGAGTAGCTTTCTTTTCGTCAAGAGCTTCTTCTTTACGGTCTAAATTTAGTTCACGCTTATCAAGGTTAGACGAACGACGTTCTAACAAATCTTCACGTTGATTCAATTTGTTTTCTAAGTCGCTGACAATTTGACGTTTTTCTTTCAGAATTTTATCGTTTTCTAAATTTAGGTTATAAATCTCTTGTCTTGCTTCAATTAATTTTTCTTTTTTCGCTTTATCTGCTTGAGCAATGCCGTCATCGATGATTTGTTGTTGTTGATTTCGCGCTGTCTGGAAGCCTTTTTCCACGACGATAACGCGATAAATGAAACCAATAAATCCACCGATAATTAAGCCGAGCAAACTGGCGGTTAAATACCAATACCACATAATATTTTCCTCCAGTTATTTAGATGTTCAGTTGTTTTATTTCAATGAAGCGATTGACAAGCCCAATCTCGTCAAACCTTCATGCTATAAACTCACTTGATGTGTATTTCTACAGAAGTTATTATACCTTAAAAAGCATTCATAGTCAAAAAATATTTCTTGAAATATCCATTTATTTTGCATTCAAAGCATTGCTACGAATAATAAAAAAAGAAACGCATGGCGTCTCTTTTGTTTGAATGCTATTTAATGTGGTAAGCGTCTTTGACTTTTTGATAGATTTCATCAAAGAGCGGTTGATTCTCTTCTAAGTATTTTTTAACGTTTTCACGGCCTTGGCCGATCTTCTGATCTTGATAAGAGAACCAAGAGCCACTCTTCTTTATGATGTCCAAATTGGAGGCCATATCGACGATTTCTCCGCTTTTGGAGATACCTTTACCAAAAATAATGTCGATGTCGCAGGTTTTAAACGGCGAGGCTACTTTATTTTTTACAACTTTGACGCGCGCTTGGTTACCGATAACTTCGGTTCCTTCTTTGATTTGTTCGCCCCGTCTAATGTCGAGTCGAACCGAAGCGTAAAATTTCAAAGCACGGCCGCCCGACGTGGTTTCGGGATTACCGAACATAACGCCGACTTTTTCTCGAATCTGATTGATGAAAATCGCGATACAGTGCGATTTGGATAAAACGCCAGAAAGTTTTCTCATCGCTTGGCTCATGAGACGTGCTTGTAAGCCAACATGCGAATCGCCCATCTCGCCACGGATTTCTGCTTCCGGTACCAACGCCGCAACCGAGTCAACAACCAAAATATCGACCGCACCGCTCCGAACCAACGCTTCAGCGATTTCCAAGCCTTGTTCACCGGTATCGGGTTGAGATAAAATCAACGAATCAATGTCGACGCCTAAATTTTTAGCATATACAGGGTCCAATGCGTGTTCCGCATCGATAAAGGCAGCGTATCCGCCTTTTTTCTGCACTTCGGCAATGGCGTGTAATGCGAAGGTCGTTTTTCCGGTGGATTCCGGTCCATAAATCTCCACGATGCGTCCAACCGGATAGCCGCCGACGCCCAGGGCAACGTCTAACGCCAAGGATCCTGATGAGACGGCTTCGACTTGAAGACGAGCGGATTCATCACCCAAAATCATGACGGCACCTTTTCCGTATTCTTTTTCAATTTCTTTTAAAGCTACTTCCAAACTTTTCTTACGTTTTTCGTCTGCCATACGGGCCTCCTCAATATCGTTAATCTAGCGTGAAGCGATGATAAATTTCCAATTTTTAACTAAATAGTCCAATCCGGATAACAACGTCATGAACGTCGCACCCGCCATAAGAATGATGCCGATAATCGAGATGGCAGAAACCGTTACGTACGGAATCAAGAATAAATACCAGATAATCGCAACCATCGTGAGAGCGGTTTTGTATTTTCCCAGTTTCGAAGCGGCGATAATCTTACCTTCTCCAACAGCAACCAGACGAACCGACGTGACAATAAATTCACGGGCTAAAATAATAATAACGATCCAAAATGGCATCCACAAACCAGCTAAAATTTCTTTGGCAGCCATATCGGAAAGAATAATGAGTGCACTCATCACCAACAGTTTATCGGCGAGCGGATCCATAAATTTTCCAAAGGTCGTGACGATATCATTTTTTCTTGCCAGGTAACCATCTAGGTAATCGGTAAACGACGCGACAACGAAGACAATTCCCATCAGCAAATAACTCAGTTGACCAATCTCATCCATCAGTAAATACAACGCAATTAAAACGGGTATCAACGCCATTCGTAACAGCGTGAGCTTATTCGGTAAATTCATTTTAACACCTCATCAAAATTATACCATATTCTATCAAAATTTCATTATATTTCATTTGAAAAAATCGAAAATCTTCCATTACTTATTCGATAACTCGCACGCATTCCTGAATAAAAAAAAGATGGGGCGACCCCATCTTGATGGTTTTATTCTTCTTCGTACGGTAAATCGACGTTATGGAATACGTCTTGAACATCATCCAAGTCGTCGGTCAATTGAATGAAACGACGAAGTTTGCCTTGATCTTCTTCATCCAAGGTAATCCATTCAGACGGCAAATACGTCACTTTGTCATCGATGAACGTTATCTCAGGATTCAATGTTTGAACGGCTTCTTTGATTTTGTCCAAATCTCCGGACGCTCCTTGAAGGGTGATAACGCCATCTTCATCGGTTTCGATTTCTTGGATGTCGACTTCCGCCATCAATAAAGCTTCTAAAACATCGTCTTCGTTCAATCCTTCGAAACTGACCAGTGAAACGTATTTGTACTGATGCGTCACGCTGCCCGTAACACCGATTTTACCACCGGTTTTGGTAAAACAGGAACGGACTTCGCCGAATGTACGGTTGACGTTATCGGTCATACATTCAACGATCAACGTACAGCCACCAGGTCCAAACCCTTCGTAGCGAACGTTCGTGTAATCTTCACCTTGTCCACCTTTTGCCTTATCGATGTTACGTTTGATGACATCGGCTGGAACTTGGTTTTGTTTTGCTTTCTCAATGATTTTTTTCAACGTTAAATTGGAGTTAGGATCGGTTGATCCGTTTTTTGCCGCCATGTAAATTTCTTTACCGAAACGTGAGTATAATTTGCTCTTCATCAAGGCTGTTTTAGCCATGGATGCTGCTCTTACTTCATGTGCTCTTCCCATAATAATAGTCCTCTTTTCTGATTATTGTTTATTTTTTAAGATGACCCGATCGACGGTTAAATCGATGAGTCCGTTTTTGTAAAGCGTTCCTAAAGCACGCTTAAAGGCGCTTTTGCTCATATGAAACGCCGCTTGTATTTCTTCGGGACTGGATTCATCGGTGAATCGCATTTGTCCACTGTGATGTTCTAAGTAATTTAAAAGACGATTGGCATCATCTTCCAGCATTAACTCTTTTTGTTGAATCAATGTTCCTACGTAGGAATCGTCAGGGTTTTGTTTCAAGATTCGGACGTTAACGGCTTGTCCCAAGCGATAGCTGCTGCGGGTATTGTTGAAATGGACGAATACCTCATGGCCTTCTTTGGTAAAGCAGACCAAGCCTTCCACCAACAAGTAGAGTACAACGGCCTCATAAGAGGTGTTAACTTCCAACTGAGTGGTGGGCTTCAAGCAATCCATAACGGCTTTTCTGGGCAACAATTTTGCGAATAACAAGTCTTTTTTAACTTTGAGCGTGACGAACAATTCATCGCCGATAACCGGCCATGATTGAATCGATAAGGGGAGGTCGTCTTTGGACAATAACAAATCCTTGATCAAGTTGTTATTCAAAAACACCCCGTATTCGTGGTTGATGGCAACCACTTCTAAAAACGCTTCTGAATCGACGGTTACAAACGGTTTTTTGGTCGTAGCTGTGGGTCTTCCTTCGTTGTCAACGTACAAAAAGACATTGACTTTTTCACCCGCAACGTAATCGTGCGTCGCTTCTTTTTTATGCAAAAAGATCTCGTTATCGCCATCCGATAAAATATAGGCAATATCGGAAATTCGAACCACTTCAAGCAAATTGTACGTTCCTAAAATCATGATAACCTCCTATAATTTTCGAATCGGTAAGCGTCTGCTCCCGAAAAATAGTCCCAAGGTGATGAACAGTCCACCGACAACGCAATCGAATAAAAAAGGTATCCAATGGTTGCTGTCAGACAAATAAACCCAAATCGAAACGTTTTGTGCCTTGGCGTAAAATATCCACGCCCAGGCAATCACGATAAAACCCGTTAAATAACCGCTCAACTTAATTAAGCGTTGTGCTTCTTTGGTCACGACCCCTTTACCCAATGCAAAACCCACTGTATTTCCCAAGGGTACCAACACCAATAAAATCGCATAGATAAGGGGTAAATAAATCACCGATAAAATCGATGGAATGGAAGCGATAAACCCAAGTACCATCATGATAACGATGCTTTTGACATAGGACATCGAATCAATCGGTTGATTCGTCGCTTTGGTATCATTGTTGTGTTTTAACTTCAGGCATGATTCGTGTGCCGGATGATGAACGCCGTGTTCGTAATAATAGGTTTCATACCCCGGATTTTGACAATACACGCACGACTGTGGTTGCGTTAACTGGTAATCCTTGAACAACCCGATTAGCTTATCCAGCATGTTTTTCATCGCTTCGATGGCATAGGGTTTTAACGAAACGATGGGTTCGTTAAAAATGATGATGAGGGTTGATGCTTCGGCTGAAACGACAACCTTAAAATTTTTCAATGTTTTTGATAGACCGTCAAGGGTTTCGCTGCTAGGCGGTTCGGTCAATAAAATGGTAAAGTAAGGGACGATTGAAAAACCGTATTTGCCAGGGAAAATCGTAATGTATCGATTTTGAATGACGCCGATACCGGAACGATTCACGCTTTGTTTAAATTGTAGGGTCTCAATGAGCGTTCTCATTTCCAAGTTAACACGTCCTTACCTTAATTCCATTTATAAATTATACCAAAATATCGTTATTTTGTCTATGTTCGAATACGAGTAATTAAAAAAATAAACCGATTTGATAACTTCACAGTACTTCAATGATTTCTTCACACAATTTTCATAAAGAAGATGTATCATAGAAGCATAAAGTCGTTACCGTTTTTCTCCTTAAACATACACGCCTTGGAAAAGCCGCTTCTTCGGAAGTGGCTTTTCTATTTTCATAAAAAAAATGCGCTAATGAGCGCATTTAGTAGAGTGTTCTTGTTTCTTTTTCTTGTTCAATCAACGTTTTTGAGGCATCATGAAAGCGTTGAGTGTAATGACGTAACGTGAAATTATCGTACAACCACCCTTTTTCCATTGCGGGCAAAACATAGTTCGAGAAAAGTCCTAACAAAGGATCTTCGGTGTAGGCTTTGAATACGAAGACACAGTTGAACCGACGGTTGATGATAATTTGTTGATTGAATAAACCAGAGCATCGGTAATCTCCGAAATCGTTGATCCAAAATTGATAGCCATAGCCGAACCGATCTTGTTCCTTATCGCAATTGCTCGTAGCTATGTGGTAGGAGGTCGCTTCTTGGATGTATTTAGAGGATACGATTTGTTTTGATTCCCACATGCCTTCATTCAGTAGCAACAACCCAAATCGGCCCATATCGTTTAAGGTCAATCGTAACCCACTGGCTCCAAAGGCATACGGACCCCAGTTTCTCCACTCGGGTTTTTCAATACCGAGCGGTTGATACAATTCATGATCGAGAAAATCGTTCAAGTTTTCATGGGTGATTTTGGTAACGATGGCTGACAAGATAAATGAGCAGAGATTGTTATACATAAAATGGGTTCCGGGTTCATGGGCAACGTCACCTGAGAAAAAGACAGCGATTGGATCGGTCTTGTCATTTACCTGATCGGTGTAATCGCGGACTTGTCCGGCGCTCATCGTCAAGAGATGTTGAACGGTGAGTTTTTTATAATGATCGCTAGGATTGGGGACTTCTTCTTTGAAAAACGGCCAAATCAAATCCGTTACCGACAGTAACTTGCGGTCAATAAGCATGCCGATGGCGAGGGATGTGAAGGACTTCGAGACCGAAAAGACATTGTCGTGCGTTTCCGGGGTTTGCTCATACGCATACGCATCAAATACCTTTGCGCCATCTTTGATGAGCATCAAGGAATGGACGTTAATGGCATCGTCGTTGATCTTATCGAACAAATCGACGAGCATTCCTTTTTCAACGTTGGCGTCCTTGCAGGATGTTTTTTCAAAATCGTGTTTTGGGAATAACATAGAGACCTCCTTTTATTTTAGCTACTGATAGTATACCAAGACAAAACGATGAATGTGTGAAGATTACTGAAAATCGCGAATCAATTGCTTGTAAAAAACCACGGCTTCTGAGACGGAATCAATCGAAACCGATTCGTTGATGCCATGCATTTTCTTCAAATCGTGATTGCTGATACGAACGGGTGAAAACCGTAGTGCCGCATCGCTGATGTCGGTATAATGCCGGCAGTCTGTTCCGCCTAAGATGACGTACGGTGAAATCATGACGTCCGGAAAACTGGTTTCAATCGTTTTTTCTAACAGAGCATACGCATCACTCTTCGTAGAAACGATGGGCGTGGCTTCTCTGCCTTCGACCATTTCAAGGACACAACCGAATTTCTTTGCGCGTTTTGATAAGGCGTTTTGTGTCGAAGTTATGTCTTGAATCGGATGCGTTCGGCAGTTCAACAGAACGTACGCTTCGTTCGGAATAACGTTTTCGGCGTCGCTTCCTTTCATCATCGTGTAAGCAATGGTCGTCGATAACATCGCATTGCCATAGGGATTGATAATCGGCAGTAATTTGGTCAACAGTCCCTTGAACAACCATAAATTACCAAACAGATAACGGTAGATTCCTTTCATCGACTTTGAAGCCGTTTCGAACAAACTCGCTACTTCGGGAATCATTTTCGTTTTTAAAGGATTGCTTTTTTCAATGGAAACGATGAATTTGGACAATTGTGCAATCGGCGTCTTTTTCGGTGGCGTTGATGAATGACCGCCGGAGGAGGTTGCCTTGACTTTGAAATTGACGTACCCTTTTTCCAGTACGCCAATTAACGCTAAGGGTGCTTGTGACGTCGGTAACGCACCCGTCACAATGGCCCCGCCTTCATCTAAGACAAGTTTCGGTTTGACACCGTGAGCTTTTAAATACGCTACCGTGGTTTCAGCGCCAATCCCCGAAATTTCTTCATCAGCGGAACTTGCCAAATAAACGTCCTGTCTGGGTGAGAAGCCGTCTTTTATCAAGTCTTCACAAGCCTGATAAAAAGCAAACAACGTCGATTTGGTGTCAAATGAACCGCGTCCATAAACGTCGCCGTCCTTAACCATTCCTTCAAACGGGTCGCAATGCCAACCTTCTTTGGGAGCGGGGACAACGTCTTGATGCGCCATCAAGATCAAGGGGGCATCGTGATGTTCGCCTTCCCATTTCAACAAAAGGCTTCCCCCGGGGAAATGAACGACTTCCATGGTTTCAAAGACACGGGGGAACAGGTTCTTCATCGTTTCTTGAAGACGGAGGAATTCGGTCTCGTCCTGATTGCTTTTACTGGCAATCGTGGGATGATGGACCATGGCCAAGAGGCCTTCAGCGTACGTTTTTTTAGTGGCGTCATCGATCGATAGTGGCGTTTTAGTGGCCACAAACGGTTTGGACAAAAGGGTTCTGATCAGGGCAACGATCAGCAGCACAATGAGTAATCCGACTAACCCGAGTAAGGCATACAGAACGTAGATCATGCACTCACTTCCTTTTTATTCTTTTTATCATAGATAAGTTTAGCGAAGAGAACACTCACAACCGCGCCGATCATGATGATGATGGTCAAATTGCCAATCACGAATTTCGGTGCGAGAAAACCAAGAATGACCATCAAACCTAACGGGGCAATCACGTAGGACAGGTTGCCTTTAAAGTACTTATAGCCCAATGCTCCAAACAACGCTGAAACGACCCAATTGAAGGCGGGTTGTAATACCGGAGACGATAATATCGGTCTTAAGGGGATTAATAACAAAATGCCCATCGACATAATCCCAACGGTCGTGAGCGTCGATGCAACGACCGAGAGTGTCGAAACGATTTCGTTTTCCAAGGTGTTGATTTCGGTTTTTGCCAAACTGCGAGCGTTCATCACGCAGGGGATTTTTAAGTTGGCCAAATTACCGGTAATAAAAGCCAAATACGTCGCCGTGGTGCCGAGCATCGGCGAATACGTCGCCACTTCGACGATACCACCCGGTAAATAGATTAACGATAACACGCCGATACCGATGACCATTTGGTCGATGTTCGGCGGTGTTTTCGATGCAATCATGATAATCACGGGAACTAAAATCATGACGCTTAATCCCATGACGACAAATAGGCGTCCTTCTTTATGCAATTGATTGTTATAGGTTTGATTCGGATTCATTAGTAGATCCCTCCGATTCCTAATAAAACGGCAACGGTCATTCCGAACAACATTGAAAATGAAAGAGCGAAATTTTCCAACCATTTGACGTTTTTCTTTTTAATTAACCATTCACAGAAGGCCATCGCTGCCATCGCCGATATCATTACGATGATTGGAACGAAGGTCTTTTGATCAACAATCACATAATTGCCTTCTCCATCCAACACATACGATCCATTTTCAATCAACTTAACGGGATAGGTAATCATCTTCGCAAGGGCATCGCCAAAATAAGCACAGATCATTCCAATAAAAAAAGCATCGAATAGTAATTTTCCAAAGCCACCTTGTTTTGAACCGGTTGCTTTCTGAATGACCTTTTGTTGGTACTTTTTGAAGAAAAACAGTGCGAACAAACCTCCCCAAATGATCGATAGCGTCATAACGAACGCAATGGTGACGAAGTTTTCAACTGTCAGCGTTGCGAGTGTCACGCCTTCGGCTGCGACCGATAAGGCCATTAATTCGTAATGAAGCGCACCAACGACACTCAAACGAATCCATGGAAGCGGAATACCTAATAATCCCGCCATCGTGATAACCCCAATGAAAATACCGATTGAGGGTAAAATCGAAAACGAAATGGAACTGATAACGGTCTTCTTAATCACTGCCGGATCCATTTGTAGTGCTTTGCTTTTTCGGTATGCTTGAATCCCGAAATAAAGCGATCCGAAGATGATAAAGAGGGTGACAAAGATGCCTAACGCATACATCCACCATGATTCTTTTAATGCCTGAATATCACTCAAAAATAGCCAAGTATGTTGCATGTACGTCCTCCTGATTCATTCTTTGTCAAAATTGTATAAGATTTCTATCAAGTTTTCAACCCAATCTCCAAAATAAAAAAAGACTTTTAATCGTCTTTTCGTAAGCGTGGCCATCGCAACGCGGCCAGATGATACATTCCATAAAACGCACTGACGACGACTCCGCCTAACATTGCCGTCAGTAACAAGTAAAGCGGATTGACTTCAAACCCCTGAAACTGAAGGGTTTTACCCATCGTGTAAAAGAGTTCTAGCGGTGTTCCGTTTTCCGGTTTGAGGGTGTAAAAGTAGTTGGCGTCTAATCCCCATAAAAGCGATAACCCATTATTGATGATGAGCGCCGAAAGATAGAGAACAACCATCAACCCCAACGTTTTCAAAAAGCGCTGTCTGTCGATTTTGATAAAGCCGTTGGTCAACGCAAAGAGCGTCAATCCCACGATCAACATGTGCCCCCATAAATACGCTTGTGCACGGAACGTCAAAAGCGTTGCGTAATTTTCAAGCGAATTAGCAAAGATGATCGACATCATCGCTGCCGGCAAATTGAGACAAAAGGCCAAGGAAAACAATGTTTTGTTATTGTTCATAAACGCCAACAATAAAACGAAATTCGCAAAATGACAGATTTGAAGCGGAATAACCTCAGCGTCCATAACCCATCCGTTTTTAACCAAGATTTCTACGTTTCTTAACACCAATAACAAAATGGCGACCCACGATAAGGCAACGCCCCATTTGCGCTTTTGTTCAAAGGATTGATTTCGTAATCCTAAATTCATTAAAATGACCATCAAAAACGGTGAAGCAATAAAACTATAATGCAACCAACTGCCCATCTCAAACGTCATAGTAATACCTCCGTCACGTTCTCGATTATACCATAACTGAGGCGTTTTCAATAAAAAAAATCAACCGAAATCGGTTGATTAGGTCATCATCAATTTTTCCAGCGCTTGCGGATGATTTAACCGCGATGCACTTTCAAACCATTTCTTCGCCTGATTGATGTCTTCTTTCACGTAATCGAGATAGCCCGTCATACACAGAAGTCCCATTTCGTACATCGCATCCGAACAGGTTTTGTCTTGAAGCGCTTCTTGAAGTCGGCGGAACGCTTGCGTCGGTTCGCTGTCTTTTAGATAACGGTAGATTTCGACCATCGCTTTTGATAAGCCGATTTGCGCCGCCATTTCAAACCAATAGCGTGCAGTCCTGTCAGACTTCGTTACGCCCAAACCCGTTTGATACAGATAACCGAGGTAATACATCCCCATGGCGTAGTTATTGGTATTGTGTTGTAAATCCAAAGCGTATTCCACCAACAGCGTTTTTGCCCGAGCGTAATAGACGCTTTTTTTCTTGGGCTTAATCGGCTCTTTGTTCATATCTTCGATAATCAGCGTCGCGAGTTTGTACTTTGCGCCCAAACTGCCTGCTTTAATCGCTTTTTCAAACCATTTCTCGGCTTCTTTGAAACTTGCAATGACGCTAACGCCTTTTTGATGAAAAATCCCCAGCCAATACATCGCTTGGTACGACCCCTTCTTCGCTGCGGTCTCCATGTACGAATACGCAAGCGATAACGAGGCATTCGGTAATTGATCTTTGTAATTCATCAATCCTAAGTTGACCAGTGCATCCAAATCGCCCAATCGGGAAGCTTCCATATAGTAGTGTTTGGCTTTGTCCACATCGACGCCCGATTTCATGCCCATCCGGTACAAATCACCGAGTTTGGTCAAGGCTTGAGGATGTTGATGATTGGCAGCGAGATCCAAATACGTTTTCGCTTCTTCGATGTTTTGTTTGAGGCCTTGTCCCAGTAACAAGCATACCCCATATCCGTAAAATCCGTCGGGTTCGTTCAAGTCTTTTAATAATTGATAATAATAAGCGGCTTTTTCATAGTTTTTACGTGCCGGACCCATGCCCTCGTAATAGGCGGTTGAAGCGAGCTTCAAGGAAGGAACGTCTTTTTCTTTGGCTAACAGTTCGGTGTAATGAAATGCCATTTCTTGACAATGCGACACCGATTTCTTGCTAAGGTAAGGATGTTTGGCCTCTTGGTAAAAGTTCTGTAAATACCGCAAGGCTTCCTTAAGGCCTTGTTCTGCGGCTTTATCCAGCCAATGGAGGGCTTTTTCTGGGTTTTTCTTGGCTTCCGATTGATTCATTAAGTACAATCCAACGTGATATTGACCGATTTTGTTGTTTAAATCGGCAGATTTTTGATAGTAATGATAGGATTGTTCGGCATTCTTTTTACAACCGATTCCGTTTTCGTAACAATCCCCTACGGCATTAAACGCATCGGGATCGTTCAACTTGGCGGCGTCGAGGAAGTACTTGAAAGCTTTCTTTTTGTTTTTACGGACGAGCATTCCGGTTTTATAGAGTTCGGCGATGGCAATGGATGCCGGTGAATACAAAAAGGCTTTGGCTTTTTCATAATGGACTAACGCCGATTTAATGTCTTTTTTCAAAAGGTAGTAATTGCCAATGTTGTAATACCCAACGGGATTATCCATATCGGCAGCTTGTTTGTAGTAGGTATAGGCGAGTTCAATGTTTTGAGCTTGACCGTTGCCATAAAAATAGCGGTCTCCTAATTCGTTCAGTTGTTTGGGTGTGAAATCCGTTGCCATATCAATACCCCCTTAACGAACGCAGTGTATCGATGGCAGGTTGATACCCTTTGGCGGCGGCTTTTTCATACCATTCGGCTGCTAATACGAATGAGGAAGCAACGCCGCTACCCATTTCGTATTTTCTTCCGAGTTCTACCATCGATTCAACGTCTTGAGCGTTGGCTGCTTTTAAACAATAATCAAACGCCGTTTTTGCGTCTTTATTGACGCCCAACCCGTTTTCATACAACGCTTTTAATTGTTTTAAACTTGAAACATCGCCTTCATTGGCGGCGATTTGAAAGTAGATTAACGCATCGTGAGGATGATTCGTTTTTAAATAGTCCAAACCAATTGTCGCCATCATTTGCGTGGTTCTGACGTCGGTTTTGCTTTTGGTTCCGATGAGACGAAATTGATTCATCGCATCAATCGAACCATACGACAATGCTTTGTTCAACCAAGAAAATGCATTTTCAGGGCTTTTTTGAACGCCTCTGCCTTCCAAATAAGCCATACCGATTTTGTAAGCCGCAAAGGCATGTTCATTTCTTGCCAGTTGTGCGTATAGTTTGATGGCTTCGGGAATGTTCTTCTCGACGCCAAGACCTTCTTCATAGCACAATGCCACCTGAAGCGTCGCATCGGTCACTTTGTGCTGATGAGCGGTTTGAAAGAATTCAAAAGCTTTTGCAAGATTTTGTTCGACGCCATGTCCGTTTTGATAACAGATTCCACACATGTAGATGGCTTGAGGATTGAGCTCTTTGGCACTCTTGTCAAACGATTGAAAGGCCAGTGTTTCATCCTTTTTCATTCCGAGTCCCGACAGCGCCATTAATCCGTAGTAATAGTGGGCGATGGGATCGTTTTTTTTGACAAGGCGTTTAATCGTTGGGAGTGCTTGATCGTACTGCTTAATGTCGTAGCGTTTGATGGCTTCTTGTAGATTTAACTCCATGGTACCCCTCCTCACCTATTTTTGATTATAACACAGAAAACTTACGATTGAATGAATTTACGTAAGGTTTTTATTCTTTTTAACGATTCGTCTAAATGACTGGGAAGATTACGCTGAACCCAAAGACGTTCGTGATGATAAATCGTCTCGTCGATCAGCGAAAGCAAGGCTTCTTTGTGAATCGATTGCGGTTTTTGAAGATTGATTCGAACCATCAAACTTAGTTTCAACCACCTTACAGTTTGCCTCAATTCTTCTTTCAAAAGCAATTCGAGCGTTAATTCGTTAACACATGTTTCAAAATCTTGAATCATCGCTTGTAAGGATTGAATCGATGAATCCGACAAAGGATTCTTTAATAAAACGCGACGGTGGAATCGTTTGGCTAACCATAAGGGATACCGGTTCTCGGTATCGACGAATTGAAGTACTTGAAACAGCATCGTGCCATTGTACGTATACGTGGTTTCACGATCGTTATAGGCCGATAATGCCATCATGGCCTGAGAAAGACGTTGTTGCGGATCCTCATAGATAAGCGTGTTGAGCGCCCAACTCATAGCCTCATCGGAGATAGAATCCGTCCAACACAGCATGGCTGAATAGGCAAACCCAATCCAACTCCAGGGTAAGTACTGAAGGTGTCCGTTATCACCCCAATCCGTCGTGATAACGCCCTTTCCTTGATATTTTTTCGCAGCTAGACAGGCATTATTTGTTGTTTTCTTCATATCTTGGTAACGTCCCGTAAACGAATTCCACGTCGATGTGCCCGGAGCGAGTAAGAACGGAACGTTTAAATCGTGAAGCGCTTTGGCATGCGGTTCGAAATCATACATTCGATCGTATCCCCAGTCGATGACATGCGTTCCTTTGGGAAGTTTTGTGGCGAGTTCTGGATGATGAATAATCACATCGGCCCACATCATGGGAATTTTATCGTACGATTGAACGGTTGTTAGAACCTTTGATATAAAGTCAAGATACACCGATTCAACGGAGGTTGCTTGACAAACTTTCTTACTGCGACCGCGACCGAGTTCAAAGGGTTCATCTCCGTTGATGTTAAAATAAGGAGACGTGGTCATGGGGATGAAATCATCGAGCAATTGTTTCACCAAGCGAAACGAACCGTCATTTAGGGGATTGAGGGTGGATGCAGGCCAGGTGACTCCCCATTGTTTGAATCCGTTGGGACACTCCGAAAGCGAATGGTAGTCCTTAAGGGATAGCCAATCGCTCATATGTCCAAACGTATTCATGTTTCCAACTAAATCAATCCCATAGAGATGACAATAATCGTCGAGTTTCTGATACGTATCCAACGTTAACGGTGCATCGTGATAATGATGTGCTTGCGAGGGAAATTCCAAGGAACGTCCTTCAACGTATAACTCGAGATGATTCAATTTCAGACGGGCAAGATTGGATACCATCGATTGTAACGTTGATAAGGTCGGTATTTTATTGCGAGAAATATCGATTAATACCCCACGAACGGGCAAATCCGGTTCATCATAAATATCCCATAACTCAATGCCCTCTTCACTTTGAAGAAGGATTTGTTCCAACGTGAATAATCCATGTAATAAACCTTGATAATCCGAATAAGACAATGAAATACGATCCAAACGAATCGATAGATGATAACCTTCTTTCGGTAGTGAACGATCCGTCATAAAGCTCATCATAGTCGATGTGTTGACCCATTCTATCGGAAATAGAAAGGCTACGTTGATAAGTTGTGGATAGGCTTCGATTGTGGGTACTAGTAATTGCTCGGGCCGTTTCATCAAACCCGGAAGCTTTGAGATGGTTTTTACGGGGGGAAAGAGATGCATTTTAGTCACCAACCTTTTCAAATCGATTGTCACGAATAGAATACAAATAACTAAAAATCGGTTTGTTGAACTTTTTGGCTAGATAGTTTCGATACGTCGACAATTGTTTTTGATAGGCTTCGTCATCAATCGTCTTCAGTTTGTAGTCGATGAGATCAATGTGATCGTCGTAGTCAACAACCAAATCGATGACGCCCGATTGTTCTTCACCGTTCACGAAGTCCATGAACGGATACTCCTGGTAACAACGTCCCGTAGCTATTGATTGGACTTCTTGATGCGCTAAAAAGCGTTTCATCATGCTTTGTTCGTTTTTAGATAATCGGTTTAAAGCGGCTTCGATATGACGAAAATCAAACGTTTCAAACACCTTATGTAATTCCGTACCCCTCTTTAGTCGTTCTTTTAGGGCCATGAAGTCAGCGCTTATGGGTTTTGAACTAAGACGACGCGGTAACTCAACCGGTTGAATATTTCTCGATAAAAAGGTCCACTCTGCTTGTATGGTTGGCTTTGAGGGCTTCGAGGGTGTAGCTTGTTTTATGGGCGAAGCAATGCAGTCGGTTGCCCAAGCCAGTGTCTTAGGGACGTGATCGAAATACGCATGGAAATTCATGAATTTCATGCGTTCTTCTAGCGCTACTTTGCCATGTTCGTCAAACATCGATGTTGGGTTTGACCGATCTTCGTTAATTAGAAAAATCAGTTTTTCCTTGGCTCGCGTCATCGCAACGTAAAACAAACGAATGCGTTCGGACTGTTCGGATAATTTCGCCTTTTGCTTGATTAACATTTTCCATAAGGTATCGTAAAAGCCATTGTCTTCCGCTTTGATAACCAATCCGTAGTCGGGGTGAAAAATTATCGCTTGATTCCACTCTTGAACATTAAAGCGTTTATCGAGCCCCGGATAAAAACAGACAGGGAATTCAAGTCCTTTGGATTTGTGGATAGTCATGAGTTTGACTTGGTTTTTCGATAATTGAAGGGGTTCAGAATATACCAAGTCCAAATCTTGATTTTCATAAACCTGTTCAAAATAGTGAGCCAAATTTGCAAACGAAAATGGTGATAAAGCCTGAATTCGGTTGAACAAACCGTCCAGTTTTTGTTCTACTTGCGATGGGTTATCAAGACAGTCAATGACGGAATAAAGTTGGATTTGTTCAACCCATCGTTGGATAAAAGCATCGACCGGTAAAACCTTCGATGCTTCCGCTAACGTGCAGGTATCTTCGATGAGCTTTGAAAACGTGGGGTTTGAATGTAAAGACTTGAATCCGTCGATTGAATTTAAGAAGCCGTCCAAAATCGCTTCGATGATGATTTCATCCTCAATCTGATACACAAACGAACGGGCTACTCCGAAAAAGGCCGATTTTAGATGACTTTGAGCGGTATCTGGATTGACGATACAATCCATCAAACGTAACGATTGATACAAAAACAAAACTTCCGAAGAAGCTTTCATCGGTTCATCCTGGATTACATCGAGGGGAATATCGGCCTCATTAAATCCGTTGGCATACCGATCGAAATCGCTTTTTCGGTCAATCAAGATACAGATGTCTTTATAGTCAATCGGTCGATAATGCGGTGTTTTACCCATGACCAAGACAGGGGTTTTGTTCTCAATCAACGTTTTGATTCGTTGAATTATGATAGATACTTCTTCATCGACTGCGGCGAGTTCTTCGGCTTCGGGCTCATGGTAATGGATCGTTTCTACGCTTGCGTCCATGGAACCTTCTAGATCGTATTGATGGTTGGCAAACACCAAAGCTTGTTGGTTTATATAATCCAATCCGCCCATTGCTTCATCCATCAGCGGTGAAAACAGGGTGTTGACGGCATCGATGACGGTTGAACGAGACCGGAAATTATCCCGTAATACGATGGTTTTACCGCCATCGTTGGCTTGATAACGATGGAATTTTTTTACAAAGTTTTTCGGGTTTGCATTTCGGAAACCATATATGGATTGTTTTGCATCTCCGACCATGAAGGTATTGTTATTTTCAAAGAGGCCAATCAGATAATCTTGAAGATCGTTGGTATCTTGGTATTCATCAATCATGATTTCGTAAGTCGTGTCTTTAAGGCTGTTTCGAATCGACGGGTTGGTTTCTAATAACGTAATCGCATACTGCATCATATCCGTAAAATCGTAAAGATTGAGTTCTTTTTGACGTTTTGATATCGCTTCGAGCCATTCACTAGTCAGTTTGATAATAAGCGATACCGTTGGACGGGTTTCGTCAATGGCACGCACCAAATCGGTTTGATTCGAAGAAAATAACGATTGCAGTTGCTTTTTTACATCAGAAATGTGTTTTTTGATGGGCTCGAATATAGCTTTGATTGGAGCTATTGATTCCTCGTCCAAATCTTTCGATTTTCGAGGAAGCGTCGGATTGCTATCGAGATTAACCCATTGACTAAACGTAGCGTCAAATGAATAATCTTCCAGCAAAAAACCGTAGATGGATTCGACGCTTTGATAAAATTCTTTCAATTTTGGATGGATTTCATGAATGCCCGATTGAAGGAACTGTTGAATGGATTTCGAAACGCTGATGACTTCTTGACGGAGGTATTCAGAGAAATCTTCGAGTGATTGGGTAATGTGTTCTTTGGAATACATCCATGATTCTAAATTATGTAAGTATGCTAATCGATTGGGAATCATTTGTATTCCGTTCAATAGCGTTCGGACACCCTCTTTTAACAAGCGATCGTTTTTATCGTACAAACGCGTTAAGGCATCAACAAATGCTTTATCTTGGTTTTGATAGTGCCGTTCAAAGACGTTCGTCAATTCTTTTTCATACAAATCGTGAAGTAAAATGTCATCGGCAATACCAATGTCGCTCGGCAATCCCAACACATAGTGGTACTGTCTTACAAGGTTTAGACAAAAACTGTCAAACGTCGAAATCGTCGCGTTTTCCAATTTAATCAATTGAGATGCCAAATGCGGTCGATCCATAATCTTCGCTTTGATTCGATGCCGCATTTCGGCAGCGGCCGCATTGGTGAACGTCAATATAATCAGTCGATCGATATCAACGCCGTCTTCCAATATGCGAATCACACGTTCGCTGAGAACCGTGGTTTTTCCCGAACCGGCTCCCGCACTGATTAATAAATTGCAACCTTTGGTGTCGATGGCGGCTTGTTGCTCTTGGGTATTAGTCATCTTCGTCGTTCATCTCACTTTCTTGTCCGGTGTCCGTCATCGTATTGGCTGAGTAACAAATACCATGATAAGGACAATACTGGCAGGACGGCGAATCGTCGTAACGACGTTTGCCCATGACGGGTGATATCGCAAAATCACCTTGTTCAAGGTGGTTAATGGCGGTTTCAATCAGGGTATCGATGGAAACGATAAGTTGCTTCATTTCCTCATCGGTAATCAAACGGGATTTAGAAGACAACGCACCACTGGCGGTCATTTTGATGCCTGAGATATCGTTATTGGTCGTTAGCGCTTCGAAAAGAGACGGTGAGTTTACGCAGATACCTCGGAGTTTAAGTGCTTTTTTAATGGATAGATTCTTTAAATCTTTCTTCAAATGTGGCAAGGTCAACGGTTGGTAAAAGAATCCGAACGGCTCTTGAGGGTTCTGACGCCATTTATGAAGCAAATTCAAGTAATAAATCGGTTGAATATCGATGCCTTTGTTAAATAAATAACGATCAAAATCTTTACTCCCGGTTTTATAATCGATAACGACCGGAAAAGATTTATCGATTGTTTCGTATCCTAACAACCAATCGATGGTACCCGTCATTTTGTACGAATCACGAAGCGAAACGGTAACGGGAAGTTCTCTTCCGAGCGTCGTAAAGCGTGTGGACTGAGAAAACGCTCTAAGATGATCCATAACCGTCTTAAAACGATTTAAATAGAGCTTCATTTGAAGTGAATCAGCATCTGATAAGGGCTCATAGGGCACTAATGCTTGATGAGTAAGTTGCTCAAAATCAAAAGATTCGTCATCCCATTTTGATAATATGGCGTGCGTAACATTGCCGATAATCAAAGGAAGCGTGGTCTCTTTCGGCGATAATTTTAGTAGGTAATCCAATAAGAAACGAAAATGACAGGCGTTGAAACTTTCTAAGTTCGTTGCTGAAAACGTAAATCCTTTTTTTAACAATCGTGACGTCATCGATTTTGATAAGGGTTTCGTTTGTGGGTTGTATGGCATCGATGCAAGTTGATTCAAATAGGGTTCTACACCATCCGGCAAGGGAAGTTTCTTTTTATCCAAATAACGCCATTTAGCCGTCTGCAAACGCCAAAAATCCTTCCCATAAAGAGGGGAGGAACACGATAGTTTCCACGGATTGACAAGCAAATACTCGTTTTCAATCAAATCGGGTATTTGTGTTGGTTTGGCATCGATGACTTGTGGATGAAACAAGTGAATGGGGGCGTTGCTAAGCAGTAAGGAACGTAGTTTCTTCCGTAACAATGTGTTTTCTGTTTCGGAGGTCCGTAATCCGCATTCGCTTTTTTCATTATCGGTCAAATAATCGCTATTTTGACGGTAGTTAATTAACCCAGGTTCTGAATAGTTCATAATCAGAGCATGCTCATCCTGAGAGGGAATCCATCGTTCCAAAGGGATCACTTCGATGGTGTTTTCTAAGATGGGATCTGCCATGGTTTGATGATGGAACCAATCATGGACGAAGCCGTTATCGATCTGAGCTTCGTGTGGGTAATCGATGAACAGCGGTTGAACCGCTGCAATTAAGTCACGGTTATACGGTTTCCAGTTCAAAAAGGCTTCCAAAAGCGTTGACTGGCTGGCATCGTTCAGTAAATTCATAATGTCTGGATACGAATCAAGCGGTCGACGATTTTCCGTATGAAGGGTAAATCCGTAGAAACGAGCTTCTTTTTTTAACAACCAACCATCCAAAACGGTCGCATTGATAATTTTAATGGCGTTGCAGTCGATGCCTTTTTGCAGTAAGGCATCAATCGTTTGAATGACTGCGTGCACTTGTTCTTGGGCATCAATACACGTATCGAGCGGAATGTGATTCGGATGGTTTATAGTAGGTTCGATGTAGTGAAGCGAATAATCATCGAGTCGCTTGGGATAGAGCGGATCATAGCCACAACCGATGAGTTGATCGTTTAAAAAAGTCCGGTTAACGACTTTGACAAGATTGTCTGTTATCAATTTATCTTTGAGTCTTTGTAGGATTGTCAAGCGCTCGGATTGATAGTGCTTATGGAGATTGAGATGTGGCAAAATAGCGATTATTTTCCGTGCTTCGTCGAAGGAATAAGAGTGATTGGCGTGAAGAATCCAAGGTAAGGCAGAATCGCATTCGTCTTCGATCAAATCGTTATTAAGTAATCGAAACGCGACAAATGTGGGCTCACTTGCAACCAACGTTAAAAACGATCGACGTTGATCGGTCGAAAGGTAGATCCAAGGTACCCTCGGTTGTGTTTTAATCCACTCGAGCAGTTCGCGCATGCATTCACCCACTTTTTAATCATTATTATATCATGGTTTTTGTTAATTTTTAACGGTACCTTGCATTTTTTATAAAGAAAAAACCTCGGTTGGCCCGAGGTTTTTAACGTTATTCAATCGTGATGTATTTCTTTTCTTTGACATTGGTTCCTTGTTTTGGAATAAACAAGGACAAAATGCCTTTGTCGTAGTTGGCCTTGATGTCGTTTTCAGCGATTTCTTCACCGACATAGAAACTACGAGCGCAGCTTGAGTAAACCCGTTCTTGACGTAAGTAGCGAACGTTCTTCTTTTCGTTTGATTCATCCTTTTTGACTTCAACCGTCAAGTAGCCTTTTTCAAGAGAAATCTTAATGTCGTCTTTTCCAAATCCAGGAACATCGAGTTCAAGTTCATATCCGTTTTCTAGTTCCTTGATATCGGTTCTCATTAACGGCGATGTACCCGATACCAACGGTTTCGAAAAGAAGCCATCAAAGAAATCATCGAAAAAAGATAAATCATTGTTACGTTTAATAATGCTATTCATAAGATTACCTCCATAATAGATAGTTTTTAGCACTCTTCATCCTTCAGTGCCAACTCTATTATATCACATATGTTAGCACTGTCAAGAGATGAGTGCTAAGAAATTAATATTGAAAACGTTTTCATGTTTTGACAAAAAAATAACCGTTTAAACGGTTATCGTTGAGACAAATCAGGATATAATTCGGTTGATAAATACCGTTCACCGGTATCCATTAACAACACGACGATGGTTTTACCTTTGGATTCTGCTCTCGAAGCGACCTTGATCGCAGCGCTTAACGCTGCTCCTGAGGAAATTCCTGCTAAGATGCCTTCGGTTTTTGCGAGCAATCGTGCTGCTTCAAACGCTTCTTCTTTTTCAATTTGTACGACTTCATCGTAAATCGAAGTCGTAAGCGTCTTTGGAATAAATCCGGCTCCGATTCCTTGAAGCGGATGTGCTCCGGGATTACCGCCGGACAGTACCGGTGAAGCTTTGGGTTCTACGGCAACGATGTGAGTATTCGGATTGACTTCCTTCAAATACTGTCCTACGCCGGAAATCGATCCTCCGGTACCGACGCCATTGACAAATATGTCGATAGGCCGATCGCTGTCTGAAACGATTTCGCGACCGGTAGTCACATAGTGGATTCTTGGGTTCGCGGGATTTTCGAATTGAGACAAAATCACGCTGTTTGGGTTGGCTTCATGAAGTTCTTGGGCTTTGGCGATGGCACCTTTCATACCTTTAGATCCTTCAGAAAGAAGAATGGTTGCGCCAAACGCACTCATCAGTTTACGGCGTTCTACGGACATCGTTTCGGGCATGATGAGTGTTACGTCATACCCTTTAGCGGCTCCGACCATCGCCAGTCCAATTCCTGTATTACCACTGGTCGGTTCAATAATCAGGGTGCCCTTTGTCAATTGTCCTTTCGCTTCTGCGTCTTCAATCATCGCTTTGGCGATGCGGTCTTTGATCGACGAACCGGGGTTGAAGGCTTCAATTTTCACCATCAACGTAACGTTTAATCCCAGTTGTTTCGTTAAATTTGATACGGTCACCATCGGTGTTTTTCCGATGGTATCGATAATGGATGAGTATAGCATACGATAATCTCCTTTTTACGTATTTTTTGGTTTATTGGATACGCGCTGATGCGCTTCAATCGATTGTGTGATAAAGGCATTCGATCCAATGGTCGCGTGATCACCAATTTCGGTAGATCCGCCCAATATCGATGCGCCCGCATAGATGGTTACGTAATTGCCAATGGTCGGATGCCGTTTTACGGTTTTTAAAGCTTGACCACCTTTGGTAGAAAGCGCTCCTAACGTAACGCCTTGATAAAGCTTGACGTGATGGCCAATGTGGGTTGTTTCACCAATAACCACACCGGTTCCATGGTCAATCATGAAATAATCGCCGATGGTTGCGCCGGGATGAATGTCGATTCCGGTTTCACGGTGAACAAATTCCGTCATCATTCTCGCAATGAGCGGGATATTTCGTTCGTAAAGGATGTGCGCCATCCGATAAACGCCGATGGCATAGAATCCTGGATACGATACAATGATTTGATCGCGGTTATACGCCGCAGGGTCGCCTTCAAAATGCGCTTCTAAGTCAGTCATTAAGACCCGTCTTAACTCCGGTATCATCGCCAAATAGGCATACGTATGGTCTTCGACGATTTTTGCAAAATCACATTTCTTACGATTATCGGTCGTATACAACAAGGCAAATGCAATTTGTCGATACAAACGACGGTAAAGACGATTGACAATTCGTTTTGTCTGCGATTTTGTCAAGGTTTCTTTGGTTTTATGCGCGCCGAAATAACCAGGAAAAACGAGTTCTTTCGTCAAGGATAAAATGCGTTTGACTTCTCGATTGGACGGCATTTTACAAGAACAATGATCTTTATTAATGGGGTTTTGATGATAATCAGCGTCGATTAAACGCATAATCTCTGAACGGTTCATAACATCCCTCCTCACTTGCATTATACCATTCATTCAAAAAACAAGGGTCTAGGACGATTAGAAAAGCGCTATCATGACCTAAATAAAAAAAACCAGCCGAAGCTGGTTAAAAGTTGAATTTGATGATTTCGGGGAAAAAGATTAAGAGTACGGCAATGATCACCATGATGATGCCACCGATTAATTGCGACCATTTGGCATACTTGGTGGAAATGCCCGTCACTTTGAACGATACCATCGCAATGGAAAACACAATCAAATCGTCGAGTAAAAAGAAAAAGACATAAAGACCAATGTATAAATACGTCGTAGCGAGGGATAGGTTGTTATAGGCCAACACTTGTGTAAACAAGAACGGTAACCCTGCGGAACAAGCCAATTCTACCAAGTTGACGCTCACGGCCAAGGTCATAATGCCGATGATGGCTAAAACCCAATGACGTTCGGAAACGATTTTTCTGATTTTGGTGATGAGTTTTCGTTTTTGATCGGCGTCGGTGACTTCGCATCCCACGTCTTTTTTGCGAGCGTTATCGATAAATTTATAGAGTTGATAGCCCCCGAACGAAAATGCAACAACCCCAATCAAAATGCGGATCCACGTAACCAAAACCAACGAAAGCGCAATTTGAAGCCAAGCAGCCATAATGAGGTAGTACATCAGAGCGGAAGTAAACAAAAAGGTAAATCCTAAAATCCACATTCGTTTTCGGTTTTTGGAATTGATAAACATCGTAATTAGGAAAATCAAGACCCACATGGCACAGGGATTAAAGCCATCGACGCTACCCAATACCACCGCAGCCAAAAACAGTGATAACTCGTCGAGCCTTACTTCTCCTAACAACGGCAAGGTCAACACCGATGGTGATAACGTATCGATGTCATCGGACGTAACCGTCTCTCCGTCAATAACTTTTTGAACCACATCGGTGTAAGGCGTGTATAAATAACGCGAAATTAACGTTTGTACGTCGTTTTTGACTTGATCGTTAAATCCAGGAAGGTAAACTCCGCCGATAACGGTAAACGGCGTTGTTATGCGCGCATCAGATTCGACGCCAAACGCTTCTTTGACCGATGCATACAATGCCGAGGCATCGTCATCAAACAAGACTTCATAGTATTCGACCACGACGCTCGATCCGTATTGAACCTTGATTTCATCCAGGTAATCAGACATTTTTTGACAGTTCGTACACGTTTGTTCGTAGAAAAAATGGATGACAACGACGTTTTCGGCGCGAACAATCGGCTTATAGCTCAAGGGGACAAGTCCGATAATTAACAGTATTAGCAGTGTTTTTTGAAGCCATTTCATGAGTGTAATGAACCCTCCAATATGAGTTTTAATTCCTTAAGGTTTTTTTCGCCGATGATGCGTGTTATCTCATGGTTTTCATCCATAAGGATGACAACCGGCAGAATCGATCCGATTTGATACGGTTTAATGAAAGATTCATCTTCGTCGAAATCATAATCGATCAGTTCAACATCATAATCTTTTAAAACGTCGTCGTAACGTTTCTTCATGATGATGCACGATGGGCACCAAATGGCTGTAATGCGAATGACGCGTTTCATAATGCCCACTTCCTTAATGCTTCGACCAAGGCGAACAGTTCTTTTTCGGTTGTCAGGTGCGATAAACTGATGCGTATTGAACTGAGCGCTTTGGTTTCGGATTGCGTCAACCGGTAGACCGCTTCGCTTCGTTCTTTCGATGAGGAACAAGCGCTTTGGGTTGAGACTAAAATACCTTGAAGCGCTAAAAAGGTTTGCGTATCGGAAGCCGAGCGGGATGCAATCGATATGTTTAGAATATGTGGAACCGCCGTATCCGGTGAATTGACGGATATCGTCGGCCAGTCTTTGAATGCACTTTTCAATTGTCTTGATAATTTTTTAACCGTTAGGTAATGTTGCGCTAACTCGGAAGTTGCCAAATCGATGGCTTTTTCTAACGACAAAATCAGCGGAGTGGGTGGGGTCCCCGAACGCAAGGATGATAAACTTCTTCCGCCATGGATTAACGGTGATAAGGCAACGGAATTGCGTTTGATTAACGCACCGATGCCTTTGATGCCATAGATTTTATGTCCAGAAAGCGTGATTAGATCAATTCCATCGAATTTTACGGCCGTTTTACCGATGGCTTGCGTCATATCGGAATGAAAAATCGCTTTGGATTGATTGTGAATGATATCACCAATCTCTTGAATTGGTTGTAAGATACCCAGTTCACTCGATACGCCAGCGATGGATACCAAGATGGTATCGTCTCTTAGGAGCGACGCCAAGTGGTCCAAATCAACCCACCCGTTGGGGGAGACGTTGACGACATCGACTTCGTAGCCTTCTTTTTGCAAGAACCCAAAGCACGCAGTTACGGACGAATGCTCGAAGGGGCTCATGATTAAATGTTGACCTAAATGAGCCTGTTTATACGCAACGCCCTTGATGGCCAAATTATTGGCTTCGGTTGCGCCGGATACGTAGATGACATCGTGATTAAAGACATGAAGATGACTTTGAATGCGGCTTGAAGCGGCCTCAATCAAATCCTTCGTTTTCGTCGCTTCGGGATAATGGCTGTTAGGATTGAAATACGACGATTTCGATGCCTCGATGAACGTTTTTAAAACACGATCGTCGGTTGGCGTCGTTGCTGAGTAGTCTAAATAAATCATCCAATCATCTCTTTTCTATCAGGGTATGGTTCATCCTTTGATATAGGCCACAACATCCTCAATGGATTCAAACTTAGTGGGATGATGGCGGTGTTCATCAAAGATCGTTAAAACTTGCTGTTGTGTTTTTTGAGCGTTCGTCACGAGGGTTAAGAGATTTCCTCGATACGATTCAAACAAAGGCGTAATGGCCCATCCTTGATGACGATAATACGACAGTTCGTTTTCTAGAGACGTCGCAGCCATAAAGGTGGTGACGTGATCGTTCTTTGAAGCGCTGTGATAAAGCTTGTTCCACATCGATAATTCTTCTTCGTAAAAACCGTCAAATTCTTTGATGGAAGTAACTTTTTGGTCTTGAAGTGATGTGAAATGGTCACTCAATAATGTCACATATTCATGTAAAGTTTCACTTCCCACTAACGTCAAGGTCAAGTTATCGATGATTTTTTCAAGGTTATCGGGTTTTAACGCCATGGCCAAACTTTCTTCTTTCATGCGTTTCATGCCATAATGGTAATGATTTCGGTTAATCAGTTGCAAGTAGTGCATGATGTGATAGAGCAGTTGTCCTTGAAGGTGCCATTGTTGGGCTTCATCCGCCTTGCTATAATCGAAGACTAAGACCTTCATTTTATCGAGAACCGATTCAATGTGAGTCTGATAAGTCATGGGGGATGTCGTTTCTGACAAATGGTTTAACCGATCTTGAAGCGCTTTGAAATGACCGACTTTTTCGTCACTATCCGCCCATAATAAAACGCCGGAAGCCACAATCGAGATAAAGGGTTGAAACTCATTGATGATACGATGAAGTCTTTCAACCGTCATGCCAAAGAAATCGTATCCGATATCGTTAAAGATAAATCCGCGGGAACATTCCCATCCGCGATCGTTTTTAACAATAAAAACCAGATCAATATCGGACTTTTCATGCATTGTATTCGTCACCGACGAACCATAAGCAATGACCAGACCGATATCTTCGGAATACTTCGATTTAACCAACTCAAGAAAGGCTTGAATCATAGGATTGTTCTCGAACATAGCATCACCCGAAATAATGGATTGATTCGTTTAATAACCCCAACCCGGCTTCGTGAAGTAACTCTGAAGTGGTTGGATGGGGGAAGATGGTTTTCTTCAAATCACTGGGATCCATCGTATGACTGATTGAAAGCGACAAGGTCGCAATCAAATGTTCGGCGTCATGACCGATGATTTGTGCGCCAATAAGATGGTCGCTTGCCTGGTCTTGAATCAACTTGATTAAGGACGAACCATCGTCGTTAATCAGCGCTTTTCCGTTGGCGACACCCGGTACTTTGGTCAATCGATAAAGGCGGTTCAGCCGTTTGAGTTCGGTTTCGGAATAGCCGATGGTCGCGATGGCCGGATGCGTGAAAATGACCGAAGGAACGGTTTGGTAATTCATCGGATGATTTTCACCTAAAATCGCATCGACGGCAATCAAGGCGTGGTGCGAAGCGACGTGCGCTAATTGCATTTTGTTCGTCACGTCGCCAATGGCATAAACATGGGGTAAATTGGTCTTTTGACACGCCGAAATGGCGATGGATTTATCGGGATTCATCAAGATCGATGTGTTTTCCAACCCTAAACCCAGGGTGTTGGGTTTTCGACCGATGGCCTCAAAAATCAACACCGATGAAATCGATTTTATCTCTCCGTTTTGTTCGTAGGTGATCGTGGGTTGGTTTTCTTCGTTTACATGATATTCTTGGACCACGGCATTGGTAATGATGTTAATTTTGGATTGCTTCGCATAACGCATCAATCGCATGACGATGTCTTTATCAACCATCGGTAAGATTTGAGGTGTCATTTCGATGACGTTCACCTCAACGCCGAGTTGACTGAAGATAAACGCAAATTCCATACCGATAATACCGCCACCGACAATACTCAGCGATTTGGGTAGTTTGGCGAGCGATAACATCGCTTCACTATCGACGACATAGGGTTCATCCGAACCCGGAATCGGTAATCTTCTAACCGATGAACCGGTCGCGATAATAATGTTCGTGGGTTGGTAATGAAGGGTTTCGGTATCGGTATCGATTAAAATATCGTAATCGCTTAAAAAACGCGCTGTACCCTTGATTACGGTAATGTTAGCCTGTTTTAAAAGGGTTTCAATCCCACTGACCAATTGATGAACGACGTCATCTTTATGCGTTTGAATTTGATCCCAGTTAAACGTCACATGATCGAAATTAACACCCAATTTTTCATAATGTTTTGATTCATCGTAAAGATACGCTGCTTTCGTCAAAACTTTGGTCGGAATGCATCCCACATTCAAACACGTACCGCCAATAAAGCGTTTTTCAACCAACGTGACCGACAGGCCTTTTTTAGCAGCGTAAAGTGCCGCTACGTATCCTCCGGGACCGCCACCAATAATTAATAAATCCGTCTTTAAAAAAGTTTCCAAGTGCGCCACCTCAATTGTCCATAGGATTAGTTTATTAGAATAATAAATTAACTTAATTTCAAGGCAAATTATACCATTTTATCACAGTTTATGTCAACGAATCTTCCGTTAACGTCAAATGTTAGCACTCAACTATTGACAGTGCTAACAATTTGTGATAAACTACGGGTGATTTAAAGGAGGGATGCGTATGCAACCTGAAATGCAATCGTACCAAGATGATCCGAACGTCTTAGAAAAGTTTGGAAGAAACATCAACGATCAAGTCAAATCCGGTAAAATCGATCCGGTTATTGGTCGTGAGGAAGAAATTCGTCGTATTATCAAAATACTTTCCCGTAAAACCAAAAACAATCCCGTTTTAATTGGCGAACCTGGTGTCGGCAAAACGGCCATCATTGAAGGTTTGGCCCGTCGTATCGTCGATAAGGACGTCCCTTTAGGGCTACAAAACAAGATGGTTTACGAATTGGATTTGGCGAGCCTCTTGGCAGGAGCCAAATACCGAGGTGAATTTGAAGAACGGTTAAAAGCGGTATTATCGAAAATCAAGGATTCCAATGGTGAAATTATCCTGTTTATCGATGAAATTCACATGATTGTCGGGGCCGGTCGTACCGATGGTGCGATGGATGCCTCGAACATGCTGAAACCGATGCTCGCACGAGGTGAACTTCACTGTATCGGCGCAACGACGTTGAATGAATACCGTAAGTACATCGAAAAAGATAACGCTCTAGAACGTCGTTTTCAAAAAGTACAGATTGATGAACCCACCATTGAAGATACGATTTCGATTATTCGTGGATTAAAGGATCGCTTTGAAGCCCATCATGGGGTTCATATCAACGATTCAGCGATTATCGCCGCAGCGACGTATGCCAATCGGTACATCACCGACCGCTTCTTACCGGACAAAGCGATTGATTTGATTGACGAAGCGTCGGCTTCCATCCGTATGGAAATTGACTCGATGCCTACCGAACTCGATTCGGTATTGCGTAAAATCATGCAACTGGAAATCGAGAAACGGGCGTTGGATAAGGAATCCGATCCCTTAACCAAAGAACGATTGACCAAACTAGTGGACGAATTAAAAGATCTTAAAAAACAAGAAACCGCCATTCGGTCACAGTGGGAAAAAGAAAAAGCAGAACTCGAAGCGGTCAAAAAGATGAAGGAGAAACTTGAAAATCTGAAAATCGATCTTCAAAATGCCTTCAACCGCAGTGACTATTCCAAAGCGGCCGAACTTCAATATTCAAAAATCCCAGAATTAGAAAAGAAAATTTACGAAGAATCCAATCGAAACCATGAAAATCGACTGGTCAGCGAAGTCGTAACCGAGGATTTGATTGCCCAAATCGTATCGAAATGGACGGGCATTCCGGTTACGAAGCTTTTACAAGGGGAACAAGAAAAATTACTGCAATTATCCGAACATTTAAAGGAACGCGTCATCGGTCAAGATAACGCCATCGAACTCATCAGTGATGCCATTATTCGTCAGCGTGCGGGCATCAAAGATGAACATCGTCCCATCGGGTCATTCATGTTCTTAGGCCCTACGGGGGTTGGGAAAACCGAAGTGGCGAAATCCTTAGCCGAACAATTATTTGCCTCAGAAAGTCATATTGTCCGTATCGACATGAGCGAATACATGGAATCGCACAGCGTATCACGGTTAATTGGTGCGCCTCCCGGGTATGTCGGCTACGATGAAGGCGGTCAATTGACCGAAGCCATCCGGAGAAAACCGTATTCGATTATTCTCTTTGATGAAATTGAAAAAGCGCATCCGGAAGTCTTTAATGTCTTATTGCAAATTTTAGATGATGGGCGATTGACGGATAATCAAGGCCGTACCGTCGACTTTAAAAACACGATCATCATTTTGACTTCGAATTTAGGCAGTGAATTCTTGATGGAAGATCCCATTGGTGGACAAAAAAAAGTCATGGAACTGGTTAAAAAGCACTTTAAACCCGAATTTTTAAACCGAATTGATGAGATTATCCTTTTCAATCCGTTATCGTATGAAACACAAGTCAAAATCGTTCAAAAACTGTTAAGAGAATTGACACAACGTTTACTGGATAAAGCCATTCAAATAACGTTTGATCCGTCGGTTGAAACCGAAATCATTAACGCTGCGTTTGATCCTCAATACGGAGCTCGACCCATCAAACGCTTCATCCAGCGGACCATCGAGACAACCATTGCCAAAGCCATTGTCTCGGGATCACTTCAACCCAATCAGCCTTACCGAATGACCTATCAATCGGGTGAATTTAAACTATCCTAAAAAAAGCCTTCATTCTCGCGAATGAGGGCTTTGTTGTTATTACTATCTTGATGCTAATTTGCCGTCTAACATAATCAATCCGTTGGGTTGATGTAAATCGTAGGCAACAATCAAATCATTGGCGTTTTTCTCTTCTTCCACTTGTTCTTTAATAAACCAGTGTAAGAATTCTTGAGTAGCGTAATCGTCGACTTTCACGGCTTCTTTATAAATTGCTTTAATCGAAGCGGTGACGAATTCTTCGTGTTTTAATGATTCAACCAAAGGTTCACGGTGTGAAGCATAGGCTTTGGTGGGTTTTGCAATGGCTTCTAAGGTCACTTCAAAACCGTTATCCTGTAGGTAATCGACAAATTTGTAGGCATGTTGCATTTCTTCTCCTGCTTGTTTCTTGAACCAGTTCGCAAAGCCATTTAAGCCTTTATTAAGGTAATAATAAGCCATGTCCAAATACAAATAAGCTGAAAACATTTCTTTGTTAATTTGTTCATTCAATAATTTTGAGACCGATGAATTTAACATAAGTATTCCTCCTAATATTTTATTTTTCATAGTTTTATTATACCATAAAAATGAAATAGTTAAGTTAGAATGCTCAAAAAATTACGATAAAAATGCTTTGATAAACATCGTCACTAACTGCGGATCTAGGCCGACATTGGCATCCGCTAACAATTCATTCTTAATTTCGGGTTTTGTCAAAGCAGGGCGGTAAGGTAAGGGCTTGGTCATCCAATCGTAAGCTTCCGCCAAATGAATGATGCGAGAAAACAAGGGAATGGCATCGCCTTTCAATCCTTTGGGGTAACCGCTTCCGTCGTAGTTTTCGTGATGACATAAGACGTCTTTGGCAATGGATTCGTATTCATTGGATCCGGCTAAAATGCGATATCCGAATTCGACGTGTTGATTAACCAATGCTTTTTCGTTCAAACTAACGCGTTGGTACTTATTGAGTAACATCGGATCAATGGCTATTTTTCCGATGTCGTGAAAATAAGCGGCTTGTTTCAAACGGTCTAAATCTTCGGGTAATAAGGCCAACATCAATCCAATTTTTTGCGACCATTCGGTAACATTGATGGCGTGATTCTCTAGTTCCGGTAATCGCGCGAACAACGTCGCTTGGATGCCACGAATGATATCCGCTCGGGTTTTCCAGGAAGCATTCAATTTGGTATGATACATTTCGACTTCGGCGTTGATCAAGATTTGTTTTAAATCTTCGGTTACGTCGGTCTTGGTTTTAATGCCCATTGAGAGTGAGGCTTGAATACCGTGATAGGTTTTCAACGCCAGTTCTTTTTCGATTTGCTGAACGCCTTCTAGTGCCATCTCGTAGGGGGTTCTAATAAGAATGGCGACGAATTCATCGCCACCGATTCGGAAGAGACACTCGGGACAAGAAAACGCGGATTTGATCGCTTGTGCAACATCCAAAAGCAATTGATCACCGACGGAATGTCCAAACGCATCGTTGATGATCTTTAAACCGTTGACATCGGCACTTAGGATGCTGATGGGATAATTTTCAATTAAATCAAAATCCAGTACGGCCGTTTCGTACGCTCTGCGGTTTTTCAATCCTGTTAGCGCATCGAAGTAACTCAGTCGTTGAATTTCCAATTCGCGTTCTTTTCGGATTGAAATATCTTGCATTGTTCCACCAACGACCAACGGTTCTTTCGCACGATTCGATTTCACGACAGCGCCACGAATGGTTGCCCAAAAATAGCCGCCAGTCCGTGCTTTCATCCTCAGTTCGGTGATAAAAAACGGTGATTTATTCGTAAGGACGTCGTGAATGTTATCTTGAATCAATTGCCAATCGTCGGGATGAACGTAATCTTCAATCATGGACGTTATTTTTGTCTTGGTCTTGGCATGCTTGACCTCGGCCATAATGGCCATATCGGAATTGATCGTGAATAGTCCCGAGTTAAGATGGTATTGCCAAATTCCGGTATTGGTTTTCGTAATGATTTTTTCGATTCCCGGGAAGGAAAGAAAACGGATTTTTTGGTTGTTTGCTTGATGTAATCGATAGACTTCGACGATGACAATCAGGATCCCAATAACGGCAACGCCACCCAATAAAAAACTACCCCATTGAAAAAGCAAAAAACCCGTCGTTAAACGGGTTAGGCCATCACGAATCTGAATCGTGTCGTTCAAAACAGTGAAAGCAGGAAAAATCATCGAAACCAACCTCAACATCCTTACTCTATTATCACGGCGCAAGGGGCAAATCGTAGTGAGTCAGTAGTGTGACAAAGTACATCTTTAATTTTCGATAGCCAATCAACACCGTTAGAAAGTTATTGGCGATAAGAATCAGCCCAAACGGTACTAAATCCGCAATCAGATACGCTTTTAAATCGGTTATGCCTTGTTCGAGCATTCGTCCCGGTATGTAAAACCACCCGTAAATTAATCCGAAAAAGGTTGCGAAAACCACTATCCAGACAAATTTTTGATGACGCAACGCATAACCGACCAAGCAAAGCGTGATCCATGCGGCAGCCATTCCGGGAGTATACATAATCGAAAATGTGCCAAAAGCAAAATTATCGATAAACACGTAAACCATGACGATGGACATCGACATGGATAGTGGCAGTACACTGGCGTAAACTAAGATAAGCAATACGGTGAATTGAATGTTCGGCAAAAACGTTAGCAACAATTCCTGAACATACAATATCGTCACCAGCATTGCGGATAATGTGATGGTTCTGACGGTTTTTTTGATGGTCGGATTAGCCGAAGATGACATGTTTAAAGGTATACTTATACCCATCAACAATCGCTGCACCGTCGACACCGGTTGTTGCATACTCATCATTAATATAAAAGGCTAGGTATTCAGTGTTGGAATCGAACGCTTGAATATCGTCGAGTCCCATTAAAAAGATACCATAAGTTGGCGTGTAATCGCAGGCGGTTGAAGCCTCACCATCTTCTTCGGGGCAATACACGGTAAAATTATCTTGTAATAATCCCAAGAGCGTGTCGCCTTCGTAAAAATCAACCGATTTTGATGTGACCAGCACATCGTTTTGATCATACAACTCGAACGTCACCGTTCCGAGTCCGGTAGCGGTCACACGATTACCGCAGCCAACCAAAACGAGTGAAACAATCAAGAGAAGCATGATACCCAGTACTTTCTTCATTTTTTTACCCTTCTTAAATTGTATTTTTGAACAGGTAGGTCTCCCGACTCATGGAATCCATTTACGGTTGCTGGCACAGTCTGAGAATTTCACTCAGTTCCCTGTTATTCACCTGTTTCAAATCATGATAATCCCAAAAAAAAATGGGGTTCATAAAGATTATATCATATCTTGATATAAGCGAACCCCTTTTTTAAGATTTAGTTCAATTTATTGATGATGCCAATGATTTCGTCAATTTTCTCGACGCCATCCGTAGTGAGCGAATCTTTAACGCAACTTTGCAGATGAGCTGACAAGATGGCTTGATTTGCTTTTTTTAAGATGGCAATCGATGCCAAAATTTGATTGGAGATGTCAATACAATAGCGATCGTCTTCGACCATCTTTAAAATACCATCCAATTGACCTTTGGCCGTATTTAATAGTTTTTTGACTTGTTTTGCGTCGGCTTTCATTCGGCTGCCTCGATTTTTTTGACTTTGTATCCTGCTTCTTTGATGGTGGATTGGATAACCTTATCCGAAACCCCTTCATGAATGGAAACAATGGCTTGATTGTCCGTTAAACTGACGTCTACAGACTCAATGCCTTCGATTCCTTGAAGCGCTTTGGTGACACGCATTTTACAATGCATGCAGCTCATGCCTTCAATATGGATGACTTTACGCATGATTTTTTCCTCCTTTTTTTAAGTATTGTGGAGCCTTGAACGACCGTAACCGTAACGCATTCAACGCCACCGATACGGATGAAATTGACATGGCTAAACTGCCGATTATCGGATTTAATTTTAATCCTGGGATAATGAAATAGAACAGACCCGCCGCAATCGGAATACCGATGATATTGTAAAAGAACGCCCAGAATAAATTCATTTTGATGTTTCCCAAGGTCTTTTTGGAGAGCGCAATCGCGGTCGCTACGTCCTGTAAATCGTTTTTGATTAAGACGATATCGGCGCTATCAATCGCAATATCGGTTCCTGCGCCGATGGCAATTCCCACATCAGCTCTCGTCAAGGCAACGGCATCGTTAATGCCATCACCCACCATCGCCACAATGTGACCCTCTGCCTGTAAGGATTTTACGATGGTTTCTTTTTCAGCCGGGGTGACTTCAGCGTACGACGAATCAACTGAGATTTGTTTTTGAATTTCCTGTGCGGTTAATTCGTGATCCCCCGTTAACATACTCACATGAATGCCTTGTTTCTTAAGGGTTTCGATGGCAGATTTTGAGGTTGGTTTTAAAGAATCAGCGACGGCGAACAATCCGATTATTTGCGTATCATTCGCCAAATAGAGCGGTGTTTTGCCTTGTCGTGCATAGTCGTTTTTAAGCGTCTCAAGCATTGAATCATCAATCTTAAGTTGTTCCATGTACGCTTTATTTCCAATGGCATAAAACTGATTTTGAATCACGCCTTCAATTCCCTTCCCGGGAACGGCTTGGAAATCTTTGACATCACGTAACGGAGTATTTTTCGCGACAGCTGCGTTCTTGATTGCCTGGGCAATCGGATGTTCAGAGGAGTATTCCAAAGCGTACGCAATGCTTAAGAGTTCTTCTTCTGATCGTTTTGTAAAGGAATCAACGTTCATTAGCGTCGGTTTTCCCTCGGTGATGGTTCCGGTTTTGTCCAACACAACGTGCGTCACGCGGTGGAGTGTTTCCAAACTTTCCGCAGTTTTAATCAAAATCCCATTTTCGGCACCCTTACCACTCGCAACCATGATAGCGAGCGGTGTAGCCAGTCCCAAGGCACACGGACACGAAATCACCAAAACGGTTATTCCCATCGATAGTGCAAAGGAAAAATCATACCCTAGTATAAGCCATACGACGAATGTGATGATCGATAAGCCCATGACAATGGGGACAAAAATCAAGGAAATCTGATCGGCCAGTTTGGCGATGGGTGCCTTAGACGAACTGGCTTCTTCAACCAAATGAATGATTTGTGATATCGTCGTATCACTTCCAACTTTCGTTGCTTTAAATTTTAAGAATCCGGTTTGATTGACGGTTCCACTGATAAGCCCATCGCCGACGTTCTTTTCAACGGGCATCGATTCACCGGTTATCGCCGATTCATCCACCGATGAACTGCCTTCAATAATCAT
>CAZCSO010000005.1:0-32386 GCA_964501315.1 uncultured Candidatus Izemoplasmatales bacterium | reverse complement strand
TACAAATTCATACGGTACTGATCGACTAAAGCCATATTGTTCGTGCCCAATCCGGTACCAATCATGAAGATGGCGATGATGCCATAGATGAGTGCGGCTAACGAACCGATTGCGACCAACGAATCCATATTCGGACTGCGTAGCCACAATCGTTTTAATCCTACCTTAAAGTAGGCGGCGTTGAAATACACGATCGGTAATGTCAATAAAAATTGCATGAACGCCATGTTGAGTGCGTGTTCCATTCCTACTAGGAACCCTAATTGAGGAGCCCCCAACATTTCACCCATGGATATGTACAAAAGTGGAATAAAAAATAGCAACGATCCATACAACCGTGTTTTCATCGATTGTATTTCTTTTTCACCGGCAGTTTGTGTTGACTGAGTGGTTTCTTCACCCGCTTGTTTAGCGCCGTACCCGCCTTTTTGAACCGCATCGATAATCGTTGAATCCGATAATAGCGATGCATCATAGTCAACCAACATCGAATGGTTGATCAAGGATACTTGAACCTTTTTGACGCCTTTGACTTTCTTTACGTCATTTTCCACATGCGCCACGCAAGCGGTGCATGTCATGCCTTCGATATCAAATTTTTGTTTCATTAAATCACCTCGCATATACACCCCCACGGGGTGTCTATCACAAGTATATCATCATTCTTTTTAACAGTCAAATAAGATACAAAAAAAGTTCCCGAGTAGGGAACTAATTTCGATTCGTTGTTTTCTTGACCAACGACATCACCTTGGTCGTTGGATTGGATGAATCCGGTTGTTCGTAAATCTCATAATATTTTAAGTCCGGTAGTAATAATTCCATTAAATACTTTAATGATTTCACATTGTAGTTTTTCGGTACGAAATCCGAGAATTTGTTTTTCATTTCGGTGGAGATTTGCGAGTACAACGCCCGTCCGTTTTCATCGACTAACCGTTCAACGATTTCTCTCATGGCTTCGAGTTTGTCGTCTTCTAAAATCGATTTGGGTTTTTGAATGTGTTTCGGTTTATGATTTTGCGGTTGCGGCTTGGCGTGAACGATGACTTCCGGTTTTGTCACTTCGACAGGGACTTGCGGTTCTTCTCCTAAATAGATGAATTCAGAAAACGCATTGACAAAGGATTTGATGGCGGTTCGTGATCCCATACCGATGACTTCTTTGTTTCGTTCTCTGAGTTCTTGAACCAATCGGGTCAAATCCGAATCCGATGATACGATGCAAAAGGTATCAACGTCTTTTTCATACAGAATAATCATCGCTTGAATGACCAAGGACAAGTCGCTGGTGTTTTTACCCGAGACAAAAGAAAATTGGTGATTGGCAATGATGGAATAATTGGCGATTTCTTCTCGCCAGTTCTTCACTTGTGGCATCGACCAATCGGCGAAAATCTGTCGAATGGTGACTTCACCATACGTCGACATCGTGTCAAAGATTTGTTTGGCGTTGGCCGAACTGATGTTTTCTGCGTCAATTAAGACGGCGATGCGTTTATTTCGTTTGTCCATAGAATCCCCCTATGTTTACCTGTATTATACCGAACTAGGGGCTAAAAATCCATAAAAAAAGCGAATCTTAAGCGGATTCGCTTCAATTATTTATTGCCAGGGTGGTAATTGTATGGTATCAATGACCGCTAAATCGTCCTCACTGATGTTAAAATCCCATACGTCAAAATTGTTTTCAATGCGCGCATTGGTTACCGATTTCGGTAATGGCAAGAATCCGCGTTGCAAGCTCCAACGAATGGCGATTTGAGCCAATGATTTTTCGTATTTCTCAGCCATTTCTTGCATTTTTTCAACCTTGAACAAACGACCGGTAGCGAGGGGCGAGTACGCTTCGGTCAAGATTCCCAGCGGTTTTGAATACGCAACCGTATCGGCTTGCGTTGCGCCTGGACACAAAAAGATTTGATTGACGTGAGGGATAAACCCCGTTGCTTTAATAATCGGTTCTAAGTGTTCTTTTCTGAAATTAGAGACACCGATGGACCGGATTTTTCCAGCTTTGTACAAATCAATAAACGCTTTCCAGGTTTCAATGTTGGCTTCGGTATACTCCGTACCATCGGAGTGAACGCTCCACGGTTTGGGGGCATGAATCAGATACAAGTCCAAATAATCAACGCCCAACCGATCGATCGTTTTTTGAAACTCGCTCATGGCGGTTTCGTAGCCTTTCAATTCGGCTTTCAATTTTGATGTGATAAAGACGTCTTCGCGTTTTAACTTCGAGTCTTTAATGGCTTTACCAACGGATTCTTCGTTTCCGTAGGCGGCGGCAGTATCGATGTGACGATACCCGACTTTTAACGCATGCAAGGTGGATTCGTAAGCGACTTCACCGTTGGGGATTTGCCAAGTGCCAAATCCGATTTTTGGAATTTCGACGCCGTTTTGCAAAGTATAAACCAATGATTCTTTCATAATGACCTCCTAGATTCGATTTCATTTTCATTATAACAAAAATATGAGTATTTGCGAAGCGAAACGTTCAATTGCTTGATTTCCGTATCTATTTTCTTGTATTTTTGAGCACGCAAGCGTAAAATAGAGACAAAACGGGGTGTTTTTACATGAATTACTTCACAAAATTAGGATATCGTATTTATCAAAAAGTTCTCTTTGTCGCTCAAGCGTTTTTACCCATTAACGAACCCAAGTTGATTACCGGAAACGATGCTTTTAATCGACTTATTGAAACGTTGAAAGCCGCGCATCATACGCAGCTTTTCATCTTGACTCAGAAAAACCTGACGGAATTACCGGAGTATAAGCAATTATTAGAATCGTTTGCGAAAGCTTCGATTGCTTATCATGTGTTTGATCAAACCGAATCCAATCCGACCATCGGTCAAATCAATGAAGCCGCTCGCATCTATCAAGAACACCATTTGACTTCGCTTCTGGCCATCGGTGGCGGTTCGGTCATTGATTTGGCGAAAGGCGTCGGAGCGGTCATCGCACGACCGAACAAATCGCTTCAACGGATGAAAGGCATTCTGAAAGTATCCAAAAAGATACCGCCCTTGTACGCCGTCCCAACCACTGCCGGGACTGGTTCGGAAGCAACCTTGGCATGTGTCGTGACCGATGAAACGACAGCGCATAAATACGCCATTAACGATCCGGTTTTGATTCCAAAAGTTGCGGTGTTGTTGCCATCGATTACGCAATCGATGCCACCGATGATTACCGCATCGACGGGTATGGACGCGTTGACGCACGCGGTAGAAGCCTACTTAGGAAAAGCCAATACCTTGAAAACCAAACGCTATGCGTTATCGTCGATCCAACGCATATTCACCTATTTACCGATTGCATACCAAGAACCCAAAAATTTGAAAGCCCGAGAAGAAATGCTGTTGGCGTCGTATGAAGCGGGAGTTGCCTTTACGAAAGCTTATGTGGGCAATGTACATGCCATCGCCCACACCTTAGGTGGTCAGTATCATGTCCCTCATGGGCTGGCCAATGCGGTCATTTTACCACACGTGTTGGAGTATTACAATCATCGCATCGAGCATAAATTGGCGAAGTTGTCGCAAATGTTAAATTTACCTTCTTCTTCCAACAATCATCACGATCAAGCCCAAGCATTCATCGAAGCGATAAAGTCGATGAATCGAACGTTTGACATTCCGCAAACGTTCGATGGCATCATTCAATCGAAGGACCTCGATACATTGATTGAACGGGCCTATAAGGAAGCCAATCCGCTCTATCCGGTCCCCGTCATTTTCGACCGATTGGACTTTCGACGCATTTATTCACGTTTAATGGATTAAATCTTAAACAAATTACTTGAAAATCTCATCTCCTTTTGATAAAGTATTATGTGTGATAGAGTACTTTTGAAAAAGGAGATTTTTAGTATGAAAACAGCCATTATTACCGACTCTGCCTGCAATCTAACCCGCGAGTTCTTTCAAGCGAATAACGACGTTTATCAAATCCCATTAATGATATTGATTGATGAAAAACCGTTCCGTGATCAGTTGGAAATTGAAGCACAAACCATTTACGAACAAATCGACCACGCGAAAATTACTTCTTCACTTCCGCAAATGGACGATTTGGACGCGTTGTTATCGGAATTGAAACAAAAAGGGTATACCCATTTACTGGTGATCAACGTATCGTCCGGTCTCAGCGGGACATTCAACGCCTTTCGTTTGTTTTTGGAAGAACATAAAGAATTCGAAATCACCCATTACGATTCTAAGACCCTAGCCGGTCACCAAGGTTTCTTAGTTCAAGCAGCCAATGAGTGGGTTCAAGAAAACTTACCGATGACCGAAATTATTAAAAAACTTGATGAATTGCGATACAAAGATTCCATGGCATTCTATACCATCAACACCTTAAAATACTTAAAAAAGGGTGGAAGAATCGGGTTTGTCGAAGGAACCATCGCCGATATTCTTCATATCAAACCGGTTATTACCGTCAACTTCGATGGCGTCTACGAAACCTTAAACAAAGGATTTGGGTTAAATCGCGCTTTGATTGCGATGAAACAACATCTGATTGAAAAATTTGGATCGAATCCCATTGATTTGATCATTCACTATGGTTACGATCACGAGAAAGCCGTCGCCTTAGGAGAACGGTTAAAACAAGAATTGACGATCAAGTCATTATCGATTACACCGTTAACCCCTGTATTGGGCATTCATACCGGTCCAGACATGTTTGCCTATATCGCACGCAAACGATAAAAAAAATGAGTCAACCCTTCTGTTCGGTTGACTCGTTTCTTTTAGTTAGGCTTTTTGAACCGGCTCTTCTTTATTCAGTAACTTTTGTTTGGCAATTTCCATTTTTGCCTGAACTTTCGTCATCACTTTGACGGCTAAGAAAATCGCAAACGCGATGATCAAAAAATCAATAACCGCTTGGATGAAGTTCCCATACGTTAATAATACCGCATTTTCACTGAGTATCAAGGTTCCTGTTGCATCGTCGTACGTTGCCGTACCACGCAATACGGCATACCATTGGGTAAAGTCTTTCCCGCCAATCAAACTGATTAGGGGCATGATGATGTCTTTGACCAACGAGCCAATGATTTTGTTAAAGGCACCGCCGATTACGACGCCGACGGCTAAATCAAAGGCATTGCCTTTAGAAATGAATTGTCCAAATTCTTGAAAAAATTTCTTCATACGATTCTCCTTTTCATAAAATTGTTTGTCTTCTTGTTTATCATATCTCATCTAGTTTGATTTATCAATAGCTCAAGCTCTTTTCATACGAAATAAAAAGGATTATACTTAACTTAGGAGGTGTCACTATGAATCGAATGATTTCTACCACGTTAGCTCCCATCGCCATGGGGCCTTACGTTCAAGCCATCGATACGGGAACGATGTTGTTTGTATCGGGCCAAATCGGATTGGACCCTCAAACATTATCGTTAGCCTATGGTTTGCAAGATCAAACGCGACAATGCTTGCTCAATCTTGAAGAAATTGTGAAAGCCGCGGGGTATGACGTTCATACCATAGTCAAGTGCACGGTCTATTTACGGCAGATGCATGAATTTGCCTTGATGAATGAGGCCTATCAATCATTTTTCCAATCGCATAAACCGGCGAGAACAACCGTTGAAGTGACGAAACTACCCAAAGATGCCTTGATTGAAATCGACGCCATTGCCGTTAGATAAAAAAAAGACGACCAAAGTCGTCTGTCCTAGGGTTAGTCGATGGGACTGAAGTTCTCTTTGTCAAGTCCACATTCTGGGCAAACCCAATCATCCGGGAGATCTTCAAACGCAACACCCGGAGCGATGTTTTGTGTTGGATCACCGATGGCCGGATCATATATCCAACCGCAGACACATTCCCATTTTTGCATGTTTGTTCCTCCTAAAAAGATTGAAAATATACTGACACTTAACTCTAACACATCTAAAAAATCCTGTCAAGTCACTCACTCAACTTGAAGCTTTTCTTTTGTCAATCGCGCCAAATCATTGACTTTTTTACGGAAATAATCCGCAATTTCTAAGCGCGATAATCCTTGTTGATAAAGTAAGTGGATACGTTCGGGAAGGCCAATGTGAAAACAATTCAATGCTTTTGAATAAAAGATCGGATAGACAGGCAAATCGATGCCTGTCTTTTTATAATACCGTAATGCCAAGTAAACAAAGCCTTCGTGATAGTGCTCGGTTTCATCGGCGTAACCATTCGTTGAATCTTCCGGAAAGATTAGTAATGAATTACCATAGCTGAGTTCGTCTATGGACTGATCCATCGTTGATTTTACCCGGATATCCGGATACGTTGGAATCAAATGAACACCGACATAGAGGGCTTTTGAAAGAATCGCAAAGAGCGTCGCAATCACAAATGATTTTACCTTCTTATATTTCAACTTTTGACGATAAAATACGTGATAAAGGTAACGCCATCGTTCCCGGTAGTTACCCATCATCGGATACGCCCCCCATGGAATGACGGGCTTTTCAAAGTACATGCATAACGTCATTGGGCCGGATGCACCTGAGTGATTGGCAACGTAGATGGCGGGTTCTATAAGCGTTTCGCATTCTTTTGTGATCAGGGGACGTGACTTGAAATGTCTGAGGATCCACCGAATAAATCGAACGAAACCACGGTAATCATTGAGCTTATGTAGGGTTCTTTTCATGGCAATTAACCTCAATCCTAAGTTTTCTATCGTTTCGTTCATTATACTATAGCTCCTATTATTTTCCAATACAACTATCAAAAATTCATGATATAATGGTGCCAACAGGAGGATTACTATGGAATCCATTCGTGAACTCTATAAAATTGGACGGGGTCCGTCTTCATCGCATACCATTGGTCCTGAACGCATTTGTCAGGATGTTTTAGTTCGTTTTCCAGGCGATTATTACGAGGTTATTTTGTACGGATCGCTCAATCTTACCGGACGGGGGCATTTAACCGACCAAATCATAACCGACGTTTTGAAAAACGTGACGATTCATTACTCCGATGATTCCGCCATCGAACATCCCAACACCATGGATGTTTTAACGTATCAAGCCAATGAACTCATTCATCGCAACCGCTACTACTCAATTGGGGGCGGGTCCATTCGTCGCCAAGGCGATGAAACGATGATTCCCGTTCAAATCTACCCGCATCGAACCTTTGAGGAAATTAAAACCTATTGTTTAGAACATCGTATCAGCCTTTATCAATACGTCTTCTTATTTGAAGATTCGGATTTTCGGTATTATTTGCGAAGCGTTTGGAAAACCATGCAAGACGCCATCAATACCGGACTTCATACCGAAGGGTTCTTACCCGGCGAACTCAAGGTTCGACGCAAAGCCAAAAGTTTGTTATACAATCACCAAGCGAATGTTTCGATTGAATTGCGTTTGGTAAGCGCCTATGCGTACGCCGTCAGTGAAGTCAATGCCAGCGCAGGAACGGTCGTAACGGCCCCAACGTGCGGTGCGAGCGGTGTTTTACCCAGTGTTTTGTACTACTTGAAAGACGTATACAAATACAACGATGACCGAATTCTAGATGCTTTGGCGACAGCCGGTTTGATTGGCAATATCGTCAAGCATAACGGGTCAATCAGTGGCGCCGAAGCCGGCTGTCAAGCCGAAGTCGGAACCGCATGCTCGATGGCGGCTGCCGCATACGCGGAACTGCAATCCGGTCACATTCCCGATATTGAATACGCCGCAGAAATCGCCTTGGAACATCATCTCGGTTTAACCTGCGACCCCGTTAAAGGCTTTGTTCAAATTCCCTGCATCGAACGCAATGCCGTTGCGGCTCACCGTGCCATCAATGCCGGCGAACTCGCTCAACTCTTAACGTCTACGTCCCTGATCTCCTTTGATACCATCGTCGAGACGATGAAAGAAACCGGTCATGATCTCCAAAGCAATTATAAAGAAACCAGTCTGGGCGGATTGGCGAAAAAATACAAGAAAAAAGACAGCATCGAATGATCTTCATCGATGCTTTTTTTCTTGCTTATTTTGTGAGGTTATCTTGAAGCCAATAATAAGGTATGTTATGATAAATGCAAATTAGTGTCAGAAAGGATGTCGAACATGAATGGTTTTATTGTTTTAGCTATTGTAATAGCTCTGTTGGCTTTTGCATTTGCCCTATGGCTCTACCAGTGGGTCAAACGACAACCCACCGAGAACCAAACGATTCAATCCATTTCCGAACTCATCCGTCAGGGTGCCAACACATTTTTAAAAAAGGAATATCTGATTTTGGCTCGGTTTGCCATAGTCGCCGCAGTTTTGATTTTGGTGTTACTTCCCAAACCCCTATGGAATGGTGATTTTCTCAGTAATTTAGGGATGAATCTCCAAATGGCGATTGCGTATTTAGCTGGTACGACCTTCTCCGCCATTGCCGGGAAAATCGGTATTCAAATCGCCACCATCGCCAATTCACGAACGGCCGAAGCCGCTCAAAAAGGAATTCGATTAAGCTTCTTAAATGGATTCCGAGGCGGTGCCGTCATGGGTATGGCTGTGGTCGGTGCGAGTTTGCTAGGAATTTCATTGGTCTTTTTTCTAACGGGAAATTCAACGCTGTTACTGGGATTTTCCTTTGGTGCTTCTTCACTGGCCTTGTTTGCCAAAGCCGGAGGCGGTATCTTTACCAAAACAGCCGATATCTCCGCCGATTTGGTCGGTAAGGTTGAACTCGGTATTCCCGAAGACGATCCGAGAAATCCGGCCGTTATCGCCGATAACGTCGGAGACAACGTCGGCGACGTTGCCGGTATGGGTGCCGATTTGTTCGATTCACACGTTGCTTCGCTCGCTGCGTCCTTGGTCATGGCGATTGCGTTGGACAAACTTTTGGGATCGAATAACGTTCAAATGATTTTTTGTTACGCGGCATTAGGACTATTATCGTCGATGATTGGGATTGCTTTTGCCAAGATGGGTAAAAATGACAATCCGACGCACGCACTCAACCTCTCGACGTACGTGACAACGGGCGTGTATGCCGTTTTAACCGCATTGGCTACGTGGTTGTTTAACTTTGAATGGCGATTGTATTTCGCGGCCGTGCTCGGTTTGGGCGTCGGCGTCATTATTGGGATTGCGACCGATTACTTTACGGATGATCGTAAGAAACCCGTTCAAAATGTCGCAAAAGCATCCGAGTCTGGTCCCGCTTTGACGATCATATCGGGTACCTCGTATGGCTTTTTATCGGTACTACCGGCCATGATCGGTATCGCCATCTCCGCCTTAGGAGCGTACTTGATCGTTTCGCCGTTAGGAACGAACGTTGACAATCAAGTCTTATACGGTATGTTTGGGATTTCCACCGCAGCCGTTGGCATGCTTTCGATTGTTGGTATGATTATCTCCAACGATGCCTATGGTCCCATCGTCGATAACGCTCGCGGCCTCGCCGAAATGGGTTCGTTGGGTGATGAGGTCGTCGAGATAACCGACAAATTGGATTCTGCCGGCAATACCGTCAAAGCCGTTACCAAAGGGTTTGCGATCAGTGCCGCCGGGTTAACCGTTATTTCGTTGCTGGGTGCGTTTTTGAGTGAAGTGAACGACGCTGCGATTGAACTCGGTATTTCAACCTTCCAAGGGTTTGATATTCTCAATCCGCAAGTCTTCTTCGGAATGCTCATCGGAGCAGCCGTTCCCGCGGTCTTCAGCGCGATGCTGATGCTGGGCGTCAACCGAAACGCCGAACGCATGGTTGCGGAAATTCATCGTCAATTTGATGAAATACCGGGACTTAAAGAAGGCAAAGAAGGCGTTTCGCCGGAATACGACCGATGCATATTGATTGCGACAACCGGGGCCTTGAAAGAATTGATTCCCGCCGGATTGTTCGCCATTATCATGACCTTAATCGTTGGCTTCATCGGCGGCGTTTACGCCATCGGCGGATACTTGACTGGTAACATTGTCTCCGGTTTGATCTTAGCCCTCTTCATGAGTAATGCCGGTGGGTTATGGGATAACGGTAAAAAATACGTTGAAGCCGGAAATCATGGTGGCAAAGGATCGAATGCCCACAAAGCGGCCGTCGTTGGTGACACCGTCGGCGATCCGTTTAAAGATACGGCAGGGCCTTCCATCAATACGCAGATTACTGTGGTATCGTTGATTTCATCGCTCTTTGCGATTTTATTCCTTACGCTCTCCATTTTCTAATTATTAAAGGCCTTAGGGCCTTTTTTTTATTGAGAAATGACAGTGGCTATGTTATAATAATCCCTGTTATCGAATACATATAAGGAGAATGACATGTTATTATCCATTATTGATCTATTACCGCAAAGTTGGGTTATGCCCGTTGCATTAGCACTGTTTTTATTAACGTACGTCGGATTATTGCTATTTTCAAAGTACCGTGCTTTTATCGCGCTAGGGTCCGCTTTGATCTTCATTATCATTGGGTTGTTGCCACTGGATGAAATCTTCACGGCAATCGACTGGAACGTTATTATGATGATTGCCGGAACGATGGGCGTCGTTGCCCTCTTCATCGAATCGAAAATGCCGGCGTTGATTGCCGATAAGATTATCGACAAATCACCGAATGTGATGGTCGCAATTCTTCTGTTATCGATTTTCGCGGGGATTGTCAGTGCGTTTATTGATAACGTCGCAACCGTATTAATGATTGCGCCGATTGCCTTGGACATCGCCAAGAAGTTGAAAATCAACCCGATTCCTCCCATCATTGCCCTATCGGTTGCCTCTAACTTAGAAGGGGCCGCTACCTTAGTCGGTGATACGACATCGATTCTATTGGGCGGTTACGCGAAAATGGATTTTCTCGATTTCTTCGTTTATCAAGGCAAGATTGGATTATTCTTCATCGTACAAATCGGTTTACTCGTTTCCACGTTCGTCCTTTATTTAATCTTTAGAAAATACAAACAACCCATTTCGATTGATGAAAAAACCGAAGTGACCAATTACTTCCCTTCGTTTCTGATGATCGGTGTTGTTGTCTTGTTAATTCTCGCTTCCTTCATTCCTAATAAACCCAGCATTACCAACGGACTTATCTGTATGTCGCTCATGGTCGTCGGTATTGTCCATAAAGCATTGACGACACGACAAAAAGGCGCTCTCAAAGCCACGGTAAAAGAAATCGATTTCTTCACCTTAGGGTTATTAGCTGGTTTATTCATGGTGATTGCCTCCATTACCAACGCCGGAGTCATCGACGCCATCGCCAATGCGATTTCATCGATCAGTGGCGGCGATGTCTTCATTATTTATACGGTTATCGTGTTTATGTCGGTCATTATCTCCGCTTTTGTCGATAACATTCCTTACGTTGCGACGATGTTGCCGGTCATGGTGGTCATTTCCAGCCGCATTGGGTTAGCGGATCCGACGGTGCTCTTCTTCGGTTTATTGATTGGGGCGACCTTAGGTGGTAACATGACCCCGATTGGTGCTTCAGCGAACATAACCTCGATCGGCATCTTGCGAAAAGCCGGTTACGACGTCAAGACGATGGACTTTATGAGAATCGGTGTTCCCTATACGCTCGCTGCCGTTGTGACGGGATACTTGCTTGTCTGGTTCATATTTGCATAATTCATTAGAGAGTACTCGAAAAAGTCGAGTACTTTTTTTATAAAGAAAACCGGCTCTGGGAAGAGTCGGTTTTGATTCTATGAATAATTCGATTTTTATTAGAGAACGCCGAGGGCATTGAGTGCCATCAATACGAAGTAAACCACGAAGAGACCAGATGAAACCCATAAAATCGGATGAATTTCTTGTGTTTTCTTTAAGCATACTTTAACGATGACATAGAAAATGAAACCAAAGGCGATACCAATCGAAATGTTATAAGCTAATGCCATTAACACTGCCGACATGAACGCAGGTACGGATTCTTCTAATTCGGACCAATTGATTTCTTTGAACGCACCCGCCATCATGATACCAACGATGATGAGGGCTGGAGCCGTTGCTTGTGCAGGAACGATTCCGACGATGGGAGCGATCAGGATGCATAAAAAGAAGAAAATAGCGGTGAAGACGGAGGTTAATCCGGTTTTTCCGCCGGCTTCAATACCCGCAGCGGATTCAATGTACGTTGTGGTATTGGAGGTTCCGAAGAGTGCGCCAACGGAGGTAGCGATGGAATCGGCGAACAAGGCACGTTCCATTTTCGTTTTGAAGCCTTTTCCTTCTTCAATCGACGTTAAGTCCGCTTCGGAGAAGATGCCCGAAGCACGACCCGTACCGATGAAGGTACCAATCGTATCAAACGTATCGGTTAAGCTGAAGGCGAAGATGGCGAGTAAGGCGATGGGCAGTTTGGAGGGATTTGAGAAGAGGTCGCCAATGCCGCCAAAGGCAGCGCCAAACGTCGTTCCTAAATCTTTAAACGGAGATACAATGTCCCAACCGGTTAAGTTAACGGTGGTCACACCCATAGGAAGACCGACCAGCGTTGTCAGGACGATACCGATTAAAATCGCGCCTTTAACCTTTAATAACAATAAAACGATGGTGAGAATGACACCGATTAAGGCCAATACGGGTCCCCAACTGTCAAACGAGGTCAACGCGGGGATAACTGAGGAATTGATAATCGCGGTTCCGGAGTCCAGCGAAAACCAAGTGCCTGGATCGGCTGTAAAGGATAAGAATCCTGCATTTTTAAAGCCGATGTAGGCAATAAAAATACCGATACCGCCGCCGATGGCGTGTTGTAAGGAAACCGGAATGGCTTTGACAATCGATTTACGAACTTTCGTTACCGTGATTAACACGTTGATGATTCCGCAAATGAAGACAAGGCCGAGGGCTTCTTGCCACGAAAAACCGAGGGTGAAAACAACGGTATACGTGAAGAAGGCATTAAGACCCATTCCCGGTGCTAACGCGTAGGGCACGTTGGCAAATAATCCCATCACCAATGTTCCGATAACCGTCGCAAAGATGGTGGCTAAGAAGACTGCTCCCAGAGGCATGCCGGTTTGCGAAAGCATGTTTGGGTTGACGAAAATGATGTACACCATCGCAAAGAACGTGGTGGCGCCGGCAACTAATTCTTTGGTCAAGGATGTGCCATTTTCGCGCAGTTTGAAGAAGTTTTGAAGCTTTTCCATGATTTTGTTTTATCCTCCTAATGGTATTTTGTTTTGTCGTTAGGAAATAAAAAAAGCCAGTAAAAAATAACATTTTACTCGCCAACAAAATAGACTGCATGACGAATCATGCAGAAAAAAACCATGTAACCAATAGGCAGTCAATTAGGTTGACTGGTAGAGACTATGGAACCAAATTATCCATATTATATTGGCGATCTAGCTATTCAATTCACTTCAACAAAACATTCATAGTTTATCATGCTTCTCGTATTAAGGCAAGCGTGTGAAAACCTTTTCATGATGAAAAACAAAATCATAAACAAAGGTTCTTTTTTGAAGTGCAATGAGCGTTGATAAATAATCCTATTTTGTAAACATCCGAACGATTTTTTCTTTGTTTTTCGTATAAGGATGGTAACGGAAGGATAAATCAATGGCCGTTTTGCGGTTTAAGACCGCTTTTGAATGCGTGAACGTACGGTACGAATGAATCCCATGATACGCACCCATTCCGGAGGCGCCCACACCACCGAACGCCAAATCGCTGGAAGCGACGTGCATCAACGTATCGTTAATGGTTGCGCCACCAAAAGCAACGTCATTCATCAAGCGTTTGAACAAGGGTTTCGATTTAGAAAACAAGTAAAAGGCCAACGGTTTGTCATGAGCATTGATGTAATCGACGCATTCATCAATGGATTGATAGGTTAGGATGGGAAGAATCGGTCCGAAGATTTCTTCTTGCATGACGGGGGATTCAAAGGTAACGTCGGTTAATAAGGTCGGTTCGATTTGTTGATCATTGGATTTTCCACCGAAGGCAACGGTCGAGCCGACCATCAATCCTTTAAGCCGTTCTAAATGCTTGGCATTGATGATTTTGGGATAGTCGGGGTTGATGAGTGCATTTTCACCCAATGCCGTTGTAATCGCTTCTTTCATCGCTTTGACAAAGGCTTCTTTAGAGGATTCATGAACAAAAACATAATCGGGTGCCACACACGTTTGTCCCGCATTTGTAAATTTCCCGAACGTTACGCGTTTGGCAACTAATTTCATGTCGACCGTACCATCGATGATACACGGAGATTTTCCGCCCAATTCCAATGAGATGGGGGTCAAATGACGGGAGGCCTTCTCCATCACGACTTTACCAACGTCTTTCGAACCGGTAAAGAAGATATAATCGAACGGTTGGTCCAAGAGTTGGTTGTTTTCTTCTCTGCCACCGAGGATGGTGGTTACGTAGGCGGGTTCAAAACAATCATCGAGCAAATTTTTGATCGCTTCGGCGGTATGTTTGGCATACGAACCGGGTTTGACGACCGCACAGTTGCCTCCCGCAATCGCCCCGATTAGCGGATCGATGGCCAATTGGAATGGGTAATTCCAAGGCGACATAATCAATACGACGCCGTAGGGTTCGTTGTATTGATACGACGAAGCCGCAAAGAGCGTCAACGGTGTCTTAACGCGTTTGGGTTTCATAAACCGTTTTAGATGACGAATCATATGGTTGATTTCTAAGATGACAATGCTGATTTCGGTCATTAGTGCTTCAAGCGGTGCTTTATTCAAATCCGCATGGAGCGCTTCTAAAATCGCTGATTCGTGCTTTAGAATGCCTTGTTTCAAGGTTTTAAGTGCGTTAAGCCGATACTTGTAGGATTTCGTCTGATGGGATTGATAAAAGGCTCGTTGGGTTTGAACGATAGATTGAATGGTCATACTAACCTCCATAAGTTCTTTTTAAAAATATTATACCACAGTCTTTAAAGTTTGATATAATACAAGCATATCCATTTATACGAGGTTGCTTATGATTTATTTATCCGGTGCAACAGGCCATATTGGAAACAATACCGCTCGTTATTTTTTAGCTCATAACATCGAAATTACGTTACTGATCAGGACGGTTCAACCCGCCATTGAGGATTTGCCATTTCCGACCCTCAAGGGTAATTTGTTTTCCGATCAATTTTTAGATTCGATATTGCACGAAGGCGATGTTTTTATTCACATGGCGGGTGTGATCGATTTGAGTAAGAAAATCCGCTCTCAAGCCGAATTTGTCAATGTCACGGGGACAGAGCGGATTGTCGATGCGTGCGTTCGTCATGGGGTGTTTCTGATTTTCGCATCCTCGGTGGATGCCATCAATAAACCGTTGACGAACACGCTCATCTCAGAACCCGATGGGTTTGATATCGATGCGTTGAAAAGTCACTATTCGAAATCCAAAGCGAAAGGAACGGCTTACGTTTTGGATGCTTTAAGCAAAGGAATCCTTCACGGAGCCATCGTTTATCCCTCAGCGGTGATTGGCATCAACGATTTCAAACCTTCTGCTGCAGGTCGTCAAATTTACAAAGCATCGAAACACTGGCTGCTTCCTAAAATTAAAGGAGGGTATAATTTTGTCGATGTCGTCGATTGCGCCGCTGCCATCTATCACATTGCGACGAGACGAATCGAGGGTTCCTTTATTCTAGCTGGCCACGAAAAAACCTTAAACGACGTCTATCAAACCATTAAAGCCATCACTCATAAAAAGAAATGGATACTACCGGTCCCTACCGTGTTTGCTTATGTCGGGTGTTTGTTTCTAAAACACATCACTCCGGTCATGATTGATGCATTGCGAGAGAATTATCATTACGATACGTCACGCATGAAAAGCGTATTAGGAGTTCAACCCAAAGCCTTTGAACAAACCCTCAAAGAGACCATTGAATGGTTTGAAGAAAGAAATCCGTCAAAACGATGACGGATTTCTTTTTTTAGAGTTTCTCAGGTTTGTACAAAGGAATTTCATTTTTTACGATTTCATCGATTCGTGCCAATACCTTATCTTTAATCAGATTCGGTATCAAGGTCTTTTCTTGGGTTAGTTCATACACGGTGTAATGCGTATAGGCAATCGAATCAATTTCAATGGCCATGGACAAATACCGATCTTCTGATTGCGTCGAGTCCAGAGGGCTGAACGCTTCAAAGTTGGATTTCCATTCATGAAGTAATTCTTTGGATTCAATGGCTTTCTTAGGATGATTGATTCGATCCCATTGATACGCATGACGACTTTCGTGAATTAACGTCGCGATGACTTCTAATTCTGGTGCAGAAAATACCAAGTCTTTGTTAAAGATAATTTCGTTATCGATACGATCAAACATCGCAAACAAAGGCATAAAGGTTTCCGGGAAAACGGCAGAGCGAATTTCACACGGTTTTCTGTTTTGTTTTTTAGCAATTCGATTTTCAAGTTGTTGCAGTCCAGTAATGGTAATCATTTTAGTCTCCGTTTCGTGTGTCATATTATTTTTATCAAATTGTGTTAATACATCACAAATCTAAACCCTTCAGGTGTCAAACGTGATGTCGTTGTTCGCAAGCCTAACCGATTGGTTTGATAAGTATCTCCGGATAATAATTTATCAAAAAAAAGCGGTAAATTTAGGGCTCGTATGGCTTTATTATAAACAACTAAATCAACGTTGTCAAACACTATTTTGAACGATTTTTCAAAAAAAATTCAAATAAAAATGTCAAGATTTTCTTCTTGAAAAATAACCATAAAATCAGTTATTTCGACATGCTTATTTTATACATATTTTTTCAAATTGACTATAACGAATATAAAAAAAGCGAGAGAACCCGCTTTTACTCCTTGATTATTTCAAATGCGATGGGATAGTGATCGCTGACGAATTTATTTAAAAATGGCTCGCGAATGATACGATAATGAACTCTATTGATCGGAAGCGTCGTATAAATGTAATCAATCGGTTCGCCTTCTATCCCGCCATGGAATCCATGGAATGTTTTTTGAGGGTTTGTATCCCGATAGACCGATTTGAAAAAATGATGGTCAATTTCGGTCGTTTTCAATATGGTATGAACCGATGCATTGAGCGATGCATTAAAATCGCCCATAAGAAGGTAAGGCAGTGGATAATCCGATTTATTTAATTCAGATAACAAATGTGTCATTTGTTGCGCTTGTACGAATTCATTTGCATAATCTAAGTGCGTATTGATGACCGTGAAAACGGATTGATCTTGTTTCGACCTTACCAAAGCAATCGTCGCAATGCGCGGAAAATGAGAACCTTCGATGGTAGAAGGCTCCTTCGGAGTCGGTGTCAACCAAAGGGTTTCGGATTTGATCAGCTCCATCCGATCTTTGTGGTACAAAATGGGCGTTTGTTCGCCGTTATGGTCCCGAGATTCACCGGTAGCGATGTACTCAGGATTTTGACGTAACAACGCTTCACGCATCCTAGGATTGACTTCTTGAAGACATAGAAGATCATAAGCATCGGCATTAAACAACGCTTTGATGGCGGGTAATCGATGATGAAATTGATTTTCGCCATCGTTCATAACATCGATACGGCAATTGAAACATAGACCTTTCATTGGTTATCCTCCAGCGACGATTCCATCATCGTTTGTTTTAATGTCCACAACGGAAGTGATAAATCAACGTAATACCCATGAGGGTTTTTAAACCGTTTGACTTCTTCCCATAACGAGGAGAGTTCTTTTTTTGCCAAGGAACGCGATTCTTCCAGCGTTGCGAGTGGCAACGCGAGCGCTCCGTCCTTCATCAAACGATGAAGACGTTTTTCTAGGTGATATCGATGGAAGGTTTTGCGTTTATGCGGAAGTAATGGGTCAAAGATTTCAAGGGGTTTGGTTTCATCCATGACTTCATCGTAAAGCGTCACCAAATCCGCTTGTGCTTTTTGGGTATCCAAGTCGTATACACGGTAAACCATCTTGAACGACGGATTCGTCATCTTTTCGGGGTTTTCGGATAATTTAATCTTGGGGACGATACGGTGGTCATGTTCGAGAGCTACCAGTTTATAGACTCCGCCAAAGACGGGTTCTGATTTTGCGGTAATCAAACGTTCGCCGACACCAAAGGAATCAATTTGGGCACCTTGTAACAACAGTTCTGTTATCAACCATTCATCCAGCGAATTCGATACGACGATGGATACATCCTCCATTTTCGCTTCATCCAGGAGTTTTCTGGATTCTTTGGATAAATACGTCAAATCGCCGGAATCAATGCGGATAGCGGCTTTTTTAATGCCCAGTGGCCATAATACTTCCTTGATCGTTTCGATGGCGTTGGGAACCCCGCTTTTCAAGACGTTGTAGGTATCGACCAAGAACGTACAATGACGAGGATAGGTTTTGGCGTACGCCACGAATGCTTCTTTTTCCGTATCAAAAAGTTGAATCCACGAATGCGCCATGGTGCCCAAAGCGGGAATGGAAAATGCCTGATCGGCTTTTGCCAGCGATGTTCCGTGAACACCGCCGATGTAGGCGGCTTTCGCACCCATTAACGCAGCGTCAAGCCCGTGAGCACGGCGCGCTCCAAATTCCATGACCGTTTTGCCGTTTGCTGCTTTAACGATACGGCTTGCTTTGGTCGCAATCAACGATTGATGATTCATTTGCAGTAACAAGTACGTTTCAACCAATTGTGCCTCGATGATCGGCGCACGAACAATGATGATGGGTTCGTTAGGGAAAACGACACTGCCTTCTTTGACCGCCCATACGTCACCTGTGAAGCGCAGTTGGGACAAATACGTCAAAAAGCCTTCGGTAAAGAGTTCTTTAGACCGAAGGTAACGAATATCGTCTTCATCAAAGTGGAAATCTTCTAAATAGCGTAAAACATCGGAAATACCGCATGCGATGGTATAGCCCCCTTCATCGGGAACCGATCTGAAAAAGTAATCGAAATAAGCAATCTCATTTTGTTTACCGGCTTCGTAATACCCGCATGCCATGGTTAATTCGTAAAAATCGGTATAAAGGATGGGATTATTTGTCATGTGTGATAATCTCCACGTGTAATGCGCGCATAATATCCAGCGATTTTTTATGCAAATCGATATTGGGGCCGGCGATGGCCTGGGTATCGACTTTGATGTGAGCGTTCGGAAGTGCGGCTTTTACCATGACGGCGTTGCTTAACACGCACATATTCGATACCAGTCCACACAGTTCAACTTCGTCATAATCTTTATCTTTGAGTAACAACGCCAGTTCTAAAGACGGAAACGTATGTTTCTCGATAACGGCTCTGGCAATCGTCAGATAATCGGAAATACGGCCATACAATTGCCACCCATCGGTTCCTTTGACGCAATGAGGGATGGGCAATTGTTTGCCTTCTTCGTTTTCCAGATAGTGATCGTCATGGGTATCCATTGTAAAATAAAGTTCAGCCCCATGAGTAATCGCTTCTTCTATTTTTTTAACGATGATGGGTTCCAGCTTTTTAGCCTGGGTAAACCCTAAAGCACCGTCCACAAAATCGTTTTGGAAATCAACAATAATCAAGCATTTCTTCATCGTAACACCTCGCTTCTTCATTATACCACACTCTCACAGTGAACGCATTAAAAAATCCCTTCAATTTGAAGGGATATAAGGTTAGTAAACTTGAAGTTTTTCTTGTTTTTTAAGAACGCGCAAGGTGCCTTCTGCGAGCGCCCGCATTTCATCTTCTCCGGGATATACCGTGACTTGATAAATCGGACTCACATACGATTTGATCATTTCGACAAACATTTGATTGTATGCCAACCCACCGGTTAACAGAATCGCATCAATGCGGCTTTGAGCCACAAAGTACATCGCGCCGATTTGTTTGGCGACTTGATAGGCCATGGCTTGTAAGTAAAATTCAGCTTGTTTGTCGCCTTCTTCGATTCGGCGTTTGATTTCCAAACCGTTCGAGGTTCCCAAATAGCTGACCAATCCGCCGCGACCGGCAATCAATTTTTTGATTTCGTCCTTCGTGTACTTCCCTGAAAAACACAGATCAATCAACGGATACGTTGGCGTCGTTCCAGCTCGTTCGGGTGAGAACGGTCCGTCCCCGCCCAAAGCGTTGTTGACATCGATGACGCGACCTTTCTTATGAAGTCCTACGGAAATTCCACCACCGAGGTGACAGACAATCATCGTTAAGTCATCGTAATCACGGTTAATGGCTTTGGCATGTCGTTTTGCGACTGCTTTTTGATTAAGCGCATGGAATACCGATGTTCGTTCAATCAGGTTTAATCCCGAAACACGAGCAAGATCATCCATTTCATCAATCGAGACCGGATTGACGATGTAGGCCGCACGGTTTAATGATTCGGATAGTTCGTAAGCAATGATGGCGCCTAAATTGGATGCGTGAAACCCGTATTTCCCGATGGTTAAGTCATCGACCATTTGTTTGGTCACTAAGAAGGTACCGGAATTTTTTAACGGTTTTAACATCCCACCGCGTCCGACAAACACATCGATGTGCTCGAGTTTGTAGCGATGTTCTTCCAAAAAATCGAGAATCATTTGCTTGCGAAAATCTTTTTGATCGATGACGGTCGGGTAGTGTTTCAAATCGTCAACGTCGTGTTTTAAAACTTGTTCTTGCAACAGTTTGTCGTTGTTAAAGATGGCGACTTTGGTGGAAGTCGACCCCGGATTAATCACTAAAATGAGATAGTCCATAGGAATAGTTCACCGCCAATGCAATGGAATTGAGTTTTGTTTGCGAATCGTCCGCACGCGACGTTAAGACAATCGGAACTTTTGCGCCGATGACAATGCCAGCGGCTTTAGCAAGGCCTAAGAAGACTGAAGTTTTGTAAAAGATGTTGCCAGCATCCAAATTCGGGAACACCAAGATGTCCGCTTTACCAGGAACATCTCCCGTCAATCCTTTGTGAATGACGGAATCCATCGACACCAGATTATCGATAGCGAACGGTCCGTCAACGACGAAGTCATCGGAAGGATGTTCGGCATAATATGTTTTGATGGCGTCCGCTTCGACGGTTGAGGCAATCTTAGGATTGACCTTTTCAACGGCGGAAACCAACCCTACGAGCGGTTTTTGATAACCCAGCATTTTCGCCAAATGCACGGCATTACCGATTAAATCGATTTTTTGTTCAACGGTGGGTTGAATGTTCATCGCCCCATCGGTCGCAAACAAGATGCGATTGAGATGGGGAAACGAAACGATGCCGACGTGACTGAGCAATTTGTATTTTTTGATGCCGAATTCGCTGTTTACGACGCCCTTTAACAAGACTTTGGTATCGAGCAACCCCTTCATCAAAATATCGGCTTTGCCTTGATTGATCAAGTCCATAGCGATCCGTACGGATTGGTCATCGTCGGTTTCATGAATGATTTCATACCCATAGGTTGTATTATTTGAAGATAGTAAGGCTTTTATCTTGGCTTGGTCACCAATGAGGATGGTTGTGACCATGCCCAGTGAAATCGCATGACAGACGGCGTCCATGACAAACGGGTCGTCCGCATGAACGACGACCATCGTTTTCACTTTTTCCGTTGATGCACGTTTCACAAGGGAGTCAAGATTAGTTAACATGAGGACCTCCGTTGGCTAAAACGTAAGCGATTCCGCGTTGGATGGCTTCTCGGTTGATATCCATCAAATGCGCTTTACGTTCACCCAAGAATTTTTGAAGCATCTTTTCAATGAGTTCCACGTTGAATATTTCGGTTAAGGCGATGAATGCGCCCATAATGACCATGTTGGCAACTTGAATGTTGCCGAGTTCGATGGCGATGTCATTGGCGGGAACGCCCATGAACCGAATCGAATCCAACGGTTTGGGTTCGGTAATCAACGATGAATTGTATAAAATCAATCCGTTGTTTTGAACGTTGTTGATAAATTTGTCGAGTGACGGTTGATTGAAGGCAATGAGTTGCGACGCTTTATGGAAAACCGGTGAATTAATCGGTTTTTTTGAGACGATAACTGAACAGTTCGCCGTCCCGCCTCTGGTTTCAGGACCGTAAGACGGATACCAAAGCGCATACAAATCGCGGTCGGTTGCGGCATAGGCCAGCAACTGACCCACCATCATGACGCCTTGTCCACCGAATCCGGCGACTTTAATGTTATAGGTTTCATTCATGGAGATCACCCTTATCTTTAAAGACACCCATTGGGAAGACAGGAACCATGGCTTCTTCAACCCATTTGAGTGCGTCAACCGGTTTTTTACCCCAGTTAACCGGGCAGGTCGACAAGACTTCAATTAAGGTAAAACCTTTCTTTTCCGTTTGATACGTAAAAGCCTTTTTTATCGCCTTTTTCGCATTACGAACTTGTCTGGGATTGAATACGGAGACACGTTCAATGTAAGCGACGCCATCGAGATGTTGAAGCATTTCCGATACTTTAATCGGATAGCCTCGGGTCTCGGCATCGCGGCCAAATGGTGAGGTAGTAGTTTTCTGACCAATTAAGGAGGTTGGTGCCATTTGGCCACCGGTCATGCCGTAGATAGCGTTGTTGATGAAAATAACGGTAATATTCTCCCCGCGGTTTGCTGCGTGGATGGTTTCTGCGATTCCGATCGAAGCCAGGTCGCCATCGCCTTGGTAGGTAAAAACAACGTTGTCCGGATGAATGCGTTTCACTCCGGTTGCCACTGCGCATGCTCGACCATGAGCGGCCTGTTCCATATCACAATTGAAGAATTGATAGGAAAATACGCTGCAACCAACCGAGGCGATACCGACCGATCGATCTAATACGCCAAGTTCTTCTAACGTTTCAGCAACTAATTTATGCACGATACCATGCGTACACCCTGGGCAGTAAGAAAGCGGAGCGTCGGTTAAGCCTTTTGTTTTTTGATAAACTGGTTTCATTCTTCGATCCTCCACTTGTCAAAATTGATAATCGCGTCAACGAGCTCTTCGGGTTCGGGAACGACACCACCGGTGCGTCCATAGAAAGCGATGGGTAAGCGACCGTTGTTTGCGATTTGAACATCTTGAAGCATTTGTCCGCTCGACATTTCGGCGACTAACAAACCTTTAACGGACTTTTTAAGTTCCTTGAAGGCTTTTTTAGGATACGGCCATAACGAGATGGGACGAATGATGCCGACGTTGATGTTCTTTTCTTTCAAGATTTCAATGGCGGAACGGGCAACACGGCTCATCGTACCATACGCAACGATGACGTAATCAGGATTGTCCATGTTGATGAGTTCATAACGAGTTTCGTTTTGAGCAGCCAATGCGTATTTCTTTTGCAGTAACAAGTTGTGGTTTTCCAATTCTTTCGGTTCTAAGTACAAGGAATTGATGATATTACGTCCGGAATGATTTTTCGTACCGTTCGCTGCCCAATCCTTGGCGGGTAAGAACCGTTCTTTGACAGGATGATTGAAATCAACGGATTCCATCATTTGTCCGATGAGACCGTCAACCAAGACCATAACAGGATTACGGTAATAATCAGCGATATCAAAGGCTTCTTTTAGGATATCGATGGTTTCTTGAATGGTTTCGGGTGCGAAGACGATGACGTGATAGTCACCGTTGCCACCGCCGCGGGTTGCTTGATTGTAATCGCCTTGCGACGGTTGAATCGATCCTAATCCGGGTCCGCCGCGCATAACCGAAACGATAACGCAGGGCAATTGAGCTCCGGCTATGTACGTAATACCTTCTTGTTTTAAGGCGATTCCCGGCGATGACGATGACGTCATGACGCGAGCACCGGCACCGGCAGCGCCGTAAACCATGTTGATGGCTGCGACTTCGGATTCGGCTTGAACGAAGACTTTTCCATGTTCTTGTAAGTATTTAGATAGGTATTCGGGGATTTCGTTTTGTGGGGTAATGGGATAACCAAAGAAGGCTTCACACCCACCTTTGATGGCGGCTAATGCGATGGCTTCGTTGCCTTTCATTAATACTTTTGCCATTACTCATACACCTCCACACTGATGACGGAATCCGGACACATCGTTGCGCATTGCGCACAACCGATGCATTTTTCCGAGTCGGTCATTTTAATGATGTTGTATCCGTTTTTGTTGAGACTTGCTTTGTCGAGATATAAGATCTTGACGGGACAAAATGCAACGCAGATGCCACAGCCTTTGCATTTGTCGTATTCAAACGTCAGTTTTCCTTTTGGCATAGTTTACCTCCTAGAGCCATGTTTTACGCAAGTAAAGCGTTAAGGGAATCACCGTACCTAAGAAATCAGGGTTAGGTGGAATTAATTCTTTTTTAATGGCGGTATAGCACACGGGTAAATGAGTCTTTTCTTCGAGTTGTTTTAATAATTGATTGCTGTGAACGATATCGTCTAAGGTTGTATCTTTTAATAGATGCGAGTTATTGATGAATCCCGTGATGGGATACCCCGCAGAACTTTCAATGGCACGTTTTTGACGCAAGATATCCTCGAGTGTTTGAGTTTGTTGTCGGTAGATATTGACGACCATCCATAAATCGATGTCTTCGGTAATGAAATCGGTAAATTGTCGCATGACAATGGCACCAGAATCGTTTCCACCCAAATCGAAGATTGCACTTTTTGTGGTGTCATGAAACGGTAAAAAAATGTCCTTGGATAGATAGGGCAAATCGCCGTAAGCACCGTTTAACGGGGTCGTCGATATGAGTGAAATGTGATGGGATTGGAACAAAGATTCCAATTCCCGAGAGCGGAAAAAGGGATTAACGATATCCAAGTCGAGAAAAAAGTCGACGTGGTTTAGGAGGGCTAAATTAACTGCAAACTCTGTTTTCCCGCTCCCGTAATGACCGACAATGAACGTAAGTCGTTTCATTTATCGAGGAATATAGGATTGACGAACTTCACCAATCGTCCGAATGCGATCTTTCGCAAAGACGATAGCAGCGCGTTGCGTATGAATGTTTTCGGTGTCGGCGATCTTGAAGATCGTTAATAACCGGTCGTAGATCTTTTCAACGGCTTTCATCGCGTTGTCGCGGTTGTAACCGATGAGTTCATGGTAAACGTTGATAACACCGCCGCCGTTGATAACGAAATCAGGGGCGTATAAAATACCTTTATCTTTAATCATATTGCCGTGACGATCTTCATCTTGTAAAACGTTGTTGGCGGTTCCGGCAATGACCGGTGCTTTGATTTGCGGAATCGTATCGTCGTTCAATACAGCTCCTAAAGCACAGGGGCAGAAAACATCGACATCCATCGAGTAAATTTGATCCGCTGGAACAAATTCGACTTCAGGATGTTCGTCGTGCATCCGTTGAATGTGTTTTTGATTGATTTCCGTAAAGTAGATTTTTTTAGCTTTGGCTTCTAATAAATAATTGATCAAGAAATATCCGGTTTGACCTGCGCCTTGAACAGCGAAGGAATAATTTTCAATTTCGTCGTTTCCAAAACGATGTTTTAAAGCAGCGCGAATACCGTGGAATGCTCCCCAAGCGGTAACGGGTGACGGATTGCCACTACGGCCTTCCAAACCCACGACGTGTTCGGTTTCCATATGGATGAATTCCATATCTTTGGTATTGGTGTTAACGTCTTCTGCGGTGATGTAACGGCCATTCAAACTTTGTACATACCGTCCTAAAGCTCGAAAGTAAGCTTCACTTTTGCACGTTTGAGCATCGCCGATTAATACGGTTTTGCCTCCGCCTAAGTTTAGACCAGCGGCTGCGGATTTATACGTCATCCCTCTTGCCAACCGTAAGGCGTCTAAAACGGCGTCTTCTTCTGATGCATAATTCCAAATACGCGTTCCGCCTAAGGCCGGGCCCAAGGTGGTGTCATGAATAGCGGTAATGCCTTTTAATCCTGTTGTCTTGTCGTAGAAATAAATTAGTTGTTCGTAGTCGTGTTTCTCCATGTAATCAAATTTGTTCATGTTCTCCTCCATCATCATAATGATATATTTGAAAACGCTTCCAGTATTATTATATCACTGCGTCAAGATATCTCCAAGAAAAAAAAGTCGAAAATCAAAAAAATCGGTTTAAGTTATAAATAACTTACTATTTAATAAAAATAGACAAAAATACGGTTTTACGACCTGAATGATTGTTGTTTCATTGTGTTAAAAAGTGATAATTTGCTCTGTAAAAATCATCGTTAGCGCTTTCATCCATCATTTCAAAAAAAAGAAGGTCGTTTGACCTTCGATTTTAATAGGATGTAACCGAAACTTTATTCTTGCCGTTGGCTTTGCTGATGTAGAGTTGCGTATCGGCAACACTTAAGAATCGGTCTTTGTGTTTGGATGCTTGCGGATAGGTTGTGGCTGCTCCAATCGAGATGGAGATCGGGACATTGATGTTCAGTTCTTGATTGAGTGCTTGGACTTCTGAAAGCAAGGCTACGGCATGGGTTTCGATGTCGTTTTCCAAGCAATTCGGACATAACATGACGAATTCATCGCCGCCATAACGGGCGACAAAATCACCTTTTTCACGCTGTTTATCCAACAATAATAACGCAACTTTCTTAACCACTTCATCACCGGTCAGATGACCGTAATTGTCGTTAAAGTCTTTAAAGTTATCGATATCGATCATGAGCAACGACAGCGCCTGTCTCTTTTCAATGGCTTCGTTCCACATTTTATCGTAAACCGTATCAAATAGCCGTCGGTTCGGAATCGTTGTCAATCCGTCTTGTTCCGACCAAGCTTTTAGTTTTTCATTGAGCTTGGCAAGTTCTTTGGTTTTTATCGCATTCTTAATGGCGATGGCTAAATACGCGGCTAACGTTTGGAGTAAGTCTTTATGGGTATCGGTGTAGGCATTCTTTTGTTTAGCCTGGATACTGAACACACCGATGACATCGCCTTCGCTCATGAGCGGAGCGTACATCGCCGAATGCATCAAATCGCCTCTGGTATTCGATAAACCCTTAATGTACTTCTTATACTCTTTTTCGATATCGTTGATTTTGATGGTTTGTTGGTTTAAATAGCTCCACACGTGATAACTCTTGTTATTGTCGAGCGAGAGGGTGAAACTATCCAACATTTTGCCTTTTTCAATGAACAAATCAAACCGAAGTGCGTTCACCTCTGGATCAAACAGTCCAACGCCGATGCTTTCGGCGGTCATGAGCAAATTGACGTTTTCGTAGAGTTGTTCAAAGATATCATTCAAGTTATGGGTTGAGGTCATGGCTTGCCCTATGGTACTGAGTACGTGCATCTGTTGATAGCTTTTTCTCAGTTCATTGGATAGTTGACGGTATATTTTTGTTTCTTCTAATGATTCCGACAATTTTTCTTGGTATTCAATGCTTTTAATGCGTTCTTTACGACGGTTTTCTTCCAATATTTTACTCACGTCTAAGTATTTTTTGTAATACCCGTACGCTAATTGAGATTCCCCATGTTTTTCATAGAATTGAGCCAGTTGTTCGTAGACTCGGGGCGCTAATTCATCCATCCCAATTTGCTTGGATAAAGCCAATGCTTTTTCCAAATAATTCTTCGCATGACCTTCATCGTTGCTCAGATCATAGGCTCTCGCCAATTCTAAATAGATACGGAATAAAATGACCAAATCTTTACTTTCGGTCGCTTCGCTGATACCGAGTAAAAAGTACTCGATGCTTTCTTTGTATTCCTTGGTTTGGAGGTAAATACGTCCTAGCGAATGATAACAGTGCGCGAGTAATAAAACCTTCTTATGTTCGACAGCGTAATGAACCGCTTGTAAAAGTTGTTCTTTGGCTTCGGATAACTTATTAAGACTTAAATAAACATTACCCATGTTGACGTAGGCAATGGCGATGGCGTATTGATCGTCGATTTCAATCGATTTATCCAAACAACGTTTGAAAAAATCGAGAGCGACATCGTAATTTTTTAAGTCCTCGTGCATCGTTCCGATATTATTAAGAATCTTAGATTCTAGTTCACCATAACCATGGTCTTTTGCGATATTCAAGGCATTGTGATAATAGGAATTGGCTTGGTCAATCAATTCCATCGTGACATATACGTTTCCCAATCCGATTAACGCTTCGACTTTGGTAAAAATTTCTTGAATCCGATCGGATAAGTCCAGTGATTGACCTAAGAAATCGATGGCTTCATTAAAATCACTGAGAATCCAGTGGCAACGGCCTATGCGTAAATAACTGCGTGCTTCTTGCTTGATAAACCCATATTTTTTGGATAAATTGAGGGCTTCATTGGCTAGAGTGAGCGCTTCTTCGGTATTGCGTTGCTCGGCATCGGCAGCTTTTGATATTAACGATTCGACGTATTCCAACTTGGTTGGTTCTAGTAGGGTTTGTTCGGGCATAGGAATCCTCCTAGTGATAATCGTACGGTTTTTTGTCATTATATCATTTTTATTAATTTTAAAAAAGTAAGAGTTACAAAATTGTTAGTTTTTTGATGAAAATCCCTTTAAAAAAAATAAGATTTTTAAGCAAACATCTTTATGTAACGCTATTTTATGATAAAATATTTTTAAAGAAATTCAGGAGGAACACATGGAACTTACTAACCTTCCCTTAACGTTATCGCTGGTGGAAACGCTTTGGAGCAAGACCTACAACGCATCCGGTAAACCCGATTGGTCCCATATCTTTCCGTATTACGATTCATCTATTGTCTTTCAAGATTCCATTCAAAAAATCGAAGGGTTTGATGCCTTTCAAGCGATGTGCGGTCGCTTGACAAAACGGTGCAAATCCTTGGAGATGACCTTACACACCCTCAGTCAGACCGATAATATCATCTTTATGGAATGGACGATGACCATGCGGTTTCGCTTTTTTCCAAAAAAACCGATTTATGGCACTTCGCGACTGACACTCAATGAAAAAGGTCTCATCATCAATCAACGCGACTACTATGATTTATGGGGCGATATCTACGACGGCATTCCCATTTATCGCCGCATATATCGTTGGTTTATGCGCGTCTTTTTCGGATGAGGTGACGTATGAAACTACCCAATGAACTGATGTTTCTTAAAAACCGTAAACTTCGTCAAAAGGAAAGTATGGAACCCATGAAGGGCAAACGTTGTGTTGTCTCCGGATCAACGTCTGGTGTGGGCTTAGAAGCATTAAAACAATTCGCCATCGGTGGCGCTGATTTAATCATGGTATGTCGTAATTTAGATAAAGCTGAAACGATTAAAAATGAGTTAGTATCGCTATATAATGTTCAAATCGAAATTGTTATCGCCGATTTTGCGGATATGAATTCCGTTAGAAATGCCGCTCAAACGATTTTAAACCAGTACGATTCCATCGATGTTTTAATCAACAGTGCGGGTCTCCATTCAACGACGCGTACGTTAACCCAAGACGGCAACGAATGGGTTTTTACCGTCAATCATCTTTCGACTTTTTTGTTCACTCAATTACTGTTACCCTTATTGAAGAAATCGCCGCAAGGTCGAATTATTCAAGTCAACTCGGAAGGGCATCGTTTTAACGGTCTTGACCTAAACGACCTAACCTTTGAAAAACGACGATATACCGGTTTAAAGAGCTATGGAGCGTCCAAAACCGCTCAACTCTATACCGTATGGAAAATGGCAAAGGATCTCGCAGGAACCAACGTCACCATCAATGCGATGCATCCGGGTGGTGTCAGAACCAACATCGGATCCAATAACGGTCGCTTATACCGCTGGTTTTTGCATCATGTGACGTGGCTTTTCTTAAAAGATCCAATCATTTCTGGGAAAGCATTGTATTATTTAGCTTCTGCTTCTGAATTATCTCAGACGACCGGTAAATTTTTCAATTTAACCATCGAAGAAATTCCGGCTAAACACGCATTAGACCCAAAACTAGAACCACTTGTTTGGCAAAAAACGTTAGAACTCACCCACTTACTAAAAAAGGATGTGACTGCTCATGACCTATGATGTGATCGTCGTTGGTGCCGGTATTGCCGGGTTAACGGCTTCGGCTTACATAGCTCAATCAAATCATTCGGTTTTATTACTGGAAAAAGAATCAAAAATCGGTGGTTTGGTCAATTCGTTTGAAGTCGATGGGTTTTTATACGATGCTGGTGCTCGTGGCATCGTTGATTCCGGTATCATCAAACCGATGTTAAAGCAACTGAACATCGATTTACCGATGGTGAGAAGCGTTGTTACCTTGGGCATCGAAGAACAGTTCATGACCGTTGATTCTCACGATAGTATCGATAACTACAAAGCGTTATTGTCCCATCTCTATCCAGAAAACAAAACCGATATTGAGTCAATCATTAACGAAATCAAAGTTATCATCGACATCATGGATGTTTTATACGGCATCGATAATCCGTTATTCATGGATTTGAAAGCCGATAAAACGTATTTGATGAAAACCGTATTACCTTGGGTTTTTCAATACCTGAAAAAATCCCGACAAATGAAACACTATTTGGATCCCGTTGATGAACATCTGGCTAAACTAACCAACAACCAATCCTTGATTGATATCATATCTCAGCACTTCTTTCAAAAAACACCGACCTCGTTTGCCCTTTCTTACTTTAGTTTGTATTTGGATTATTCCTATCCGTTAGAAGGCACTCAAGGCTTAGCCAATGCCTTAAGCAACGTCATAACCACCCATCAGGGTGTCATATCTACGGGTGTTACCGTTGAATCGATTGACCCCGTGAATAGTATATTGACCGATTCAAACGGAAAAACGTATGCATACAAACAATTGATTTGGGCCGCAGACCAAACTTCGCTCTATGAAAAAACAAAGCTTGATTCATCGACGCCCTCGTCGCTTTCAAAAACCATTCTTAAACACCGTGAATTCTTACGTGACAAACACGTCGGCGATTCGATTTATACGCTCTTTATGGCTGTGGATCTGCCTCCAACTTATTTTCAATCCATCATGACGCCGCATTTATTTTACACACCCGATAAATCCGGTCAATCGAATGTCTTTAAACGGTTAGCTTCGCTTACCAACGAAACCTCCAAGGAAGTCTTGTTCCAATGGATGAACGATTACTTAGAAAAAACAACGTATGAGATTTCCATTCCCAATTTGCGTAATCCTAATCTCGCTCCCGAAGGAAAAACCGGATTGATTATTTCTACATTACTGGATTACGATTACATCAAGTCTATTCAAACGTTGGGTTATTACGAAGAATTCAAACAAATGGCTCAACAAAAAATCATTGATGTCTTGAGTCGTTCGCTCTTTAAAGGTTTCAACGATCACGTCATTCATGCCTTCTCTTCTACCCCCCTCACCATTGAAAAGTTGAGTGGCAACCGCAACGGCGGGATAACGGGTTGGTCGTTCACCAACGCCGTTAATCCGTCGATATCAAAAACGTCTCAGGTGACCAAAAGCGTCAAAACCAAACTCCCCAACATCCTACAAGCCGGTCAATGGGTTTATTCGCCTTCCGGACTTCCCGTGAGCGTCATGACGGGTAAAATCGCTGCCGATCAAGCGATCAAATCGCTTAAAAAATAAAAGGAGTTGCTTATGAAAAACGTTGTGTTATACGCCAGTAAGTATCAACATTCTTTTCAATACGCCCAGTGGATCAGCGAAGCGTTAGATTGGGAACTTATGTCGTTCGATGACATTAAGAAAAAGGATATCTTAACCTTTCATCACGTCATCTTCGGAAGCGGTGTTTACATGGGTAAGATGAATCAGATCAAAAAAGTCCTGAAATGGTTTCGTGATAAATCGATTATCCTCTTTGCGACCGCCGGCAATTTAAACGACGAAGCCCAAATCCAAGTCATCAAAGATCGTAATTTCACGAAAGAACAACTCGCCTTTCATCATTTCTTTTACTTACCCGGTGGCGTTGATTTCACCCAAATCAAAGGAATCCAACAAAAGATGATTCAATTCTTCATCAAAATGGTTGAAAAAAAGCCTTCGAAAACCGCCGACGAAGCGGCGATTGTCGAAAGCTATTATCATCCAACTTATTACGTTGACAAAGTCTACCTAGAGCCTCTGATTACCTATGCTAATTCGTTAGAACAATCCCGCTAAACCGTGGGATTGTTTTTTTCTTTTATGAGCGGATGAAGTATAAGCGGAATAATTGCTCCGTAAACTGCTCCAGCCACAAACCCAATCGGATCGGCAAAATCCGTCGATGCGTAAAATGCAAAGGAAACCACCGTTCCCAAAATAACGCCACTGATTAGAAAGTGCTTAAACGATTGTTTTGGTAATAAGCCAATGACGAGTCCAATTAACAGACGATTATACCAAAAGGCAAACAAGTAACTCCCTGATAACGTTTCTTCACTTCTTAAAGAAGCTCCCGCAATGCAAACAACGCCCAATAATGCTCCCCATAATAAACCCAAAGCTATTTTTTTCATCGTATCCTCCTATTCGATATCGACGAACGATTTCATCGTTCCGTCGGATAACAAATCAATCACACGAACGCCTTTTTTAAACGATGGCATC
>CAZCSO010000004.1:94313-100349 GCA_964501315.1 uncultured Candidatus Izemoplasmatales bacterium | reverse complement strand
TGATGGGGATTCTAACCTTCTTCGGATGGTCAGGAATCGCTCGTCTTGTTCGTGGTCAAATTTTAGGTATTCGTGAACTTGAGTACATGATTGCAGCTGAAGCAACCGGCTTAAGCACGGGACGCAAAATTTTCAAACATATTATTCCAAACGTCATGCCTCAAATTATTGTCCAAGCAACGCTCGGACTTGGTGGTATCATTCTATCTGAATCCACATTATCCTATCTAGGTATCGGGGTTCCATTCCCGTATGCTGCTTGGGGAACAATGATTAGTTCCACCAGCGGCGCTGAAGGTCGAGATATTCTTCAAAATTACCCCAACATCTGGGTTCCGGCAGGGGTTTGTATCGTCATGGCCGTATTAGCATTTAACTTCATTGGTGATGGCCTACGTGATGCCTTCGACCCGAAAATGAGGAGGTAGTTCGATGAAACTTATTGATAACTTAAAAACCCGTCTTGAAAAACGGCAACAAGATTCAAAACATTACATCAGCAGAGAACAAATAAGACAGACGGCAAAACAAAACGCTCGAATTATCAAAGAATTTGAACGTCAAAATAACCGTAAAAATGTTCCTGAAGAAGAATATTTAACCAAAATGCGCGATGAAAACAACGTCGTTGAGTTTGATGATCTTCATGCTTATTTTTTCACCGATGCCGGTGTCGTAAAAGCCGTAGACGGTGTTTCATTTGACATCCCCAAGAAAAGCATTGTTGGCGTTGTCGGTGAGTCTGGTTGTGGAAAGAGCGTTACCAGTTTGGCGTTAATGAAATTGCTTCAAGCGCCCAACGGACAAATTTACAGCGGCGAAATTCGTTATAATTCGAAGGATGGAAAAGTATACAACATCGCTAAAGTCCCCAGAATCGATATGAATAAGATTCGTGGTAAAGAAATGTCAATGATTTTCCAAGAACCGATGACCAGTTTAAACCCGGTTTTCCGTATTGGCGATCAACTTGATGAAGTATTGTTCTTGCATTTCCCTGGCATGTCTCCAGAAGAAGCAAAAGAACGTTCTATTGCCATGTTAAAAACCGTTAATATCGCCATGCCCGATAGCATTTATTCACGTTATCCGCATGAATTATCAGGTGGTATGCGTCAACGTGTCATGATTGCGATGGCTTTATTGTGCGATCCTAACTTGATTATCGCCGATGAACCAACGACAGCACTCGACGTTACCATCCAAGCACAAATTTTGGATTTATTACGTAGCATTAAAAACGACATCAATGGTAGTATTATGCTGATTACCCATGACTTGGGTGTCATCGCTGAAATGGCCGACTATGTCGTTGTTATGTATGCTGGACGTATCATTGAAAAAGGTACCGTTCGTGAGATATTCAAGAATCCAATTCATCCTTATACGGTGGGGTTGCAAAAGAGTATTCCTGCTCTTAATCAAAACAAAGAACAACTCTATACCATTCCTGGTACCGTTCCTAATCCAATCAACTTGCCAAACTACTGTTATTTTAGAGATCGTTGTAACAAACGGTTTGACAAATGCAACGGCGAATACCCAACTCTTCAACAAGTTTCACCGACACACTTTGTGGCTTGCTACTTAGCGGAGGAAATCGCTGCAGAACTTGCAAAATCGAAAGATGGTGACAAAAATGCCAAAAAATCTAAATAATGACGTTGATGTTTTGGTTGAAACAAATTCACCATCACAACAAAACGAAGAAATTTTAGTTGTAAAGAATTTAAAAAAATATTTTCCATTAGGGCAAAGCTGGCTAAAGAAGAATGATCATTTTGTTAAAGCTGTAGATGGCGTTAGCTTTTCGATTAACAAGGGAAAAACCTTGGGAGTTGTTGGTGAATCAGGATGTGGAAAAACCACGTTAGGAAGAACCATCTTACGTCTTAACAGCATTACTGGCGGGGAAGTATTGTACGATGGTATTGATATTAAATCCATCTCCAAACACGAAATGACGAATCTTCGTCCAAAAATTCAAATCATCTTCCAAGATCCTTATTCCAGTTTATCACCCAGAATGACCATCGGTGAAATCATTGGTGAAGCTGTTCGCCAACATAAATTGGTTTCGAAAGAAGAGTATCGTGACTACGTTCTTGGCGTCATGAAGTCGTGTGGATTACCGTCTTACTATTATAGTAGATACCCGCATGAATTCTCCGGAGGCCAACGTCAACGTATTTGTATTGCTCGGGCTTTGGCTTTAAAACCCGATTTGATTGTTTGTGACGAACCCGTCAGTGCTTTGGACGTTTCCATCCAATCGCAAATCATTAACCTATTGGTTGATTTGCAAAACAAATTGGGATTGACTTATATCTTTATTTCACATGACTTGTCGGTTGTTAAGTACATTTCTGATGAAATTTTAGTTATGTATTTAGGAACGGTTGTTGAACACGGAACGACGGATCAAATCTTTAACAACACAATGCATCCTTATACGAAGGCCTTGTTGTCAGCAGTACCGATTCCAGATCCCGATGCCAAAAAACAACGGATTATTCTTTCCGGTGATATTCCAAGCCCGGCGAATCCTCCAAAGGGATGTAAATTCCATACCCGCTGTTCACAATGCATGGAAATCTGTAAGACTGTTGATCCTGTCTTAAAAGAATACGAAAAAGGACATAAAGTTGCTTGCCATTTGTATCCTCAGGATTAGTGAATAAGGTATGACGAAAGAAAAGATAAAAAAGGTGACCTATGAGGATGATGGATCTACCATCGCCGACATGAATGTCGAAGGTCTTCCTTGGTATCAAAGCGAAAAGCACATCAAGGCGAAGAAAAAATTGATGAATTTGAATCTTTCGCCCAGAGAACGAAGAGCGATTGTTAAAGGCGCGTTTCTTGCCTATCTGCCGGTATTCCTAGCTATTTTGTTAGCTTTTGTTGGTACCTATCTCTTAATTCTTCTTTGGATGAATTCGAAAACCTAATTTTTGTCTTGAATATTTCCAATTCAAAAATGTACGTTCCGTGCGATTTCGCATGGAACGTTTTTTTTATGTAACGATAATCGATCGTTACAAAGTTGCTTTGTTACGCAATTTTATCAGTTATGAGATAAGTGAATTATGATATAATGAAATAGAGCAAGAATATAGGTTTATACACTGTACGAATACCTCATTACTTAAGAAGGGATATTTCCATGATTATTTCACAACATACTTATAGCAATGGAACGAAAGAACTAATTATTCGCCATGTAAGCGGTCAGGAGATTCGTCTTCTTTCCATCGGCGCAACACTCAAGCGTTGGTTGACAATCGATCAAATTGATATCGTTGCTGGATACGAATCGATTGATGATTATGCCCTTCCTGGAATGTTTTTGGGAACTAATGTAGGTTTGGTTGCGGGCCGATTAGATAATAGTCAATTTTTGATTCATGGGAAGTTCTATCAATTGCATTCCCACAGCGAATCATTTTTACACGGTGGCGATGATAGCATTGCATTTCGTCAATTTGATGATTTTATTATAAAAAATGATGACGATGAAACGATAATACAATTTCGTAACACTTATCAAAATGCACAACTTCCTGGAATTCAATCCCTTCTTATTACTTACTCCATCAAACTCAATCACCTTTCGGTTATTTATGATGTGAGTTCTACAGAGCCTTGCCCTTGTAATATAACCAATCATAGTTATTTTAATCTAAATGGTACATTTGATAAGCCTATTGAAAATCATATGTTATGGTTATCCTCTTCAAGCGTCGTTGAGGTGGATGATCATATGATTGGACGATCCATCTTGCCGGTGACAAACACGCCCTTTGATTTCACGCAATCAAGTCTTATTATGGATCGTGTGAATGAACTCAAAAAAACGCACTCAAGGACAAAAGGCATTGATCATTTTTACATTCTAAAGGGTGATCATGAGAATCCAACCATAAAGTTATCATCCTCAACATCCCATAAGACATTGTGGATTACTACTGATTATCCTGGCGTCACGGTGTACACTACGAACTATCCAAGTTTAAAGAAACTTCATAATCATTATCCAATGACTCAACACGGAGCCATCTGCTTGGAGGCTCAGTATCAATCCAATGCGATAAATGATTCACGTTTTTCAGCGGGAATCGTCGAACCCGAACGCTCGTACCATCAAGAAATTCATTATGTTTTGAGAGGAGAATAATTATGAATATTTTAGTTTTAGGCGGAGCCGGTTATATCGGGAGTCACTTTGTCAAACAAGCCATTAGTGAAGGACATCGAGTAGTCATTATTGATAATCTTCAAACAGGGCATATTGAGGCGGTAGATAAAAAGGCAGTTTTCTACAAAGGTGACATTCGTGATGCCCTCTTTTTGGATTCGGTGTTTACTTCTGAGAAAATTGATGCTTGCGTTCATTTTGCGGCGAATTCATTGGTTGGTGTTTCCATGAAAGAACCGCTTGTTTACTTTGATAACAATGTGTATGGAACCATCGAACTTTTGAAAGCGATGCAGCGGCATGATGTTCGTCAGATTGTTTTTTCATCGACGGCAGCGGTATATGGGTCCCATGAAAAAATGCCCATTACCGAATCTTATCCAACTGTTCCGACGAACCCCTATGGCGAATCAAAGTTGATGATGGAAAAAATTATGAAATGGTCCGATATGGCTTATGGCATTCGCTACGTATCGTTACGATATTTTAATGTTGCAGGAGCCGCCTTTGATCATAGTATTGGTGAAGTTCATGTTCCGGAGACTCATTTAATTCCATTAGTATTACGCGTCCCGCTTGGCAAGTCAGACTCGATAACAGTTTTTGGATCTGACTATAAAACGCCTGATGGGACTTGCATTCGTGATTATATTCATATGGACGATTTGGTTCAAGCTCATCTATTATCACTATCGTACTTACAGGCGAATAATCCCTCCGATTTCTTTAATCTTGGAAGCAATTCTGGCTACTCCAATCTTGAAGTGATTGAAGCAGCGCGGAGAATCACACATCATCCGATTCCCGTAATTATGGGAGAACGACGTCCGGGTGATCCTGATCAGCTCATTGCATCAAACCAAAAAGCTGCTAGAGTCTTAGGATGGAAACCTCAAAAGGGTCTCGATGACATCATTGCTTCCGCTTGGGCATTCCATCAATCGCATCCTGAGGGATATTAATATGGCTATTCAATTTTTGCTCAGTCAATTAATAGCGTATGCTAAATCGCATAACCTTCTCAATCCAGACGATTATGAATATGCTGTTAATCAACTTTTATTTCTGTTCAAACTTGATTCGTTTGTCGAAACACCCATCGATGAACCCATTGATTTTTATGCTCTTTTGAATGAATTAATAGATTATGCATTGGATAAGGGACTCATTGAAGAAAATATTGAGTCGTTACGAGATAACTTTGAAGCCAAAATGATGGATTCCTTTTTACCCCGTCCCTCAGAATTGAATCGACAATTTTTTGATTTATACAAGCAGGCTCCGAAGAAAGCCACCGATTTTTTTTATGATTTGTCGAAAGCGACCAATTATATTAAAACGCAACGAATTGCGAATAACATAACGTATCGCTATCAAGGACATTACGCAGATTTAGACATAACAATCAACTTGTCAAAACCGGAAAAAGATCCTAAAACCATCGCATTATTAAAGCACACACCAAGTGAAAATTATCCTGCTTGTGCATTGTGCATGGAAAATGTTGGTTTTTATGGCACAGTCGAAAAAGCCCCTCGAAGCAATCATCGTGTTATATCTCTATCGTTAAATCATGAGAAAAATGCATGGGGGTTCCAGTATTCTCCGTATGCATATTATAACGAACATTGTATCATCCTGAAAAAAATCCATGAACCCATGCGTGTTGATACTACAACATTCCGTGAATTGATCGATTTTATCAATAAGTTTCCTCACTACTTAATAGGATCGAATGCAGGGCTTCCGATAGTCGGAGGATCGATTTTATCGCATTACCATTTTCAGGGAGGACGGTATGATTTCCCGATTGAATCGGCTCGAGTTTTGCATACGAT
>CAZCSO010000004.1:0-94213 GCA_964501315.1 uncultured Candidatus Izemoplasmatales bacterium | reverse complement strand
TTACCAAAGAACGTCCCTACGGACTGTTTCATCCCCGTGACGCGTATTTTCACATTAAAAAAGAGAATATCGGACTCATTGAAGTTATGGGACTTGCCGTATTGCCCGGCCGGCTTAAAACGGAGTTGGATCTAATTAAGATGGTGTTGTTAAAAACCACGGATATCGAATCACATGAGTCATTGGAAAAGCACCGTCCATGGGTTGAGCAAATACAATCAAAATACACCGATTTTTCCGATGTTGATCAAATCTTAAGAGACGAAGTGGGACTCGTTTTTGAAAAGGTTCTAGAGGATTGTGGTGTATTTAAATCTCAAGATTTAGATGCGTTTGTTCGTTTTTTGGAGAAATCGACAATCTAATTGACGATGAATCAAATAACGATACTATCTTTTTAAAAATATGATATAATAGTTTACTGAAAATGAGGTGTCAACATGAATAATCAGAAAGACAAATTAGTGAAATCAATCACGTCTCGAGACGTTGATTTTGCACAATGGTATACCGACGTTTGTCGCAAGGCGGAGTTGATGGACTATACCGACGCGAAAGGGTTCATTATCTATCGCCCTTACGGTTATGCTATTTGGGAAAATATCCAAGCCTACCTAGATAAGGAATTTAAGAAAACCGGACATGAAAATGTCTATATGCCTTTGGTAATTCCTGAATCTTTATTTTTGAAAGAAGCCGAACACGTCGCTGGGTTCGCTCCTGAAACAGCGATTGTCACGATTGGCGGAAAAGAAGAACTACAAGAACGATTAATCATTCGTCCTACATCAGAAGTTTTATTTTGTGATCATTATGCTAAAATCGTCTCATCGTATCGAGATTTGCCAAAGAAATACAATCAATGGTGCAGTGTCGTACGTTGGGAAAAGACGACCAGACCGTTTTTAAGAGGTTCTGAATTCTTATGGCAAGAAGGTCATACGATTCATGCGACCGAAAAAGAAGCCAAAGAAGAAGTATTGGGCATGTTGGATATTTACAAAAATTGTGGTAAAGATTTGTTAGCTATTCCTTTTGTTACGGGTAAAAAAACCGATAAAGAAAAATTTGCTGGAGCCGAAGAAACGTATTCGATTGAAGCTTTGATGCACGATGGAAAAGCACTCCAAAGTGGAACGACTCATTACTTCGGATCAGGATTTGCTAAACATTTTAACATTCAATTTCAAGATAAAGATGGTGTTTTAAAACCAGTCTATCAAACATCTTGGGGATTATCAACACGTCTCATTGGTGCAATCATCATGGTTCATGGCGATGATTCCGGATTGGTTCTTCCTCCTTGGGTAGCACCCATTCAAGTCGTCATCATTCCCATTCAATCTCAAAAACCAGAAGTCATGGATGCTTCTCTAAAACTCAAGAACCAACTAGAAGCTAAAGGAATTCGAGTTAAACTCGATGATTCGGACAAGACCCCAGGATGGAAATATTCTGAGTACGAAATGAAAGGTATTCCTGTTCGAATCGAGATTGGTCCACGCGATTTAGAAACCAACGAATGTGTTTTGGTGAAACGAGTCAACAATGAGAAATCCAAAGTTGCGCTCGAATCCATAGCTGATTCTATTCTCAATGTCTTTGAAACCATTCATCAGTTGATGTACGAAAAGGCGTTAATCAACGTAACTGAGAATACACGAGAAGCTAAAACGTACGACGAATTCAAGTCACTAATTGAAAATCAACCTGGCTATGTTAAGATGATGTGGTGCGGTCACGTGGAATGCGAAAATAAGATTAAAGAAGATACGACAGCAACATCAAGGGTTATTCCCTTTCATCAAGAGCACATTACGGACACGTGTCCTGTATGCGGAAGAAAAGCTGAAAAATTAGTTTATTTCGCAAAAGCATATTAAAAAAATAACCGAAATCGTTGGATTTCGGTTTTTATTTTGTTATTGCATTGTCCCGAACAGATTATTACCTAGAGAATCATAAGCGACGATAACGGGAAAGTTTTCGACATATAATCGGTAAATAGCTTCACTTTGAAGATGCGGATAGGCGATGAGTTCCATTGATTTTACGCGTTTGCTCAATAACGCTCCAATGCCACCGGTGGTAACCAAATAGACTGCCTCATTTTGAATGAGAGAAGACTGAAAATCCTCGCCTCTTGGCCCTTTTCCAATCATGACCTTTAATCCCTTTTCCATCAAGGGAATACTGTAGACATCCATTCGGTACGATGAAGTAGGCCCACATGAACCGATGACTTGCCCTGGTTGAGGAGGTGTAGGACCTGTGTAGTATATGGTTTCTCCTTCAATCGGAAAAGGGAGTGCTTCTTGATTTTGAATTGCTTCTACCATCAGTTTGTGAGCGGCGTCTCTCCCGGTATACAAATAACCCGTTAAGAAGAGTTGATCTCCTGCTCGAAGTTGTTTTCGTATGGATTCTTTAATAGGAAGATGGATCGTTTTCATTGTTCTACCTCATAACACGATTTCTTTATGTCGAGATGCATGACATTGGATGTTAACTGCAACCGGCAACGATGCAATGTGGCAAGGAAAACTATTCACCTTGACACCAATACAGGTGGTCTCTCCATGAAGCCCCATCGGACCGACTCCCAACTCGTTAATTTTCGTGAATAACTCATTTTCTAATTCCGCATCGATCGGATTGATTGCGGAGTCGTCTAAGTCTCTAAAAATGGCTTCCTTAGCCAATTGAGTCACCTTTTCAAAATTGCCACCGATGCCTAATCCGACAATAATGGGTGGGCAGGCTTTTCCACCCGCTTCAAGAATAGTCTTTAAAACAAAATTAATAATCCCGCCACGGCCTTCAGAAGGAGTGAGCATTTTCATTGCGCTCATGTTTTCGCTTCCAGCCCCTTTGGCAGCCATTTTGATGACCATTGAATCTCCCATAACGGGGTGAACGTGAATAATTGCGGGCGTGTTATCAAGTGTGTTTTTACGTTCAAGGGGATGATTGACGACGGATTTACGTAAATAGCCTTTTGTATAGGCGTTATGTACGGCTTGATTAAGCGCCTCTATCAAATCGAAATCTAAATAGACTTCATTTCCCATTTCGACAATAAAAACCGCAACGCCCGTATCTTGACACATCGGTAGTTGTTCTTTTCGAGCGATTTCTTGATTTTCGATTATCTCTGAAAGAACCCGTTTAGCGATGTCAGAGTTTTCCTTTTCCATAGCCAATTGCAAGCGAATAACCGCTTTGAGATCCAAATTACGGTTGGCGTCGAGAATCATTTTTTCAACGCTATCAATGAGAGTTTGTCGAGCGATATTTTTCATTCATTCCACCTCATAACCATTATATCACGAAAGTTTTATTTGCGCTATTTTCCTTTTTGAGGAAACAATATTTGAAAATTAACCGTTAACTTACGACCTTTGCTTTACTTTTTTTGGGTAATTGGGTATAATCAAGACTAAAGGTGATTATATGAACAAAATAAAATTGGTATCCGACAGTACCTGTGATTTATCAGAAGCATTACTAAAAGAAAACCAAATTGACATTGTTCCTCTTTTTGTTAATTTCAAGGATGAATCCTATTTAGACGGTGTAACATTGACTGTTCCGCAAATGTATGAGAAAGTTGATAAATTAGGATTTCTGCCAAAAACAGCTGCAGCGTCTCCTGGTTCTTTTTATGAGGTATTTAAACGTTATTTAGATCTTGATTATGACATTATTTATCTCGGTATTGGCGCAAAATTTTCTTCTACCATTCAAAGTGCTCTTTCTGCAAAAAACGAACTTCAATCCGACCGTATCCATCTCATCGATTCGATGAACCTATCGAGCGGAACAGGTTTATTGTTATTAAAAGCTGCGAAATTCATCAGGGAAAATCAGTCCGTAGATGAAGTTATTTCAAATATTAAGATATTGATTCCAAAAGTACGAACTCAATTTGTCATTAATACAATGGATTATTTGCACAAAGGTGGTCGTTGTAGTGGTATGGCAGCGATAGCAGGAACGCTATTAAAAATTAAACCGATTATCAAAGTTGTGGATGGAGCCATGACGGTTGGAAAAAAACCGAGAGGTAAAATTGAAGGCGCAATTGACGTTATGGTAGAGGAAGCCGTTGCGATAAAAGAAGACATCGATCCTGAATTTATGATGATTACACATTCGATGGCTCATGATTCTGCGGTTTATATAAAACGCATATTACCGGAAATGATAACCATTAACAACCTTTATGAAACCGATGCGGGATGCGTGATTTCATCTCACTGTGGACAAGGATGTATTGGGATTTTGTACATCGTTAAATAGAATTTATAACTCCTATCTAGATAGGAGTTTTTTTTATGTTCAATTTAGTTGACAAGGCAACTATATTGCGATATACTTGTATCGTTATCAAGAGGAGGCATGTATGACTAATTACTATGAACATCTCATCAGCAAGTATCGATTTCGGTTCATGGATGAGCGTTTGACGCCACTGGGGTTATCCGGCCCACTAGGATTTTATCTGATGAAAATTGATCAACATTCATCGATTAAAATGAATGAATTAATGTCAATGACGCCGTATCATAAATCACATGGAACACGTGTCATTCAAAAATTACTTACGATGAAATTAATCGATAAAATTCCAGATCCTGAGGATCTTCGTGCATTTATAATTACGATTACTCCGTTAGGATCTACAAAAGCCATGCACGTAAAACAAGCTCAACTTGATTGGGAAAAGCTTGTTCATGAAGCGTTAACCGATGAAGAAAATGCACTCTATTTGGCGTTGACGATAAAAACATATCTTTATTTAAAATCTTACTTTAACGAGGATGTATCCGATGAAAAAACTATTTAAATACTTAAAACCCTATTGGGTTGGCGTTGCGATGATTGTCATTTTCGTAGCCGTTCAATCCGTGGGGCAATTGTTATTACCTGATTTTACTTCTTCATTGATTGCAGAAGGAATTAAAATTGATGGCGGAATTGATCTACCAATTATTATCAAATATGGGATATTTATGATATTGGTTGCGGTGATTTCGGGTTTGGCAACCATTATTATCAGCTATTATTCATCCAAAGTCTCTACCTCATTCGGTAGTGATATTCGTCGAGATATTTTTAAGAAAGTGACTCATTTTTCTTTAGCTGAATCGGATAAATTTGGCACTTCAACCTTAATCACTCGTTCAACCAATGACGTTCAACAAGTCCAAATGCACACAATTATGAGCTTTCGAATGATTTTGGCCATTCCTATCTTAATGGGTGGCGGTATTATCTTAAGTCTTCAAAAAAGTGTTCGCTTGACTTCCGTTCTTTTAGTAGGTATTCCCGCTCTAATTATTATGGTAGCAATCGTCTTCATATTGGTTATCCCCATCTTTAAGTCTTTACAAAAGAAGATTGATCGATTAACAACCGTTACCCGAGAATCCATGAATGGTATTCGAGTTATTCGCGCTTTTGGTAAGGGCGAAAAAGAGGTGGGGCGGTTCAATACCGCCAATTTGGATTTAACCAGTACCAATTTACGAGCTGGCAGAATTATTTCATTTATGAATCCGATGGTCAATTTACTCTTTAACGGAGTGGTTTTAGGTGTTGTATTCTTAGGCTATCAATTGGTTGCCACTCAGACTCAGTCAACGATAAACTATACCGAATTGGCTAACCTTTATGCGGTCATCCAATATGTCACCATGATTATGTTTTCAATCATTATGTTGACGATTACCTTCATCAATTATCCGCGTGCTGAAGTTTCGGGAAAGCGGATCTCAGAGATTCTGGATACGGACATATCGATTGTCGATAAAGGAAACGATGAATTTAATGATTACGATTTTAAAGGTTCGATTCAGTTTGATGATGTTTCCTTCAAATACGCTGATGCTGAGAAAAACATTCTTGAGTCGATTTCTTTTAGTGTCAATCCAGGAGAGACACTAGCGATTATTGGTTCCACCGGATCGGGGAAATCAACGATTATCAATTTAATACCGAGATTGTTTGATGTCAGTCAAGGCAACATTACCATTGATGGTGTTGATGTTCGTGATATTCACCTTTCTAAACTTCGTTCTTTAATGGGTTTTGTTCCACAATCAGCAACTTTATTTACCGGATCAATCAAAGATAATATTCTGTATGGTAACGAACTTGCATCGCAAGGCGACATCGAAGAAGCGGCAGCCATCGCTCAAGCAAGAGAATTCATTGATTCTCTCCCCGAACGTTATGATACCTTGGTCGACCAGGGCGGTGTTAATTTTTCGGGTGGTCAGAAACAACGTTTGTCGATTGCACGTGCCATTGTTCGAAAACCCCTAATATATATTTTTGACGATAGTTTCTCTGCATTGGATTTTAAAACTGATGCCTTATTACGTAAGAAACTTCGGTCGATAACCAAGCAAGCTTCGGTTATTATTGTGGCTCAACGCATCGGGACCATCAAAGATGCCGATAAAATCATGGTTTTACAAGAAGGCCGTATTGTTGGTCTTGGGAAACACGCTGACTTGATGTCACATTGTGACGTCTATCGAGAGATTGCATTATCGCAACTTTCGGAGGAGGAACTCGCATGAGTGAAGAAAAAAAATACTCACGGTCTTCTCAACAACGTAAAGGACAAGGAGCCCGCGGTGGCTTTCATGGTCCTATCGGAATGCCTGGAGAAAAAGCAAAAGACGTAAAGAAAACAACGAGACGATTAATCCATTACCTACGACCTTACCTTTGGATTATTGTTATCATGATTATCTTTTCCGTTACTGTGACCGTCATTGGCGTCATTGCACCGGATTATCTACGTCGGATTATCAACGCACTCCAACTCGTCATTAAGGGAGAAGCATCGCCTGACAGTTTGGATGATTCCGTAAGAATCTTCTTCATTCTTATTGGATTTTATCTTGTTCGATTTGTGTTTGAGTTGGTTTCATCGTTATTAGGAAACTATGTATCCAATGTTGTTGGACGCAATCTAAGAAACGATTTACGATTAAAATTAGAGCGTATGCCCATCAAATATTACGATGAAAATAAGACAGGGAATATTTTAAGCGTCTTTTCAAACGATGTCGACATCGTCGCTCAATCGCTTCAGCAAAGTTTAATATTCTTGATCACCAGCTTCTTGACCATCGTTGGCGTTTTGTTTATGATGTTCCGAATTTCATGGCAATTAACCATTATTGCTTTGATTGCGTTACCGCTTTATATTTTTTCTACAGCGACAATTGCCAAACGTTCTCAAAAGAAATTCATCATGCAGCAAAAAGAACTGGGTAATCTGAACGGATATATTGAAGAAATTTATTCCGCTCAAAAAGTTGTTCAGTTGTTTGGCAAAGAGACCGAGACATTCAATGAATTTCAATCCATTAACACCTCATTAGCCACCGAAGCGCGTAAAGCTCAATTCATTTCCGGTCTTATTCGTCCGATAATGGAGTTTATATCGAATATAGCTTATGTTTTAGTCGTTATTGTCGGCGGCATTTTAACAGGCGCAACAACCCCATTGCTGATTGGTGATTTAACCGTCTTTGTTGGGTATCAAAAAAACTTTGTTAATCCCATTTTAAACATTGCATCCCTTATCAACACATTACAGTCAACCATAGCAGGAGCAGAGCGGATATTTGAAGTCCTTGATCAGCCCGAAGAGATAAAAGAACTCGATGTGAATGATAAATCCGTCGAGGACTATAAAGGCGAAGTCATTTTTAATAACGTTGACTTTTCTTACACAGAAGATCAGCATCTTATCGAAAATCTCAATTTACATGTGTATTCCGGACGTCAAATCGCCATTGTAGGACCAACGGGAGCTGGCAAAACAACGTTGGTCAACTTGTTGATGCGATTCTATGAAATTCAAAAAGGTACCATCACCATCGATGATGTCAATTATACTGATATCCCGAGAAAACGGTTAAGAAGCTTGTTTGGAATGGTATTACAAGATACCTGGTTATTCTCTGGAAGTATTAAAGATAACATTGCATACGGAAAAGATGATGCGACATTTGAGGAAATCAAAGAGGCGGCAAGACAGGCGCATGTTGATCACTTCATAGAAACATTACCAGAAGGGTATAATACGGTATTATCTGAAGATGCCGGTAATTTAAGTCAAGGACAAAAGCAACTTCTGACGATTGCACGTGCCATTTTATTTAATCCGAAAATACTGATTTTGGACGAAGCGACCTCTTCGGTAGATACGCGTACAGAAGCCTACATTCAAAATGCAATGAAATTTATGATGGAAGATCGAACCTCATTCGTCATCGCACATCGACTCTCAACCATCAAAAATGCCAATTTGATCCTAGTCATGAAAGATGGTTCCATCGTTGAACAAGGAAATCATCATGAATTACTTGAAAAGAAAGGGCACTACTACGAACTTTATCACAGTCAGTTCGTTAATCCCATGATTTAGAGGATGAAAATCCTCTTTTCTTTTTGTCTTTTGGTCATTTCATCGTATAATAGAGATAGTCGTATTATGAAGAGGTATTGCATGAAAATTGGATTAGTATCACTGGGATGTTCTAAAAATCTAATCGATTCTGAAATGATATTAGGGATGCTTGAAAATGGTGGGGCTGAAATCGTACCCAATCCTGAAGAAGCCGATCTAATCATTATCAATACATGTGGGTTCATTGAAGAAGCTAAGAAAGAAACCATCGCTACCATTAAAGAAATGGCTGGCTATCATAAAAAGTTGATTGTAACAGGATGTTATGCTCAACGATATCAAAAAAAATTAGAACAAGAAATGCCGTTTGTCGATAAAGTGGTAACGTTAAAAGATTATCCGTTATTTGGTAATATCGTTCAAAGTGTGATGAAGGATGACTCATTGACGTTTGGTCCCATCAATTATCACCATCGGTTATTGGCTACATCTCATCGAACTCCCTATTTAAAACTTTCTGATGGCTGTGATAATCGGTGTACTTACTGTGCAATTCCTCTGATTCGGGGACGTTTTCGCAGTCGAGATTACCAAGAGGTTTTGGATGAAGCTTCACTTCTTGTTCAAAATGGTGCGAAAGAAATCAACTTAATCAGTCAAGACACGACCCGATTTGGTTATGACGTTACCGTTAATCATGAATCAATGTTGCCACAATTACTTCGCGACATCAGTCAACTAAATGGGTTGGAAATGGTTCGTATTTTGTATCTTTACCCCGATGAAATCACGGATGAATTGATTTTCGAGATAAAACAAAATCCGAAGATTTGTCCCTATTTTGACATTCCATTGCAACACGTCTCCAACGCTGTATTGAAGCGAATGAATCGGCGTGGAAGCAAACAAGACTATCAATCCTTGCTTACGAAGATTAGAGAGCATATTCCACAAGCGATTTTAAGAACCACAATGATTGTTGGGTTCCCTGGTGAGACCGAAGAGGATTTTCAGGAACTGATTGAATTTGTGAAGGAAATGGAATTTGATCGGTTAGGTGCATTCGCATATTCAAAGGAAGAGGATACGCCTGCTTTTGATATGCCAGATCAAATCGAAGAATCAATCAAACTCGAGCGACTGGATCAACTTATGAATCTTCAACAAAAAATCGCTTATCGTAAAAACAAAAAACAGATTCATACACGACATCGAACAATTATTGAAGATTATGATCCGCAATCGTTATTCTATTACGGAAGAAGTTATGCATTCGCACCCGATGATATCGACGGGTACATTGTTTTTCAATCAACAAAAACCTTGATGGTCGGGGATATTGTTACCGTGGAAATTAAAGCGGCACATGGACTCGACCTCATTGGAGATGCTGTAGAAGAATCAGGTGATGAACGGTGTTTTTAATTTTAATTTTAAAAGGCTTTATTATCGGGATAGCTTTTATCATCCCCGGAGTAAGTGGCGGAACGCTTGCCATCTACCTTGGTGTTTATCAATCGCTTATTTATGCCATTAATCATCTTTTCAGCGAGTTCAAAAAAAGTGTTTTGTTTCTTTTACCGATTGGGATTGGCCTTATTTTATCGATTGTTTCGCTTGCGAAATTGCTTGGATGGTTGATGGATCTCAATTCCGTTATCACGCTAGCCTTTTTCATCGGTTTATTGCTGGGAGGGATTCCGTCTTTATACCAAAACATCAAAGGGAAAACATTCGGTATAGGCGATTACATGAGTTTTATCGTTGCCTTTTTAGTGGTTATGTTACTGTTGATTGGAAAACTCACCAACTTAGCCCCTACTATTGACTATTTTGATATTAACATCTCAACTTATTTATTGTTGTTTGTATTGGGTTTTCTTTCAGCGGCGACCATGATTATTCCAGGTGTATCTGGTTCTGCATTACTGATAACACTGGGTGTCTATACGGCTATCGTAACCAATGTGGTTGGAAATATCTTGGATTTGTCACAACTCAGTTATCATTTGAACGTGATTATTCCCTTTGGACTCGGCGCTGTCGCCGGTATTTTAATCGTCAGCCTTTTAATCGAAAAAGCCTTCAAGCATGCGCCAATCAAAACATACATGGCTATTCTCGGATTTATCGTAGCTTCGGCGATTGTCATTGTTTTTGAAATGCGAGATTTTACTTCGGCAGCGAGTTTCACCGATCAAATTCCACTTTACCGAGCAACCTCACAGTTCTTCAAATCAAATATCCTTTCTATTTTGATCGGATTTGTTAGTATCGCATCGGGTTTTTACGCTTCCACAAAGTTAGGAAAACTTGATCAGTGGCTTACAAAAAAGCAAGGCAAATCGACTGAGGAGGATCGTTCATCATGATGACTATTGATTCATTACGATATCTTCTAGAGAAAGCCATTCAACACCGCCGCTATCTTCATGAACATCCTGAAATTGGCTTCGATTTACCTGGGACCTATGATTATGTTTCATCCCAATTATCAGCTCTTTCGATTCCTGTTATCGGTCCCATCGGTCATTATTCATTGATTGGAGTTATTGAAAATGGGAATGGTCCCGTTATGGGACTTCGTGCCGATATGGACGCCTTACCCATAGAGGAAAACAATCCATCGATTCCTTTTTGCTCAAAGAACAAAGGGAAAATGCATGCATGTGGACATGATGCTCATACAGCCATAGTGTTGACGGTGGCAGAGTACTTACAAACGCACAAAGAATTATGGAAAGGTACCGTAAAACTGATTTTTCAAGAAGCAGAAGAAGGCCCAGATCCTGGTGGAGCCCATTATGTGGTCGCTAGCGGCCACATCGATGATGTCGAAGTTTTTTATGGTTTGCATTGTTCTCCTGAATTACCCGTTGGTATTTATGGAATCAAAGAAGGTCCAATGTTGGCATCTGCCGATACGTTATCGTTAACCATTAACGGAAAGGGTGCTCACGCAGCGTATCCACATCTAGGAATCAACCCTGTCTCCATCCAAGCAGACATTATTACCCAAATCAATCAGATAATTCCGACTAAAATTGATAAAAACGAACTAAGTGTTATCACCATCTCACAAGTTCATTCTGGAACAACTCATAATGTTATACCTCAAACGGCATACATGCAAGGAACGATTCGGTCGTTTAATCCACGGATTCGCAAACAATTACACGATGAAATCGTCTCGGTTATCGAACGCATTACTAAACAGTATCAAGCAACTTACGAATTAACGTATCAGTGGGGGTACGACGCACTTATCAATCAGCCCAAGCCCACTCAGCATATCATTGATACCATCCATCGTATGTTGGGAGTTGACCATTGTAAGATCCTTGAAAAACCCAGTATGGGTGCAGAAGATTTTTCAAAATACATTAATTACAAAACCGGTGCCTTCGTTTGGCTCGGAACCTATGGAGGTTCGGAGACATCGTATGGTCTTCATCATCCGTTATTTGCGATTGATGAAGAAGCCTTACTTTATGGAATCGGGCTCATGATCAATATCGTGTGTCCATAACAATAGGAGGAAATAATGATACTCATTAAAAATGCTCAACTAATTTCAATGGCAGAAATCAATTATGAACTGAGCGATATTCTTGTCGAAGGAAATGTAATCAAGGCCGTCGGTCATTTTTCTGAAAAAGATTACCCAAGTGCCACCGTGATTGACGCTGAAAAACGATTTGTGACGCCTGGAATTGTTGACCCACACTGTCACATAGGGATTTTTGAAGAAGCAATTGGATTTGAAGGTGCAGATGGCAATGAAATGACCAATCCGGTTCTTCCTGAATTACGTTCTATTGACGCCATTAAGCCACAAGACGTTGCTTTTGAAGAAGCGTTACAAGCAGGCGTCACAACCGTCGTGACTGGCCCTGGAAGCGCAAATGTTATCGGGGGGACGTTCTGCGTCCTAAAGACATACGGTAAAACGATAGACGATATGATGGTTGTTTTTGAATCATCGATGAAAATGGCCTTGGGTGAAAATCCTAAACGAGTATACAATGGTAAAGCTCAATCGCCTCAAACACGAATGGCCAGTGCGGCCCTTATTCGCGATGCATTGATTAAAGCCAAAGAATATAAGGCAAAGATGGACAAGTATGAATCAGATATAAAAGAAGGAAAAGAAGTAGCTAAACCTGAGTTTAGTCTTAAGTGGCATTCACTCGCTCGCGTCTTTGATGGCTTTCCAGTAAAAATTCATGCACATCAACAAGATGATATCGTCACTGCCATCCGCATTATTCAAGAATTTAACCTCAATGCGACCATCGAACACGCGACCGAAGGTTATTTGATTACCGATTATTTAACCAAATACCATCAACGTGTCATTATTGGCCCTACCTTAGGTTCTAAATCCAAATACGAATTAAGAAATAAAACATTTAAGGCTGGTAAAATCCTACATGATGCTGGCATCGAATTTGCAATCATGACCGATCATCCAGTGATTCACCTTGCGAACGCGTTAACGCAAGTTGGGCTTTTTGTCAAAGAAGGACTTCCCGAACTGGAAGCGCTAAAAGCAGTTACCATTCATGCAGCGAAAATCAATAACATTGATCACCGTGTCGGTTCGATTGAGCCAGGAAAAGATGCGGACATCGTCATATGGAGTCATCATCCGTTGTACTATATGGCAAAACCAAATTATGTTTTGGTCAATGGTCAAGTCGTCGTTTCATAAAAAAAAGGACAACTGTCCTTTTTTATTTTCCTTGTTTTTTATATGCATTTTGATATTTCGTCAGCAAATTGATGGCTTCTTCACGAGAATAATAGTCCAATACAACGACATCATGCCCTGGTTGAAGTTCCTTGTAAGTACGGAAGAATAACTTTATCTCTCTAAGCTGCAATTCTTGAATATCGGTAATGTCGTTGATGTGATTGAATCGAGGATCCGCATCGACTACAGCGATGATTTTTTCATCGTGCTCTCCAGAATCGTACATATCGAGATAACCAACAATTCTCGCATCGACGATGCATCCAGGGAATGTCTGAGTGGTTGCCAATACGAGAATATCTAAGGGATCTCCGTCTTCGGCGAGTGTCTCTTCAATAAACCCATATTCTGCAGGATATGTCATCTTTGAATACAAGACTCGATTTAGTTTAATGCGATTGCGTTTTTTATCAACTTCGTATTTGTTCTGTGTTCCCATTGGAATTTCGATAATCGCTTCACATACTTTTGTCATTTTATACACTCCTTCGTCTCTTGACAATTATAGCCCAATTTTCAATCGAATACAAGTCACTGACGATTTTTAATAAACTATCGTTGCATTTTCATAAATTATGATAAAATATTATATACAGAGGTGATTTGATGATTATTTCATCACCGTTACTTATTTCTATAACTTCATTTTTTGCCGTTGCGAACACCATTTGGGTGTATTTGTTGATGGGAGTTGTCATCTTCGCATCGGTTTTGATTGCAATTTTGATTGGCATCAAGAAAAAACCAAATCAAAAAGCTGAAGTTCCGATTGATGCTTCGATGATCGTAACGATTATTGATCATTTAGGCGGACTTGACAACATCAGCGACGCCTCACAAGAAGGAGCACGATTGAACATCAAGGTTAACGATGTTAAACGATGCGACTTGGAGTCCATTAAAAAATTAGGTGCTTTGGGTATCTTTGTAAGTGGAAAAGCAATCAAATTTATTCTACCAACCAATACCCAACCGCTTGTCGACTATATCACAAAGAACATAGAGGAGCGATAATCATGATTGAAGCCAAATTTAAAATTACGTATGCTTTTGGTATGCATGCACGTCCAGCAACCATGCTGGTCAGCAAAGCGACCAATTATGCATCAAAAATGATCTTGGAATACAACGATATCCGTGTCCCACTTAAATCCATAATGGGTGTCATGTCGCTAGCCATCCCCCAAAATGTTTTGTTTAAAATCACCTTTGACGGTGACGATGAGAACGAAGCATTTGAAGCAATTCAACGAACCATAAATGATATCAATCAAATGAAATAATGCAGCTTATCGCTGCATTTTTTTATGATCTTTTACGGCCTAATCCGATAATTTGTTTGCACTTCTCTAGTTTCTTATAAGCTACTTGACCCGCAATCAATTTTCCTCTATCTAGTATGGCATCCAATTGTCCTGATTGAATGACGTTTTGATATCGGTCTTGAAGTTCTTTCAGTTCAGAAGCAACTCGTTCAGCCACTGCGTTTTTAAACGCACCGTAGCCTTGATCCTTATACGTATCAACAATCGAATCAATGGATTGATGTGATAATACCGAATGGATTGATAGCAAATTTGCAAGCCCCGGCTGACCTTCGGGATCATATTGTATGATACCGACTGAATCCGTGACCGCCGATTTTATTTTTTTCTTGATAATATCCGGAGAATCAAACAGAGAAATATACCCTTTATCGGATGAATCGGACTTACTCATTTTCTTAGTTGGATCCTGAAGATCCATGATTCTCGCTCCAACCTTAGGAATGATGGGTTCGGGAACATTGAAAAACGGGCGATAACGATTATTAAATCGTTGGGCGATATCACGGGTTAATTCAACGTGTTGTTTTTGATCATCGCCAACGGGAACATAATCGGCATCGTATAAAATAATGTCCGCTGCCATTAATGCGGGATAGGTAAACAAGGATGAGGTCAAATTGGTTTCACCTTTTTTTTGTTTGTCTTTGTATTGGGTCATGCGTTCGAGTTCGCCCATATACGTGTAACATTGAAGTAAATACCCCAATTCAACGTGTTCTTTGATTTCTGATTGAATGAATAAAACCGTACGCTCCGGATCGAGTCCAGCTGCCAAATACATCGCAGCGATATCTTTGGTTCGCCGACGCAGTTCAGATGGATCTTGGGGTGTTGTAATCGCATGCAAATCCGCGATGAAAAGATAGAATTCATCGTTAGGCATGGATTGTTGCAACTCGACAAAGCGTTTTATAGCGCCGATGTAATTGCCGAGAGTCAGTTCTCCAGTCGGTTTAATTCCTGATAAAATTCGTTTCATGATTGTTCCTCCTAAAAATAAAAAATCGCCCTTAAAAAGGACGATTTTATCGCGGTGCCACCTTTGTTCTAGTTTCCTAGCGCTTAATACTTTTAACGCGGTTAGCGGATGGGATTAGCATCACTTACCGGCCCATTCGTCAGTCTTCATCATCAGGTTTCCACTCACCCTGACTCACTATGGAAGAAGTGTCCTCACTACTATTCCGGATCATTGTTTTCTGATTGGTTGTATTATATCACGCTTAGTTTTCTAGTTCAAGTGCTAATTGATCAACAAGTTCTGATAAACGATTTGAAACGGCAATAAAGGCATCTTTTTTCGTCAAATCGACGCCAGCTTCTTTTAATTGATCCACTGGGAACTTGCTTCCACCGGATTTCAGTAGACCGATATAACGATCAAATGCACCCGGTATTTGATGTTTGACATCTTCGTAGATTTTTAAGGAAGCCGCAAAACTCGTTGCGTACTGATATACGTAAAACGGAGTATAGAATAGATGTGGAATATACGCCCATACATACTGCTTAACTTCTTCTTGAGTGATGTCGAGGTCATAAAACTCTTTATAGAGCGAAATCATGATTCCGCTTAACACATCAGCAGTGATGGGTTGATTAGTTTCAATCAACTTATGCGTTTCTAATTCGTAAATTGCGAATAACGTTTGACGATAGAACGTAGCCATGATGTCGTCAATCGCCCGTTGTAATAACGCAATCTTGTCGTTTTTAGAAGCATCGCTATTTTTGATAATGTGATCCAATAGGTTATGTTCATTAAACGTAGAAGCCACTTCGGCGACAAAGATGGTATAATCTTGTAATGCGGCGGGTTGACCTTCGGCAGCATACATCGAATGCATTGAATGTCCAGCTTCGTGAGCAACCGTAAAGACATCGCCTAACGTTTTCGAATAATTCAGGAGAATGTAGGGATGAAGATCGGGCATTGAAGAAGAATAAGCACCAGTTCGTTTTCCTTCTTGTTCGTATACGTCTACGAATCCTTCTTTTAAAACCTCACGGGCTTTGGCTTGGAAATCTTCAGGAAAATGAGAAATGGATTGAAAGAATAAACTTTTCGCTTCATCAAATTCGTATTCTTTATCGGATTTGACTAAGTCGATGAACCGATCGTAAGTATGATACGTGTCAAGACCTAATGCCTTTTTCCGAAGTTGAATGTATTTTTTTACAGCAGAAGTTGATTCACGAGCAACTTGCGTTAAGGAATGATATACTTCAACAGGAATAGCGTTGTTATACAAATAACTCTCTAAACAAGTGTTGTATTTTTTTGCCCTCATCCACGCATAATCGCTTTCAAGAACGGTTTGGTAAATGGATGCATAAGTATGCTTATGAACGTCGTAGTAAGAAAATACGGATTTAAAAATGTCTTCTCGTTCTTTTGGGCTATTGCTTTTGGCAATGTACGCACGATAGTTCGAATTCGATATAGCGACGATTTCTCCATTATCAAGCATGACATCTTGATTTTCGATATCAGCGACAGATAAAGAGCTATAGAGTTCTCTTCCAGAATTACCTAAACGATTGAAGTTTGCCAGCAAAGCTCCTGATTGATCGTCTAAAATGTGGTCTTGGCGACGGAACAACTTTTCAAAACCAAAGATAAATTCTTTTAGTTCTGGATGATTATGCGCAAATTTCATAACCGTCTCTTTACCGATTTGAATCAGTTCGGGTTCTTCAAAGGCACAGGCTTCGGATAATTTAGCGAATCCGATTTGAACCTTTTGAAGTTGCTTACTGCTTTCAGAATCCTTTTTGTTTAAATCGCTTTTGAGAGAGGCGTATTGATAGGCCCGTAATCCAATTTTCGTAAGTTCTTTTTGAAGTAAGTAATACGCTACAAATTGGTCTTCTTGGTTAAGTTTTCCTTTATAGGTAGCTAATTGTTCGATAATACTCATGGTTTGATTCAAAGCATTATCGAAATCTTGTTGAGTGTTAAATAGATACGATAAATCCCATTTCATGATGAACCTCCAATTTTTATTAGTTTCATTATAACATATTTATACGAAAATGTTTTTACATATTCAATGAATATGATATAATAGTGATACTGAAAGTGAGGGATAAGCCAATGATCACACTATATACGAGTTCAAGTTGCTCATCGTGTCGGAAAGCAAAGAAATGGCTTGAAGAAAATCGCATTCCTTACAAAGAAAAAAATATTGTTGGGATTCGATTAACGCGCGATGACATCATCAATATGCTTAAATTTTCCGAAAACGGATTTGAAGATATTATTTCAACTCGTTCCAAGATATTTAAAGACAATCAATTAGAGACCGATGAAATGCGTTTTGGTGAATTAGCCGATTTTATTATCGACAATCCTACGATTCTCAAACGTCCAATTATCATCAATGATAAAATCATGCAAACGGGGTACAACGAAGATGAAATTCGAGCCTTCATTCCTCGTAAATTCAGAGAAGCAGTTCGTTGTGATGAATGCACCGAAAACTGCGAATACAAAATGTGTGTTAAAGCAGCTATAAAAAAAGCACGGACACTTTAAATGATTAACAACCCTTGAGTCAATGAAACTGAGGGTTGTTTTTATTTTTTAATAAGATATTGATTCGTTTTGCTTTTGAAAACGTTTTAATGAGATGAATTCTTGTAAAAAGAGGAAAAATATCGTAATATAGTAGTGTAGATAGTTTCACTAATAAATAGGAGGATAGATTATGTCTGTCAAAGTAGCAATTAATGGATTTGGCCGCATTGGACGGCTAGCATTTCGTTTGATGTTTGGCAACCCTGAGTTTGAAATTGTAGCCATAAACGACTTAACGGATGCGGAATCACTCGCGTATTTATTAAAATACGATACGAGCCAAGGACGTTATAACAAACAAGTTAGTTTTGAAGGAACCGATTTGGTTGTCGAAGGCGTCAAAGTTCCGGTTTATGCCATGAAAGACCCTGTTGAATTACCCTGGAAGAAACACAATGTCGATGTCGTATTAGAATGCACCGGTTTCTTTACTTCAAGAGAAAAAGCTGCTGCTCATATTACGGCTGGTGCACGTAAAGTAGTTATTAGTGCTCCTGCTAAAGAAAAAGACGTTCCGACCATTGTTTTTGGTGTTAATGAAGATACATTAACAGGTACTGAAACGATTTTATCGGCTGCATCTTGCACCACAAACTGCTTAGCACCCATCGCAAAAATTTTAGATGACAATTTTGGAATTGTAAAAGGATTCATGACGACTGTTCATGCTTACACGAATGACCAAGCAACGCTTGACGGACCTCATAAAGCAGGTATCTATTCACGTCGTGGTCGTGCTGCCGCCGCTAACGTTGTTCCAGCATCAACGGGCGCTGCCAAAGCCATTGGACTTGTTTTACCACAATTAAAAGGTAAAATGGATGGAATCGCCTTGCGTGTTCCGGTTGTAACGGGTTCAGTTGTTGACTTAGTAGTTGAACTCAAGAGAAATGTTACCGAAGAAGAAGTCAATGCTGCTGTCAAAGCCGCTCAATCACCAACCGTTGGCTACACCGAAGATCCCATTGTATCCTCTGACGTTATCGGAATTACTTACGGAACTTTATTTGATTCATTAAGTACAAAAGTCATGGAAGTAGATGGCAAACAATTGGTTAAAGTCATTACGTGGTATGACAATGAAATGTCATTTACCTCGCAAATGGTTCGGACCTTAAAACATTTTTCAGAACTTATTTAATGATTTAAGAGCATCCGAGTGATGCTCTTTTTTTGAATCGAGTGTGCTATGGAAATACTGACAACCTATTTTGATCAATACCAGGAATTTATAACAGAATACTATTGGTTGGCATTGTTGATGACGATGTTGCTCCCCTTCATAGAAGCCATCATTCCTACGCTTCCTTTAGGTGCGATGATTGGCATCAATCTGAGTGCACTATCTCAGGCTTTTGGAGGTACCATCGGGACCCTATTGACCATCTTATTGTCGGTTTTAGGGTCATTTTTAGGTATGTTATTAGTTTTCTTGATTATCCGAAAAACGTTGTCCAATAAATTTAGAGACAAAATTGAAGATCATGAGGTAGGAAGAAAGTTCCTGAACATTGCGAACGAATCAAATTTAGGTTTAATGTTTGTATTTTTGGCGAATCCCTTTTTACCAAGCTCAATCTTGAATTATGCGCTTTCGTTCACATCCATTAAGTTAAAGAATTATATGGGTTTAACGATTGCCTCTCGATTTGTCATCATCTTGTTTTTTGTCTTTTTAGGGAGTTTGTTTGATGTCCAATCACATCCATTGAATGTGCTTTGGTTGTCGTTATTTTATGTGATTTTGTTTTTTATTCTCCTCTTAGTAAAGAGAAATCATCATTAAAAAACAGTAATAAAAAAATTACGCTCAAATGAGCACACAACATATGAACGATAACTGTCTAGAGTAAAATCTAGGCAGTTTTTTATGTCTCCATATGATTATTTTCATTGATTCTTTAGAGTCACTTCCTCAATAATTTGAGAAAAAATGTTTTTTTAGCTTAAATAAAGAGTCGTAAAATAGTAATTTTGAGAAAAAAATGATATAATTATAGAGTCATATCAATACATACTTAGCATTTTGATAAAATTTATAGAAAGGATAACATGTATGTTTTTTTGGAAATTTACTAGGAGCGGAAAGTTTTCTTCAAGATATATTTCATTAATAATTGATTTACATGACTCAAGAATTTCAAATGGATTATTAAGTCTTTCTTTTGAGGAATGTCAAGACATAATGATTTTAATTCACGATGTTGAAACTTTAAACGGAATAAGTAATTTTTCTTCTGGGCTAGAAAAACAACCATTTCAAGAACAAGTTAATAAGCTTGGTTATAAAGCTTCTAGTTCATATGAACAAAGAAGATTTGTTGAAGGATTAGTTCAGGGACAAATGACTCTTGGAACACACGGAGGAACACCATTAGATTATGGTATTTCAAATAGAAATGATGATAAAAACATTTACTTAGACACTAAAAAGCTAAAAATCACAATGATGATTAATGCACAAACTGGCATTATTTATGGAACGGAAGATAAGCTAAAAGCATATCGAAATAGTCCTTATTTTATAAATAGTGGAAGATATTTCGACCTTATGCCAATGCATAATTGCATGATTGAAATAGTTTCTAAAATGGAAAGCTATGATTACGAACGAACAAAAGATTTTTTAATTAACACTTTAAAATGGGAGGAATTATAAAATGGCAAAAACACCAGAGATGAATTATGAAATAAAAAATAATAATGTTGTTGTTAACTTACCTTTAACTAGTCAAGGTAAATTTAGATGTAAAACAAGAAATGATATTCAAGAATTTGGAAATGGATTTGCACCAAAATCAACAATTATAACTAACAATTCTTATCTTGAATGGCAAATTGGATATGATACGATAATTGGAAAAGACGAAAAAGAAACAAGATTGAATTCTGACGAGTTTGTTTTTATTGGAGCAAATAAAAAAAGTAAGCATCCATATGAATTATCAGAGATTACTTACTTTATGTGCAAAAATAATATTATTTCTAAAAAAGAAATACTTGATGTTTGTAACAAAATTGCTTCTATTAAAACTTTTTTACAAGATAAGTATTCAATAGAAGTAAAAAAAGAAGATTCTGTCACATTAAATAATATTAAGTTTTTATCTTCTTCAACCAAACTTCCCACTTTCATTACTCAACCAAGAGATTCTAAACTTTTAATTGAAATTATGATTCAAAAGCAACAATATGCAACTGGTGTTCAACCTATGCTATACTTAATAATCCCAGTCAATGCTTTTGATAATGCAAATAAAATTATCAATCACACATCTGCAGAAACTCCTAACGGAATCATTACATTCGATGAAAATATGAAATCTGTTGTTTTTGATTTATTAATTTGCTTTGGCATGTGCTCGACAGCACATAATCATGATGTTTTAGAAATTTTAAATGTAATTGTTAAAAATGCATTTTAATCATTTTAATAATTATTATATTCATACTATTTAAATATATTGTACAAATTGTTTAATTCTTCAAATAATGCATTATATTGATCTGTTTTAGGTCCGTATAATGCTTTTATTTTTTCTTCGTCCATATATTTTTGAACTAATTCTGAATTGTTATATGCGTACCAAACAACACAAGCTTTAAATGAGTCATCTTCAATTTTGTTAGTATATAATGGAGATAGATTACCATATAAAAACTTGTAATCTTTTGGATTAAAATTGCTCTTAAGAAAATATAACCAGGAATATTGATAAAGGTTTTCAAGCGAAACATCAATCCCATTAGGAATTATACCTTCTACGAACCCAGCATTTCTTAATAAAGCATTCATATCTCTTAAGGTATAGAATTGAAGACGAGAACTTAAGTCATCGCTCTTTTGCTTTTCACCAAAAAGATTATACTCATATTTTGTTGCCTTAGTTTTATGACTCGTTGGATATTTTCCGATATATCCATCAATAGTTATGATATTACTTAAGACAAATAAGCCAGAACCTTTAAAAATTCTAAATTTAAAATTTTGAACATATTCATAATTCATACCTGTTTTATCTCTTTTATATAATGCAGAAACGACTGGGAAATCTGAATTAGACTTCTTAATGCTTTCAAATTCTTTACTTGAAAAAACTGTTGCTGAAATTAATTTATAATTGTTTTTAAAATCCCCTAGAGAATTAAAGTTCTGTTTTTTTATTAAATAGGCTAAGGGATGTAGTATACATACATATTCTGCATTTAGCTTGTTATATGCCTTCAAAAAAGATATACCAAAGTCTCTTGAAATAATATCAGAATCACAAACCAATTCACCTTTTTCACCTTTTTTAAAAATACTAGTTGTATCATTATAAGGTGGATTTCCCACAATAATTAACTTATCATTTTCTAATAAATTGTATTTTTCTCTATTAACATTTAATAATGAGTTTTCATGATATACATCTATATCAGGATATTCGGATTTAAGTAATTCGAATGATAAATCATCGTGTTCTGTTCCAAAGCATCTTTTTCCTTCGTTTTTAAATCTTTCTATAAAGGCTCCATATCCTGAGCCAAAATCACCAATAACTGTGTTTTTATCAATAAACGAATTCACTTGACTATAAACCAAATTAACTAACTCAGGACCAGTATACACACTTCCACTTTTAATTATTTCTTCACGAGTTAGATGAGTATTCATTGATTGTTTAATCATATTTATTTGTCCTCCGAAACATATTCAACTATATCAGAAATTTGACAATTTAATGCTTTGCATATTCTTTCTAAAATTTCTGTATTAATGTTTTCGCCTTTCGTTAATTTAGCCATAGTTGAATCGCTAATTCCAGTTAATTTATTCAAATCAGTTTTCTTTAACCCCTTATCAATAAGAAGTTTCCATAGTTTATTATATGATAGTGCCATAATGTCCTCCTAGATATCATAATTATACCATTTTTACTTTTAGAACTCAAGGGTTTACTACGATTTCGCATAGTTTTTTTGTTATTTCTCAAAGTTTGTATAAATATATCATTTTTACTCATTAGATTAATATATTGTAATTTTTATTTTATATTGAATCGAATTATAGTTATTCTTGATTATTCTTTCTACGTTCTCTAAGTGACCTTACATTATTTCTGATTCTAGCTGCCTTGCATGATGCATTATCACAATACTTTTGAACACTATTATTCTTAAGGAAGAATGTACCACAATTAGCACATACACCTAATGTTCCTTCATTCCATCTATCTCCACCATAATCTAAATCTTCATCTTGTTGTGGAGCATTAGAAGCTATCATTCTTGCTAAGGTATACCAACAAATATCGAACACCGAATTAATCTCAGCTCTAAATTCAGCATTACCTTCATTATCAATATATTTAAGTTTCATTCTTACAGGTGGTATATATGAAATGATTCTTGAATATATTTTCTTTTTATCTTTTAATACGTTCTTTCTAAAAGTTTCTTTAGATAATAAATCTCCATAAATGTTATGAGCTTCTCTTTCCTTTATGAGAGTTTCAATGAAGTCACCCGTATAATTATCCTTTATCCAATTTTGCCTATCTTCACGTGTAAGGTTAATCCCCCTATCGTTTTTTACTCTCTTATATTTTTCATATATAGAACCATTTATAAAAGATGGGCCACTATCATTTAAATTGTAAGCATAATCAACATTACCTCTAATTAATTCAGAAAACGCATGCCAGTTGATAACTACATCATATAAGTCACATAGATCTTGCATAAAATCATAATATTTAAAAGAACCATCATATACTAAATCGATTGGAATATCAGGCTCTATACCTAAAAGGTCTGCTTCATATTTTTCATAAAGCTTGTTTATGTCATATGGATGAGCTACTTTTTTACACCATTCAATAATCTTATCAACTGTTTCATATTTAGTTTTACAATTCTTATCTATGTCATCCGCAAGCTTTAATAATGATATAAGTAATTTCTTTCCTGTAATTGTATTATCATCATCTAAAGTAGGCATAGAAAGTGGATTCTTATTCACAATCATGTCTTCATTTATTAGATTATATTTTTCAATAGTTACACCATCTTCAAACATATAATCATCATATCTAACGAGTCTATAAGCAGTATCTGCTATACCACCTATCTCGGTAAATCCGAATCCTTCCTTAAACACTTGAGCGAAGGATTTTTCTTTTTTGTAGTGATTTCTCATATACTAAAAACCATCCTTTTTGATGTAATCGACTTGTAATCAACCGAAGTTAGTTTTCGATTACATTATATAGTAAAATGACATCGAACACAAGAGATTGGATTGATTTTATTTGAATTAGATTAAATAAATTCGCTATCAGGTTTAACTCAATTACTTGATAAGGATGGTTCAAATAAATTGAGTAGATCATCTGCCTGTTGTGTATCAACAAATATGGAGGTAACTGAAATGGAAAAAACTACAATGACAGTACACGAACTTGCTATCCAATTAGGCATTTCGATTCCTAAGGCTTATGAGTTAATTAAAAGTCCAAATTTTCCATCTATAAGAATTGGTTCAAGAATCATTATTCCTATTGATGAATATAAGAAATGGCTAAAGGAGTCTAGTGGAGGTAAGGCTGATGAAATCAATAACAATCTATAAATCAAATGTTAGAGGATTACCACAAAATATCAGATATGACAATAAAGTTATAGTTAATAATATTGAATCATTTAGTAAGGCAATAACACTAGATTATGTATGTGCTACCTATAAGGATAATATTAGAAGCATTAAAAACTTTATTAAGGCGGATTGCTTACCTGTTGATATTGATAATGACCATGCTGAAGATTCATCTAATTGGATTTATGTTGAAGATGTAAAAAAGGCATTTCCTGAAGTTGGATTTTATGTTCAATATTCAAGACATCATCTAATATCTAAAAATGGTAAAAAGGCTAGGCCTAAGTTCCATGTTTTGTTTCCAATAGATGAAATAACGGATGAAGCTAAATATTCATCTTTAAAACAAAAGGTCTATAACTATTTTCCTTTTATAGATAATAATGCACTTGATTCAGCTAGATTCTTCTTTGGAACATCTAACCCACAAGTTGAACTAGTTGAAGGAGATAAAACATTGTCTGAATTTATATGGAACAAAGAATCTGAAAATTTCCTAATGCAAGATGCTCCAATACTTGAGGGCAGTCGCAATTCTACATTATCTAAAGAAGCTTCAAAAATTATTAAAAGATATGGCGATACAGCTGATGCTTATAATGAATTTTTAAAGGTAAGTGAAAGGTGCATGCCACCCCTAGATAATGCAGAACTTAAACTCATATGGTCTAGTGCTACTAAATTCTATAAAACAAAGATTGTAAATAGTCCTAATTACATTAAACCAGATGAATATAACCAAAAGGAAGATATTAAATGGGATTCGCTTATTCCACTTAATGAAAGACCACTCTTACCATTTCCAATTGATGTTTTTCCTGATGCTATTAAAAATTATTGTTTAGCAGTTAGTGAAGCTACACAAACACCAATAGATATGGCAGGTGTAATCGCATTATCAGTTTTAGCTTTATCAATGCAAAGAAAGTATCAAATTCAAGGTAAATCCGACTGGGATGAACCACTTAACTTATATGCGATGGTAGTTGCAGAACCTAGTGAAAGAAAATCAGCTGTAATTAACCAAATGATAAAAGTAATACATACATTTGAAATTAATTATAACGAAGCTCATTCACTAGAACGAGAAAAGTCCGAACTAGAATATCAAGCACTTATTACAAAGCGAAATAAACTAGTTAAAGATGTTGAAAAAGGTAAAGCAACTACATCAGAACTCGATGAAGTGATAACTAAAATAAATGGTTTTAAAAGGCTACATAAATTAGTTTTAACAGCTGATGATGTAACACCTGAAGTTCTAGCTAATAAGTTAAAGGAACAAGATGAATCACTATCCATTATATCTAGTGAGGGTGGTATATTTGATGTTCTATCTGGTGCTTATTCTAAGGTAGTTAATATCGATATTCTGCTTAAAGGCTATTCAGGAGATTATGTAAGGGTTGATAGAATCGGTCGTGAGTCAATTTCACTTAAAAAGCCAAAACTCACAATCCTACTAATGGTTCAACCAAGAGTACTTGAAACGATACTTAATAATCCAATATTTAGTGGTAGAGGACTTAATGCAAGATTTCTTTATTCGATTCCTAAATCAATGGTAGGTTCTAGAAAACTTACTACAGATGTAATAAGCGAAGATACTAAACAAGCTTTCTATTCTCTTATTAATTTAATATTAAATGAAGATACAACCTTTATGGATACAATCTCACTTACTGATGATGCCTATAAAGAACTTGAAAGATATCATGATAATTTTGAATTTAGGCTTAAAAACGACCTTAAGGATATTGGTGCTTGGGCAGGCAAACTAGTTGGTAATATCTTAAGAATATCAGGACTATTAACTAGAGCCTTTGGAATTAAGTATGACCCGTTTTTAAATGATGGAACACCGCTTGTTGATGGTAATTACATAGTCCAAAAGAAAACAATGTTGGATGCCATTAAGGTAGGAGATTATTTTTTAGATCATGCTTTATATGCCTTTGATATGTTAGGCCTTGATACCACTAAGAAAAATGCCAAAAAGATTATTGATTCTTTAATTAAACAAACGCCACATAAAGATAATATTACAGCTCGTGATGTTATGAGGCTTGTTAGGTCATTTAAGACTAAAGATGAAGTAATACCTGCATTAAATCTATTATGTGATTATGGTTATTTAAAAGAATGCGAATCTAATCAAACTAATATTGGTAGACCAAAAGGTCAAAGCTACCTTATTAATCCTAGCATTTACACCATTGATTCAAGTTAAGAATATTGTCCCTTTTGTCACATTGTCCCTATATATACAAAATATTAATTAATTTATTTATTTTATAGATGTTTTTATTGAAGATTTCTTTCTATATAAGGACAAAAGGACATAAAGGACAAAATTAATATGACCTGGGCCCCATCAAATCTCTGGTGCTATTAATCTAGACACCGGCCAGGGGTCTCGTGTGCATATTCGCGTTTTCAAAGGGGGTATATTACCCAATTCGTTTAAAGATAAAAAGGAGGAAATTTATATGACTGATAAAGAACAAAGAATAATTAAAAATTTAAGAGCTGATGGATATTCTATGATGGATATTTCTCTTTTAACTTCAGTTCCATATAACACAATTAAATCCTATTTTAGAAGACATAAAGAAGCTCTTCCTAAATATACCAAATGCCTTAATTGTGGAATGGAGATAAAAGTTATTAAGGGACATAAAATCAAGAGATATTGTAGCGACCGCTGCCGAATTAGCTACTGGAATAAACAATGCAAAAATGGAGGAATTAAAAATGATTAATCAAGTTTATTTAGGTTTAGACCTACCTGAAAAAGTCGATTTGGAAAACTCAAAATACAAAAGTGTATTTGTACTTCCTAATAGAATTTATGGCCAAATCACCATATTTAAAAGCAAGCGTATAACACCTATGCCTTTTATGGTTGGCTATAACCGTTCAACTATCTTCTTTAAGACTTATGAAGAAGCGAGAGAGTACGTAAGAAAAAAATTTGAGAATGGTAAATATTAAAAAACGGAGGATTAAAAAAAATGAATAACATTTACTTATCAAAATACGCAAGTGCCGTAGAAAATGCACTTAAATTAAAACCTACTGATGATGTTTATGGCGACATCGAGAAATTAAGACCAGATGGCTATATTGAACTTCCAATTGATGCATCGATTCTAGATAAACATAACTTATTTAGAAAATACATGAATCTTGTTGAAACTGATACAGCTGATGGCGTATTAACAATTAACACTTCTGCATCTTTACCTGTTGTAGTTGATGAAGATAATAAAGCCTTTGTTGAAGATGAATCAACGGCTGAACTTAGATATAAATCTTATAAATTAGGTTTAATCGTTAAAGTCAAAGGTTCTACTGTCAATGATTTAAAAATCAATATGACCGATTATTTAAGAAAGACTTTATCTAAAAGATATGGTAAAGCTGAAGAAAAGCTAATTCTTAATGGAACAGGCGTTAAAGAGCCACTTGGTTTGTTAAATTATGATCTGGGCTGTGTATCAGTTCCTGAAATCACATATGATTCGGTAATCGATTTATTCTTTTCTTTAGATAAGGAATATAGGGATGAAGCTATTTTTATTACCAATGATGAAACAGCACTTAAATTAAGAAAGTTAAAAGATGATTCAGGTAATTATTTATGGAATAATGCTGATTCTACCATCTTAGGCAAAAAGGTCGTTATTTCCAATTACATGACAAATCCAAGTAAGCCACTTCTATTTGGTAATTTCACTTATCTTACTTTCCTTTTAAGAGAAAGAATCGCAGTTAAAGTATTGAAGGAATTATATCTAGAAAATGGCGATATAGGTTATGCATCCAAAGAACGCTTAGATTTCAAATTAACCGAAGCACAGGCTTGTAAGGTATTAATTCTTGAATCTCTAGAAAACAATCAAAATTAAGGCGATTTAGGGGCTAATTTAGGGCTTCTAGGTTAGCTCCTATCCTTTTGGTGAATAGCATGGATAGATTAAATTATAATACTAAAATCGGTGACACTGTCTATGTTATAAATACTCAAGTCGCCGATAAAAAAGATGAAGATTACATAAAGAAAAAGGTTGAAAAGATGATTCGTAGATCTATTGAAATACCAATCATTCAAATGCCTTTAAAGAATAAAAAATAAGTGCTCGTATTACTTGATAATAATCCCTTTTAGAGTGATGTATATACACACCAAAGGAGGTTATTTATATGAGCACAAATGAATTAAGAACTAGATTATATGAACTGGTTGACGATACCAATACCTCAAGAAAAGGAATTGATTATTTAGTCAACTACTATATCACTTCACTTGGTTGGAGTGAGGATGAAGCAATCAAGTATGCCATTAAGCTATTTGAAGATGGTGTAATTGATGAAATTAAAGTCATTAACGGAAAGGAGGCAGACTAATGCTACAAGAATTAAATACATCAGCACAAAAGTTAACAGCATTATACTGCCGTCTTTCTCGTGATGATGACTTACAGGGTGATTCAAACTCTATTATTAATCAAAAAAATATATTACAAAAATATGCTGAAGATAATGGATTTAAAAACATAGTTACCTTTGTTGATGATGGCTATTCTGGTACTAATTTTAATAGACCTGATTGGACTAGACTTATGGAACACGTAAATCGTGATGAGGTTGCAACAATTATTGTAAAAGATATGTCTAGACTAGGTCGTGATTATTTAAAGGTTGGATATTTTACCGAAATATTATTCCCTGAAAATGGTATAAGGTTTATAGCTATAAATAATGGTGTTGATTCTGATAAACCAAACGATAATGATTTCACTCCATTCTTGAATATTATTAACGAATGGTACGCTAAAGATACTTCTAAAAAGATAAGGGCTGTATTTAAATCAAAAGCTGATAGAGGTGAAACACTAACCTTTCTACCACCATATGGCTACATGAAAGACCCTAATGATAAACATAAATGGCTTATTGATGATGAAGCTAGTATTGTTGTTAAAGAAATATTTAGATTGTGCATAAATGGTCTTGGCGTTAGTAAAATAGCTAATGAATTAAATAATCGAAATATTATGCCACCTGGATATTATAAAATTACTCATGGGCAATGGAATAAAGATTTAGATTATTCAAATACCAAATGGAGTCCTGCTATTGTTAGTGAAATACTTAATAGGCAAGAATATATAGGCAATACTGTTATTTTTAAACCAGACCCATATAATCGTAATAAAAGAAAATTCAAACCAATGAAACCAGAGGAACTTAAGATAATTGAAAATACGCATGAAGCCATTATTGATAAAGATACCTTTGATGTTGTTGCAAACATTAGAGCCCATAAGCGTAAAAATACCAAGTTAGGTTATGTACCTAAACTTGCAGGTAAACTTTATTGTAGTGATTGTGGCGAGGTTTTATATTACGTGTGTCCAAGAGAAAAATATCATAATCCTGCATATTTTGTGTGTAGCAGTTATAGAAAACATAGATGCGAATATACTCACGCTATTAGAGAAGCTGATATAGAAGCTATTATTCTAGCTGATATTAAGAGATTAACATCATTCGTAAAGAACAATGAAGATGAATTTGTAGCTAAAGTAAGTGATTATTCTAAATCAGAACTAAACAGAGCCCTACGAAGTGCTACTAAAGAAATTGATACTGCTACAGCTAGATATAAAAAGCTTGATTCAATTATTCAAAATCTATATGAAGATAAACTAGATGGTAATTTAACTGATGATAGATTCAATAAATTATCTACAAGCTATGAAAATGAGCAAAAGGAACTTGAGACTAGGATTAAAGAGTTTCAAGACTTTATAAATAAAGAAAATGAAAAATATCTCAATGCATCTTACCTAATTAACTTAGTTAAGAAATACACTGAGATAAATGAATTGACGGATGAAATAGTTCAAGAATTCATCCAAAAGATAGTCGTACATCATAAGGCTAAAATAGATGGTGTAAAGACTCAACAAGTTGATATCTACTATAATGGCATAGGTCATATAGAGATATAGATTAGTTCTGTTTTTAGTCAGAACTTCCTCCTAACACTACTAGAGTAATCTGGTGGTGTTTTTATTTTAAAGATAAGGTGATAGTTACATCTTCATCAGCAAGTAGATCTACTAGCTCACTCTTAGATAAGTTTATATGACCAAGTTTAGTATAAGCCCATGTATTTGAATCATAAAATATAACAATTTGATTTGATGAATATAAAACAATGTCACCAGCAGTTGTTGTAATTCTAGTATCAGCTGATGTAATTGAAGTACCTAAAGAACCCACTTGCTCGAAACCACCATACTTACTCATATTAATGGTTAATCCACCTTTAGCAAGTTCCTTTAAAGCTGTTACTGACGCGTTATCAGCCCAAAATACATCTACTTCGGTATTGTCTATTTTAAGGACTAATGTTTTATTCATAATTTCATCACTCTCACTTGTTTCTTGTGTAGTATCTTCAATTGGTGTAGTTATTGATGGTTCTTCAGTAGTAGGATTATTAGACTCAATTGAATTGGCATCATTTTTACCACATCCTGATAAACTGCATATTAAAAGCAGACTTAATACAAAAGTTAATAATTTTTTCATAATGTTCACCTTTTTAATCAATTATACACTAAAATCATAAAAAAAGAGAGGCAGGACACCTACGAAATTAAAATCGTTGATATCTTGCCTGCTCTAAATCGAGCGTTTTTTTTGTTGACAATTGATACTATGTAATGTATAGTATTATGTGTAAGGGGGTATATGATGGATGCGCAATTAAAAAAAGGATTTTTAGAATTAGTGGTTTTGGCTTCTTTGAAACATCAGGATTCTTACGGTTATCGCATCATCCAAGATGTTTCCGAAATAATGGAACTATCAGAATCGACGTTGTATCCCATTTTGAAACGTTTAGAATCACAAAAGTTTGTGACAACCTATTCAGCCGAATATCAATCACGGTTAAGAAGATATTATAAAATTACCGAATTGGGTCGAATGAAATTAAGGGAATCCGAACAAGACTTTTTTGAAATCAAACAGATTTACGATTACATTGTCCAATAGGAGGCTATGATGAATAAATATGAATTTCTATACAAACTAAATAAAGCATTGGTGATTCTACCCGTTTCTGAAAAGAAAGATATTACACGTTACTATGATGAATTAATTCAAGATGCGATTGACAATGGGGAAAACGAATCCGATTTCATTGATCGATTGGGAAGTATTGAGACCATTGTTAGAACCATGCAAAAAGATACGAATTTTGTGAATAATGTTAAAGAAAAACAAAATTTTGAACTCAAAAAAGTGTTTAACATTACCTCCAAAATTATCGGGTACGCAATCTATGGTTTAATCGTATTTGTAATTGGAACGGTTGCATTTTCTTTGGGAACTGCTGGCTTATCGGTATCGTTTTTAGGAGTAAGTCAATTTGTTATCGGTCTAAAAAATGCCGTATCGGATACCCAATTACTATATTTGGCTGGACAGACATTGGTCGGAATTGGGCTTGTCATGCTCAGCGGATCACTATTTTGGTGGTTAATTAAAAAATCGAAAAACAAATTAGAAAAATTAATCGAATTGGTTCAAAAAACCACAGAAAGATCAGGTGAGAAAGAATGAAACGTTTTGTAGGTGTCACCTTATTTGTTTTACTAGTAGGAATTGTTTTTGTCGGGATTGGTTATGTTTCGGGCATATCCAACGACATTTCATTTTTTGAGGAATCGCAGTATTCCGAGACTCAATTAGAATATGAAGCCAATGAAATAGACGATTTTTCGTTAATTTTTTCTAATCGTACTGTCAAATTTTATGCTTCCGAAAATGATAAAGTAACCATTAAGTATTATGAATCAGAACACGATTGGGTTGAAGTTGATTTATCCAATCAACAACTGGAGTTAATTCAGAAATCGCACTGGTATGCCGGATTAAATTTCGGACTTTGGGGATTTCAATCGAATGATATTTGGATTGTCGAAATATACCTGCCCACCGATGTATTGACCTATGATATCGATGTCAGTACATCAAATGGCAAAATTACAGTCACGGGAATCGATCAGCTTTCTAGACTGAACGCCTCTTCATCGAATGGCGAAATTAAAGTAGAAGGTGATCTTTATGTTACCGATGAATTTGATCTGTACACGTCAAATGGGCGAATAACTGTATCTAATGTCAAAGCGGATTGTGACATCACTCTAGATACATCTAATGGCAAGATAATTGCTACAAACATCGATGCTTCAAGACTTATCTTTGATACCTCCAATGGCGATATTGAATTATCAGTATTGGGTGATTATGACGATTATCGTATTGAAATGGATACATCCAATGGTGATTGTCACGTCGACAATATCGAAAAAAATGATTCTTTATACAACCCTAATGCCAACAAATTACTACGCTTATCGACTTCCAATGGTGATATCGAAATTGATTTCATCGGTTAACTAATTTATTGCAGTTTGCGTAGATGAATACAAAAAATATGATATAATAAGTTCATGCAATAGTGGGGTGAATCATATGAATCAAAATCTATTCATCAATCGTCGTTTAAAACTTATGAAACAAATAGAAGATGTTTCGTTGGTTGTCTTATTTTCGCTGGAGGCACCACATAAGACGGCAGATCAATTTTATCCGTACGAAATCAATCGAAATTTCTACTATTTAACAGGCTTGAAACGATCCAATTTTACACTCGTTTTACAAAAAGATGGAACGCGTTTTTTAGAGTATCTGTTCATTGAAGAACCGAGCGACTATGCGACCAAATGGTTGGGAAGACGGATGACCAAAGAAGAAGCCTCCGACATATCAGGGATTGCCATTCAAAGTATTTATTACCTTGAACAGTTTGAATCATTAATGCATCAGCAAATCCTTTCTGGTCAACGGAAAGCCCTCGTGAAGGCTCCCAAAACGCTCTTTATCGATTTGCTTCGTCCTCGTCCTTTTGATATTCCAGCTGCTTTACAAAAAATTACAAAAATCCGTGAATCCTATCCAGAACTTGCCATAAAAAATATTAACGAACTCATTGATTCAATGAGAATGATTAAAGACGAAGATGAAATTGAAGAAATTAAAAACGCGATCGCTTATTCAAAAGTAGCGATAGAAGCGATCATGTCAACTGCCACGCCGGGTATCAACGAACGTGCGCTAGTAGCGATTTATGAGTACGCATTAAAAAGCCATGGATCGGAAGGGAATTCCTTCAATCCTATTTGTGCTGCGGGTGCTCGTGCCACGACCTTACACTACGAAGATAACGACCAAGTCGCAGAAGACGGAGATTTGGTACTCATTGATATGGGCGCTTTATCAGGTCCTTATGCTTCCGATATATCACGGACATTTCCAGTCAACGGCAAATTTTCAGATCGTCAGCGTCAATTGTACGACTGTGTATTGAGCGTTAATAAAGCGTGCATCGAATTTGTTAAACCAGGCATTCTTATGAGTGAACTGAATGCGTATGCTCGCAATTTGCTGACTGAAAAAGCCGTAGCGCTCGGACTTATTAAATCTCCAGAAGAAATCGGACGTTATTACTATCACAATGTCAGTCATTATCTAGGACTGGATGTTCATGATGTTGGTAATTATTTGACTCCTTTAAAACCGGGCATTGTCTTGACTATTGAACCAGGTATTTATGTGGAAGAAGAAAAAATAGGGATCCGCATTGAGGATAATGTTTTAGTTACCGAAAATGGATCCATTAATTTGTCCAGTTCTATCATTAAAGAAATCGAGGACATTGAGGCTTTTATGGCCAAACAAGCCATCTAGAGAGGATGATGGTATTGAATTACGTTGAAGGTATCTTAAAATCCTATCTCTTTTTCAACGAAACGAATCTGTATTCGGTGTTGAAACTTGAAATAACCGATACCAATGAATCTCAACTCGTATTTTACGAACCCACAATGATAATCTGTGGGTTTTTTCCTAAGTTAGAGACGGGATGTTTGTATCGATTTTATGGATCCATTAAGCATCATCCAAAATACGGAATACAATTTGACGCAGAACGATACGAACGAATTATCGATTCAAGCTATGAAGGTCTCATTGATTACTTATCAAGTGGTTTGATGAAAGGAATCGGTCCGAAAACAGCGAAACGAATTATTGATACGTTAGGACTCGATGCCCTTGAAAAGATCGCAAATAATCCAGAAATACTTCTATCCGTACCGAAATTTAGTAAGAAACTGATAAAATCATTGCATCAAGTTATCATCGACAATCGGCAAATGGAATCGACGCTCGTGTGGCTTTACGGTTTCCAAATATCACCAAGAATGGCGATGAAAATCTATCAAACTTACGGAGTGAAAACCATTGATGTAATCCGTGAAAATCCCTATGTACTCATTGATGAAGTCGAAGGAATTGGATTTAAGAGAGCCGATGAAATTGGCTTAAAGGTTGGCTTTTCTTACGACAGTCCGCTTAGAATCCACGCAGTAATCTTGTATTTATTACAAGAGTATGCGAATAAATATGGTGATACGTATTTGGATAAATCAAAGTTAATGGACTATACAGTATCCTATCTCAAAGTCAATGATGAAACGTTTGTCGAAGCAGAATCCATTGACCATGAAATCCAAAATTTGATACAAGAAGGCAAGATTGTCGAAATTGAAAATCGTATTGGACTACGGTTGTTTTATCGTGCCGAGGAAACCATTGCCAAACGCACGAAAAAATTTCTTGAAATAGCAAAGAGCGATGTTCCTTTAGACGTCCTTAATCAGGCGATAAAGGCATTTGAAGAGAGCCAAGGAATTACGTACACAACCAATCAAAAAGAAGCGATTTTATGTGCTTTAGTGAATCCGTTTTCGATTATTACAGGGGGACCCGGAACAGGTAAAACAACAATTGTTAAGGGAATAGTCCAAATATATCTGTCATTACATCAAGGGAAAAAATCAATCAAAGAACTCATAAAATTAGCGGCTCCAACCGGTAAAGCATCCAAACGTTTATCGGAGGCCACGGAGATGCCTGCCGTTACGATTCACCGACTTTTGGGATATGATTATCTAGGTCATTTTGCATACGATGAAATGAATCCGCTAGATGCCAAATTGGTGATTATTGATGAGGCTTCGATGCTCGATGTTTCCTTGGCGAAACAATTGTTTACTTCGCTTAATCCGAATACGAAAGTCGTTATCGTGGGTGATGAGAACCAATTACCCTCCGTCGGACCTGGTCAGGTTTTGTCAGATTTGATGAATGCCACTATATTTCCAGTAGTTCGACTATCAAAAATTCATCGTCAAGCTTCTGACTCTACCATCATTAAATTAGCTTATGATATTTTGAATCAACAAATCACCGACTCCGTATTGGATTATCATGATGATTTATCGTATATTCGGTCCAATGAAGCGGATATTCCCGATCGTGTTGTTCACATTGTTCAAGAAGCGATCAATGCGGGATACGATTTATGGGAAGACATTGAAATTTTAATCCCGATGTATCGGGGCGTCGCGGGAATTGATCACATCAATTCATTGCTTCAATCAACGTTTAATCATGATCATCAAGACCAGTCGATACAAGGTGGAGGCAAGACTTTTTATTATCATGATAAAGTCATGCAACTCGCAAATCAACCGGAAGATGGTATCATGAACGGCGATTTGGGTATTGTCAGTGGTATTCTCGATGAACGTGAAATGTTGGTGGATTTTTCTGGAAACATTGTTAAGTACAATGTAAAAGATTTCGATAATTTAACATTGGCGTATGCCATCAGTGTTCACAAGTCACAAGGAAGTGAATTCAAGTTGGTCATTTTGCCCATGGTTCGAAGCTATTCCATCATGTTAAAACGAAAGTTGCTCTATACGGGCGTGACGAGAGCAAAAGATAAACTAATTATAGTGGGAGAATTCTCCGCTTTAAAACGAGGAATATTAGGAATTGAATCCCCAAGAAAAACGTTTTTGTCGCTTTTTTTTGACGAGTCGGTTTCATCGAAAACAAATGATTCGTTAACAATAGAAGATTTTTTATAAAATCAACGGTTCTTGTCCAAAATCATTGCTTTTTTGATTAAAATAGAGTATAATTTTGTCAAATCGATGCGAAAGATAAGTAGATTCATTTGATCTTCATAGAGAGTTTAGGGTTGGTGTAACTAAACAGATCAGGAATTGAAGCTCCTTTCAAGAGATGCTAATCCCATCCGTTGTTCCGCGTTAAGGAATTTAAGTGCTAGGAAACTAGAACAAAGGTGGTACCGCGATACAATCGTCCTTTAACAGAGGATGATTTTTTATTTTTATGGAGGATGTTACTATGAAATATCTTAAAGGAACCGAAATTCGTCAAATGTGGCTGGATTTCTTCAAAGAGAAGGGTCACAGTGTTGAAAAAGGCGCTTCATTGATTCCCAATGATGATCCAACGTTATTGTGGATGAATGCCGGTGTTGCAGCACTCAAAAAATACTTTGACGGTTCAATGATTCCGAAAAACCCAAGAATCGTGAATGCTCAAAAATGCATTCGTACAAATGACATTGAAAATGTTGGAAAAACAGCTCGTCATCATACGTTCTTTGAGATGTTGGGGAATTTTTCGATTGGTGATTATTTCCGAAAAGAAGCCGTTACATGGGGATACGAACTGATTACCTCACCGAAATGGCTTGGATTCGATAAGAATCGGTTATACATTACCGTCTATCCCGATGATATCGAAACGAAAAACTTGTGGATTGAACTGGGTATAGATCCTTCACACATTATCCCAACGGAAGAGAACAATTTCTGGGAAATTGGAGAAGGTCCCTGCGGTCCTTGTACCGAAATCTTTTATGACCGCGGCGAAGCATACGGTGATTTCACACCGGATGCGATTCGCGATGACATTGAAAACGATCGTTATGTCGAATTTTGGAATATCGTGTTCTCACAATACAATGCAAAACCAGGATTGTCACGATCTGAATACCCGGAATTACCCAATAAAAACATCGATACCGGTTGCGGTTTAGAACGCTTAACTTCCATTATTCAAGGTGTCAAAACTAATTTTGAGACCGATTTATTCATGCCTATAATTCAACGAATCTCATCGATCTCGGGTGTTGAATACCAAGGACAAATGGCATTTAAAGTCATTGCGGATCACATTAGAACCGTGACGTTCGCCATTGCCGACGGGGCTGTCCTCGCTAACGAAGGCCGTGGATATGTGCTTCGGAGATTGTTGAGACGCGCTGTAAAATATGGCCGTAAATTGGGAATTGAACGTCCGTTTATGGATGAATTGGTAGACATTGTCGTCGATAATATGAAGGATTTTTATCCTTATTTAGAAGATCAAAAGGCCATCGTTAAAAAAATCGTCGTTACCGAAGAAACTAAGTTTTTGGAAACGTTGGCTTCCGGGGAAAAACGATTTGAAACCATTGCTCAAAACACTACGTCAAATACCTTATCGGGTTTGGATGCTTTTATTCTTTACGATACCTATGGTTTTCCAATTGAATTAACTCAAGAGTACGCAGAAGAACGTAATTTGAAGGTTGACTTGGATGGATTCCATGAAGAAATGACCAAACAAAAAGAACGGGCACGGTCAGCGCGCAAAGATATCCAATCCATGAAATCACAAAATGAAGCTTTCTTGAATTTTGAAGAAGAAAGTCATTTTGTCGGTTACCAATCCTTATTATCAGAAACCAAAATTATCAAACTTTTCGACGAAGGCATGGTTTTAGAAGACACGCCGTTCTATGCTACGTCGGGAGGACAACTCGCCGATACGGGCGTTATCTACAACGATCGTTTCTCTGCGCATGTTACGGATGTCTACAAATTACCGAACGGTCAATTCTTACACGTTTATGAATTGTTGGATGGAATGCCATTAGAAGGCATGCGGGTCAATGCGAAAGTCGACGAACAACGACGTAATTTGACTGCTTACAATCATTCAGCTACGCATTTGTTATTTAAAGCTCTCCGTGATTTATTAGGAAATCATGTCTCTCAACAGGGTTCTCAAGTATCGTCGGATATGCTTCGTTTTGATTTTAATCATTATGAATCGATTACCGATGAACAAATATTGGAGTTGGAACGTCGCGTCAATGAGATGATAAGCGAATCTTATCCAACAAAAACGCTGATTATGACGGTCGATGAAGCCGTTAAACACGGCGCGATTGCTGAATTTGGCGAAAAATACGGAGATTCCGTCCGTGTTGTGGATTTGAAGTATACGTTAGATTTATGTGGTGGAACGCATGTCAAAGACTTAAAAGACATCCAACGATTCGCCATTAAAAACCTTTATTCGATTGGCTCTGGAATCTATCGTATAGAAGGATTGACCAATGTGTCGGTTGATTCAATTGCAGATGGACTTGTCGGGATTAATCAAGAAATCGATAATTTAATCCATAAAGCTCAATCCATGATTGAACAAGCAGAGAATGAAGCCATTCAAGTGTCGTATCGTTATCCTGACTTACCGAGTGTCATCGGTTCCTATCAGGACGTTATTAATCGTCGTCAATTGTTTACCGATATGCAAAAATCGGTTAAGGACTTGGAAAAAGAAATATCCAAACTCAAGGAACTTCAAATTCAGTCATCCATGGATCAGTTTTATGATCAAATTGAAGAAGGGCATTTCATCCAAAAGGTTTCTGGTCTCACTATGGCTCAACTCAAGCAATTGGTTGACAATATTGCTGTTCGAGTTCCCAATGGATTGGTCTTTGTCGCATCAGTAACGGATGATAAAGTCATGTTTTTAGCGAAGTCACTATCTAAATCTTTTCATTGTGGCGAGTTGGTTAAAGCAGCGGCTATTCTGTGCGGCGGTAACGGAGGCGGACGTCCCGATTATGCTCAAGCAGGTGGAAAATCGATTGAAAACGTGGATGAAGCGATTCAAATGATTCGAGGAAAAATTAAATGAAGATAATGGGATTGGATTTGGGTACGACGACTTGTGGGGTTGCAGTATCGGATCCTTCAGAACTCTTGGCCACAGGCGTAGAAACGGTTCGTTTTGAAGCCAACAATTTCGAAGTTCCTCTTGACTATCTCTCACATTTTATTGATAATAATAAGATAGGGAAAGTTGTCATTGGTCTACCCAAAAATATGGACGGATCGGTTGGCTTTCAAGGGCAACTTGTATTGGACTTCAAATCTAAATTAGAAAGTCTGACGACTGTTCCGATTGACGTTTGGGACGAACGACTCACCACAAGAATGGTGACACAAGTCATGATTTCTGGCAATCTAAACCGAAAAAAACAAAAAGAAAATGTTGATAGATTAGCTGCGACCGTCATACTGCAAAGCTATCTTGATTCAAAAAGGAGATAACAATGGAAAAAGAACTTGATGCAACGTTTATTGTAACGGACGAACTTGGAAAAGAAATCACCTGTCAAATCGTCATGACATTTGACTCCGATGAATTTAACAAATCCTACGTAGTCTATCAAATCGTCGGTGATGAATCTGGCGAATATTTCGCAGCTTCTTTTAATCCCGAAGATGGTGACGAAGGACAACTTTATCAAATTGAATCGGATGAAGAATGGGACTTTGTCGAAGAAGTTATTGAAAGTTATTTAGAAGACATGGAAGGCGAAGATGACGACGACCATGATCATAAACACGAGCATAAAGAGTAATTAACGTTACTCTTTTTATCTGTTATGGGCACTAAATTATCTTCTGGGATATGGCGAGACTATCCCGTTCTTCTTGATATAAAAGCTCAAGGGGTGTCAATGAATATTCCAATGATTGAAACGATATCATTGGATTTTCTTGAACCGATTCTTACGCACTATTCAAAACCAAAGATTCTTGAAATCGGTACTGCGATTGGTTATAGCGCTATTGCCTTAGCACTGATGACCCATGGCCATGTCACAACCATTGAACGTGAGCGACATCTTTATGAAATTGCCGTAGAAAATCTAATTGATGCGAAACTAAGGAGATCCGTAAAACTCATACATGGTGATGCCTTTGATGTGGATTTCAGTTCCTACGGTCACTTTGACATCATCTTTATCGATGGTGCAAAAGCACAGTATCAACGGCTCTTTGAAAAATTATCACCCCTTCTGACTAATAACGGATTAATTATTACTGATAACTTAAATTTCCACGGTTACGTTCATCGTGATCCTGAAACAATGACACGAAATCAACGAGCCATTGCAAGAAAAATTACAAACTATGTTGAGTGGCTTAAGAACCGTTCGGATTTTGAAACGAATTTCTATGATATCGGAGACGGGTTAAGTATCTCAAAACGAAAGTGAAGGCATTGATATGAGAATAGGAACTCAACTCAATCACTTATCGGAAATTGATTGGCTATCATCACTGGGTGTTGATGTTTTTTTGGTATGTTCGAAAGAATTTTCAACCAAAACAAACCATTCTTTTCCTCAAGATGAGTTGGCGGATGTTGTTTCCGTCATTCATCGCCATCAAAAAAAATGTTATCTTTTGTTAAATGCGATGATTCATGAAGAACACTTACCGCAATTGCGTAATTATCTTTCTTTTGTAAAGTCATTGGACATGGATGCGATTGTTGCATTTGATTGGACACTATATCCCATTTCCAAATCACTTGGATTGGAACAAAAACTCATTTATCAACCATCAACCTTGACGACCAATCTTTATGATCCTTGGTTCTATGAATCTCAAGGAATTAAAGGATTGACGATAGCAAGAGAAATTACCTTGGATTCCATTAGTGCGATTGTTCAAAATAATCATGCTCTAGAACTATCGCTCGTCGGGCATGGGTATGCCCCGATGTTCTATTCTTATCGACCGCTCATCACGCTTTTTGATGAAGAAAATAAAACGTCCTTACCGTCTATCAAAGGTCATGAACTGTTTTCACTTCAAGAATCATCTCGTGAAGACACCCGATACCCAATCTACGAAGATGCGTTCGGCACTCACATTTTTAGAGAAAAAAAATTAGAATCCTTTAATGAAATACAGTTGATTCGTCCTTATTTGTCGGATTTTTTCATTGATCGCTTTTTGTTGAGTGATGAAGAATTAACCGATAGCATCGCAGCCTATCAAAATCCAAAACGACGTGAATTATTCCGTCAAAAACACGGACATGAATACGATTCTGGGTTTTATTACCGAAAAACGAATCGTTTACGAGGTGACGAATGAAAGCGCCGGAGTTGCTGGCACCCGCTGGCGATTTAGAAAAACTGAAGATTGCCTTACTTTATGGTGCCGACGCTGTCTATATTGGCGGAACCGTTTTTTCATTGCGCGCTCGAGCATCTAAATTTGATTTAGATTCGATTCGAGAAGCCGTTCAATTCGCACATTCATTAGGAAAAAAAGTATATGTGACAACCAATATGGTTTTGCATAATGAAGATATGGCTGGACTTGATGACTATCTCAAAGCGTTAGAAACCATTGGCGTTGATGCAATTATCGCTTCTAGTCCCTACATTATTGATCGTTGCTTAAAAACCACTTCCATTCCCGTTCACCTATCAACGCAGCAAAGCGTTACCAATAGTTGCCATGCCCAGTACTGGTTTGATTATGGTCTGGAACGAGTCGTGTTAGCTCGTGAAGTTAGTCTTGAAAACCTAAAAAAAATCAAGAAGGAAGTGACTGGTCAACTCGAGGTATTCATTCACGGTGGTATGTGCGTATCGTATTCCGGACGATGCACCTTATCAAACGCTATGACTGCTCGTGATGCCAATCGGGGTGGTTGTGCGCATAGTTGCCGTTGGCATTATACATTATACGATCGAAATCAAATGATTGGATCGCCGGATTCGTTTCGAATGTCTTCAAAGGATTTGGATGCAATTGAGTACATTCCGTCACTCATTGATTTGGGCATTGATTCATTAAAAATTGAAGGACGTATGAAGTCAGCACACTACATTGCGACCGTCGTCTACGTCTATCGGATGCTCATCGATGATTATTGCCAAAATCAATTAAAAGACCGTGATTATTATTATCAAGAAATCGCTAAAGCTGAAAACCGTGAAACGTCCCATGGTTTTTATGCTGGTATGGTCACCACTCAACAACAACTCTACGCTGATGAATTGAGTCGACCTGATCAGACATTCATTGCGATAGGATTGGATTATGACAGTACCAGCCAAATGGCAACTGTTGAACAACGAAATCACTTTAAACCTTATTCAAACATCGAAATTATTACGCCAGGCAAAATGCCCATCATCAGCACGATTTCTGAACTATATGACGAAAACGGATTGGTTCTTGATGCCGCACGGCATCCCAAACAAATAATACGATTTAAAAGTTCCATTCCCATCAATAAATACGATATGATAAGGATGTGTCAATCATGCAAAAACCATTAATTATCGCTGTAGCAGGAGGATCTTCATCGGGTAAAACAACGGTTGTGGATAAAATCATGGCCGCTCTAAAAGATGATTCGGTCGTCGTAATAAAACACGATGATTATTACAAAGACCAATCAGAAATGAGCATGGAAGAACGACGGGCCGTCAATTACGACCATCCTTTTTCGCTTGATAACGAGTTATTCTACAAACACATCAAAGCACTTGTCAAAGGCCAATCAATCGAAAAGCCTACTTACGACTTTGTTAATTTGACAAGAGCGGAAAAAACCGAGCATATTTCCCCGGCTCAAATCATAATTTTGGAAGGTATTTTGGTTTTGGAGGATGAACGCATTCGCTCGATGGCCGATATCAAATTGTTTGTGGAATGTGATGATGATTTGCGATTTATTCGTCGATTGTCTCGAGACATCAAGGAGCGTGGTCGGACCATGGAATCGGTTATTGATCAATACATAAAAACAGTTAAGCCCATGCATTTTGCTTTCGTAAAACCGACGAAACGCTACGCTGATATAATTATTCCGAATGATTATGCCAATGATGTCGCAGTCGATATTATAATTGCGAAAATATTGTCTATCATTCATCACTAAATTATGATATAATTTATAAGCAATAGAGATAGGAGACTATGATCATGGAAAATACATTTAAACTGACAGAAGCTGGTTTTGAAAAATTAAAACAAGAATTAGAGCAATTAAAGGAAGTAGATCGCAAGAAGAACTTAGAAGCCTTGAAAGAAGCGAGAGCTCAGGGTGACTTATCTGAAAATGCTGATTACGATGCCGCGAGAGACGAACAAGCGAGAATTGAAGCTCGTATTAAAGAAATCGACAACATCTTAAAACACGCTGAAATCATTAAAGACTCCTCGTCACGCTCCGTTGCGATTGGTAAAACCGTAACCCTACGATTTATAAATCAAAATTATGAACGGACGTACGATATTGTTGGTCATTTGGAAGCTAATCCGCTTGCAGGTAAGATTTCAAATGAATCGCCACTTGGTAAGGCAATTATTGGCGCTAAAAAAGGAAATAAAATCGTTTATAAATCAGAAACAGGTTCTGAAATCAAAATCGAAGTGCTTGAAATTAAATAATGCGGATTAATTCCGCTTTTTTTCTTAGGAGGATGCATCATGATTGGAATCATTGCCGCGATGGACAAAGAAATTAAAACACTTCTCAAAGCGATGACAATTGATAAAACCGATATCATCGCCAATAAGTCTTTTTATCGTGGCTTTCTTGGATCACAAGAAGTGGTGGTAACGCAATCGGGCATAGGAAAAGTCAATGCCGCGATGACAACCACGATTTTGTTGATGTCGTATCCGATTGACTATTTGATTAATACGGGTGTTGCCGGAGGATTATTTCCTATTAATTCAGGCGATATTATCGTTTCTGAAGGGGTCGTCTACAGTGATGTCGATGTACAAAAAATCGACCCTGAATTACCGTATGGACAAATGCCAGGTGACCCCTTCATAGTATACGCAGATGCTCGATTGGTATCGCAAGCTAAGGATTTGTTGAAAGAACGCAAACTCTGCTATCGAAGTGGCATCATTGCTTCAGGCGATCAATTTATAACGGATTCCATTAAATTAGCACCCATCCAATCCGTTGTTAACGATTTATATGCCGTAGAGATGGAAAGCATGGCGATTGCCATGACGGCTATGAAATTTCATATTCCCTTCGTTATTTTTCGAGGTATATCCGATGTTATCGATGATACGTTGCAAGTCCAAATGTATGAAAACACTGTTGAAGATATCGCTGATTTGACAGCTGACTTTGTCATTCAATACGTAGAGCGTTACCCATGGAAACCATTAATGTAGACGGATACTCATTCCGATTAATCGTTCAGCATAAGAACAATCGTCATACGTATCTGCGCGTGAAGGACCGTAATACCTTGGTCGTTTATACCAATCATCGAACGCATTCGGAATCAATTCATAATTTCATCCAATCGAATTCACGGAAAATCGTGAAATATCTCGAACAACAGCCACAAAAAATCCATCCCATTTTCTCGGATTTGTTGTTTTATCAAGGCCATTTTTATCCGATATCCTACCAATCTTCATTGAAATCATTATGGGATTGGGATGAAAAAACACTTATTATCCGAAGTCGCGAAGACCATCGAACCGCTATTTTAGATTTTTACCGAACGATGACAGTGGTGGAAGTGAAGCAATTAGCTGAGCGATGGATTGATCGATTACAACCCTATGTCGCACTCAATCCAATCAATTTTAAAGCTCAACTTATGAAAAGCCAATTTGGTAGTTGTCAGACCGAAAAGCGCATAATTAAGTTCAACAGCATCTTGGCATGTTTTGATCCTTCGTATTTAGAAATCATCTTTCTTCATGAAGTAATGCATTTGAAATATCCGAATCATGGCGATAATTTTTATCAACTATTGTTGTATTTTTGCCCCGACTATCGTCAAAAACGAAAAGAATTAAGTTTGCTTTTTAAAAGCATTGAGGTGTCTTAAGCGTGAATTTTTTACCCATTGATTATTCAGAGATGATTGCTGCCGGAATTACTCAACCAGATTTTGTTTTTGTAACGGGTGACGCGTACTGTGATCACCCCTCTTTCGGTACGGCCATTATCGCCCGGTGGTTAGAACGTCACCACTTTTCTGTCTGTATTTTATCCCAACCGAACTGGATGGATGAAGCGGCTTTTTTAGAATTTGGTAAACCAAAACTAGGTTGGCTGGTCAACAGTGGTAACATCGATTCAATGGTTAATCATTACACCGTCGCCAAAAAACGTCGAAAAAAAGATTTTTATACGCCCGGTGGATATATGGGTAAACGTCCAGACCGAGCCGTTATCAAATATGCGAATATCATTCGAAAAGTGGATCCGAACGGAGCTATTATCCTAGGCGGAATCGAAGCTTCGTTACGGCGTTTAGCTCATTATGATTATTGGGATGATTCCATACGAAAAAGTATTCTACTGGATTCAAAAGCTGATTTATTGGTATATGGAATGGGAGAAAAGGCCATCATCGAAATCGCTGAAGCGTTGGAAAGCGGATTGCCGATAAGCGATCTTATCTTTATTCGTGGGACGGTATGGAAAACAAAAAATGTTGATTATCTACCCTCAGATGGTTTGAATTTGCCTAGTTATGATGCCATTTTATCGTCAAAACAAACCTACGCACGGTCGTTTATGACTCAGTATCAAAACACGGATCCCTTTTCAGCGAAACCGCTGATTGAAATTTATGCAAACGACTATGTCATTCAAAATGCACCTCAATTTCCATTGGATGCATCACTCATGGATCAACTCTACGATTTGCCGTTCATGCGTCAAACCCATCCTAAACTTGAACAATTGGGTCATGTGTCAGCTATGGATGAAGTTAAATTTTCCATAGTCGCGAATCGTGGCTGTTATGGCGGTTGTTCCTTTTGCGCATTGACCATGCATCAAGGACGTATTATGTCACATCGTAATAAGGATTCCATTATCAAAGAAGCCAAACAAATGATTTCTGATCCTGATTTTAAAGGGTATATTCACGATGTTGGCGGACCAACTGCCAATTTTTATCAGCCTGCTTGCGATAAACAAAAGGATTATGGGGTATGTACGAATCGCCAGTGTCTTCATCCTTCTCCCTGCGCCAATCTCAAGGTTGACCATACCGAATACCTCGATATTTTGCGTGAACTTCGTGAACTAGACGGCATTAAGAAAGTCTTTGTTCGTAGTGGAATACGGTATGATTATCTGATGTACGATAAAAATGATGCATTCTTCAAAGAATTGGTTGAACATCATGTTTCCGGACAACTCAAGGTTGCTCCTGAACATGTTTCCGATGCCGTTCTTGATAAAATGGGGAAACCTAGAAGACAGTTGTTTGATCGATTTGTCCATAAATTCAACCAATTAACGAAGGCAATTCATAAAGAACAATACTTGGTTCCGTATCTTATGAGTTCCCATCCTGGATCAACACTGAATGACGCCATCATTTTGGCGGAGTACATTCGCGATATGGGTTATAACCCAGAACAAGTACAAGACTTCTACCCGACTCCCTTGACATTATCGACAACCATGTACTACACCGAACTTGATCCAAGAACAATGGAACCCGTCTATGTTCCTAAAACACCGCATGAAAAAGCAATGCAACGAGCGTTAATTCAATATCGAAATCCAAAGAACTATGATTTAGTAAAAGAAGCATTACTGAAAAGTAATCGAGGGGATCTCATCGGATATCAACCCTCCTGTTTGATACGGCCACGTGGAGCGGAGACGTCACATCGATGAGTGCTGTAAAATCAACAACCATTTCCTTGTCGTTGACTAACGAACCGACGCAATGGGACGCATTCAAATGGTTACAAAAACAGCTTCAAGATCGCTCTCTTGAACATAGTAAGGAAAACCAACAAGGCGTAGATGATTTAAAACGTCATCATGCATTCTGGGCGGTTGCTCGATTGCACGTCAGACTTGATTATCCAATTATCAATCATCATCGTTATGAAGTTCGTACATGGGTCAATCCGATGAGTTCTTTAGGAATGGACCGTCATTATGAAGTACTCGATGAGCAACATAGAGTCGTTGCAAGAGCGGTAGGCAAATGGGTGATTGTCGATGATGAACGCTATGTTTTAATAAAACCGGCGACCCTATCTTCTTTGGATCTTAACCAACATGAAGCATTAAATCAAAAAGCAATTGACCCGATGTATCTTGATTATCCTTCCGTTTCCGATTCGCCAACTTTGTCATTACTACGTACGGTTGTTGACTCCGAGATTGATTTTAATCATCATATGAACAATGTTGTCTATTTGGATTACATTGAATCCCTATTAAAACTTAGTAACCGAAATCGCCCCATTAAAGACTATCAAATTACCTATTCACAATCGCTTTTCTTAGGAGATATGGTCAGATTATCCTTATATGATTATGAAGAGACAGCAATCGTTTACGGAGTACTAGATAAAACTCAAAAAGTCGCCTTTCGGGCAATATTGCATTTTAGCTCATACTAACCGCTTAACGAATCCACATTTTTAGGCAATGCAGTCAAAAATTGGACATTTTGTCCTAAATTGTGTATAATTTATCATAGCATTTGGAGGTTTCTAATGATCGAGTATCTTCTTAATTACCAATTATTCATACCCGATGGATATAGTAAAACCATCTTTGATGTGGATTTTGAATCGGTTCGCAATTCTGGCATCGAAGCATTATTAATTGACGTAGACAACACGTTAATTCCTTACGATGAAACGCTTCCTTCAGAGAAACTAATTACCCTTTTTAATTCCCTACAATCACGTGGATTTAAAATTGTTATTATTTCGAACAATCATCGTTCCCGCATTAAGCATTTTTCCGAATTGATCGATTGCCCTTATGTCGCTTCTGCGAAAAAACCGCTTAAAATCGGATTTAAGAAAGCACTATCCATCCTTTCGATTACCGATAAATCCAAGGTATTGGTCATCGGTGACCAAGTGATGACCGATGTACTTGGATCCAAACGCATGGGTTTAAAAGTTCATTTGGTGGACGCAATCAAGCGAAATAATGAAAAATGGTTTACGCGACTTAATCGTCGTTTTGAAAATCGGATGCTAAACCAAATTAAGAAAAAAAATGGTGAAGCTTACACGCGACTTAATCTTAAAGAAAAGAGGTAGTTACAATGGAAGAATTGTATTGTACAGGATGTGGTGCAAAAATCCAAACATTGGATGGTCACGCGCCTGGTTTTCTCAAAGAAAAAGTTTTGATGGATGCCGATCCCAAACACTTATTATGTCAACGCTGTTTTCGGATTCGTAATTATAGCGAAGTCATCAGTGTGAGTGTCTCGAATGACGATTACCTGAATGTCATTAATCGCATTAGCAAAGAGAATGCATTGATTGTCAAAATCGTTGATATTTTTGATTTCACGGGTTCGTTTGTTCCGGCGATTAAACGGTTAACTGGTAACCGGGACGTTATTTTAGTATGTAATAAGATGGATTTGTTACCCAAAAATGTGAAGTATGACAAAATCATGGCTTGGGTTCGTCAAATGTTAATTAACGAAGGATTTACCGTCTTGGATTCAATCCTTATTTCGGCAAAATACGGTAACTATTTTGATGAACTGATGGAAGTGATTTATAAACACAAAGGTAATCGCAATGTATATATTGTTGGATCGACCAATGTTGGAAAATCGAAAATAATCAATCAAATTCTACGCCGTTATTTCGGAAAAGAAGCCGACGTGGTAACCGTTTCGTCCGCTCCTGGGACGACGATAGGCTTAATCGGTTTTCCGTTAAAAGACGGTAAAATGATATATGATACGCCAGGGGTTATCAATAAGCATCAATATACCCATTATTTGACTCGTCCTTCGTATAAATTGACGGTACCTAAAAAAGAAATCAAACCGTTGGTATTTCAATTAAACGAAGGCCAAACGCTCTTTTTCGGAGGGTTGGCTCGGTTGGACATCATTTCCGGTGAAACGGGCGATCGAATCAACGTAGTGACGTATTTCGCCAACACTTTGAACGTTCACCGTACCAAAACGGAACGAGCAGATAGCTTGTACGAAACCAAGCTTTATTCGTTGTTAACGCCACCGTTTAGCGAAGAAGAAAAAGTACCGAAATGGATTTCTCATGATTTTAAAATCCGCGATAACATGAAATACGACATTGTTTTTTCTGGTTTGGGATTTGTAACGTTAAGAGGTCCCTTTAATGTTAAAGCGTATGCACCGTTTGTTGTAGGTGTTTATATTCGGACTGCGATAATCTAACGATGATGAATTTTCTTGAGTTAGTTGATGTTGTAAAGAAACATTTGGGTGATGAACGCCGTTTTGATCACATTCTTAATGTCGTAAACGTCGCAGAACAATTAGCCAATCACTACGGTGAAAACATCAACGATGCTAAGATTGCGGCGTTGTTGCATGATATAACAAAACACGATTCCGATGAATTTCATCAAACCTACATAGCGTCCTATTTTTCTAACAACGAACTAAATGAGTGGCCTAAGCCATTATGGCACGCTCTATCTGCCGTTGCTTATTCGGTTCGAGATCTCGGTATTACTGATGCGAATATTCTCAACGCAATTCAGTATCATACGTCGGGACGTCCGAATATGTCGCTTCTAGAGAAAATAATATACGTTGCTGATTACATTGAACCATCTCGTCGCTTTGATAACAAAAGCGTGTATGATTTAGCCTTTATCAATCTTGATAAAGCGGTGGCTTCAATTATGAAAAGTACTTTGACGTATCTTGAAGAACGGCACGCAACCATCTTCAAGTTAACCCAAGAAGCTTATCTTTATTATCAATCAAAATGGGAGGAATAGCATGACCGAACAATTAAAAAAAGTAATCAAGGCGTTGAACGACCTAAAACTTAAGGACATCATTGTCTATGATTTTAGAACGTATTCTCCGCTATTTGATTACATGGTCATAGCATCAGGAAGTTCCGAACGTCAGGTGTTAGCGTCCATTCGTCATTTAACCGATGCCTTACCGGATACCCCTATCAAGGTGGAAGGCGCATCGGAAGGACGATGGCTTCTATTTGATTTATCTGACATTATCGTTAATGTCATGCATCAAGATGAACGCGATTACTATCAGCTTGACAAACTCTTTTTTCAACGAGATACCGTCAATATCGAGGAATTAGGATTATGAGTTACGACATTTTAGCTAATTTCTACGATGCATTTATTGATCAAGGTGTCTACGACGAGTATTTGGATTTATTAGATCGTTACACATCGGTAGGTAGTTTATTGGATATAGGGTGTGGAACGGGAACGTTATCGGTTGAATTTGCAAAACGTGGTTACTCGGTGACAGCGACCGATTTGTCAGAAGAGATGCTTCAGATTGCACGTTATCGGGCAGTGAAAGAAGCCGTTGAACTGGAAATCATGGTTTATGACATGCTTGATCCCATCGGTGTTCAATTTGATACGGTTATTGCTTCGATGGACGTTATCAATCACTTGACCGATTTGGAAGACGTTCAGTTTGGCCTTACCAATATCTACGAAGCCTTGAATTGGAACGGCATTTTTATCTTCGATATCTTGAGCGCTGATTACATCGATGCTTTAGATGGGTATTCCGAACGAGATTCGGAATATCACTTCGATTGGGAATGTCATAAAGGTGATAAGCCACATAGTATTGTACATACCGTAACACTCCATTTGGATGGAGATCAACATCAGGTGAATATTTACGAAGAAACACATGATTTAAATGAGTATGAGAGAATCGTAGCCATGGTTGGTTTTACAGTACTCGAGATTAAAATATTGCCGGAACGAGCAATTTTAGTCTGTCAAAAAATGGAAAAAAAGAAATAAAGCCTATCAGCGTATTATTTTCATGAGGTGATTTAAATGATTGCATTCGTGAAACGGTACTTAGGCTTTTTTTTATTGCTTTTGGGTGTAATAGGATTGCTTGTTTCTAACTTAATATCAATAGATGCCGAGGAGTCACCATCGTCTGCGACAACAACATTAAGTGACGCAGAACGCGTTACGAACGGACGTGTTTACGTCGATATTAAAGGAGAAGTCCTGAATCCCGGTGTTTATCAAATGAAATCGACGGATCGAATTGGAGATGTCATTTCTTCGGCGGGTGGAGTCACTGAGTATGCCGATTTAACTGAAATTAATTTGGCAATGATTCTTGAGGATCAAATGATTCTTTTGATTCCACGCCAACAAACCGATCTTGTAAAAACAAGTGTGACGGATGTTTTTGTCGATATCAAAGGCGAAGTGATGTATCCGGGTCTTTATTCAGTACCCAGCACTTATCGTATCTTCGACTTGATATCAAGAGCTGGCGGACTCACTCCCTATGCGGATACATCGTTAATTAATCTATCGTCCTGGGTTGAAGACCAAATGGTGATTGTGATTCCGAGTTATCTAAAAGTCGAAGAAACGAACGATTCCATTTCAAAATCAGTGGTAACGATTGAGATTAAAGGTGAAGTCGTCAATCCTGGCCTGTATTCAGTTGACTCATCTTTACTGGTGCGAGATGTCATTAATCTTGCGGGTGGTGTCACTGAATATGCGGATTTATCAGATCTCAATTTAAGTCAAAATATTGTTAAAAACATGAGTATCGTAATACAAAAAAAAGTAACTTCCTCAGTAATCAACAATGACACGGGTGATTCGATAGAAACGAGTGATGATGAGCGTACGTTAGTCAACATCAATACAGCGATGTTGGATGAACTGGATACACTGCCTGGAATTGGTTATATTATTGCTCAACGGATTATTGATTATCGTGCGGAATACGGACCATTTGAATCCATAGAAGATATCATGAACGTGTCGGGTATTAAAGAAAGTGTTTATGATCAAATTAAGGAACTTATTTGTATCTAATTTTGGAGGGTACATTCATGTTGGGCTATGGGTTGTGATGGTGATGATTTCATATCATCATCCCATCGCCCTTTTTTTTCTAATTCTCGATGCCATCTTTTTATACAAACATTATCGGTTTATTTTCTTTTTAGGGTTATTGTTAAGTGTCGTTATCACCGTGCATTATTTTGTTGACGACAACCATACACCCACTTTGTTTTCATTTGATGATGATGCCGATGTCATCGATGTCCATCAAAATCATTATACCGTCAGGCAGAATGGGGATCGTTACTATCTTTATACAAAAAATGATGATTCATTGAAGCCGGGAGACACGATTCAAATCAGTGGGTATCATTTATATCAAGACGGGTATGTCATCGATCATGTCTTTGATTATTCGCAATACTTAAAAGCCAATCGGATTGAAGGTTCAGTCTACGCAACGGATGTTGAACGATTGTCCGAATCATTTCACGTCAATCGTTTTAAGTACGAGGTACGAAAAACACTTGCGGCTTCGTTTGATGACAAGACATCCGCTTATATAGCGCTCATTCTTCTAGGGGACGACAGTTATTTATCGGAATCAACTCAAAACGCCGTTCAATCGCTAAATATCAATCATTTGTTTGCTGTTTCAGGCATGCACGTTGCCGTCTTATGTGCTTTATTCAATCGCTTTCTATCCTTTTTTCACTTGAGAAAACGGATTCAAAATAGTGTATTAATCTTTTTTTTGTTTGGGTATGCTTATTTATGCGGATTTACACCATCGATTGTTCGAGCCGCTTCAATGGTTGGATTGTGGTTTCTCAACGAAGAGATCAAGACACCGCTTTCGAAATTGGATATACTGACGTTTGTGATGGTTTTATTCCTCTTAATCAATCCATATTCATTTCATTTACTGAGTTTTCAGTTATCGTTTCTAATGTCGTACGTCATTGTCTTAGGTCAACCCATTATTCAAGATGATACTTCAGCGATATCACTATCAAAATTGACCATAGTAGCGTTTGTCTTTGGGTTCCCCTTCTTTCTAGAGACGAATGGCGGGTTTCATTTGTTAGCCATTCCAGTGGGTATTCTTTTCAGTTGGTTAGTAACGCATTTTTTGATGCCCGCAATTTTGATTGTGATGATTATTCCATCGTTTCAAACTATATTTCACTGGGCAATCAATGCGTTTGAATGGCTGTTATCAATGATAGCAGATGAACGAATGCAAATAGCCTTCAATTTTTCTAATGATATAGCAAAATTTCTATATTGGTTGGGACTTTTCTTTTTTTTCTTTCGTAAGAAATCAATTAAAAGTCGGATTTCAGGTACAATAGTGATCCTATTCGCATTCATTATTTCGCTTTCGTGGATTCAAATTACGCACTATACTTCAGTTTCAATTTTAGATGTCGGAAATGGTGATTCCATACATATTCAAAGCGGTCAAACTCATTGCCTCATCGATACGGGAAGCAATGATGATATGGACCGGATAATAACGTATTTAAAACGTAGAAATATAGATTACCTTGATACTATTTTTGTAACGCATCGACACGATGACCATGTCGGCGAGTTAGGTGATTTGTTTAATGAATTTACAGTTTTTCGTTATGTGGGTCACCCAAACGATTATATACCGTTCTCCACTGATCAGATCATTCCAAAATTGAACGATGTTTTTGTGTGTGGGGATATGTCATTTCAAGTCGTATTTTTTGATACTACCAATGAAAATGAAAACAATAATTCTTTAGTTTTGTTAGGAACCATATACGATCATAAATGGCTGTTTACCGGTGATATTGAGTCTGAAGTAGAACACCAGTTGGTTTCAGCACTAAGCGAATCGATATCGTATTTGAAAGTACCTCATCATGGTTCAATAACCAGCTCGACGATGCGTTTTATTTCAAAGCTAAATCCGAAAATCGCAATTATTTCCGTGGGAAAACATAATTCATACAATCATCCCTCAGAAGAGGTAATTTCGCGTTATGAATCATTAGGAACTATCACGTATCGTACTGATGAAGTGGGAACACTTACGTTTCATTTTTATCGACCGTTTTCTTCACCACTCGTTACGAGCGAAGCTCAAAAAAGAAAACCCTATGGTTATTTGAAACAAGGATTCAATTTTTGGGTTTGGATGTTCGGAAAATGATGAGGTGTGATATAATAATCATGGGTGATACCATGAACGGCAATCTCTATTTTTTTTACGGTGACAATCAGCATTTAATCAAATCGAAAACAGACCAAATTCTTGAATCAAAGTCCATCGATGCAGCCGATGTTGAAACGTTTGATCTTGATGAATCATCATTGGTCAGTGCCATCAACGCCGCAATGACCATTCCGTTTTTATCGGAGGCGAAAGCCGTCATCTTAACAAACATTCATTTCTTATCGGTAGGGTATAAACAAGACATTGATGAGCGAGATTTAGCTTATTTTTCGTCGTATTTAGTCAACCCCAATCCTACGACCGTTCTTATTCTTCAGTGTTTTGATGATAAACTCGATGTTAGAAAGCAGATTTATAAAGATATTCAAGCAACCTGTACAATAGAACAATGTTTAGCAGCTAAAAAAGAAGATCATTATCACTATATAAAAACACGTATTGAAGCAGCAGGCAAGCAACTGGATGCCAATGCTTTGGAAGAGTTCATCAATCGGGTCGGTGACGATAATTACATGATAGAAAACGAACTCGATAAATTGTTGCTTTATTCCGGAGATCAAACCAAAATTGACATTAAAACAGTCAAAGAAGTGACGATTCGAACGCTTGAAAGCAAAATCTACTTGCTCGTCAATGCGGTTATTCAAAAGGATCAGTGGAGTGTGTCATCCATTTATCAGGACTTGATGCGCATCAACACCGAACCAACGGCAATACTAACCTTGATTGCCTATAAATTTCAAGAAATGTTGTACACGCATGCTTTACTAAGAATGAACAAAAAACAAGAAGACATCATGAAGTATTTTAACGCTACAAAAGGTCGAGCCTATTACATAATGAGAAATGCTTCTGAAATATCAGAAGCGGATGTCATGAGTTACTTATCAGAACTGGCCGCCATTGATTACGAAATCAAGAGTGGTCAAATCGATAAGCGTATAGCAATTGAAATGTTTTTGTATCGCACACGTTCATAAGAAAATAAAAAAAGCCGAATCGGCTTTTTTTATTGAATCGCATTAACTTTTCCAGCTAGACGTGATTTCTGACGGGCGACGTAATTCTTTTGATGAACCCCTTTGGTAATCGACTTGTCAAGTTTTTGGAAAGCAATACTCAATGCAGCGACAGCTTGTTCTTTATTGTTAGCCAACGCAGCAACTTCAACATTTTTAATTGCAGTTTTTAACGATGATTTGAAGGATGCATTCGCTTCACGTCTCTTCTCGTTTGTGATGTTACGTTTCATTTGCGACTTAATATTTGCCATTTTGTCACCTCCAATGATATAAGCGGTAATATTTTACCAAATTTAGGTACGAAAAGCAAGAATCATTAACCATTTATTTGTCGGTTTTTTGTTTTTAATTGAAAATCATTCAAATATCTTATTTTTATGCGCTTATCACAATTTTGTTGTGTTATAATCGTTTTATATGTAGAACGAATTCATTTGTAAAAAAGAGGGATCATGATGCACGACTACAAGCACCATTTTAAAGAAATGTGTAAGAACATTGATTACAGTTCGGTTGTTTTCTTACAGTCGACGGGAGAAATATTAGGTATTAATTATCTTCTAAGGAAAGATAATTTTCAACCTGTCCATGCCCATCTAAATGTCAACTATGACTCACTTGGCGTAGATCGTTCTATGGTGTTTTATGGGCTTAATTTGACGATTGACAAGCAAGTCATATTATGCAATGGATCCGTGAGTACAATCGATGTCGATGGCGATAATGTCGTAGTTGTTTTTTTTGATCACCGTTTATCATCATTCCGAGATAATCAACTTCCAAGAATCTTTTGGAAGGACACTCAATCAGTATATCGCGGGAACAGCGATTATGTTCCCTATGAAAACAGTTTAAGCCATTCTATGGTCGGAAAGAATGATCGACAACTTTTCCATGATGATTTTATCCAAGAGTATTGTACTACCGATGAAGCCATTCTAAAAAACGGCATTTGTTTTTGGGGTATGATTGGGAAAATTAAAGTCGATATTTACACAACCATTGTCAAAATTGAAAAGTTCCCTTTTTATTCACTTTCGAATGAAGTAGCGGGGATAATCATCGCGTATTTACCCATTAATCATGTTAGTGATTCCTTGGTCGTATCCTCTGATCATAGTCATAAAATCGATGATCAATTTTTGATGAATACGTTAATGAATGCAGATGTTTTTCTTGCAATCGTTAATTTTGAAGTACTGGAAAAAGTCGAATACTATACAGATAATTTTAAGTCCCTTACGTACGATATTGATGCTTTTTTGAACGGTCAAGTATCGCTTTTCGATTTTGTTGAACTCACTAATCGCAGCACGTTCAAACGTGAGTTCAAAGAACAGATTTTTTCAAAAAAAATGGCCTACAACACCATTCAAAAATTAGTGGATTCATCCGGTGAATCATTTTGGTGCAAATTATTCTTTACCCCAATGATTGATTCATCCAATCGGGTCAAAAAAGTCGCAATTGTTTTTGAGTTTTTAGGAACCGAAGGCATCGTTACAGATGATTACCTAAAATTGATGCAAATTGTTAATCGTAATCATATGGTATTTTCAGTGCGATCGATTTACACTCCGCTTGAATTTGAAATTTTGACTCAAAATTTCAATCAGTTTGGATATGAAGCGAAAGAAATAACGGAGTATGGTTTACCTTACTTATCACTTATCGGTAAGAAGTATCAAAAAAAATACACCGAAGTTTTGGATTCGCTTCAAAAGAAATTGATTGATCGAGCCATTATCGAGTATCCGATAATCAATAAAAATCATCAGAAATATTGGCTTAAAGAATCTATATTTGTTATCAGCATCAATAACAAACTCTACATCGAATCAGCCATCATTAACATAACCTCCACGAAAATTGCCTACGACTCTCTGAAAGATGTCAGCGATGATTTCTTAAAGACCAAGTTTAATGAAATGACACCACGACTCAATTATAGCACGGTCATCCGTTATGCGCGAATTGACCAAATCATTAACCCTCTGCTTAAGTCGGGACTCAGTGTTGCCATTTATAATAACTCTGATGTCTTGATGTTACCCCCCTCGGTTTCGGAAGAAACCCACACATGGGTCATGAAACAACTCATCGACTTTTCAGTCTTTTCCTTAGCAGATACACTCAAAACGCCCTACGACAATTTTGGAATTTTTGCAGTTCCCATTGTTTACAATGAATCACGAATGGGTACCCTTTTAGGGTATGCCATCATTGATGATTTGAAAAGCTCCTATTCTCATCCCATTTCGGATCAAAATGGGCAATTGAATCATTTGTCGCTAAATCAATACAAGACGGTTAAAATCAAAGCGAAAATGTTGGCAGATCAAATCGCTCACGCACTTCATACCGCAGCCATCATTGTCTTGCAAATGCAATCGACGAAGTCATTTGAAGGTGAGATAAATCAACAACGAATCAATCATGAAATTTTGCTTGAGCTTTTGAATATTGCGAATACCTCCACCGATGTTGTGGACTGTTTCCAAAAAATACTTCCCAAAATAGGATCAGCATTAAAACTGACTCGCGCCTCATTGTTCAACAAAAGTGATGATCAAGTGACATTCAGTTGTATCGCTGAATGGTATACGCCCACGGATTCCTCCCGTAAGGATATCTACACAAGCGTCAATAAAAATGAGACTTTCTTTAAAAATTGGAATTGGGAAGTTAATTCAACCTATGTGCTGAACACCATGGATGAAATCATTCCGCCTAATCCATACCGTCAATATTCTAAAGCAGTTGTCGGTGTACGATTGATTTATCAAGGTGTTTTGTACGGTTGCGTTAATTTTGTCGATAATCAAACTACGCGTGAATGGACGGATGATGAAATCATTTTGATGGAAGACATCGGCTATATTCTCAGTTCTGTCATCGAACGATCATCGTCAAGAAAAGAGATATTAGAAAGCAAACAGCAGTTTTTTTCAACGTTAGATGCGATTCCCAATAATATTATTTTGGTGAATCGTAAACAACGTTCTTTAATCTTCGCGAACATGACTTTCAAACGTTTGTTTCATCAGTTTGTTAATGAAATCGACCCGAAAAAAACGACTCATTTCATTGACTATCTTTATTCTTCCGAAAAGGAGAACGCACTCTCAGAACTTTACTTTAAAGATATCGACCGATGGCTTCAAATTAATCACGCTCACATATCCTATTCTTGGGCAGAGCACGCTGATATGTTTACTTTGACGGATGTCACGCAAACAAAAAAGGCAACGGAAGTATTGTCTACCATTGCTTTTACGGATGTGTTGACTGGAATACCCAACCGATTGAAATTCGAGCGGGATGTTAATGCTTCCATGGATAACAGGAGTCATTCTGATTTTAAAACGTTTGTCGGTATTTTGAACATTGATAATTTTAAAATGATCAACAATACGTTTAGTTATCATTATGGCGATCAATTGTTAAAAACAATTGTCGAGCATTTGAACCGTATTCCTGAAATTAAAAATCGCATTTACCGTTTTGGTGGCGATGAATTTGCCTTTTATTTTGATTCGCTTTTACTGGATCAAGTTTATGAGATCGTCAATAAAATCATGACGGTGTTTGAATCACCCTTCTATGTCGAAGAAACAGATACTACCTGCACCGTAAGTCTCGGTGTTGCTTCATCCAACGAAGAAACAACCAATTCTGATACGATTATCAAAAAAGCAATGATTTCCTTAAGCGATGCAAAAGTTTCAGGCAAGAACAAATACGTCTTTTATAACAGTGCTTTGAAAAAATTTGAAGAAGATACCTTCTTGTTGGAAAGTGAATTAAAACGTGCAGTCGACAATGATTGTGAAGAATTTACGCTGAATTACCAACCCATTGTTGAGGCAAAAACAGGCCGTATTATTTCCGTTGAAGCATTGGCTCGTTGGCATTCATCACGCTTCGGTTTAGTCAGTCCGGTGAAGTTTATTCCCATTGCCGAATCAAGCGGTTTGATTATTCCACTTGGGAAATACTTTTTAGATATGGCTTGTAAAGAAGCTAGAAAGTGGCTAGATTATGGTGTTGATATTTATGTATCGGTGAATTTTTCTGTCATTCAGATGTTACAGTCTGATCTAATACCGAACATTCTGTCCACGTTACAAAAACACAAACTCCCCCCCAAACAATTGATGATTGAAATTACGGAAAGTTTAGCCATCAATGACATAAATAAAATCATCGATATTTTGTCATCCATTAAACAAATTGGTGTCAAAATCGCGATGGATGATTTTGGTACCGGGTATTCTTCATTGAATCATTTGCGTCGTTTGCCCTTGAATTTGGTGAAATTTGACCGTAGTTTTATTTTCAACATTGAGTATGATCCTTATACCGTATCATTCGTCGATACCATCTCTAAATTCTGCCACATGAAAGATATGCATGTTTGTTGCGAAGGCGTCGAAACGTCAACGCAAAAAATTCTCCTTCAGAGTATCGGCGTCGACAATCTTCAAGGGTATCTATTTGGCAAACCAATGACGGCGGATGATTTTTTAGCCTTGTTTTCAAATGCACAAAGTGAATGATAGAGTAACACAATCTTTCCATCGTTCGTAGAATTTGCAGCCTATATAGGCTGTTTTTTCTTTCGTTCGTTGAGATATATTCATTTATTCTTATTTTTTTGTGAAATCGCAATGATTATTGTCCGAATAAAGAATGACAAATATTGAAAAATATCGTATTATAGAAAAGAAGAGAAAGTTATGTCACCATCCATTTTCGGGATAGGTGGACGGCTTTATTCAGTAATATTTCTGGATTAATCTTGAAACAATCTGTTCGGGAGGATACTATGTTCAAAATAGAATCGCATTCTTTTTTACCTGCTGATGTGATAAAAAATGGCAATCAGTTTATCATCGCCAACGGGTACATGGGCTACCGTGGAACGTTAGAAGAATATACAAAAGATGAAATGGTCGGATTAAATTTATCCGGCGTTTATAATCAACCTCCTCGGCAACTTGATCCATGGCGAGAAAGTGTGAATGTGTACAATCCTCTTTATACATTCTTAGTGGTTAACAATCGAATGCTTCATCCGGCGCACGTTCAACCCTCTTCGCATGTTCAAATGCTTGATATGTCAAAAGGACTTCATTACCGTAAAACAACGTATCAAATCAATCGGGCTGAAATCATTATGCAGTCCGAACGTTTTACCTCTCAAATTGACAAGGACATCATCTGCATGAAGTATCAATTCATGTGCACAGAAGCAATTGATATCGAACTTTATACCGGAATAGATACCTCGATATTTGATCTAAATGGACCTCATTTGGAACGCTATCATTTCATGGATACAGCTGGCATATTCACAGCCGATGCGTTGACCAACCAACAACATCTTTCTGTCGCGGTGTCTGAAGGAATTTTGCACGACATTGGTTATGAAACCAAATCGCTTCTTTATAACAATCAACCCATGCACTGGGTTCGTTTTCAAACGATTCCTGGCAAGTTATACACGCTCTATAAATTTGCATCCGTCCAACATACGAAATCGGATTGCGTCGCCGTATCGATTGCATCTGTGAAAAATGCGATGAAAAAATCGTACGACACGCTCTACCAAGAAAACTCCGCTTTTTGGGAAGAGAAATGGAAATTAGCGGACATCGAAATCAAAGGTAATGAAGAAGCTCAATTAGCCATACGAAATTCCATTTATCATTTAATCAGCGTCCGACCTTTTTCCGATTATCATTCCATTGCGACACGTGGATTATCGGGTCAAGCTTGTAAAGGTTCCATCAATTGGGACACCGATATCTTTATGCTTCCTTTCTTCTTGAATACCGATTTGGAATCGGCTCGTCGGATTATCATGTACCGAGTGCATACCCTCGAAGGAGCCAAACGCAAAGCCCAAAAATATGGCTATAATGGTGCGTTCTACGCATGGGAAAGCCAGGATAGCGGCGATGAAGCTTGCTCCGATTATAACATTACCGATGCATTGACGAAAGCGCCTATTCGGACCTATTTCAACGAAAAAACGATTCACATTAGCGCCGATATTGTCTATGCCATCAATCAATACGTTGATGTCACCAACGATTTGACCGTCTTAGAAAAAGGCGGTTTAGAAATGGTTATTGAATGTGCTCGCTTCTATCATTCCTATGCAACATGGCGTCCAGATTTAAAGAAGTTTTATTTGAACGATGTAATTGGACCTGACGAATATCATGAGGGCGTCAATAATAATGCCTTTACCAATTTTATGGCAAAAAATACATTTTCCATCATGTATAAATTTATTAAGATGATGCGGGACTACAACTCTGAATTTGTACGTTCGTTAATCGCAGCTCGAGGATATACCGAAGAAATTACAAAAATGCATGTGATTGAACGCGAGTTATTCCAACAAATTCCCAATGAGGAAAATATCATCGAACAGTTCGACGGCTATCATCAATTAGAGGAAGTATCCTTGGATATGATGGTTGCAAGAATTGATAATCCTTCGGAATATTTGGGCGGTGAATTTGGTAAAGCAACACCCACAAAAATTATAAAAAAAGCCGATGTCATTGCCTTGTTTGCACTCCATCCATTTGCTTTTAGCCAACTCATTAAGTTCGCAAACTGGAACTATTATGAACCCAAAGTAGAAAAAGGCTCATCGCTTTCGGATGCCTTTCATGCCATAGTCGGTTGTGAGATTGGGAAAATCGAAGAAGCTTACGAATATTTTATGCGAAGTGCAACCGTCGACATCACAGGAAAAGAAAAAAACTATAATGGCAGTATTTATGTCGGTGGAACTCATCCCGGTGCAAATGGTGGGGCCTATATGGCTCTCATCTATGGTTTTGCAGGATTGAAACGGGAAGGTTATTATATCAAAGCGGAATCACGCTTGCCTAAAGCCATCAATGAAATTCGATTCAAATGCATCCATCAAGGTAAGATTGCTAACGTCATAGTCAAAAATAATGGTGCCAAAGTTACTTGGGAAAAACAACGGTAACGGTAATATTTCATGAAAGTGTTTCCAGAACGGTTTCAAGCCCCTGTTGGTGAGGATAATTGATTGACAAAACCCCTCGACTTTAATAAAATGGTGACATGGAGTTGATAATATGAAAAATGATCAAGGTCGGTTTTTTGGATTTATATTAATTGGGTTGGGCGTTTTGATACTCCTCGACCGCTTAAATCTGCTAACAATCAACATCTTTTTTGATGGTTGGTGGACGCTTTTCTTAATTATTCCAGCCATTTATTTAATGTATAAGAACGGTATTCAGACGGGTAACGTAGCAATGTTATTCATCGGTGCTTTCTTTTTACTGGACGAACAAGGCATTAATTTAAAAGGGTATTTGTTGCCAATTGTCTTGGTTGGTATTGGTTTGACTGTTTTGTTTAAACGGCGATAGTATGTGTTTATTTTGTACGAACCTTATCGATCAAAATGCGATTGTCTATGAAAATGAATTGTGCGTCGTTTTTGAAGATGGGTTTCCGGTATCAAAAGGTCATTGTCTTATTGTACCCAAGCGACACATATCCACGTATTTTGATGCAACGCTTGAAGAAAAAAAGATGATTGACGATGCGTTAATGGTTATGAAATCACGGATTGATCAGCAGTATCATCCCGATGGATACAATATTGGGATTAACAACGGGCAGGCTAGCGGACAAACCATTTTCCATTTGCATGTTCATTTAATTCCTCGTTACAACGGCGATGTAACGAATCCAAAAGGTGGCGTTCGTGGCGTCATACCTTCCAAACAACACTATTAAAAAGCAAAATGATGTTTGACGAGGACGTTAAACATCATTTTTTAAAGCGGTGATATCGTGGACGAATTATCCATTTTAATACACAAACAATATCAAGGACTAACGCTTAATGAGTTCTTGAAATATTTTTCGACATCCAAATCGGTTCTTCACATGCTTCGAATGGAACATGCTGTGTCGATTAATGGCAATCAAGCATTATTTGATACGCTGTTATTGGAAAATGATGAACTAATCATTAATATTTCTACCATCGAAGAACGGGATTTTCTACCAGACGATCAATCCATCGATGTGGTCTACGAGGATCGAGATTATCTCATTGTAAATAAACCGTCAGGGTTGATTATCCATCCCGATGACAAACAACTCAACAATACCTTGGTTAATCGAATCAGTCGGTATTATCTTGATAATAATATTAACCGCCAAATCCGTTATTGCCATCGTCTTGATCGCGATACTACGGGTGCGCTAATGATAGCGAAACATTATTTTATTCATGCCTATATGGCCAACCATTGGGATCACGATCATGTCAAACGATCGTATCTAGCGTTGGTTTTCGGCCGGTTTAAAACCGAATCAGGCGTCTGGTCATATCCCATCGGACGCGATCGTCACGAACAAAATAAATACCGTGTGAATTCATCCGGGGACCTAGCAATAACGCACTATCAGGTCATCAAGAATTATGACGATTATGCGCTCCTTAGATTAACCCTTGAAACCGGTAAAACGCACCAAATTCGTGTTCATTGCTCGCATACAGGGCACCCATTATTAGGCGATAAAACCTATGGAGGTCCCATGAATTTGATTGCTCGTACTGCCCTCCATTCAGAACAAATCGAATGGATCAATCCTTTGACTCAACAAAAACACACCATCATCGTACCAATACCGGACGATATGAAAAAACTCATTTGAAAGTAGGCTCTTTATGTCCATTAGAAACATTGCAATCATCGCTCACGTCGATCATGGAAAAACGACGTTAGTCGATACGTTATTGAAACAATCCGATACCTTAAAAACCCATCAAGAAATCGCGGAAAGAGCGATGGACTCAAATGCCATCGAGCGCGAGCGGGGAATTACGATTTTAGCTAAAAACACCGCAATTCTCTATAAGGGTATTAAAATAAATATACTCGATACACCCGGTCACGCTGATTTTGGTGGCGAAGTTGAACGCATCATGAGCATGGTTGATGGTGTTATTTTAGTCGTTGACGCCTTTGAAGGCACCATGCCACAAACTCGGTTCGTTTTGAAGAAAGCGTTGGAAGCGAAAGTTAAGCCATTGGTCGTCATTAATAAAGTTGACCGATTCGCCGCTCGCCCGATTGAAGTGGTCGACGAAGTTCTGGAGTTATTTATTGAACTTGGAGCGGACGATCATCAATTAGAGTTCCCCGTTATTTATGCATCCGCAATTAACGGCCAATCCTCGCTGGACCCGACGCTACAACCAACTGACACAATGATTCCGTTACTCGACAAAATTATTGAGTTTATTCCTGAACCAGTAACGAATCCCGATGGCCCTCTTCAGTTTCAACCTACGTTGCTTGATTACAATGATTATGTGGGAAGAATGGGCATTGGACGCATTCATTCCGGAACCATAAAGATGAATGAAATGGTATCGTGTATTCGTCTCGATGGCTCTGTCAAAGATTTCCGAATTCAAAAACTTTACGGTTTTTTGGGACTTGATCGCATTGAAATCGAATCAGCGTCTGCAGGCGATATCGTTGCCATATCGGGTCTAGCAGATATTTATGTGGGTGAAACCATTTGCCACCAAAATGAACTCTATCCACTTCCAACCATTCATATTGGTGAACCGACGGTTCAAATGACATTTGGCACTAACACTTCACCCTTTGCCGGTCAAGAAGGCAAATGGGTTACCTCGTCCAAAATAGAAGAGCGATTATTTCGCGAGACGCAACGTGATTTAGCTCTTAAAGTTGAACGTTCATCTCAAGGAGAGCAATGGATTGTTTCGGGTCGAGGCGAATTGCATCTAGGAATATTGATTGAAAATATGCGCCGTGAAGGCTACGAATTTCAAGTCTCTCAGGCAAAAGTTATCCTTCGAGAAAAAGACGGCGTTTTGTGCGAACCGTTTGAATCCGTGCAAATCGATTGCCCCATAGATACCTTAGGATCAGTTATTGAATTGATCGGGAATCGACATGGTATTTTGGAATCAATGAGTCATCATGAAAATCAATCTCGACTTCTTTATCAAATGCCTTCTCGAGGATTAATTGGTTTTATGACAGACTTTTTAACATCGACGAAGGGATATGGAATCATCAATCATACGTTCTCTGAGTATCGTCCGATGGAAGTGATGAACGTTGGAAAACGCGCTCTAGGCGTTTTGGTTGCGGTTGAAGACGGATTCGCAACCGCGTATTCTTTAGGAGCGATGGAAGATCGTGGCATCATGTTTATCGACCCAAGAACGAAGGTATATGAAGGAATGGTTGTCGGCGAATGCAATCGCGACAACGATTTGGCTGTCAATGTCGTCAGAGAAAAGCAACAAACCAATACGCGTTCGTCCACCAAGGATTCGACGGTCGTATTAAAACGTCCGAGAAAGATGTCCCTTGAGATGTGTTTGGATTACATCAATGACGATGAACTCATCGAAGTTACACCCAAATCGGTTCGTATTCGGAAACAAATATTAAATACCGAACAACGTAAAAAGTTCGACAGTCGAAAATCAAAAGAAGCCTAAAAACGGATTTAAACTCCCTTTTTTTACCGATTTTATAGTATAATTAAACTAGAAATGGTTGGAGGAGATACGATGAAGCGAAAAACAAAGATTATTTGTACCATTGGACCAGCAACGGATTCAGCTCCGATGATGGAAAAATTGATTGATGCAGGAATGAATGTGGCTCGGCTCAATTTTTCACATGGGACCGAAGAGGAGCATTTCAATCGCATTCAATTAATTCGGTCGACGGCCGAAAATCGACATCGTCATATCGGTATTTTAGCCGACACCAAAGGTCCTGAAATTAGAACCGGCATGTTTGTGGATAACCAAGTCGCTTTTAAAAAAGGGGACCGTGTGACCATTGTACGTGAGGTTATTTTAGGAACCCATGAACGGTTTCATATTTCTTGTCCGCAGTTGTTTAACGACATCGCTGTCGGCGATTATTTATTGATTGACGATGGGAAAATGCGACTTAATGTTGAAGCGATTCGCTCCGGCGAGTTTGATGCGGTCGTACAAAATAACGGTGTCATCAAAAGTAAAAAAGGCGTCAATGTGCCCAATGTCAAACTTTCTATGCCTTTCATTTCTGAAAAAGATCGGAACGATATCATCTTTGCGGCCAATAACAACGTTGATATGTTTGCTTTATCATTCGTTAGACGCGCTAAAGATGTCAATGATGTTCGTGATATCCTCAAATCGATTGGAAAAGAATCGATTGAATTAATCGCAAAGATTGAAAATCAAGAAGGTGTCGATAATCTTGATGAAATCTTAGCGGTAGCCGATGGCATCATGGTTGCCCGTGGTGATTTAGGTGTCGAGGTTTCAACGGAATTAGTCCCGATCTATCAAAAAAAGATTATTCAACGTGCCAATGAAGTGGGTAAACCGGTTATTACGGCCACCCATATGTTAGAATCGATGATGGTGAATCCGCGTCCAACTCGAGCCGAGGCCAACGATGTTGCCAATGCCATTTTAGATGGAAGCGACGCCATCATGCTTTCCGGTGAAACCGCAGCTGGGGAATACCCGATAGAAGCCGTCTTGACGATGGATACCATCGCTAAGGCTATTGAAGACATCGTCCCATATGAAGATCGTCTTCGCAAGTCGATTGCAACGTCACAAAAGACCATTAACGATGCGATTGGTATTGCCGTATCGCAAACAGCACTCACCCTTCCTGATGCAAAAGTGATTATCGCTTTTACTGAAACGGGTGGGACCGCCAAACGGATGTGCAAATTTAGACCAAGCGTCCCGATTATTGCCGTGACCGATTCGGTTGAAACGTGTCGAAAGTTATCCTATTACTGTGGTGTTTTTGCGACCTTACGATCCAATTTCAACGATTTGACCATCTCTGACCATGTCGCTATCGAAGTCGCTTTGGATTTTGGGTTTAAACCCGGCGACTCCATCATTATTTCTTCTGGATGGGGCCAAAAACACGGAAGCACCAACACCATGCGAATCATCCAAATACCGATGCAATAAAAAAAGAGCCGAAGCTCTTTTTTTTATTCAAGATGAAGTTTTTGATTGATTTTCGTGAAGGTCCGTTCAAACCAATTCACAAGTTTTGTATTCTTTATCAACCAGAATAAACCTTCTGCCAATGCGATAGCAGCAATCAGATCGATAATGTAATGTTGTTTGAGAGTCTGTGTGGAAATACAAATTGCGATAGCCAATGTCCAAATAACAATTTTCCCCAATTTAGGCATCGATTTATCTAAACGTGCGCCTAAGATACAAAACCAACTCATCAGCACATGGTAAGAGGGTAAGGCATTTCGAGGGCCGGCCGCCTGATAGATGGTCATGACATAACGCTCTGTAAACGATAAGTCCGTTTGGTTGAATAAACCAGACGTTTCTCGCCAAGCCTGAACATCTGACTGAAAGAAAAAGTAGAACAGCCCAGATAGCGTGAACGCCACAAATATGCTAGACAAGATAATATACATGTTGTGCTTGTTCCGATAGCCAATATAAAAGAACGATAATACCCAAAAAGGAAAGGCAATAGTATAAGGGTATACAGTCCATGCGAGAAACGGAACACTGTCATTAAACCCTTTTAATATAAAACTGTAGTCTACACCAACGATTCCCATTGCTTCGGCGTACCATTGATTTCCCCAGTACGTAAGGGATTGCATGAACGCCACAAATAAAAACGGAATAACAATATACGATAGTTTTTTCATAGTCATAGTTGCACCTTTCGATTTGGTTACATTATACCAAATAATGAGTATTCACTCAACAAAATTTCGCTGAACTCACAAAAGTCTCATTAATCTTGATAAATGCTTGACGTTGTGGTAAAATCATTAACAGCAAACTCATGGGGGGTTCTATATGTTTGGACTAAGAAGTGACGGAAAACGAATTAAAACCATTGATCCAGTAATGCGTTTAGTACCACATATCATGCCAGAAAGATCCGATGCTCAGGTCTGGACTGTCTTGGATGTCAACTGCGAACATCTTGATCGTTTCATCTTTGAAAAACGAAAAGAAAACGATCGATACAGTTATATGCATTTAGTCATCGCAGCAATCGTGCGTGTGTTGGCTTTGAGACCCAAATTAAACCGATTCATCATGAATGGACGTATCTTTAAACGTAATTCAATTCAACTATCGTTAGCCGTTAAAAAATCATTGACCGATGCAGCGGATGAAACGACGATTAAATTGACCTTTAAAGGCACCGAAACGGTCTCACAAATTCGTGATATGATTGAAAATGAAGTCTTGACAAACGCCAAAGGTGCCGTCGTGAATGGAACGGATAAAACCGCCAAAATATTAACCATGGTACCTAATTTCTTAATAAAAATGGCAGTGGGCTTTCTTAAGTTTCTTGATAAACACGGTTTATTACCCAAAAGCATTCTTAACGTAAGTCCGTTTCATACATCCGTATTTATTACGAATATGAAGTCAATCAAAATGAGTTACGTTGTTCATCACATCTACAACTTTGGTACGACATCTTTATTCTTAGGCATGGGAAAAGAATCCTATGAACCAGTCGTTCTAGACGCAGAAACAAACACGTTTGGTGTTGCGAAAATAATGAAGGTTGGAGCCATCATTGACGAACGTATTTGCGACGGACTCTACAACGCCAATTCGCTCCGCGAATTTAAACGGATTATCGAAAATCCGCATCTATTAGAAAAACCTTTAGATGCGATTGTTGAAGACATACGATAAATAAAACCGACGAATTTCGTCGGTTTTTTAGTTAGAGTAACGCTACGATATCTTGTTCGAAACTTAATGGCGTATCCTTGGAATCGTATCGTTTAACGATGTTACCTTCTCGGTCGATTAAGAACTTGGTAAAATTCCATCGGATTTTTGTTCCTTGAGTCAGGTAGTTGTACAAGGGATCCGCGTTTTTGCCGTTGACGTTAATTTTGTTAAAAATTTTAAAAGAAACGCGATACTTCATTTGACAAATGCCTACGTATTCATCAATGGATTCGGGTGCTTGTTTCATGAATTGATTACAAGGGAAATCCAATACTTCAAATCCCTTTTCACGATATTTCTCGTAAAGAACTTGAAGTTGATTGTATTGAGGAGTATATCCGCAGTGGGTTGCGGTATTAACGATAAGCAACACCTTGCCAGCATAATCCTTTAACGACACATTGTTTTGATTGGCATCGAGTACTGAAAAATCATATAATGACATAAGTACCTCCGTATATATTTTATACTGTTATTATATCGAACCTAAGTTTAATAATCAAATCATTCGACTTAAGGATAAAAAAGTATGTTACATAATTTTCATGAAATATTGAAAAAATTACTTTGAAATTTAAGGGATTATATATTATAATCGTAGATAGCCAAGTACTTGGCTTGAAAACATCGCAATCTTAAAAAAACTCCCCGTTTTAATTACCAGCTATTTACTCCTAAGGCTAGCTGTTAGTTTTTAAGAATTGTGGTGTTTTTTATTTCTTAAGATTGACTACTTACAATTTAGAAGAGGTGCACAAATGGATTTATTAATGAAACTACTTGGATTACTTATTGGTTTAGGCTTCATCGCATTGGCAGGTTTGTTCTTTTTCAGAGGAAAGAAAATTATTACGTGGGTTCAGAAACAAAAATATCATACAACCGCTGAACCGAGACCATCAGAAATACTGTTTTCAAGAGTGATTGGAATCCTCTTGTTTTTGGTAGGGGCTTATTACACAACCATTGCAGTTTTGTCCTTGATTTATTAAGAATTTTTGATCTGGTTTTTTATCGAATTTCTTTTGATATTAAATTATTGTTAACTATACTGTGTATAGTTAGAATACCAGATTTTATGGATTTTTTGAAATCAAAAAAAATATTAAAAAAATGTGTTTACATTCAAAAAATTAAGTAATATAATATTGCTTGATTTTTGAAAAGACTGAGGGAGTTGTATATGGGTAAAAAGCTGATTGAATTGCGCAATATTTCTAAATCATTTGATGATGTTTTTGTCGTTGATCACATCAATTTGTACATCAACGAAAACGAATTTATTACGTTATTAGGCCCTTCTGGTTGCGGAAAAACAACCACGTTACGGATGATTGGTGGATTTGAGAAACCCGATAGTGGAGAAATCATTTTAAACGGTGTGACCGTTAATGATTTGCCCGCTTACGAACGTCCCATCAACACGGTCTTTCAACGGTATGCTTTGTTTCCTCATCTTAACGTTTTCGATAACGTCGCTTTTGGACTAAGAAATCAAAAAGTAGCTAAAGACGAAATCTCAGAACGAGTAGAAGCAGCGCTAAAATTAGTATCATTACCCAATTTCGGAATGCGCAAAGTAGCGAATCTTTCCGGAGGACAACAACAACGTGTTGCCATTGCTAGAGCCATTGTCAACCGCCCCAAAATATTACTATTGGACGAGCCGCTTGCTGCGCTCGATTTAAAGTTACGACAAAACATGCAATACGAACTCAAAGAAATGCAACGTAAATTGGGTATCACCTTCATCTATGTTACACACGATCAAGAAGAAGCGTTGACCATGTCCGATACCATCGTTGTCATGAGAGATGGCGTCATCCAACAAATCGGAACGCCTACTGGAATATACAACGAACCGAAGAACCGTTTCGTAGCTCAGTTCATTGGCGAATCCAATATTCTACAAGGAACCTATGTTCGCCCAAATGTTGTCAAATTCATGGGTGTTGAGTTTGATTGCGTTGACATTGGTTTTGAAAACGGAGAAACCGTGGATGTTGTTATTCGTCCAGAAGATCTCGATCTCATCGACCCTGAAGGTGCAAAACTGATTGGGGTTGTTACCAGTTCTATCTTTAAAGGCGTTCATTTTGAACTTTGCGTTGTCGTTCAAGAAAAAGAATTTGTTATTCATACTTATGAAAATAAAGCGGTTGGCCAAAAAGTCGGTCTCCGGGTTGATTCTTACGAAATTCATCTTATGAAGGTGGAACAATCATGAATATACGAAAGTTAGGGAAATTGGTTGTCCCTTACGTCGTATGGATGGTCGTACTGGTTGGGGTTCCGCTGATCATGATGTTCTTCCTAACCTTTTTTATTAATGGTGAAGCTCTCGATTTAACCAATTCGCAAGTTTCCTTCGACAATTGGCGATTATTGTTTTCAGATATTACGGTGCGCGTTGCCCTGAAAAATTCGTTTGTGAATTCGATCATCGCAACCGTAATCTGTTTTATCATTGGATACCCTATGGCGTATATCGTTGCCAATAGCAACTTTTCAAACAAGTTGGTCATTCTCGTTTTGACGGTTATTCCGATGTGGTCTAATTCGTTGTTACGGAATTATGCCATGGCGAATTTATTGTCCGAATCTTCGATTGTTAACGATGTTCTCAGTAATGTTGGATTATCGTTTGTATGGCCATTAAAAGGTATTTATTACGTAAGTAGTGGTTTCTCTCCCGCCGTTGTGATTGGATTGGTCTTAACGTATCTACCATTCATGATTTTACCAATCTATACGGTTATTGAAAAAATCGATAAATCGCTTTTAGAAGCTTCAATGGATTTGGGCTCAAACCGTGTTAAGACCTTTTTTAGAGTAACATTCCCATTATCGATTAAAGGGGTTACGACGGGCATCATCATGGTATTCTTGCCTTCATTTTCGGGATTTGCCATCCCAAAAATATTAGGTTCCGGCAGTCTCATATTTATCGGAACCTTGATTGATTCGAGGTTCATGAACCGCAACTATAATTTTGGTAGTCTCTTGTCTTTGGTCATTTTATTGATTATTTTCGGATCAATGGCATTGATCTTCAAAGTAGATAAAGAAGGAGAATCGTTAATATGAAAAATCAAGCGATATCCTTCCAACGTTCTTTTGTCTTATTTTTCCGTAAGCCCGGTGTCGAAAAAACAATCGGCATTATCAAAAGTATTCTGAAGTGGATATTTTTCGTAGGCGTCATTTTCATGCTCTATTTGCCCATCCTTATTATAGCGATTCACTCAGTCAATGAATCGCAAGGCATCTATGCATTTACTAATTTTACGTTTAAATGGTATGGAGAAATATTTACTGAAACGTCGCTCTTTCAATCCATTAAAAATTCTCTGCTGATAGCTGTTTTAGCGACGGCAGTATCCACTGTTTTTGGTACCATTTTTGCAATTGGGATTCATAGTTTAACTAAGAAGAAACGACAAAAAATGGTTCTTCTAAACCAAGTTCCCATTCTCAATGCAGATATCGTTACCGGTATTTCGTTAATGCTTGTATTCAAAACATTGATGTACATCTTCCCGAATATCTTTGGTTTCACAACGATGTTCCTGGCTCACATTTTCTTTTGTTTGCCTTACGTTATTTTAAGTATTTTGCCTAAGTTGTCGGAATTGGATGACAATCTGTACGACGCCGCTTTGGATTTGTATAGCAAACCGGCAGTCGGCATCTTAAAAGTCATCATACCTGCTATCTCTAGTGGGATATTCACCGGCATGCTGATGGCATTCACGATGTCCATCGATGATTTTGTAATTAGTTACTTCACACGTGGTCAAGGGTTTCAAAACTTATCCATATGGATTTATACATCCATAAACTTTAGACCTTCCCCTGCTGTATATGCCTACAATACTGCTTTCTCACTCTTTATGGTTCTCATCGTTGTTTTGATTTCCGTTCGGAGTAGTATCAAAAAACGTCGCCAACTTGCGAAGTTTTCACATTAATTTTTAAGGGAGAAAAAAATGAAAAAATTGATTGTCTTAACAGGTGTGTTATTATTTACCTTAGTGCTTACGGCTTGCACGAGCAAACCCAAATTATATGTTTTGAATTGGGGAGAATACATCAACGAGGATTTGGTCGCTGATTTTGAAGAAGAATACGGTGTTCGCGTCGTTTATTCGTACGCCGATTCAAACGAAGCGATGGAACAACAAGTAAAAGATGGAACGACCGCATACGATATCGTTGTTCCCTCAGATTACATGATCGAAAAATTATGGGATGAAGGCTACCTTCAATCCATTGACGTAACCAAATTGACAAACTTTAGTCGCGACAACTTTGTTCCCGGATTGAATGGTATCATGGATTTGATGTTTATGGATAACGAAGAAGTTACGGATCCTTATACTGTCTCTATTCCATACTTTTGGGGCGTATTTGGTATTATGTACAACCGTCAATTGGAAGGCATTGAAGAGTATATCGCCGATAATCAATGGGCTGCTGTTTTTGAGAACGAACCCTCCGGAACGTTTTCTCGAGCGCTCAAAGTCGGTATGTATGATGTTCCTCGTTTTGCCTACTCTGCTTCGTTAATTTACGCTTACGATAAAGGATTGACCGAGGATGTGAATGCACTCAATGTCTATTCACAAGACTATTTGGACTTATCTGAATCAATTCTTGCTCAAAGAAATTATCATTTATGGGCAACCGACATGTTGAAAAAAGACGTTGAAGCGGGTAATCTTGACATGGCCTTTGTCTACGTAGGCGACTTCTTTGATACGTACATCATCTTAACCGAAAATGCAAAAACGACTGCCGAAGCCGCTTCACTGACGGATCATATCGGAATTTTCATACCCGAAACGACCATCGCTTTTTATGATGGTATGATCATACCAAAAGATGCGCGAAACGTTGAACTTGCTCATCAATTCATCGATTATTTCCTCGATCCGATGATTGCCTATAATAATTCTGGCATTGTTGGGTATACGACGGTCTTGAATGAAACGGCAAACATGATTAAAAATGCGACGGAAGGCGATACCATTCGCTCGGTTATGGCCACGCAGTATCCCTATGATCCTTCGACCATTGAAAACTTTACTGCTATTCCACTTATTGCCTTCTCCAACACGAACACTGATAATGTTGCATCAATGGTTTTATCCGTTAAAAGTCGATAATATTTTAACTAGGGTAGCGTAAAGCTATCCTTTTTTTTCGCAAAATTTCGCCATTGTTAAAGCTTTCTTACTATGTTAAAATAGATATGGATTGAAAGGAAGTGAGACCATGAACTTAATAAAACTGACCAATGTGATGAAATCATTCAGTGGAACAATGCTCTTTGATAAGGTCTCTCTCGACGTCAATTCAGGCGAAAAAATAGCCTTGATCGGTCGAAATGGCACCGGAAAATCGACCCTCATAAAACTTATTCTTGGTGAATTATTGCCGGATAGCGGCGATTTATTCATCAATCGATCGGTATCAATTGGATACTTGAGTCAAGACGTCATTGACAATCTACAATCATCGTTAATCGATGAAATGAAATCAGTGTATTCCAAAGTCATCGATCTAGAAAATCAAATAAAACTTATTCTTGATCAGATGAAAACCGATCATTCGGATGCGTTATTGAAACGTTACGCGCTTGCTGAAGATGAATACAGTCGATTAGGCGGATACGATTATCTAACAACGATCGATATGATTTTAAGTCGATTTGGGTTTCAAAAATCTGAATATGATCGCATTATCGATACGTTTTCAGGCGGCGAAAAGACACGCGTCGCTTTTGCCAAATTGTTATTAAAAAAACCTGATTTACTGATTTTAGATGAGCCAACCAATCACATGGACATCGAAATCATCGAATGGCTTGAAGACTATCTTAAGCGCTACCCAGGGGCAGTTCTTTGTGTAACCCATGACAAGTATTTTATCAATCGAGTAGCGGAAAAAATCTACGAAATTGATCAACAAACCACCTCGGTATACTATGGTAATTATGACCAATATGAACTTGAGAAAGTCAAACGTTACGAATTGTTACTGAAACAATACCAACGTCAATCCAAAGAGATTGCGCATCTTCAAAGTTTTGTTGATCGATTCCGATATAAAGCCACAAAAGCAAAAAGCGCTCAGGATCGAATCAAAAAAATAAATCGGATTCAACGCATCGATAAGCCGACAAACAGTCAGAGTCATGTTCGTTTCCAATTTAAAAGTAGACGTCCAACGGATGCAGTCATCATTCGTCTTGAGGATGTCTTGATTGGCTATGATAAACCCCTTCAGGCACCTTTGTCATTTGAGATGAGAGGTTATGAAAAAGTGGGAATCATCGGTCCGAATGGAATCGGGAAAACCACCCTCATTAAAACCATTATGGGAACTCTAGAACCATTGGACGGCCGGATATCGTTTGTAAAAGAATTAAAAATTGGATATTTTGATCAAAATTTGTCCTCATTGGATGATTCCTTAAGTGTTATCAATACCGTTCACAACCGATATCCGCAAAAGACATTAGGAGAAGTAAGAAAACTACTTGCTTTGTTCCTTTTTGTTGAAGAAGATGTCTTTAAGTCCGTTTCGGTCTTATCGGGAGGAGAACGCGTTCGTTTGACCTTATTAATGATGATGTTGGAAGAGCCAGAGCTACTTATTTTGGATGAACCGACCAATCATCTTGACATCGATACTAAAAATATTGTTGAGGATGTCTTTGATCAGTTTGAGGGTCCCATCTTATTTATTTCCCATGATCGCTATTTTATTAACAAAGTAGCGACAACCATTATGGATTTCCATCAGGGAGATATTCAAGTCTTCAGCGGAAACTATGACGAATACAAATCTTCGTTGAATCAAGCTCCTATGAACAAGCCATCAAAACAACCAATCGTCAAACCAAAAAGACCAGGAAACGAACTACAATCCATTGAAAAAACCATGGAAAAATTGCATAAAGAACAAGAAACGTTGAAAGAGGAACTGTTCTTAGAAACCGTCTATATGAACCCTACACTTTATTCTCAGAAGGAATCACGAATCCAAGAAATCGATGAAGAGTTAACCGAATTACTCGAGAAAATCGAGAATTTATCGGATATTTCGGTCGATTAGGGCTATCTCTTTTTAAATTACTATGTTAAAATAGTTACGACATTAGAACCACTAAGAAAGGAGAGAATCCCATGAAACCTTTAATCGTCATGACTGATACGTTGGTGGAAATCACGCCAAAAATCGATTCAAGGGAAGCTGTTAGAGCGATTATCATCCGAGATGGCTTAGTGTTATTAATGTTTTCTGAAAAAGACCAAATGTACGGGACTCCAGGCGGTGGCATCACACTGAATGAGTCAAAATTAGATACTTTATACCGTGAACTTTTAGAAGAAGTGGGTGCAAAATCCGTCAAGATTATCGAATACCTCGGTTATACCGAAGAAATTCGTGAATCAAGATCCTTGAAAGGAAAAGTACTGAAAATTAATAGTTATTACTATCAAGTTGACGTACTTCAATTTGTATCTGCAAATTTAGAAGAACACGAAGAAGAAATGGGTTTGAAACCAAGGTGGGTAGGTGTTGATGAGGCAATTCGTCAAAATCAGACGATTTTGAATGGCCAAAACAATCCAAAATTAACCTTCTATACAACCCAAACCGAAATGTTAAAGTATGTTAAGAGTAGATTTGGACTTTGATTCCAAATCTATTTTTTTTAAGGAGTGATTATCATGATTGAACAAATTAAAACGGGTTTGAAAACCCTTATCGAAACATCGTTGATGAACGATTATAATCAGGCGACGAATGTGATTATCGAGGCGCCAAAACGGAAAGATCAAGGAGATTTATCGATTCCGCTCTTTTTGATTGCCAAGACCATTGGCGTTGCCATTCCCGATTTGTCGAGTCGACTGACTGCCCTTATTCACGAAAGTAAATGGGCTCCCTTTATCGCTGAATCGGTCTTATTGGGTGGATTTTTAAATTTGAGACTAAACGGACGTACGATTGCAAAAACCATCGTCTCCGATTACTTGGCCAACCAACAGACGTTTGGCGTATCGCAGATGGGCTCTGGAAAAGTCGTTTGTATCGACTACTCGTCTCCCAATATTGCGAAGCCATTTTCGATTGGGCATCTCCGCTCGACGATCATCGGCCATTCATTAGGTAATTTATTAGAAAAATGCGGTTATAAAGTCGTTAGAATTAATCATCTCGGTGATTTTGGCACGCAATTCGGTAAAATCATCTATGCATATCAACACTTTGGCAACCCAGAAACCATTCAAAAAGATCCGATTAATGAGCTGGTAAAATTGTATGTGGAATTCCACGAACTGGCAAAAGACAATCCTGAAATGGATGATGAAGCACGCCGAATTTTTAAAGAACTCGAATTGGGTAATCCCGAATACGTTCAGCTTTGGGATTGGTTCCGGAAGGAGTCTTTAAAAGACTACATGCAGGTCTATGATCTCCTGAAGGTCAATTTTGACTCGTACAATGGCGAAGCGTTTTATAACGATAAAATGCAACCCGTTATCGATGAATTATCTCAAAAAAATCTTCTCGTTGAAGATGAAGGAGCAATGATTGTCGACTTAGGTGAAGAGTTGCCACCTGCTTTGATTCAAAAATCGGACGGCTCGACACTGTACATTACCCGTGATTTAGCGGCTGTTTTTTATCGTAAATCTACCTATCATTTTGACAAGTGTCTGTATGTAGTTGGTAACGAACAAAAGCTTCATTTTGAACAACTAAAAAAAGTAATCGATATCATGGGTTATGATTTCTCGAATCAAATCGAGCACATCAACTTCGGTCTTGTTCTCCAAGATGGCAAGAAGATGTCGACTCGAAAAGGGAAAATCGTCAAATTGGTCGATGTGTTAAACGAAGCCATTCAATTGAGTCTAAATTACATCAACGAGAAGAATCCCGATTTAGAAGAAAAAGAGCTTATTGCAGAAAAAATAGGCGTTAGCGCAATTATTTTCAATGATCTTAAAAATTACCGTGCTAACGATTTTGAATTCAATTTAGAGGAAATGGTGCGTTTTGAAGGCCAAACCGGACCGTATTTACAGTACACTTCCGTTCGAATTGCCTCTATTTTAAATCAAGAACCTTGGGATCAATCCGAACCCATCGATTTTGAGTTCTTATCGACCGATATCGCGTTTGAAATGGTCAAATTAATCAGTCAGTATTCCTTGACGATAGAAAAAGCGGCAATGGAATCTTCACCGTCGATTTTGGCGAAATACTTATTAAACTTAGCGAGTTTGTTCAACAGCTACTATGGCAAAGAAAAAGTCATGGTCGAAGACAAACTCGAAAAAAACACGAAAAAATGTCTAATTACCATGGTTAGGACCTTACTTAACGATGGCATGTCGTTATTGGGAATGCAACCCATCGAAAAAATGTAAAACAAATCTGTCTTCCTACTGATAAGAGAAACGAGGTGAACGTATGGAAGCACAAACTCAAGTCATTTCAAAACCAAAAAAGAGTGTTTTGAAATCATTAAGATTAATGTTTAAATGGATGGGCCGTTATTGGCCACTCCTTCTGATATCATTTATGTTTTTGGTCATCGTATCGTATGCTCGGACGTTGATTCCTTTATTTACACAACACATTGTCGACTATGTTTTAGAATTTGACCTTGAAGAAGGGTCTCGATTACCAGCTTATATTTTTAATATTGTTAATCATGGTAGTCAACTAAACAAATTGTTATTGGCGGCAGTTGGAATTGTTATAATTGATTTGTTTCGAAGCGTCGCAATCTTTTTTAGACGCACATTCACCGCTTTTTTTTCTGAACGCGTTACATACAATTTGAGAAATGGATTGTATCGAAAACTTCAAAATTTGTCGTATTCTTTTCATAGTCATTCGGAAACGGGTGATTTGATTCAACGGTGTACGACCGATGTTGAAACCTATAAAAATTTTATCTCAGATCAAATCATTGAAATTTTGCGTCTAATCCTATTAATGGGTTTTTCACTGTTTCAAATGTATTTATTAAATGTTAACATGATGTTGATTTCCTTGGTTATTTCACCGTTGTTATTAATTATCGCAGTCATATTTTTTAGAAGAGTCGAAAAGGATTTTACCGTCATAGAAGAAAATGAGTCGAAGATGACCACGCATGTTCAAGAAAATGTTAGTGGAGCTCGAGTGGTAAAAGCGTTCGCAAACGAAAAATACGAAATCACCAAATTTGACGGTTTAAATCGAAAATTTACGGATTCCGATTTTAAACTTACGAAACTTCACGCGATTTTTTGGAGTTCCACCGATTTTATTAGTTTTGCCCAATTTTGCGTTGTTGCGGTTGTGGGAATTATCTACACCATTCAAGGCAATATCAGTTTGGGGGTTTATTCAGCATTCCTTGCTTTTGCAGGGAACATCATTTGGCCGATGCGTCAATTAGGGCGTATCGTCGGTGATTTTTCAAAAGCGACAGTTGCCGTAGGACGGTTAAATCATATTATCGAACAAGAAGATGAGTACATCAAGGACTCCGGACATTTGAAACCGACCATCGAAGGATCAATCGTTTTTGATTCGGTTTCGTTTAAGTTTCCAGATTCAAATTATCATCAAATTAAAGGCTTGAGTTTCACCATTAACAAAGGGGAAACAATCGCCATCATTGGCAGAACAGGGTCTGGAAAATCGTCGTTGATTAACTTGCTTATCAAGCTATTGGATTTTCAAGAAGGTTCCATCCTTATTGATGGTGTCGATATTCATGAAATCGACAAGCATCATCTTCGAAACAATATTGGTTTGATTCTGCAAGAACCCTTCCTGTTTTCAAAAACAGTCGAAGACAATATCAAGATATCAGACCGGTCCTTACCATCAGGTCGCGTCGAAGAAGTAGCAAAAATTGCTAAGGTTCATGATGACATCATCAATTTTGAAAAGGGTTACCAAACTTTAGTCGGCGAGCGTGGTGTGACCTTGTCTGGTGGGCAAAAACAACGCGTGGCCATCGCTCGAATGCTTTTGAAACCAAAACCGATTCTTGTATTCGATGATTCCTTATCGGCGGTCGATTCAGAAACCGACATGCAAATTCGAAATGCTTTGAAAAAGGAATGGAAACAATCAACGGTTCTTATTATTACCCATCGAATCACGACAGCCAAAGAAGCTGATCGTATTTTAGTCCTGGACAAAGGCAAAATCAAAGAGAGTGGCTCACACGATGAGCTCTTAAAACTCAATGGCATATATAAGACGATTTGGGATATTCAATCACGCATTGACTTCCAAATTGAAGGAGGTGAACACCATGAGTGATGAACTATACGAAGAAGAGAGTTTTAACTCGAAGAAATTGGATTGGGGCGTTTGGAAGAAAATTTTCTCATTTATGGCTCCACTAAAAAAATACGTTATCGGTGGTATTTCAGCGATGTCGATGTTGGCGGGTACTGATGTCATATATCCCCTAATTGCGCGATTTGCCATCGATGATATCATCCAACCTAACATCGAAGCAGGAACACAAGATTTGTCACAAATTCCGATGTTCATCGGTATTTATATTGCGTTTATGATTGTTCAAGCGATGCTGGTGTATTTGTTTATTATTTTTGCAGGAAAAGTTCAAGCCGAGCTTGCTTTCAATATTCGACAAAAAGCTTTTCATCATCTTCAAGAATTACCATTCTCCTACTACGACAAAACACGAGTTGGATGGATTATGGCCAGGATGACTAGTGACTCGCGAAATCTCAGTGACATCTTATCTTGGGGAATTATCGATTTGACATGGGGTTTGTTCATGATGATTATTTTAGTTATCGTTATGTTCATCATCAATCCCACATTAGCTTTGTTAACCATTGCCGTTGTTCCGGTATTGATCGTGATTTCAACGGTTTTCAGACGCTACATTTTAAAGACATATCGTTCCATTCGTAAGGTCAATTCCAAAATTACCGGTGCGTTTAATGAAGGCATCACCGGTGCTATCACAACCAAAACATTGGTACTGGAAGAATCCAATTACGCTGACTTTGTTGGATTGACATCGGACATGCGTCAACAATCGATTCGAGCCGCCGTCATTCAAGGTTTGTATTTTCCAACCGTCATCTTTTTAATTTCTATCGCCACGGCCGTCATTTACTATTTTGGTGGCCGCATGGTTATTGGTGAATATGGATTATCCATCGGTACCTTGATTCTCTTTACTGGTTACGTATGGCAGTTTTTCGAACCGGTCAACAACATTGCAACATTGTTTGCGCGCTTCCAACAAGCTCAAGCTTCCGCTGAAAGAATTGTATCATTAATTGAAACAAAGGCAGACATCGTCGATACGGATGAAGTTATCGCAAAGTATGGGACATTGTTCGATTACAAACGCGAGAATTTTGAACCATTAGAAGGCGATGTGAAGTTTGACCACGTTACCTTTAAGTACGATGTGGGTGAAACCGTACTCGACGATTTCAGCTTGGACGTCAAAGCCGGACAGTCCATTGCCCTCGTCGGACATACCGGTGCAGGGAAGTCCACCATCGTTAACCTTATATGCCGGTTTTATGAACCGACATCGGGTAAAATATTAATTGATGGTGTCGATTACAAAGAACGAAGCCTTGGTTGGCTTCACTCCAACTTAGGATACGTCCTTCAAACTCCTCACTTATTCAGTGGCACGGTAATGGATAACATCAAGTACGGTCGAATCGGCTCAACGGATGAAGAAGCCATCGCCGCGGCAAAGGCCGTCGAAGCTCATGAGTTCATTATGAAATTCGAAAAAGGATATGAGACCGAATGCGGAGAAGGCGGATCGAGATTATCGGTCGGTCAAAAACAATTAATCTCCTTTGCTCGGGCCATATTGGCTGATCCACGGATTTTGATATTAGATGAGGCTACTTCCTCCGTTGATACCGAAACGGAAAAAGCCGTTCAAAACGCCATCTCTCGTATCTTAAAAGGGAGAACGTCGTTTATCGTTGCCCATCGTTTGTCGACCATCGTTTCCAGTGACCGAATTTTGGTTTTGGAACAAGGAGAAGTTATCGAGGAAGGCACGCACCGAGAATTAATTAACAAAAAAGGTCATTATTACAAACTATATACCAATCAATATACCGAAGAAATGTTGGAATTATCAAAACATCAAGCATAATGGAAGCCGTCAAGTCATTGACGGTTTCTTTTTTTAATCTCGATATTATCGGTTTATTCTTGTATAAGCAGTTCGTTTACAAAAATATTGCAGTTTCAGAAAATTTTTGTTTGTTTTTTTCTTTTTTTTGTGTATAATAATTTATGCTATGCCAGTGTGGTGAAATTGGTAGACACGATGGACTCAAAATCCATTGCCCTTAAAAGCGTGTCGGTTCGAGTCCGACCACTGGTACCATTTTTATTGATGTTTGATATATATTAGGTATGCTTCGAGAGCCGTTTGTAGTTTAACTACGACGGTTTTTTATTTTCTTTAACGATAATTTAATAAGCTAAGATCAAGGTCATAGGAATTGTTTCTTCGTTTTATTTCGTTTTTTACCCAATTGTGATAAAATAGTAAATATTAAATATTATGAAGTTATTGATATTATTACGATGACACCGTTTTAATAAGAAGAAGGCCAAGATGTACGAACGAATGCTCACTAAGAATGAATTACCGACGATGAGTGAGATGGGCTCATTTTGCAAAGAAAACGCCCAATCATTTCAGGATATTAACGAGTGGTTAATCAATCATTTTGGACTGGAAACAAAGATTGTGTTTCCTTATGGGAACAACTATGGATGGGGAGTAGCCCACAAAAAAAAGAATCGCTTGATAGCGAATGTGTTTCCTGAAAACGGCTCATTTTCTGTCATGTTTCGATTGACTAAAAGTCAACTACAACAGTCTCGAGAACACGTGTCTGAGTATGCAAGAAACCTAATTGACCATTATTACCCTTGCAGTGATGGCGGATGGATTCAGTATCGTGTATCCGATCCTTGTCAGAATGATGATTTAAAACTGCTTTTGACACTCAAATTTTCGTAATAATAATTACGATAACATTAGTTAACATAAGGAGATTACCATGAATGCACCCATCGATATTTCGAATGTTCATTTAGTTAGCGATCGTCTCGTGCTGAGGCCCTGGGAATTATCAGATTTAGAGGATTTGTATGCGTATGCCAAGATTGATGGCGTTGGCCAAATGGCTGGGTGGCTTCCACATGATACGATAGAAACGAGTCGCTTAATTTTATCGTATTTTATGGCTGATAAAAAAACATTTGCCATTGAATATCAGAACAAAGTCATTGGCTCGCTTGGCATCGAAGAATACAATGAGGCTGAACTTCCGGATTACAATTCAAAACTGGGACGAGAAATCGGGTTTGTACTCTCTAAAGATTATTGGGGCATGGGACTGATACCTGAAGCCGTTAAGTTAGTGATTGATTATCTTTTTAAAGTTTGCCAATTAGACTTTATTGTGTGTGAACATTTTATTGACAATCTTCAATCTCAACGCGTGCAAGAAAAATGTGGTTTTCGCCATCTTAAACTCGTTAAAAGTGAAACACGGTATGGAATTGTAAAGGATTCTTGGTTATCGATTCTTGAACGTTCTTGATTTAAACATTAAATCAATGAAAACCATTGTTATATCTTAATTGTTAAGGCGATGGTTTTCTTTTTATTCGATAACAACCTTCTCATTCTAAGGTGCTTTGGTTGCATAATATCGTCATTATGAGTAAAATAGAGATGAAAGAAGTGAACAAAATGAAACATAAGAAAGAAAATCGATTAAAAACAGCATTTTTTCTTAACTTTATCTTTTCTATCATCGAAGTTGTCGGCGGTTTTTTGACAAATTCCGTAGCGTTATTTTCCGATGCCATTCATGATTTGGGGGACTCGTTATCGCTCGGGTTATCATGGTTTTTAAATGAAAAATCTAAGAAGAAGCCAGATCAAAATTATACGTATGGTTATGCCCGTTATTCACTCTTAGGTGGTTTAATTTCATCGCTGGTTTTATTGATTGGCTCAACCATACTTGTGATAGAAGCCATTCCGAGACTATTATCCCCTGAACCCGTTAATGTTCCATGGTTATTTGGATTTGCGATATTAGGAATCATCATTAATGGAATCGCCGCATTGAAAACATCCAAAGGTCATTCATTGAATGAGAAGATGGTTAGTTTGCACTTACTAGAGGATGTTGGCGGATGGGCAATTTTACTTGTATCCAGCATTGTCATGATGATCTGGACAGTACCCATTTTGGATCCTATTTTATCGATTGGATTTACACTTTATATTTTGTCTCATGTTTACCGTAACTTGAAAGCCATTTTTGAGATATTTCTTGAACGCTCACCTAAAAATATCAATCTTAATGAACTGAGGGAAGCGCTCATAAATCACGAATTGATAAAAGACATTCATCATATCCACATATGGACCCTTGAAGGACAATTAACGCTATTGACCATGCATGTTCAAATGGAATCATCCGCAAGTAAAGAAAAAGTCACCGATACTCAAAAATGGATTCACGAAACGTTGTTATCGTTTGGAATCCATCATTCGACGGTTGAGATTGAGTGTTTTCAGCCCTGTGAAACGGTAGACTGTGATCCCGGGGCTTCGATTGATGAGCCCCATCATCACCATCACCATTAATATCAAAAAAACTGCCAATAAATAAAATCTACCCTGCATTGCTTCACACAAAGTTTTTTTGTGTGTCCACAATACGGGGTACACTTTAAAAAATGGCAGTTTTAATTTTATACTAAGAAAAACGAATTTTTGCCGGTCGAGCGATTATCTGAACGACCGGGTGAATCATCGTTGCCCGGTGTTGAATCATTCGCATTTTTGCTTTTTCTTCGGGTGTTGACAATCGTTGTCGACGCTTGGCTTCCGCGTGGGGTAATAACGATATGGTATTCAGAATTTCCGGATTCATCCTCAGTCGCAGATACGGATAGTTCACCCTCTTCAATCAATGAACCTTTTCGTAGTGCATAAGCAATTTGGATAGCGTTTGCAGTATTCTTTTTATACCGACTCATTTGATACGTAACCGTCGTGTCATTATCTTCAAATGACAATTCGCCACTTACGTCGTTGTTCTCAAGTTTTAACGTGAGCGAAGCGGTTTCTTGCAATACGTCTCCTTCAAAACGCTGGTAACGGAATTGTTGAACACGATCGGTGGTAACGTCGTCGACGACGAGCACTTCATCTTCGGAAGTCGAAATCTCCCAACGAGTTTTCGTTACCGTTTTTGTTTGAATAAGTCGACCAGTCAAGGTGAGTTCGCGGTCGCCAATGACCATGACACCATCTAATTGGTAAGCGTCCGCTACATCAGCAAGTTTCGTTTTGTTGTAGTAAAGTACATAGGTCACTTCATTCTCAAGCAAATCGGAAGATACATAGGTTATCTGGTATTGATAGTCGTTCCCGTTTGATTCAAGCGAATACTGAAGCGAGGTTTTATCGCCAATCATCGATTCCATCGCATTTATGTAGGGATTCAACTGAGTTAAATAAGACTCAATTTCTGGTGAAGTCGTTTCGACGAGTGGAATAGCCTCACGATAACTTAAATCGCTAACCTCCGATTCGATTAGTAAAGAAGATCCTGAAATGGCAGGGAAACCGATTAATTCAGCCTCCGTCTCCATGGCCATAACTTCAACGATGGGATTTGTCAGCTGTTGATATACGAATAGCGACGTCAACCCAAACAATAATAACACCGAGGCAAATTTAAGTACTTGATTGAAGGAGAAGAAGGGGTTATGAGATCGTTTGATTGGCTTATCGACGTACTCAGGGATGACATTCAAATCAATACGATTACGTACGTCTGGCATGTCCGAAAAAGCAGCTTTTCTTATCAGCTGTTTTACATCTTTGTTTCTCATAAATTCTCCTTTCCGAGCCCGTTTTTGATTTTTTTCAACGCCCGTTGATACATCCATAAAACGGTTCCTAATGGTTTGTCCACGATGGAAGAAATGTCTTTAAATTTCGTATAGGATACGATATGAAGCAATACTATTTGACGTTCCTCTTCATCGAGTGGTGCGATTAATTCATCGAGTGTTAAGTCCTCTTGGGATTTTTCATCCGATGTTTGATTGATAATATGGGATTGTTCAATCGGATCTACCAGCATTGAATGTTTTGTTTCACGAAGGTAGTCGTAGGCTAAATTCTTGGCTATCTGGGTAACCCAAGCATTAAAATTTCTTCCTTTTTGATATTGATGGATATTTTTGAGCATTTTTATATACGTTTCTTGCATGAGGTCTTCAGTCATTTGACGATCATGGATAATCGACACAATGATGGCATAAACGCCACGTTTGGTTTGTTCATAAATGTACTCAAATGCATCATTATCTTTTTGTTTTAATCGATCTATGTAATCATCGAACGTGGCCATGTTTTCACCTCATTTCGATGACTATTATATCATATTTGTCAAATTGATAATGATTTTCTGTACGATATTATCCACGCATGGATGGATTTTTCGTATTTGATTGGTTTCCACGATGCTCATGTTGTTCGTGTTTGTATTGGTATTGGCCCTGTACACGATCAGGAAGCACGGTATAGTCATAGGTTGTTTCTTGGGTTAATTCATCGTAGGTGGCTACGATATGAATGTGGCCGCTTTCTTTGACTCCATCAGCGTTTTCCGTTGCGTACTTCACATTAATATACGTCACGTTTTCTTCCGTCATCGTTCTAAATTCATATCTGCCTTTTGCGTCACCTTCAACAAATGAAAGATGAACCATCAATCGATTGTCTTCTTCAACGATGCGAACTTTAGACCGGTTTAGAACCACGCCTTCTGAAACGATATCGTAGAAAAACTGTGTCATGTTGTCTTCAGTCAAGTACCGAACTTTGACATAATTATCATGATCAATCCACGATCTCATAATCATTATTTCACCCGTATCAGTAACGGCTTTTTTACCTTCGATTGAGTACGAAATATCATTGATGATTAAAACGCCCGTAAGAGCATAAACGACCCGTTCGTCTTCTTCGTCCGCAAACGTGAATGCTTTTTCTCTTAATCGATCTTTTTCTTGATCTTTAAACCCTAAGGGGGTTGTTTCCGTCGTTTCTGTTGATGATTCCTCAGATTCTTCTGGTAACGTTGTCGTTACTTCCGTAATATCTTCTTCGTCATCAACGTATTCAACTTCATTGAAATATAGGACATAGGTAGCATCGATTCCGCTCAGTGTCTTCGAGATAAACGTTATTTTGTTCGCATAATTGACATCGTCCGAAACCTCCACTGAAACGCTTAATCCGTTGTTTTCACCGAGGTACAAATCCATCATCGATAAATAGTAGTCTAATTCATCAATTTCATCGGCAACGATGGGTTCTTCAGTGCTGTCTTCAGTTGTTTCTTCAAGTAGCGTGACATCCAATGGCAACGCTAAAGGAGAAGCCGTTTGAGCCGTTAGTAATTCAGCCGCAGATACGGCTTGAAAAGCCATAATATCATCGGTTTCTGTGATAATGGATTCTGGCGTTGATGAACATGCCGTAATTCCAATCACGGTTAGAAGAAGCATAAATCCAAACATCATTTTTTTCATTTTCTAGTCCTCCAGAGATTTTATTTCATACTATATACGTAAATTATTACGAGTTTATTGGTAGATGGTGAAAAAACATTATTATATCGATGCCTTGTTTTGACTTATTATCTATCATATAATATAATGTGATAAAACGCATAGATGGGATGAGAACATGACAAGTATACGCAAAAACCGAGTGTGGGAATTGGATTTTTTAAGAGGATTTTCCATTATTTTGATGGTATGGGATCATTTGATGTACGATTTAAAATCCCTCCCCTATTGGTTTTCTAATTATCACGATGTTGATAATGTTATGGTTGAGAACTGGGTTGAATTTGCTAGAACCTATTGGTATTCATCATTACGAGAGTATGGACATTGGGTTTTCGTGTCGATTTTTTTATTGGTTTCAGGCATTAGTTTCACTTTTAGCAGATCGAACCTCTCACGTGGCTTGAAGATGCTGTTTGTGGCGATATCGATTTCGGTTGTCACCATGTCGATTGAAAGTGTCAGTGGGTTGCCCATCGGAATCTTTTTTGGGATTATTCACATGTTTGCCATCGGCACATTATTAATTTATTTTATTCGTAAACTTTGGGATAACAATCTATTTATCTTAACGTTAGGACTTATTATCGTTGCTTTGGGCGTTATATTTGAATGGAACCGAGTTTCGTATTATTCGTCGATTACATTCTCAAATTTTTGGGAAATAATCATTGGGTTAAAAGGTTATGGAGCCGACTACTTTGGGATTATTCCTCACGTTGGCGTCATTATGATTGGTACGGTAATCGGAAAATTATTGTATCCTAATCGCATGAGCCTATTACCCAAACTGGATCGACGTTGGAATAAGTTTATTACTTGGGTTGGCCGAAACTCATTAGTTATTTTTATCGTTCATCAGATTGTGATTGCCGGCATTGTTTTTGTAGTAGGCTATTTTTTAGGCTATATGTTTTAACCCTTAGGAGGATTTTATGCAAGCCAACATGACGCTGTTTCAAGCAGTAGAGACAACCGCAAATGAGTTTCCAAATCGAATCGCTCTTCAATTTATGGGGAAACGGATATCCTATAAATCATTGATTGATAAAATCAATCTTACCGCTAAAGGCCTTTCGCTTTTAGGTTTACAAAGTGGCGATATCATGACTTTGTGTCTACCCAATATTTTTGAGACGATTTACACGTTTTACGCTGCTCATAAATTAGGCGTCATCTGTCATATGGTTCACCCTTTGACGCCCGTCAATCAGTTAAAGAATCAAATGATAGCGACAAACTCAAAAGGGTTGATGATTGTCGATACGTTTTATGATCACTATTCGTCTTTGTTAGACGATTTGAATGGATTCATTATTTTAGCCACGCCCGTTGATGAATACGGTCTCATTAAAAAACTAGGTTATCGTTTCATCAATCGCGCCCGTCTTCAAGTCATTAAACCACACAATCGATTATATCGTTTTCATGAACTTTTAAGCGATCAAACACCTGTATCTACCGTAGCAACCAATCCCAAGCAAACGGCTGTTTATTTGCATAGCGGCGGTACCAGTGGGACACCGAAAACCATCGAATTATCCCACTATGCGATTAACCAACTCGCCAGCAATACCGATTACATACTTGATGAACATAATTTTGAAAATCGTCACATGCTAGCCGTCCTGCCGATGTTTCATGGATTCGGATTGTGCATGGGAGTTCATGCCATGCTTTGTTTTGGCGGCGTTGATACGTTGATGCCAAAATTTAAAGCTGATGATGTCATTAAACTGATCAAGAAAAATCAGATCAATTATGTCATTGGTGTACCGACATTGTTTGAAGCATTGTTGAATAATCCTAATTTTGAGGGACCTCATTTGGTCAACCTTAAACAAGCGTTTGTGGGTGGTGACTACGTTAGCCCTACTTTAAAACAACGGTTCAATACGATTATGAGTAGGTGGCAGTCACCTGCTTTGTTACTGGAAGGTTATGGATTAACCGAAGTCGTTACTGTTTGTGCTGTTAACACCCGATTTGATAACAAAGAAGGTACCGTTGGAAGAGCGCTTCCTGGCATAACCATCGCCATTGTTGATACCGAGACAAAAGCGATGCTTTCGGTCGGTGACTATGGAGAAATAGCCGTCTCGGGTCCAACTCAAATGAATGGATACTTATCCGATGTTGAAGGGACCGCATCTACGATAAAAAACTATGACGGTCAATCTTATGTTTTGACCGGTGATTATGGAAAAATGGATGGAGACGGATACGTTTACTTTAAACAACGTTTAAAACGCATTATCAAAGTATCCGGTATGCCAGTTCTGCCATCCGAAATTGAAACACTTGTTTCGACCTATGATCATATTTCTGAAGTTGCCGCTGTTGGCGTTTCTGACGAACAACGGGGCTCTCGTATACGTTTATTTGTTACCTTAAAACCAGGAATGGATAAGTTAGTTAGCGATGCTGAAATAATGGAAAAAATCAAATCAGAACTATCCATTTATGCAGTTCCTAAGTCCATCACTTATTTGGATCAAATGCCGAAGACCATCATTGGTAAAATCGATACGCGTGCTCTCGAATCGTACCAATAATTCATTTTATTAGGCAAGCCTATGCATTATAAAACTTACAAATCGATTTTATCGCCACAAAATGGGATGAATTTGTACCGTGGGTGCAGCCACGGTTGTATCTATTGCGATTCTCGAAGTCGATGCTACCAAATGGATCATGCATTTGAAGATATCGAAATAAAGGAACACGCTGCTGAAATACTGGAAAAACAACTTTCTAAAAAGAAATCCAAATGCATGATATCGACGGGTTCAATGTGTGACCCTTATATACCACTTGAACGCCAGTTACGTGTTACACGTTCGGCGTTAGAAGTGATTAATCGAATGAATTTTGGCGTTACCGTTCTAACGAAAAGTGCTTCCATTTTGGATGACTTAGAACTCTACAAGCAGATCCACAAGAACGCTCGTTGTGTCATACAAATGACGCTAACGACACACGATGAGTCACTGTGTAAAATCATTGAACCGAATGTATCTACGACGAAGCAGCGCGTTGAAGCGCTTAAGGTGTTTGCTGATAATGGAATTCCTTCCGTGGTATGGTTGGATCCGTTTCTACCCTTTATCAATGACACTGAGGAAAATCTAATCGCCTTACTCAATGATTGCATAGAAGCCAACGTAAAAGGAATTATATTTTTTGCTGTCGGATTAACGCTGAGAGAAGGAAATCGTGAGTATTTTTATCTACAACTCGATCGTCATTTTCCTGGACTTAAAGATAAATATAGGAATACATATGGACTTCGTTATCAAATCGAAAGTCCTGACAATAAACGCTTGTCAGCTATGTTTCACTCAATCTGTGAGGCGAACGGAATCTTGCATCACCCCAATGATGTTTTTGCTTTTTTGAGAGAATTTCCTCAACACAATAATTTTCAACAATTAACGCTGTTTTAGTAACCAAAAAGGATTGAACCGAAGTTCAATCCTTTTTTATGCTCTCTATGTTAGAATAAACGATTTTGTACATCTCGGAAGTAGAAGACAATCAATTGAATAATGATATCTTGAATCTTCTTGATGTCGTTGACGTTGTCTTTGAAAACAACGAAGATGGATTGAACAAATGAAGCCGCTACAACCTTTAATAAGTAATCTGACATAGCGCTTGGCGAGTACTCTTTAACTTTAGAGATAACTAAGTTTTCGAGTTGTGATTTCACTTGTTCATAATGTGTCCCGTTTGAATTGAAAATCATAATATAGATTTCTTTGGTGTAAGGACGAAGAACATTCACGACATACGTTACAACTTGAATGGCTTCTTTTTGATTTTCAATACGGGTAATGTGGAGCTTCTTGTCGAAGGATTCCAAGTCATCAATGGCACGTTTTGCTGGGTGCAAAACGGCATTAAACAAAGCTTCTTTGTTTTCAAAGTAGCGATAAATGTTTCCTACCGTAATATTAGCACTATCGGCAATACGTCGCATATTCGCATTTTGGAATCCGTTGTCAAAAAACTCTTGAACTGCACCAGCGAGAATCGCTTTCTTCACAGAATCTTTTAACACTTGCATATTTAAACCCTCCTAAGGTCTTTCTGGTTTCATAGTATCATCAATTGTTTGAGTTGTCAATAAATCCGACAGGAAATTCACTGTTGCAAGGGATTTTATAGACTAAATACAGTATATTTATAGTAAATGTTACTAATTATTCATTTTAAATTCATGGTGAATCGAATTATTCAGTTTTTCATCATTCGATGGTATGACCACCAAAGGGTCATCAAACCGAATCGAATCATGAAGGAGATTCAGAAAATTTTTCTAAAAAAAAGGGTCTTTTGAATCTCGAATAATCCATTGAGTTGTGTTGACTTATAGCGATTATCGGTATATAATCATTATAAGAATGAAAGAAGAGGTGGTACCCTTGAAAAAGTTTTTTGCAAATGTTGTGTTCATTTTATCTTCACTCTTGGCAGGCCTTGTCATCGTACCATGGAATAATGTCGAACAATGGGGACTTCCACTGACGCAATTAACTACGTACGAACTGTATATTAAAGGCGGCATCGGGGCTTTAGTGTTCATTTTCAGTTTGATTTTCTTGCTCGTTGCAATTCATGATGAGAATAATTATGGAACGGTAAAAGCTTCGGTCCTATTAGCCGGTTTTGTTCCTGTGTTGGCTGTTGCAATCGGGTATTTTGGTTATGCTATTGCAGTAATGTGGTATATGGTCTTCCGAGTTGAATTCACCTACCTCACTGCAGCAATATTTTATGGTCTAATTTTCGTTTTGCTTAATATTATTTTTCTTTCACATTTCATGGGAAAGTCATATGTTCACGGAAAAACATTTAAACGTATTTTGTTATTTTTATTATCACTAGAAATTTTAGGCGGTTCTGGATTTGCAGCGTACTTCCTTAAAACAAATACAGAAACACTTTATCCAGGTCGTTATGCTGGGATGTACACCTATAATTACATTTTGATTGTTGCGGTTGCTTTGGTATTCTATTTGATTCACACCGTCATTATTTCAGCTAAACTTAAGAAGGTTGCTGTTGTTGGTAAGGATGTCGAAACCAAGGTCAAAGAATTGAGATCTGAAGAAAAACCGGTTAAAGAGTCCAAAGTTAGCAAGTCTGCAAAAGAAGAAAAAGTAGTTAAAGATACCGGTAACAAGACCATGATTGTATCGAAAGAACAAACCATTATTAGTGGTGAACAAAACGTCGATCCCACTCAAGTTCTTTACGAGGATATCGTCGTTGATCCAGAGTTCAATAAAACCGCTAATGCAGACAAACAGCTTTCTTCAATTGAGTATTATATTGAAAAACCCAAAATGTTTAAACCGCTTGATCCAGCTTTCGATCAATTGGTCGCTCACGTTCGTGAATTACCCAATGTGGTTACAAAATTAGCTGATGAACGGATTACATTCTATGTTGACCGAAAACCATTCCTTGTGTTGATGAATTTTGGCAATTATTATCGTATGGCGTTTAGAAGCGAACTTGAAAAAGGTATACGTTTGATCATCAAATATCCAACCATTTCTAAGAATAAATCGACAAAAGATAATCTATGGTTTAAAGCCAATAACTACGGAGATTTACCTAAGGAAGTCATTTTTGATATTGTCAAAACGGCTTACGATAATGTATACGCTTAAGAAGCAACTTTTAAGTTGCTTT
>CAZCSO010000003.1:0-103054 GCA_964501315.1 uncultured Candidatus Izemoplasmatales bacterium | reverse complement strand
CCATCGTTTTATGGACAATCGAACCCACATCAATCGCTTCGGGTGAATCAATTACGATGCGTTCATTCGTAAACGCACGTTGAACGGAATGATTGTCTTTGAGGATTCGTGATACTCCTAATCCATAGTCTTTTGAACCGACAAAGCGAATGCCGTCACCGACAACTAAATCATCTTTCAATTCAATTGTTACTTTTCCTTTATCAAATCCAACAACCTTACCAATTTCAATTCCCATGTGATTGGGTCTGTGCGAATGATTCAAGGTTTTGGGTTTGATATCAAATAGATATCCTTCCGTATAATCACGGTTAAATACTTTTTTGAGATTCTTAACTTCTTGATTGATATCCATAATTTGATGATCAATCGCATGACGATACGATAATACCGATTGAATGACGTATTCGCTTTTACGCATACGTCCTTCGATTTTAAGTGAAGCAATTCCTGCTTCTGCCAATTCATCGATTCTCTCCAACGTCATCAAATCTTTGGTTGATAACAAATACGTATTTTCTTCGACGACTTCATCATCTTTTAATAACGAATACGCCAATCGACATGGTTGAGCACATTCTCCTCTATTTCCAGAGCGACCACCAATCATCGATGAAAACAAACATTGTCCGGAATAAGAAACACATAACGCTCCGTGTACAAACACTTCGAGTTCAATATCGACTGATTTTTTGATTTCTTTGATGGTTTCTAGGGATGTTTCTCTTGCTAAGATAATCCGGGACACACCCATCTTCTTTAAAAAGCGAGCTTGATCGACGTTCATCACATTCATTTGCGTCGATGCATGAATCTCCGTATCAGGATAACGGTGCAAAAAATGATTGAGCATTCCGATATCTTGAACAATCAAGGCATCGACCTGATGTTCAACCAGAAAATCAGCATAATCGATTAATTCTTCAATCTCATCATCATAAATTAAGGTGTTGATGGTCACATAGACCTTCCGACCACGAAGATGAGCAAATTCAATGGCTTTGATTAACGTTTCTTCATCAAAATTAACGGCATATGCTCGTGCGCCAAACCGTTTACCCGCTAAGTAAACCGCATCAGCTCCGGCATTGATGGCACCGACAAACGACGCCCATGTACCGGCGGGTGCTAAGAGTTCTAATTTTTCCATCGACTCACCTTCTTTCATGCGATACTATTATATCACGAAGGACGAACTATGCGTCCATCAAAACCTACAAAATCATTTTATCCTAAAATGAGATGAAAAACGATGGATAATGAAAAAAGAGTGTCGGATTGTCCAACGCTCTTTTCATGAAAATTATCGTTATTTCTTTTTAACCGCTTTTAGTTCGATGTACCCACGATGTCCAATCGGTTCTAATTGAATTCGTGGATTATCATCATCCCAAACGTAACCCAATACGTTTGGATTATACTTACCCATCGCATCCCAAACATTCAAAATCGCATTTTCGTAATCCACTTCTTCAAACGGTTCGCTTGTGAACATCAAGTACGTCGCTTCTGGTAACAATATGACATCAAATCCCTCTGGAATCTCCCCTTGATAATCGGTGGGCACTTCCACCCCTTGAACGTATAACGACGTTGAAGGCTTGATGTATTGCTTGGGTAACCACATACAAACCGGTTCGCCGTTTAACGAAGGCATGCTTGTTAAGAGTCCCCATACATCGCATCCGACCTCATTAGAATAATCCCAGTAATTATCGGCTTTGATGCCACGTTTGATTAAAACCTTGCGTTCAGGTTTGACAATTTGACTGACAAAGACTGTTTTTACCTTACTCATTTTTCTTTCTCCTATCTCTGAATAGATTTTGTAAGGGGTAAAGAGATAGATCGGAATCGGATGTTTTGAATACTCATACGGATTGACGCCAAACTCTTTGAAAAAAGCACGTTGATACCCATCGACACTATCAAAGCCGTACTGAAACGCAACATCAATGATCTTAATGGAGGAATCCCGTAACTGAAGGGCTGATTTTGATAGTTTTAATTTTCTCACATACTGACTGATTGTTATCTGCAATGTCTCATAAAACATACGATAACAGTACCAGGGAGAATAATGGGTGACGTTGGCTAAGTCGCCCAACGTGATTTTCTCTTCAAGATGCGATTCTATATAGGTTTGCATCATCCGTACAACATCCGTTTTCGTCACATCGTTCACCTCTTACTGCGATAGTATACAAGATATCAAAATTAATCTCTCGACTTTTTTTGCTAAGATATGTTTAACTTCTTAATGAATCAAAGGGTTTGTTAAAGGAACCAATTTCAATGAGGTTCCCTTCTGGGTCAGCGACATAACAAGTCCGTTGTCCCCAAGGTTCCAAGGTTGGATAAAGAATTGGTTTCGCACCCAAACGAACAACTCGCTCAAATGTTTCATCTACTTCATCAAATGTATCAACATACATCGCTATCTCAAAGTGGCCATTAATTTTTTTAACGTAATCAAAATAGCAATTGGTCATGGTCTCAAAATCACTTCGCCCATATAGCATAAATAACGTTCCATCTTTAACTAAATAAACATTCGAAGTTGTTTTATCTTCTTTAATTACAAACTCCATGACATCACGGTAAAACAAAATCATTTTTTTCATATCCTTAACAAATAAACCAAAACCATCCAATCTCATGAGATAACCTCCAATAGGATTATTCCTTATAATATGAAACAAAACTTACAAGAAAAATTATACTGTTAATAAACTAAAAAAACTACCTGTAAAAAAGAAAAAGTTTGATGCTGGATCACATCAAACTTATCGTTCGTATTGGCAGGGGTGACAGGATTCGAACCCGTACAAACAGTTTTGGAGACTGTCGTGCTACCGTTAACACCACACCCCTAAAAATTGGCTACTATATATTATTATACATTTGTCATGATTAGTCAAGAAAAAAGAAAAGCTCAAGCGAGCTTTACATTTTAATCAATTCCACTAATCGATAACCGTGTTGACCCAAGGCGTTCGCAATAATCTCTTTAGATACAAATCCTTCAAACATAGCATAGCCTTCTTTGAATGAAACCGTGATGTTCGATAACCCGTAGATGCCAGAAAGAATATGAGAAACATCGTTTGCGCAACCTTGACAATTCATACCTTCAATGATGATTTTTTTCATAGTAATCACCTCACCTACATTATATAGAAGTACTCATAAAAAAGCAATAAACATACATAAAAGAGATATAGGTTAAAAATGAACAATAGAAATAATCAAGAATAAAGTAATTGAAGAGGACAAGGATGAGCTATTTAAAGAAATATAAAGAATGAGAATAATGAAGTACTCGATTAAACAAGATAATCCATTAACAAAATAAAGCAAAAATACAGAATCTAAAAATAGATCATAAAGACAACGATATATAGAATAAAACAAACAAGGATAAGAATGGAATATCATTATAAAAATCGAGTAAGGCTGTGCGCAATAAAAAGAGCTGATATAAGAATGTTACTTAACGCGTATAGAGAATCAACCAGGTTAAATAATTGGAAAAAATCATATAAACAGCATGACATGATATGTTTGTAAAATGTCTATTTTTAGCGGTTTTCTTAAATTACTAGTCAAAATAAGAAAATGGATTATATGATAAAAAAGAAAAAGAAATTGCTTGAATATATCAGAAATACTCATGAATCATGTCTATTAATACCAGTAATTTAGAATAATCGATTGTTTTCATTATAAATTTCCATAAATCGCTCGGAAACTCAATAAAAATAAAAAAATATTTTATAAGCTATATTGCTCTATATCTAGGCCTATATAGACATTTTTAATATCAATTTTTTTAATCAAAATTCCCTTTACTAATCTTAATATAATATATCCTCATATTAATAATAAAAAAAGACTAATTCATATAAAAGATACAAATTAGTCTAAAAATGACATTAATCCCCATTTTTGGCCATCAATGAGCCTTAAATAAATTTTTTGTAATGCAATTATTTATGCGATATCCCGATTTACTCGTCAAGTTTGATTCTATCTGACACTTTAAATGTGAATTTATCTGCATAATCACAGAGATCTTTGATGTTTTGATCATAGATTTCAACGGGATTATGAGTGTCACATCCGATAATAACCAAGGCATCAGGATACGTCTCCACAACTCTCCAAAAGGCTTCTCTGGGGTACTGATATTGCCACTGATTGTCGACAAGGATGTGAGGTCTTCTCGTCCCTCCACCGTTGATCTCGAGGTAGACATGATTACGGATTGCCGCTTCAATAATACGCTTTGAAGCCTCTAAACAATAATGATCAAAGTCATTACTACCCGTCTTCGATGTATAGTTCATAAGAAACAAATCCGGATGATTAAGGATTTTAAAGAACCCACTGTCCATAGCTTTTTCTGCATTTATGGCATACGCTTCGATTTCTTTTTCACCCATAAAATCATAGGTATTATGGATTGTTCCATCTAGTTCAAAGTAGTGGATTCCTAATGTCAAGTAGTCCAGTTTTGTTAGAAGTGAGCGATAGTAATCATCGTGTCCACTGAGGTATTCAATCTCTAAGCCCTTCCAAAGTTTTATCTGATGACGGTATTTTTTGATGGATGAATCCAGATCTTTTAGATAGATTTCTTCAAATGATTTTTCGTTCATCTGACGTTCTAGATAATTGTTTAGATAATCTTCTTCACTCATGAAATTTCTGGGTATGGGTCCATGATCTGAAAAACCTAATTCTTGTAGACCGGCTTTCAATGCTTCAATAATGTAATCTTCACTCATGCCATCTGCATGTCCACAGAGCTTTGTATGGGTGTGGTAATTTGCAATTAATCTCATTTATGTCCCTCTATAAAATAATCATCCAAGCTTATGCTCGGATGATATCTATTATATCAAATTGATGTTATTTTATATACGCTATCTTTATCAAAAAATTCAATAATGATATTGTATTAATCTCGTTCGTAAACTCATATACTAACAAATTGATGTATTTTCTCAATGAAAACTTTGATACTCCTTTGGATTATCGCTTAGGTAATTTCATTTCTTTTTTATTCAGATACATTTGGTCTTCTGCTAATTTGTACATCATTGAAAAGTCTCGGTTCTTATCCACCTTGGCGTACCCAATGGCAAACGATAGATAGTCGATGGATACTGCTTCTTCTACTAAAGAATTTATCCAAGCTTTCAGTTCATCTTCTTTATGAATATTACTAAAGATTAAGAACTCATCACCACTCAAACGGATTACCTTATCGTTTTCATTCAGTTTTCCTTGAATCAAATTGGCCAGTGAAATGATGAGTTGATCACCTCTTTGGTGACCAAAATGATCGTTGACGTATTTTAATTCATTCATGTCTATCATGAGAATATATCGACATAACAAGTGCTTTTCTTCTTTAATGAATAAATCCAAATAATTACGATTCGGTATCCCCGTTAAGACATCGCGGTAAATCAGTTCCTTGATTCGCTCTTCATTCGCTCTTAACAGGTTAATCAGGTTGACGTTTTCAGTTATGTCTGAAAAACTGTAGACATAACCCAGTAACTCATTTCGATCACTTTTAATACCTCTTAGTAACACTTGATAAACGTTATCAAATACCCTCATCATGGTTTTTTGATCCAAACCCATCTCGCAAGGAAACGCCGGCACTAATTTGGTTAATGAACAAACATCATCATTATAGTACTGTTTCAAATTAATAAAGATTTCATTCGCTTTATCATTGTAATCAATTATCTTCTTATCACGATTCACCACAATGACCGCTTCACTGGATGACATAAACATCAAGTTTCTTGCAAATGGTGATATCGATATTCGGTGTTCTTCTCTTAAACTATAGATAAAAATTAAAATCGTAATCGGAAACAAAAGAGCGGTATAATCGAGTGGATATGAGTTTGCAAAGATAATATTTAAGAATACTCCGACCCAAGGCGCAAAGGATGATAACGAAATGCGTACAAGCCGTTTCTTGTGAACTTTTTCCACTTTTTTGTATCGAATCAGATACAAGATATTAGCCGCTACAAAACACACCGCAATGTATCCAACATGGAAATAATAGAATAATCCATATTCAATCGACATTAAATATCCGATTTGGGTGTCTTCAAGGAAAGTATTTACATAATACAAGTGATGTAAGCTATTGGTGAATCGCATCACATAGGTTAACAAAGGAATGAAGAAGATGATAACCTTATGAATGGGCTTAAGTTTTAAATTAATATAATTCATCGCAATCAATACCCAGATAGCTGGAATCGACGGAATTGCAAGGTATTGAATAATATTCCAAAAACGTTTTGCATCTAAAGAAACGGAATTAAGTTCAATTAAGTAACCCAATACATAAACAAAGGTAATAAAGGTCAATAGTCCAATTTGTCGAATGATAATCGATTGTTTCTTTGGAATGGCATAACCAATTATAAAAATCATCGCAATCAACGACAGAAACAAAAAGATGTTTATGATGATAAGTTCAATGGACATAGACTACCTTCTTCTTTATGTAACATACAATCTTATAAATACCATTGTTCCCCATTATACCAAAAAAACTACTGAATAGTCAGTAGTTTTAATAGATTATTCTTAGTTAATAATTTTAATATCGCGTAAACTCTTAACTTCTTTTTCAAAAAAATCCATGGCGTTTCTTAAATTTGTTACATGGTAGGGATAGACTTTGGTCTGATTGAGTTTAATAAAATCATTAATATTCTCCCAATGAGTATAACCCGTATTTTTTAGATCCTTATGCTTATTGCTGAGAATAAAATAGATAAATTCTCTGCCTTTATAACGATGGTTCTTACTCTTTCTTCTGCCATATTTTTCTAGTAAGGTTTTAAGTTCATTAGCTGCGCCCATGTAGTCTTCTTTTTGAAACTTTTCTTCCATTGATACTAAGGAAATTAAGTTTACTTTCTCTTTTTCTTCTTTGTTTCTTTCAAATAATGATTTAAATTTGTCTACAAGTTTCACGTAATTTATTCCTTTCTGATGTTATTAAATTATGACTACACTATTAAATATAATATAACTAATAAAAAAAAATACAATGCCAATTAATTATTTCGATGAAAATAAAAAGGTAGAATCTCCATTCTTTATCAATATTATTGGTGTCTAGGATTATTAGGGCATAAACAAAACCACTAAAATAAGTATTATCTTAATTACTGTATCGCGTTGAATTCAAATAAAAGAGAAATATTCAATATTTCCCTTTACTCATTCATTAATATTATGACGAAATCATTACCATACTATATGAGATAAAAAAACATTATTACTGGTTCAATCAACAATGCTTTACTGAAATTTTAATTCTATAGAAATTCAATATTTCCACTCTGAATATGTACTTTATATAAATATTTCTTATTATTTCCTCCACCATACTCATAAAAATATGATGTTGGCATATTTGAGTCACTTAATCTTCTTCCAAGATAGAAAACAAAACCATTGTTTGCTGATACATAAAAATTTACCATATCGTAGAATATAATTTTATCTGTAATACATTTTACAATTTCCTGATATGGTATTTCTTGATCAATATCACTATTAATAGTATTCACTTCTAAGCAATCACATTCCTTATCAACAATTAAGTCATAAATAATTGGATATGATAATGGTAGAATCACATTTAAAACGTTTGATTTATTTTTAGCTATAAACGTAGATGATACTTTATCATAGGTCGAAAATTCATTTATTAAATACCACTTATTCTTTGTTCTATTAAAGTTATAAATTTCCACTTCTCGTTTCTGCGCTAATTTGTAGCCAATATAAGCATTTATAGGAACAGAAATTCTACCATAATATAATATCTTGTTCTTACTAGGAATTAAATCAACAGTTTTATTAATAGCATCAATACTTTCGTTGATGGGTTTATTGGAATCAAATCTTATTTCTATTTGTTTTGCACCTAAATAATCAGTAAAATCAAATTCTGGTTTAGTAATATAGGGAACCTTTCCTTCTCTAATTCCCACAGCAGATAATATATTAACATTGTAAAAATTAAAACCCGCCAAAAAAAATAGATACACAATTGGATATGTGATTAGTAAGGAAACTAAATATATATTTATTGTATATAGTAAATATCCACTAACAATCAAAATAAAAAATGATATAAAAAATAGAAGCTTGCTTTTCCTAAACAATACTTTCTCAATAGTATAGAATAACTCAATAACAAATTTATCTTCAAATTTCATTTTTTTAACTCCAAAATTGCTGATTTGATCTTTTTTTTACTTATGAATGAATATACTTGAATATTTACATCGTAACCTATCGTTATGTAGAATAACAATCTTGATGATGTTTTTGAATCTCTAGTGTGTTCATTGTATGTGTCAACATCGATTCTTGACGGAATTGATGAATTGTTTGGATGACTATGCCAGTCTCCTAAATATGTCAAAGAATTGTCCTCGATATGTTTATCGACTAAAAAAATATTGTGTTGTTCGTCTTTTCTAACAAAATAAAAATCTTCAGAAATGTCCTGAGAAAAAGGAAATGTAACTTCAACAATTCTATATTCGTTGTAACCCTTGAGTTTGTACCCAATAAGAATTCCACCTAACTCTTTTTTTGATGATTTTATTTTTTGATTTATTTCGTTTAATAGCCCTTTAGAAATGACTAATACAGGATTTGAATGTATAAGTATTTCATCTTCCACAGCAATCACAACCTTCATAAATAAAATCTTGCTCAAGTTTATCTATTTCACCTTGACTTAAAGAATAATATTCGGTCACTTTGTGCCCTTTTGATAAAAACAAAGACGCATCACCCTTAATAGAAATGTGTCTATTAATGAATTCCCCTCCCGATTCTAAAAATAAAATCTTCTTAACTACTTCTCCTGCCAACATAGATATATCAGCAGCACCATATTTAGAATAACTTCCTATACAAGTATCTTCATACTCTTTATAATCTACATTACTTTCAGTGAAGTGTACATATTTGCTTGATTTTAACAAACATTCAAAACATCCCGGATTCATACCGTCACACATAAATATATGTCTTCCTAATCCATAAGCTTCAAGCCAGGTAATAAATAATTGCGTTTTTATTTTGTTATTATAGATATATCTAGTAAGCCATTTTTCCATCAAAGTATTCCCTGTAGAAGTAATTATATAGTCGTAATTGGTTAAATTAATCAATTTCAGGTTTACTGCATCTTGAATATCTTTATTGAAGCATGTAATTGTTACTCCAGGATATTTATTCTCCATATCCCATTTTAATATATCAACTTTGCTCGGTTCTTTATATTCAAAAGAATTATTCTCTTTAGTATAAAACGAATAATTCACACCACAAATGTGCCTAAAAGAATTATATACTGTAAAATTGTCGTGGTCTACTAAAGTAATTCTAGTAAATCCTGATTTACATAATAAACTCAAAATTTCACTACCTAAAGAGCCAACACCAATCATTAGAATATTGTTGCTATATGTATTACTCCCCCCACGTTGTCTTAAAAATGAAGGCGAAATCAATCTTACTCTATTTGGATATACCAAACTATCTTTATTATAAACCAAATACCTCCCTTTATCGTCTTTCTTTGTGTCTATTTTAGCAAAAAAGTATCTATAGGAGTCATTATAAGGATAACTAAAAATATACTCTTCTCTATTAACATAATCCCTATACTGTATTTTTTTTTGAATTTCACCACTTGTCTGCTCAATGATGCATTCAAGTAATAAGGGCTTATTATATTCAGGCAATCTAGGGAAATCAATCAAAGGAACATAAAGTATTTTTTTAACTACAGGATCTGATTTCTTAAATAGTCCTATTTTTGACTTACCAAGTTTTGTAATTAAATCAAAATTATCATATTCAGACACGTATAACTCTGTAATTTGATTATGATCAAAATCATCGTCATCTAAAAATAATATATCTTTTTCTACACCCCCACGGCTAAGCTGATTATGAAGTCTTCGATTAGAATTAACGTTTCGCGAAATATAGTCCGAATATTCTCTTCGAAACTCAATAATCCTTTCTTCTTCGTTCATTTCAAGTATGTTACGAACTATAGTGGCTGAATTATCTATTATAGTTTGAATATCATTTACATCATGGTCAACATCATAAATATTCTGGGTGCAAATGTATCCAGTTTCATCAATGTGAGGTAATAGATTACTTATACTAGATCTAACTTTATAGTAAGGAATATCAAATGGAAATTTTCTTGTGAAACCGATTGTTATGGTCAAATCTTTATATTTAAAATCAAAAGTTTTGTATACTTTTATATTGTTGATTGTTTTTACATCAAATACTTCTATAACATCAACAAAAAAAACATTCGATTGTAAAAAATCTAGATATCTATAATCCATATCTACCATTTATCGAATGTGGGCTTTTTGTAGATTCTTCTTTTTCTGGTAAAGGAAAGTCTGGCAAAAATTTTCTAAGTACTCTACAAGTCGAATCAAGTGAGGGATTTATTGACGATTCTCTTAAGGCATTAATGAATTCTTCTAATTTACTTTTGAACTCTATTACATGCGATTTGTCTCTTAGCAACTTATAATACACGTTTTCGTTGTAATGTGTATACGGTACTTGTAAAAATAGTTGATTCCATTCTGCCCCGAATTGTTTCTGAATATTCGTGCATATATCTATAAGATAATATATGTCATCTTTTTTTTCACAACTTTCAAAATAATGTCGACAAGTAATATTAAATGCGATGCTAGGAGGGATTGAATCTGTTGCGCTCTGTGAAAATACTTTTGATTTCCATAATTTAAAATATCTTACACACCTTTTGTACGATTGGTTTATATTTGTCGATGCATAATCAAAATTTAACCAATCAATTAGTTTAATTGGTTCAGCTTTAATCCAATTTACATTACCTTGTTTTCCATCTGCTAAATAATATTGATCTTCGTCTGTATTATAATGGTAGATGGGAAAGTCAATGTGAAATAACGGTTTTTCATCTTCTTGATACCTAGCAGTTAGACATTTAGTGTTAAATTGTTTTTTTCTTGTATTGTATATCGCATTATAAACACTTTGCTTAAATTGATTGGCGTTCATTTCGTTTGTGTTTGTAAACACAAGCCCACAATCTATATCATATTTGTTGTCATTGTAATTGACTCCTGTTTTCAACTTATAACTTCCTAAATTATAAGGTTTGAATTCAGGAACATTTTCATCACCTCTTATTTCTTTGATAATGATATCTCTTTTACTAATCATTTCATCATAATCCGATTGTTTTAATGATTTGACATCGTTATAATCTAAAAACATTTTTTGTAAACTCATAAAATCATCTCCTTATCTATATTTTTGTTTTTTACTTAATTGTTAATTTATACAATTCAAAAGTATTAATATATATAAATATATAAAAAAATAAGACTCTAAATAAAGCAAAATATTATCCGAATACTTCATAACAATTCATTAACACATAATCACCATATATATGTTCAAACAAAAAACTCTTTCGCCAAGATAAGCATTACAGTAAATAATGTAACTTCTGTGAATTTATATGAATAAGCCAAATGAATATTATTATACCTATATAAATAGTAGTTTTAATACTAAAATGAAAAGGACTTAATTGCCATATCAACCAATTAAGTCCTTTTGATTTTGTCTTAAATTAAGTAGCTCTATTCATTAAATCAAATAGATTCCATTATTGTAGATGACGCTTCGAATGGTCTTATTGGATTTGCTGTTATGGGATTCCATCAAACTCTTTGCAATTTCTTGAATCATTTGACCTCTTAAAATGTATTTAGGCATGTAACCTTCTGCAATCTTATATTGATTTTGAATATCGGCAGTTGGTGCTTTTTCAAAATACATTTTAAAGAATTCAATCAAGCTGAAGTATTCAATAGGATACTTGTTTTGCTCACGAAGCGACGATAATTGATTGAAGAACTCTTTTGCCTTATCGTATTGATTCATCTTATAGAGACTATAGATGATCATGATGGCTTCAAAATCATGTTTCTTCGTAATGTTCTTTTCAATCATTTGATAGTATTTAACCGCTTCATTATAGTTTTCATCCGATAACATACAATCCGCATAATTCAGATACGTTACTTGGTCCAAACGGGGAATATCGTTAAAGTTTAAGTAAACCATGTTTTTCCGTAACATTCGTTTTGCTTCATCGATATTTCCAAGTTTCTTATAAAGCGTTGCAATGTTCATACGGCAGAATACCGCTTTTTGATAATTCAGTTGTTCTTCAAGCTTAGGTAATGCTTTATTTGCATATATCAATGCATTTATGAAATCAGAGACCATCGAATAGCTAAAGGAGATATGATAGAAAGCCGAAGGTTCAAGATTGGGGAAGTTTGGAGAGACGTACAAGGTTAACCGGGAATAGTGATTGACTTCTTCCATGTTTTTTAATATGCCATTATAGGTTGCCATGTACTCGTAAAACAAGAACCGATGCTCATCAGACATTTTTTCTAAAAAGCATTGGAGGACTTCGACGGCCTCTGAGATCTTCTTATAATCAATTTTGTTCGTGTAGTTAACTGCGCTAATATAATAGATTAATTGTGCTAGATAATAGGGAATAATCAATATTGTATTTTCGTAATGCGAAAAATTGGCAACGATGTTGTCATAGTAGTCTTTCGCTTCATGGTACTTCGAAAAAGAAATGCAGGTATAAAAATAGCTAAATAACTCGTTGAGATTCTCAATAACCGAATCTTCGATTTTAGCAGGCATACCTAAATAATCCGCAATCTTCTCAATAATCGAGGCATACCCAATAAAGTCGTTCATTTGGGCACGACGAAAATTGGATTTCGGAATGTTCATCTTTTCATTTATTTCTTTTTGGGTGATCTGTTTCTTTTTTTTCAGATACTCTGCCATGACAATCAAAGCATAGTAATCTCTGAAATAAAAATCGCACGTGAAATCATGAATCGTCATGTTATTGCTCCCTTGAGGGTTTCGTAAAACTCTATTGTGTTAAATCTTTATTGATCTTAATTGTTATTAATTAAGCAGCGATTGGATAAACAAATTCTGGTTCTGGATCTTCGTCGACGCCACCTTGAACCATTGTGATGTCATTGGTAGCTCTTTGTAAATACGTAACGGTAACCATGGATACAAATACAAATGCAACGATAGCAACGAACAAAACTTTTAATGTGGATTTTTTCATAATAATTTCTCCTATTATCTAATATGACTTGGGTTATTTTTTGGAAACAACCATGACGTCTTGGGGGTGCGAATCCCAAGTACCACCATAGTATCATAGGAAAAATTATTTGTAAATATCTCGATTTTAGAATATCTAATCATCAATATTATACCATATTTTCCTATAGAAACAATAGATTATTCTTTTTTTAGAATATTATTCTTTTTTATTAAAATAAAAAAAAGGAGATTTTTTTAAGAATCGCCGAAAAAAATAATTTAAAAAAAAATAAAAAACACAATAAAATTACTGTGTTTTCTGTAAAATCAGCTTTTTATCAAGTAGAATGTTGCGATAAATCAGAATACAATGCGTCAGGACAATCGAGAAATTGAAGACGTAAAAGATCAAGACATAGTTAATGTTGTTTGAGGTTACTTTATAGAGTATCCCAAACAAGTATCCCATCAAAATCAAACTCGATGATAACAAGCTAACGCCTTTAGCGGTTCTAGCTTTGTACGCTTTCACAACCGCTACCGGCCAGGAAGCTCCAAAGCATAACAACATCGCTACTTCAAATAAATCCGTCATTTTTGTTCCTCCTGCAAAGACTTGGCAGTCGTTTTATTCTTTGAGACTATCTTATAGATCTCTTCCGTTGCGAAATGCAGTTTCGTCACAACGTTCTTTCTATTCAACGGATACAAGTAATACGTATCTTCTAACGTGGACAAATCGATGCAGTCACCGAATTTACCCAAGTAATCGTATTCGATGTGGGCGGAATACATACTTAACGGATCTTTTTCTAACAAGAAGTCTTCTCCATCAAAGTTTCCCGTCAAACGAAACCCATTGATGTCATGAACCAAATGGCCGGTACCTAACCGAATGTATCCTTTTGAATTGGGTAAGGAATCAACGGTGACATCGTCTTCAAAATGATAGTTACCGCTCATGATTTCGTTTTTAACGTTTTCGCGTTCAAATTCATACCAATCGGGGATGTGATGGAACTTCGTTTCACCGTTGATGTTATGAAGTTGACCATATTCATCCATTTGATACGTTTCACCGCATTGTTCACACCATAACTTGTCATCCTTGGAATTCATACGGCGTTCCGTCATGCAATGAGGGCATTGATACAAAACGCGGTGTAATCCCTCAGCACGATACGAACAATCGATTTTACGTTTGGTTTCTAATTGGAAACGATACTCGTCGTATTCAAACGCTTTATCGATTCGTCGGTTGATTTCACTCACCGACAAGGTTTTGATTTCTTCTTGAGTAACGATTTGCGTCATATCCGCTTCAAGCGTTACTTTTCGCTTTTTTAAATTCCATACCGGTTGAGACAAATAATCCCCGTGCATGTTTAAAACCACAACCGGAACCTTCATCATTTTACAGAGTTTTCCTAAGGATTCTGGCAAGATGGCTGTGGTACCGGCTAATGAGTAGCGTGCTTCTGGATAAATCGCCACAATGCTTTTATTGACGTTTAAAACGTGTTGAATTTGTCGGATTAATAAAATATCGTTGGTGAACTTGCGTTTGCATACGCCCCCAACTGCCCGTAACAATCCTTCGCGCTTGATGAAACCATCAATCGCGACGATGTAATTGGCTTTATGCGGGAAGATTGCGGCCGTGGTAACGGAGAAATCGATAAACGCGTGATGCGTACACAGTAATATGTAAGGTGGTTTCAATCCTTTCATATTGACTTTGTTAATTTTCAGTTTATGTGCCCACACCGTTGGATAAGCAATAATCCAGGCAAGTAACGTCAAGTACCAAGGTTGTTTGTTGGGTTTTTTAATCATGTCAAAACGTTCTACGGATTGGCTCATGGGTTCATCCTCATAGTGAAAAGTTGTTTCAATCATATCATGAGTATATACTCATGTCAAATATATCTCGGTATTTGAAAACGATGGATTACTTCGATTCAATATAGTCGATGTATTCTTCGTAATTGCACATCTTGTCAAAGGTGATCGTTTTATCGATGACGATAATACGATTCGCAACCGTATCCAATAGTTCTTGGTCATGAGAGGTAAAGAGCAAATTGCCTTTAAAGCGTGACATACCTTGGTTCAACGCTGTGATCGATTCCAAATCCAAATGATTGGTCGGATCATCGAGTAACAACGCATTGGCACCCGATAGCATCATTTTGATGAGCATACAACGAACCTTTTCCCCACCACTTAAGACTTTCGCCGATTTTAAGCTTTCGTCCCCTGAGAACAACATTCTGCCTAACCAGCCCCGAACAACCGTCTCGGATTGTTCCTGGCCGGTATACTGTCGTACCCAATCGATTAAATTGATATCTTTGTTAAAGTATTTCTGGTTTTCTTGAGGAAAGTAAGCCGAGGTAATCGTGACACCCCATTTGAAGGATCCTTCATAATGGGTGTCTTCACCGGCCAAGATTCGAAACAAAGCGGTCGTAACGAGCGAATTCGAGGTTATAAACGCAATCTTTTCATCGTGACGTACTGTAAACGATATATTTTCAAACAAACCGGGTTTGGTTAGATTTTCAACCATGAGAATATCGTTTCCGGGTTCTCTATTCGGTTGAAAATCAATGAAGGGATAACGACGCATCGACGGTTTGATTTCAATCAGATTAATCTTATCAAGTGCTTTCTTACGAGAGGTCGCTTGTTTGGCTTTGGACTTGTTGGCACTGAAACGACGAATGAAGTCTTCTAATTCTTTGATTTTTTGTTCAGACTTCTTATTTTGATCTTTGGCTTGTTTTAATGCCAATTGACTGGATTCATACCAAAAGTCATAGTTACCGGGATAAAGACTGATACGACCGTATTCAACGTCACAAATGGCCGTACACACATCGTTTAAGAAATGGCGGTCATGACTGACGACCAAAACGGTATTTTCAAAGTTTAACAAAAAGGTTTCCAACCAACGAGCCGATACGGGGTCTAAGTTATTGGTCGGTTCATCGAGTAACAATACTTCCGGATTACCAAAGAGGGCTTGAGCCAAAAGAACCTTCACTTTTTGTTTGGCGTCCAAATCGCGCATCATGACGTTAAACAAATCAGAGGAAATACCTAGACCCGTCAAGAGCGTTTCCGCATTGACTTCGGCGTTCCATCCGTCTAACTCCGCAAACTCACCTTCCAATTCGGCTAATCGCATCCCCATAGCGTCGGTAAAATCTTCAGCAGAATACAGGGATTCTTTTTCTTCGATGATAGCGGATAAACGTTCATGACCTTTGATGATGGTCTGAATGACCGTAAAATCATTGAACGCATTTTGATCTTGTTTCAAAATTGACATCCGTGCATCGGGTGCCAACCACACTTCTCCGGAAGAGGGTTCGATTTCACCGGTCAAGATTTTTAAGAACGTTGTTTTCCCCGCTCCGTTTGCGCCGATGATTCCATAACAGTTCCCATTGGTGAACTCCAAATTGACTTCCGAGAATAATTTACGTCCACCAAAGGACAATTCTACATTCAATACTTTTAACATTGTAATCTCCTAACGATACGATCCTTCCACGGATGCGTTGATCCGTGGTGGAAAAATAAGATAAAAAACCAATCCCAGTGATATAATCACCGACAGAATTCCATATAAATACGCATAACCGTGAAGGGTAATGAAACGACCTGCCCATGCATTGCCAATTCCGGTGAAGATGGAAAATAACAACGTGATGATCATAATCGCGGCTGTGACGTTTTCAACTTTCACAATTCGAATGACATAACGAATGTGAACATAAAGTAAGATTCCCCACGATACTCCTCGTAACATCGAAAACAAAATAATCAACGGTAAGGGTAAATTCAATACATAAACGAGGAACCTGAGAAGGAATGAAACGGTCGCAACGATGATGAGTTGCTTCTCAGAAAAGGTCGGACCTTTTTGTATCATCCATCTCAACACAACCACTTCGACCAAAACAAACATCGAATAAATCCATCCGTATCCGATGGCAGACATATCCAAAGCGTTCGTGATATAAACGCCAAAGAAGGAATCGCCAATCCGAACGCCACCCACCACCAAGGTATAGAAAATCAAATACTTGTAAAAGTTTTTGTTTTTCAACAAGGCTTTGATATTCCGTTTCGGTTTGGGGGTAGTACTCACGGAATGTTCAATCGGTTTAATCCAAAAGGCAACGAGCGAGGTCACAATAAAAAAGATACCGGCCATCATAAATAGTAATTCGTACCCATAATAGAAACCAACGTACCCGGCAATAAGGGTTGCGATAACATAAGCGATCGATGCGTAAATCCTTAGTGAAGAATACTCGACTTGATGGTTATTACAATAGACTGCACTGAATCCATCTTGCAAAGAAACGAACGGAGAACAGATCAGCGCAATCATTCCGATGAGCAACGCGACCAGTTCAAAGGTTGTCACTTGCGTCAATCCGATAATCAATGATCCTTCAATGATTGTCATAATAATCAATACGATTCGACTGATTTTGGTATCCTTTACCAAGTAGGTCCACATCGGATTTGCGAGGATGGTGACGATGGGCGTAATCGCCAAAATGATTCCCAGCTGATCTTCGGTCATACTCTTCTGAATAAAGTAGATGGACATGAACGGATAGAAAAAAGCATCGCCAAAGAAGCGAATGAAATAGAATAACTTAAATTTAGAAGTCTCCGATAATCTCATAGCGCCCTCACTTGCGATGATATTATACATCGTTCAAAGAACGATTACAATCAAAATAAAAGATAAAAACGCTGCCATTCAAAAAAGACCAATATTGAAAAAACAATAAGTGGACCATGAGGGCTAAAAATAGCCAATTAGAGAAATTAAACATATAAAAAAGGAAATCAAAACAAAAGAAATATAAAAATTCTAAAAACGAGGAAAAATAACGTGATTTTAAGAAAATAAATAATTGTGTGAAAAAATTGGCCAATAAATCCTTTCATTAAGCCCATTTTTAGCGGTCAATAGGCTCTTAAATAATTTTTAAAAATACGCATAAAACATGATAAAACATGGAAATTCTAGACAAATTATGGCTATATTGACCATAACAGAAATCGCCATCACATCACTATAAGTGTGTTAATGCTCACTATGAGAGACTTTGAGAAAAGTACAGAATCAGATCGAAGAATTGAAAGATTATATAGATGCCATGTAAACCCCTATTTTTAGCGCTTTTTCATCATTTTATTAGGGCTTATTTAGGATGCTTCTACACGGACATTAAACTACTTTATAGATAATCGATTCAGGACATATGTAATAATATAAATTCTCTTTTGCGTTCATTCTTATGGTAATCGTGCCCTCATATAATCAATTCAAGTAGGACTTCTATGTATGAGATAGGGGAGATAATCACCTTAAATCGATCATAAAAGCCACCAAATTAGCCTAAATACCCTGTTATTCAAGTAAAAAAACACTTAAAGCAGTATTTCTAAATAATGAATACAACCCTTCTAAACGGCTAAATATGGCGATATTTATGATAAAAAGTTAATGATATAATGCCAAATGCTCAATAATCGTTTATCATTCAATAAATAACGATTATTTCATATTTTAGATCACTATCCGTCGATATCGATTCCCTATGGCTTTCTAAAATTTATATGAATGGCTATTTCTAGACGTCAAATGGTTATAAATATTTTTTTTATAACACCGATTTCACTTCATATCTTGACCAATGTCAGTCAAAAGTCTTCAATTATTCGCTCGTTTCGAAACACAATCATTTAATTCGTCATCGAGTCATGTCAAGATAACAGAATACAATCATGCAATCTTCTTTAACTCGACGACAAACAAAATAAAAAAATCTTTTTTTAGTTCCGTTCATTCGCAAATGTCGAATCCTCGCTATCATCATTAAACCCATGTGAATTATCGCTCGTTTTTATTTTTAAACCTCCCCTTGACAAACAAAAATGGATTTCCTATTATTGAAATGCACCGACACAATTATCGTTTATAAAAGGGAGATACAACATGATTAATAAAATAATTAAACGCGACCAATCCGTAGCACCTTTCCGAAAAGAAAAAATTGTTCTAGCGATTTTCAAAGCTGCCAGTTCTGTTGGAGGAACTGACTTTTCAAAATCAGAAGAACTTGCCGACCAAGTTGTCGCCCTTTGTGATAAACAATATCCGAACGGTATCGCTGACGTTGAAGGCGTCCAAGATATCGTTGAAAAAGTCTTGATTGAAAACGGTCATGCCAAGACAGCGAAAGCTTTTATCTTATACCGTGAAAAACGTCGTGCCTCTCGTGAAGCCAATGCCTTAATCGGCGCAACCATCGATATGTTTACAGAGTACTTAAACGATCGTGATTGGCAAATTAACGAAAATGCGAATACGTCAAAATCCATCAACGGACTTAATAACTATGTTCGTGAAGAGTTTACGAAAAACTATTGGCTCCATGAAATCTACCCTCAAGACATTCGTGATGCTCATCTTCAAGGCGACATCCATATTCACGATTTAGGATTCTTTGGTCCTTATTGTGCCGGATGGGATCTCCGTCAAGTTTTACTCAATGGTTTCGGAGGCGTCACTGGAAAAGTCGAATCCAATCCTCCAAAACATTTTCGTTCCTTCTTAGGACAAATCATCAATTCGACCTTTACAACCCAAGGCGAAACTGCTGGTGCACAAGCCTGGTCTTCTTTTGATACCTATGCTGCACCGTTCATTCGCTATGATCGGTTAGACTATAAAGCCGTACGTCAAGTATTACAAGAATTTATCTTCAACTTGAACGTTCCGACTCGTGTTGGTTTCCAATGTCCCTTTAGCAACTTAACCTTTGATATCATTCCTCCGTCAACGCTTCGAGATCAAAACATCATCATCGGTGGTAAATTAATGCTTGAAACCTATGGTGATTTCCAAGCTGAAATGGATCTTTTAAATATGGCATTTTGTGACGTCATGATGGAAGGCGATGCCAAAGGAAGAGTATTCACTTTCCCAATCCCGACCATCAACGTAACCAAAGAATTCAACTGGGATAGTCCGGTCGTTGAAAAGTACATGGAAATTACTGCTAAGTATGGCATCCCCTATTTCTCAAATTATGTGAACAGCGATCTTTCTCCAGAAGATGCTTTGTCGATGTGCTGTCGTTTGCGTCTTAATACATCCGAACTCCGCAAACGCGGTGGTGGTTTATTTGGATCGAACCCCTTGACCGGATCAATCGGTGTCGTCACCATCAACCTTCCGCGGTTAGCTTACTTATCCAAGACCGAATCGGAATTTTACACACGGTTATGGGCGACCATCAACGTTGCGAAAAAGAGTTTGGAATTAAAACGTAAAGTCATCGAAGAACAAACTCAAAAAGGATTGTATCCCTATAGCCGCAACTTCCTTTCCGATGTTAAACTGAAAAGTGGATCGTACTGGTTCAATCATTTTAACACCATCGGTTTGATTGGCATGAACGAAGCGTGTCAGAACTTATTGGGAAAAGAAGTCGACTTGACCACAAAAGTTGGACAAGACTTCGCTGTTAAGACACTAAACTACATGCGCAACGTTATTAAAGATATTCAAGAAGAAACTGGTAATTACTACAACCTTGAAGCCACTCCCGCAGAAGGAACCAGTTATCGTCTCGCTAAAAACGATAAAGAACGCTTCCCGGATATTATCACTTCCGGCCATGAGATTCCTTATTACACCAACTCATCGCAACTTCCGGTTGGTTTCACCGACGATATCTTTGAAACCTTAGATCTTCAAGACGAACTTCAATCCCTATACACCGGTGGAACGGTATTGCATCTGTACTTGGGTGAACGCGTTAAAGATACCCAAACCACCAAAGAATTGATTAAAAAAGTCTTTAACCGATACAAACTGCCGTATATCTCCATTACGCCGACCTTCTCCGTTTGTAACGAACACGGCTATATTTCCGGCGAACACTTTACCTGCCCAACGTGTGGAAAACCCGCTGAGGTTTATACGCGCGTGGTTGGGTATTTGCGTCCGGTTCAAAATTTTAACAAAGGTAAAAAAGCCGAATACGCCGATCGTGTCAAATACGTCATCGGCGATGACGTAGAAAGCCGTGTTTTAAAAGCATGATTATCTCCGGGATGATTAAATCTTCCCTGATTGACTATCCAGGGAAAATTGCAATTGTACTTTTTACCCCTGGATGTAATTTTAACTGCTTCTACTGTCACAATCGATCCCTCATTGAAGATATTTCGACGTTAATTGATCCCAATGAAGTTCAAGATTTTTTAATCAAGCGTCAAGGATTGATTGATGCCGTTGTCATTTCGGGTGGAGAACCGACGTTACATCCGGATTTACCCGCTTTCTTAGAAAAGATGAAAGCGATGGGTTACTTAACGAAGTTGGATTCGAACGGATCCAATCCTGAGGTTATCCAGTCGTTGTTAGAAAGAAACCTCGTCGACTATTACGCCATCGATTACAAAACGCCTGCTTCTCGTTATCAAGAAATCTGTGGTATTCACGCACTTTCTGAGACAGTTTTGAAGACCATTCAACTTTTGACCGATGCCAACGCTAACTTTGAAGTGAGAACCACCGTCATTCCTCAATTATCGCTCGAAGATTTGGTTCAAATGGCTCAAGAAATTCCTCGTGTTCCTCGTTACGTATTAAACCCGTATCGAAAACCAATAGATTATCTTCCGATTCATCAATCCTTAGTCGACGTTCCTCCGTATTCGGAAAAAGAAATCCGTGAATTCGCAGAAACACTGATGTTGTATCAAGAAAATGTCGTATTACCTTTCTAGAGCGCAAAATTGCGTTCTTTTTTTTGTAAAAAACACAGTTTTGTGCTATCATAGTTTTAGCACTTAGAAAAAGGAGGTGGATTCATGAAATCGTTTTTAAAGCTTGCTTTGGTTTTCAGCGTGATGACGTTGTTTTACGGATGCGACGGATTTATGACGAATTCATCCACAACTACGACAACCACAACGACTGAGACATCTTCAGAATCCACAACCACAACGACCACCACAACGACCACCAGTACCCATACGGTGGATCCAATGATCCTTTCTACCATTGAGACGGAATATCAATCCATCCAATCAAAGTTACCTTATGCACTTTCTGAAACGTTAGAACTTCCTCTTCCGACTAATCCAGACGTAATCGTCATGTACTATGCCAACTCTCAACTCGTCTTAAACAACGAACTCGTCTTCACCCCATTGGCCTACGACTTTGAAATCGAATTAACGATTCGCTTGATTTACCAACGTACCATCATCGATAAATCGTTTGTGATTATTCAATTACGAGACGAAGAACTCTACCAACAAAGTTTAAATGATGAAGTGTTCGAAAGTGCGTTAGCCTACCTACAAGCCGAATTTCCGAAAACAATCGTATCGGACTTCACCTTACCGACCTACAACGTATCCGCAATCGATATCGATATCGATGTCGTCGGCGATTACCGAATCTATCAAAACCGGTTTATCTTTACATTCCCAGAACATACGACCTCCGTTGAATTTGATGTCGCCATTACCTATCAGAAAGAAACCCGTCATTACACCATTCCGGTAACCATGAAGGCGTTTGATGAACTTCCGCTTATCCCGCAAATTCATATATGGACCGTAAACAATCAAGGCGTTTACTCAAAAGATTATTACGTTACAGGTGATTTAACCTTGACGGTCTTTGATGATAATAACGTTCCTTTAACGCTTCTATACAAGGCCCCCTTAGAAATACGGACTCGTGGTAATTCAACCTCTACGTTCCCCAAATTACCGTATAAAATCAAGTTTGCAGAAAAAACCCCGATGCTCTCCGAATATGCGCAACGCGATTGGGTCTTGCTTGCAAACTATACCGATCATACCTTGATTCGTAATGCCTTGGCGCATCAATTGTCCGCATCGATGGAAATGGAATTTTCACCGATGACGCAATTCGTCGATTTGTATTTGAACGGCGATTACATGGGCAACTTCATCTTGACCGATCAAGTCGAAGTCTCGAATCACCGCGTCAATATCGAGGAGGGTTCTGCCGATCTCGATACCGGCTACTTAATCGAATACGATATGCGATTGGAAGACCCCTGGGTCAATAAAGATGACTTCAATCATTTTTATATCCGAGGTATCCCGTTTGTCATTAAATCACCTCAAGAAGACGATCCTAATTATTCATTACTTCAATATCATTTTATTGAAGACTACATGCTTACGCTCTACAACACCTTAGAAGCCAAACAACCCTATGACCATTTGATCGATGAAGCGACCTTCATCGACTGGTTCATCATCGAAGAGTTGTTCAAAAACGTCGATTCCGGTTATTCCAGCGTCTTCTTGTACAAAGACAAAGGTGGATTGCTTAAGATGGGTCCGATTTGGGACTTTGACTTATCCACCGGAAACCCTGGCCATCTTTCATCAGATCTACGTGGACCCGAAGGTTGGTACACCGCCTTAGAATACAAAAACAGACTCTTCTATTTCCTAATGAAGTATCCTGGATTCCAAGACCGACTGACTGAACGTTGGAATGAACTCTATGACGACGTATTGTCTCCTATTATCGATTCAATTTACCCCATCAGCGATTCTATCGCCAAATCGAGGTACATGAACTTTGAACGTTGGGACGTCATCGGTACTAACTGGGATTGGTACACCGCTTCAGAAATCTACGATTTAAAGACCTACGAGGAACAAGTCTACTTCTTATACAACTACCTCGCTACTCGATTAATCTGGATGGACGAAGAATTGAATAAATAAAAAAGATAATAAAATATAAAGAAAAGCTCGAGATTAATTCTCGAGCTTTTGCCTCGTGTGACAGGTTCCGGCGAAGCGAATTTATGTTTGAATCTGGTGCACAAGTGGCCTGCCACAAAGATACTCTCCGTCTGTGCAATCAAATTCTATCACTAAAAAAAGAAAAAACAATCACTAAAGCAAAAATTTCGTTATATTTTTTTCAAAATCTATTTTGTCTCATAAAACTTAGATATAAAAAGGCATGATAACAATTATTGAAATTATCAATATCCGATTTTACGCTAAAATTATCTTATATGAACTTTTTTTACAAATAAAAACAGAGAATCGATTACGATCTCTGCTTTATTTATTAAGTGGTGGAGGGGGACGGTTTCGAACCGCCGAACCCGATGGGAGCAGATTTACAGTCTGCCGCGTTTAGCCACTTCGCTACCCCTCCGCATGCCGTTTTTTATCGGCTATTACATTATATCAAATGAACAAATAGAATGCAAGCCAAAATTATTTCAAAAACTAACAATTTGATTCGCTCTGAAAACCGTTTGAAACCCCTAATTGATTGTGATATAATGAAGCCAACCGATTAAGGAGATGACATCTATGCGAATTGCATTAATTGCCCATGATAAAATGAAAGCTGAAATGATTGCTTTTGCCAGCAATCATCGCTCTGTTTTAAAGCAACACGACCTTTATGCGACGGGAACAACCGGTCACCGGATTATCGAAGCGACGGGGCTTAACATCAAGTGTTTTCGTTCAGGTCCTTTAGGCGGCGATCAAGAAATCGGCGCAAAAATCGCCAATGGCGAGATCGATTTGATTTTCTTTTTCCGAGACCCGTTGACCGCTCAACCGCACGAACCCGATGTGTCGGCTTTATTACGTCTCTCCGATGTCTACAAAATCCCGCTTGCGACGAATTCTTCTACTGGTGAGTTGCTCATCAAAGGATTGTATTAAAAAGCCTCCAACGAGGCTTATTTTTTTGAATAGATAATCAAAGGAACCAACATTTCCTCCATTAATAACCCGGCATGTTGCCCCTTCATGACAAATCCTGTTTTTTGAGTGCTCAAGAAATAATGATCCGTCGCAATGGCGATATAATCGCCCAAAAATTCTTTGAATCGAGGATGCGATTTACCGGATCCAAACAATCCCATCTTGGCGGCGTCTTCGCTTTTATATAAAACAAAATGATCTCTAAAATACTGATTGAACAACGTTTCAAACGTTGTTTTTTTATCGTCTTTGACATAGAAGACCGACGCTCTTGATTCATTGGATGGATTACGAATGAGTGTATCCATCACGTCTTGATACTCATACAATGGAATACCTTCAACGTCGATTTGTCCGTGATCGGCGATGACCATCACCAAGGTATCGTCATCCAAGGATTCGATAAATTTCCCAAATGCGGAATCAACCTCTAAAATGTGCTCGTGAACCTCGTTGGAATACGGTCCAAATTCATGCATGTATGAATCCACTTTGTCCCAATATGCATAAACGAAATGATGGCCGTTCGTATCGAAGATTTGGCTTACGGCGTTACAGAGTTTTTCAAACGTATTGTTTTCAGGCGTTCGAAATGCGGGGAAGACTTCATGCGTTTGAATGTGTTTATTGGCCTTTTCAATTTGATTGTAGATGGAGGTATAGGGAATAACATGCGAAGCAATGTTAAAATCGTAGGTTTTCTCCGGATGATAATACGATTTGTTTTGAAACAGCACAATCGAATCATCAACTTCACTAACGTATTGGTGCCATCCCAACCACCCGGATTCTCTAGGGGTTTTTCCCGAGATGACTGAGGTTGTAGCGGCGACGGTTGTCGAAGGAAAAACCGACGTCAACGTCGATTTTAAATGCGACGCCAAATGACTTTCCTTTGATAGATGATGCGAAATCGCATCCGTCCCCAATGCATCAATTAAGATAAGGACGACATTGCGGTAACCTTTCATTAACTGTTCATCAACGAGAGGCAAAGTAGGATGATGGGTTTTCACGCCGTAGTGTTTTAAAATAGATGTCGTTACATTCAAAATACAATTCGAATAGTCTGGATAAACAATGGGTTTCATCGTTAAGTCTCCTTTTAAACCGCTTCAATGGGTTCTTGTAATGAACGAATTTTGGGTTGAAAATCTACTTTTGAATACAGATAAGCACCGACAAATGCTATCAATATGTTAGAAATTAACATGGCGTACCAGACTCCGGTAGGACCTAAGTCAGTCAAATACATAAATCCTAAGACCATTGGAATCCGTAATACCCATAACCGGATAATCGACATTGAGAAAGCAAATTTGGTATCGCCCGATCCTTGGAATGTCGATAAAAACGTCTGAAAAATTCCCATGAGCGGTAATCCAAGATGCAAGAACAACGTGTATTCTGCCGCATACTCAACCGTAAGAGGATCGGTGTTGAAGATTCCAACCAACGCCATTCGAAACGGGATAATCAGCAACGCACCAACCGTCATCAATGAAAACGCAATGGTCATGCACGTTCGAAACGCAGCTTTCGCCCTTGCTACATTGCCGGCACCAATATTTTGAGCGATATAGATCGCTAATATGGATGATACGGCACTCACTGGAAACATGACCAATGAGTTGATTCTGTTTCCGACATAGAAGGCCGCCGATACTTCCGGACCATACGCTAAAATAAAGGTATTGACGATGACAAATCCAAACGCTTGGATGGCTTGACCCATCGAAGCGGGAATTGAAACTTTTAACAAGTGACGAATGACTTCTAAATCTAGGGTAGAACGTTTAAACGATATGCTAATACCTGATTTCGGTTTAATCAATAGCACGACAATTATCGGAACCATGGATATATTACCAATCACAGTGGAAAGCGCAGCGCCGAACACACCCATATTCAAGATGGATACCATCCACCATGTTAAGATGATGTTCACCACAATCGCAATCGCACTGACAATCACTGGCGTGGTGGTGTCGCCTGTCGATTGTCTTACCGCTTGAAAACCGAATGATAGAAATAAAAACGACATTTCAAAGCTTCGGGTACGCAGATACGTAACGGAGAATTCATAGGTTAACCCTTCGGCTCCCATCCATTTCATCAATATCGGCGTAAAAACATACAATATCAAATTAAACAACAACCCCATTGCAATCGACAATGCAATGACGTTAGCTGCGTATTTTTTAGATCCATACTCATCGTTTCTTCCGACATATTGACCGATAAGCGCATTCCCTGCTACGCTCAATCCAATACCCAGTGACAAAAAGATGAAGTATACCGACCAGGTAATTCCAACCGCACTTTGTGCGTGAGTTGCGATGGCCGTACCGAACTCATCAAGTCCTTCAATTTTCCCTAAGAAAAAACCATCGACGACATCATGAAGCGATTTTAAAACATTGACCAAAAAGACCGGAATTGCCAATAGCAGCATGCCCTTCCATATGGGGGTTTGTTTTAAAATCATCTCGCGTCTTTTTTCGGTGTTTTGTGCCACCTATATCATCCTTCCTAAGAAAAGAAATCGCGCACATCCAATTGTGCGCGACTCTATCTAGCCACAGTAAATGGTGCCGAAAGCAGGACTTGAACCCGCAACCTACTGATTACAAGTCAGTTGCTCTACCAGTTGAGCTATTTCGGCATGGTGGAGGTTGACGGGATCGAACCGCCGACCCTCTGCTTGTAAGGCAGATGCTCTCCCGGCTGAGCTAAACCTCCATGGTGACTCGTACGGGATTCGAACCCGTGAATGCATGCGTGAAAGGCATGTGAGTTAACCGTTTCTCCAACGAGCCATATGACCGTTATTTTTTCATAGCACTACAATTTTACTATTCATTAAATTGAAAGTCAAGCAAAAATTCATATCGGTTTCTTTTATAAAGAAAGACTCATTTGAAAAAAGAATTCCCATAACAAAATTCTAAACAAAATACCTCCTATAAAGTACAATACAAAGCCGATAATCGAACCGACGAGCGCATATTTACCATCCGTAAGACGGTCATACCGCCAAACTAAATACAAAACCAACCCTAAAGGAGGTATCAATAGCCCTACCAATATCCAAAGGGGATTTTTTGTATCATAATTCTTTAACGACATCTTACAAATGCTCCTGGTTTTTGACTTCATAATAATAAAGCGTTGCGGTTGTCCCGTAAGGTGCATACCGTTTTTTGAGTAAAGCATACCGATGCGGACTGAAAGTCTGATAGCCATGGACTTTCATGACTGCTTTTTTAACCGCCAAGTCATCATAGGGAAATATATCGGCTCTTCCCAAAGAAAAAATCGCCAACATTTCTGCTGTCCAACGACCAATCCCTTTGACGCTCATCAAGCGTTCGATGATTTGCTCGTCATCGAGAGAATCAATGTCATCTAACCGCAGCATTCCATCTTCAACTTTCTGCGAAAGTTCTTTGATATACGAGACTTTTCGTTCTGAAAGACCACACGCTCTTAATAGATCGTTGGGTACTAATAAAATCATGGATGGCTCGTAGGCTTTTACCGCTTCTAAAAACCGCCGTTCAATCGTTTGTGCCGCTTTCAACGAAAGTTGTTGGGAAATAATACTGGAAACGATGGTTTCAAAGACGTTTGGATTTTTGGTTACGTGAATCGGACCATATAAATCGATATAGGATCCTAATTGAGGATCCACTTTTTTGATGTGTTCTATCGCTTCTTGAGGTATTAGAATCGTCACGGCATCAGCGCTCCTTATACAGATTATCTTCATTGTATCATAAAACGAATAAATTGACGTCAGAAATAAAAAAACCGACTAAAAGTCGATTTTTTAACTTATTTTTCTTGACGTCGAATCAATTCCAGAACAGCAAAGCTCGCCACGTCTTCTGCGAAACTTCCCGGTCCGAATCCGGCGTCGTAACCCAATTCTTTGGCAAGTTCATGGGTAATACGCGCTCCGCCGGCAATCAAGATGACCTTATCTCTCATACCTTCGGCTTCGAGCATTTCTACGAGTTCAATCATGTTTTTCAGATGAACGTCTTTTTGAGTGACGGTTTGACTGACCAATAGCACATCGGCGTTGACTTCTTTTGCTTTTTGAATGAAGGCTTCGTTCAACACTTGGCTTCCTAAGTTGTACGCATCAACGTGTTTGTAACGTTCTAGACCGTAATGTCCCGCATACCCCTTCATGTTCATGATGGCGTCAATACCGACCGTATGTGCATCCGTTCCCGTTGAAGCGCCAACGAATACAACATTGCGATGAAGTTTTTCTTCAATCAACTGTTCGACATCGTCTTTGGAATACGTTGGCGTTTCAATCGTTTTAACTTTGATCTTTGACAGATCAACGGTAAAAGGAACACTACCGTATACCACAAAGAAGGTAAATCCAGGTCCGATGCTTTCGTAATGAACCACGCCGGGATTGATCATGCCCATTTGCGTCGCGTATTGTTTCGCCGCTTCAACGGCTTTTGCGGAGGCTTCTACGGGTAACGTAAATGACAATTCAACCTTACCGTCGTTCATCGTATCGCCATAAGCTTTAATCAACATGTTCATCACCTTCCAATCGTGTTAAGACGGGATTAAAATACTCGCTTCCGCGAACAAACACTCCGTCTAATCCTTTTCCACCGTCACGTGGACGTTTGATGTCCGCAAAGACACCGTGTTCCAATGCGGTGAATAAGGTTTGCTTTTCTATCGAATCCAATAATTCATTTGCGGAGTCAAGGACTTCATACGCTCTTCTCTGCATAATTCCGTTTTCTTTAAATTCGATGTCTTCACCCAAGGACTTCATGGCGGTTTGAATCATCTTAGCGTTTTGGATGGCTAAGAAACGATCTTGCATAAACGGCGTATGAATGGCTTCCGTCATCATGCCTAACAGATGAATCGATTGATCGGTCAAAGTTGTGACCATATTGAACATGACGTTTTGTTGATACGCTCTGAAGATATTGCCAGTAATGTGTTTGGTTGGTGGCATGTATTTGAGCGGTGCTTCAGGGAATATTTCACGCGCCATTTGCGCTTGTGCATATTCGTATAAAAAACTATTTTCAATTGCGGGGTCAATTTCAAAGGCATGACCTAATCCCATCAACGATTTGGGCAAGCGCGCTTTGATCGCAAATTGTTCGTTGATGAATTGTGAAGCCAATACCGTATGCGCTTGTTCGAAAGCGTCGGATGTCGTCAGATAGTTGTCTTCCCCCGTATTGATAATGATGCCCGCATAGGCATTAATCAACCGTGAAAAGTACTGGTCGATGAACGTACGTTGCATGTTGATATCTCTAAAAATGATGCCGTACATACTATCGTTCAACAAAACATCCAATCGTTCTAAAGCGCCCATTGCGGCGATTTCCGGCATGCATAGACCTGATGCGTAATTGACTAATTTTATGTACCGATTCTCTTCTTTTGATACTTTGTCCAAAGCCTCTCTCATCAACTTAAAATTGGCTTGTGTGGCATAGGTTCCCCCGAATCCTTCGGTTGTTAATCCATAAGGAACGTAATCCAAAAGCGATTGACCCGTGGTGCGAATGACCGCAATAATGTCCGCTCCAGCTTTCGCTGCCGAAACAGCTTGAATCACGTCTTCATGAATATTGCCCGTTGCGACAATAACGTAGAGTTCGGTTTTTTTCGGCGGATATTGAGTAAGATAGGCGTTTCGTGTTCTTCGGTTGGCTTTAATTTTTTCAAAGGTTTTGTCTAAATAAGGTTTTAAAAGTACATCGGCTTCTTTAACACTCAGAAGTGGATACTTCGTCAATGTTTCTTGTCCTTCAGAATACACTAGAACATAGTCCGATAATCCCATGTTCGTGGCGGCTAATGCGCTAGCCAAATAACGAGCAACACCCTTGGTGATGTCTCCGTTTTTTAAGACGTCGTCCACCATTTTATTGCAAATCGGAATGTCAAACGCATCGACACCATCAACACCTAACAAGCGTAATACGCTGCGTTCGATGGTAACGGTGGAATGTTGATTGATAAATTGTTGAACATCATTCGCAATCGCCAAAGCGTGATTTCGACACGTTTGAATGACGGATGTGTTTAGTTTAAGTTTATTCATAACTATCATTATCCATTTCTTTTTTTACATTGATAACCGGTAAATCGGTTATGGATTTCAATTTCAATTGAAAATTATCGTCATCAAATTCAAACCCTAACGGTGAAAAGGGATTGTACATAACCCCGACTAGATTGATGGGCTGAACAACAGAAATACGACCATTAAAACGGTGAAGGACACTCATAACCCGTTCGTCGCTGATAAAATGCGTAGGCGTTTTGATGATCATCTCTGGCGTCAGTTCTTTCCATCGCTGAAGCGTTCTTTTTATGAAAGAAGCAGTCAAAGCTCCTGGAAAGAATACACCTTTGACGGAATTGTCAAATTGATTAATCAGGGTTTCTTCGTTACCAAAGATTGTATCATAAGGCAATGATATCAACTTATTGGATTTGAGTAAGCAAATTGTCTTTTGATTTATCAGTGCCTGCGCAATCGACGATTGTGGAAACGAGAATTGAAGTAAAGTTTCTTTCGCTTGTTCAATCACTTTTTCTAAAGAAGACGAATAACTTGCGCCGACAACATAGAAACAGGCATCCGAAGATGTCGTAACCGTCTTTCGAGAAAAAGCGCCATCGATTAGTATCTTCTTTATGTTCATCGCCTTTAACGTCTGAATAATCATTTCCATTTCCGTAGAAGTCGATGGTCCTCCAATCAAGCAGTTACCGGATTGGGTGATTCGAATCAGAACGATGGGACCAAGCGCACTCGAGATCGATGTGGTCGCAACCATTTCATACTTCGCTTCAATCGACTTCAAGCATTCTTTTGCGGTTGCGACCACCATGGATTCATAAACAAAAATCCGTGGTTTCGGTAAGAAGGTCACGTTATCAATTTGTTCGCCGTCTAGACCAATTGACGTAATCGCCAATGATTGATGACGATACTCATCAATGATGGCGTTTAAGACGGTAGTCTTTCCAGCGTTTTTTGCATTTCCAATGATGCTTATTACGGAATAGGGGTCAATAAGGGATCTTAATGCTTTGATGAGCGTTGTCTCCGTTTTAATTCACTGGGTTCAATAGCTAACGTTTCACCGGCTAACAATGCGCTGACCCCTTCGGTTTTCCGATGTTGTTCGCAATCCGGGCAATGACATTCTTCTTCATAGATGGTTGGTTCTGAGTACGTCGTAATAACGCCTTCATAATTTCGTAAAACCGTACGGTGTGGCGACGTTGAAATCACATAATTAGGCATGACCGGAATCTTTCCGCCTCCACCGGGTGCATCCACCACGAAGGTCGGTACGCAAAAGCCACTCACGTGACCACGTAATCCTTCGATGATTTCGATTCCCTTGCTGATGGGGGTACGGAAATGTTCAATACCTAACGATAAATCGCATTGATACAAATAATAGGGACGAATTCGCATCTGCGCTAGTCCCGTCACCAAACGTCTCATGATATGGACGCAGTCGTTGACACCGCGTAATAAAACGCTTTGGTTGCCAAGCGGAACCCCTGCATCGGCTAATCGGTCAATGGCTTGTTTACTCTCTACGGTAAATTCATCGTAGTGATTAAAATGCGTGTTAATCCAAATAGGATGGTATTTTTTAATCATGGAAACGAAATTTTCGGTTATCCTTTGAGGCATAACGACCGGTGTTCTTGTGCCAATACGGATAATTTCAACGTGATCAATGCTTCTCAATTCTTTGATGATGGCTTCTAAGCGTTCATCACTCATTAACAAAGCATCCCCGCCCGATAACAAGACGTCTCTCACTTGCGGTGTTTTGCGAATGTAGTCAATGGCTTTATTAATCCGTTCTTGACTGGATTCATGGTCGTGTTGACCCGCAAATCGACGGCGTGTACAATGACGGCAGTACATACTGCACATATCCGTGATTAAGAATAACACACGATCTGGATAGCGATGCGTCAAACCCGGTACGGGCGAGTCAATATCTTCATCTAACGGATCAAGCATGTCGTTTTTACCAATCGTCATTTCCATGACCGAAGGTATGGCTTGTTGACGAATGGGACAATTGGGGTTCTCCGGGTCAATTAGGCATAAATAATAAGGCGTAATCGCCATTCTGAATTTACCCAATACGGCTGCGATTTGAGATTCTTCCTTATCGGTTAGTGGAATGTATTTTTTTAAGTCTTCAACCGATGTAATTCGGTTGCGAACTTGCCAGTGCCAGTCATTCCATTGGGCATCCGTAACCGTAGGGAAGTATTTGGCTTTTCGTTCTAAGTAACGGTTATTGAGTTGTAACATATTATGCCTCCGATCCGTATCTTCTCTTAAAGATATCGTATAACGTTTTTGATTCCCGAAGTAAATTGAGGGTCAGTTCATCATGATGAGACGTATACCCGTTGCCAATCATCATGGTCGCTTCACTCTTGATTCCTTCAGCGCCTAAAGCAGCTTTTGAAAATGATGTGGCCATTCCAAAGAAATAAACAATGCCATCGTCACGCGTGGGTAAGATGGTTGCCATTTCCGTCGATGGTACATTGACGACGTTAATGGATACATTGACTTTTTCTTGATTGTTTATGGCCATGACTTTATGATAGACATCCATAGGTTTTCGTGCGTCCGCTTGAATAATTGCGGTGCAGACACCTAATTTTTCTAAGTCGGCACGTTCGGATTCATCATAAATGAGTCCATATACTTTTCCATTGACGCCAGCACTTTTTCTGGCTTGATAAGAACATAAGATACCGCTTTTTCCACCTGCGCCAATGATCAATACGGAATCATTCTCTTTTACAAGTTTGTTAACTTGAGCAGGAGCACCTGCCACATCAAGTGCGGACAAGACCAAATCTTTAGGAAGATCAGCTGGAATTTTTGCGCATATTCCAGTTTCAAACAAGATGGCTTGACCATCGATGTCAACTTGATCTTTGGTCATGTGAAGACGTTTAATATTATTGATCTTCAGTGGTGTTAATGATAACGATACCAAAGTAGCTATGGAATCGCCGACCTTTAGATCCGTTTTCAAGGCCGATCCGATTTGTCGAATCGTTCCCAATAACATCCCACCGCTTCCGGTAACGGGGTTTTGCATCTTCCCGCGTTGTTGGACGATATCTAGAATCATCGTTTTCATTTTTTCTTCATCGTGGTTACATACGGTCTTTATCTGTGTGAATGAAGCTGAATCAATATTCAATGTTTCAACATCAATCAAAAGTTCATTTTCGTAACATACCATCGTGTTATCAATCTTATCAGCCGATTGAGGCAAAGCCCCAATTGGTGCGATTACCCGATGTGTTCCATATGGACAACTCTTCATGTCATTACCTCTTCATCTTTAGTATTTGTCTAGCTTCATCCGGTGTTGCTATCTCGCGATTATAGCGCTTAGCCATTTCAACAACCTTAGAAACCAATTGGGCGTTGGACGATGCCAATACGCCTTTTTCAACGTATAAGTTATCTTCTAAGCCCACACGAACGTGACCACCTTGTATAATGGCTTGTTCGGCTAGAAGAAACTCATATCGTCCAATTCCTGCGACGCTGTACGTTGCGTCGTTTGGAATCGAATCCTTCATAAATAAGAAATCACGAACTTCACCACTCATACCGCCATTGACGCCTAAGACGAATGAAAAATGGAGTGGTCCGTGTAACAATCCTTTTTTTACCAATCGTAAAACCGTATCGACGTGACCTTTTTCAAAGCATTCTAACTCTTTATAAACACTGTTGTTTTCCAAAAATTGTCCCATATAGATAATGTCATTCTCAGTATTGACAAAGATATCGTCGCCACCAAAGTTTAAGGTTCCACAATCAAGCGTAGCCATCTCTGGATTCAATTGGATGGGCGTCAAACGTTCATCGCGCGACATGCCAATCGCTCCGCCAGTCGTCAGCTGAATAATTACGTCGGGGCATCTCATTTGAATGGCTTCAACGATGGCTTTAAACCGTTCATACGTATGCGTTGGTTTTCCATCATCGGTTCGAGCATGAACATGGATGACACTCGCTCCCGCTTGATACGCTTCATAGGCTGAAAGAGCCATTTCTTCTACCGTGTACGGAACAGCTGGATTTTGTTCTTTGGTCACTTCTGCGCCGGTCAATGCACAGGTAATAATTAGTTTTTCCATTAACGCCGTTGATTCTCCTTTAAAACGATGCACGTTCCGCTCGCGCTCGCAACCAAAATGGGCGTTTCTAATGCCCGTGCTGCAGAAGGAGATACCGAAGGTTCGGCTTCAATCACTTTATAACATTCGAATGTCATCTTACGTGACGTATTTCCTGAAGAAACAAGCGTAGCGTAAACTTCCAAGTAATCTCCGGCATAAACCGGTGCTAAGAAATCGACCTGATCATACGCGCGAAAGAGTCCTTCGTCGCCATCGTTACGAATAAGCAGTTCAGTAGCAGCGTCTCCAAAAAGAGCCATAATGCGGGCACCATCGACCAGATTACCTCCATAGTGGGCGTCGTGTAACGACATCCGTTGACGTAACATTATTTTCATACTTCCATCTCCTTCATTGGAATGACATTTTCAATGATCAACGGCGCTTCCGTTGATTCAATGACTTGATCAATTGTATACTCTGGATTGATTTCTAACAAATGCAATCCGTCTTCTTTCACTTCAATAACTGCCATCTCAGTAACAATCATGTTAACTTGATGATACGCTGTGAGCGGTAAAGAACATTTCTTAAGTATTTTGGGCATACCTTTCGCAGTATGGGTCATCGCAATAATAACTTTCTTAGCGCCAACGACCAAATCCATCGCACCACCCATTCCCGGTACTTTCTTTCCTGGAATGATCCATGAAGCCAAACTCCCTTCGGCGTCGACTTCCAACGCACCCAATACGGTGACGTCCACATGCCCGCCACGAATAATCGCAAAGGACGTTGCTGAATCAAAGAATGATCCGCCCGGAACTCTCGATGCGCCCATCGCCCCAGCATTCACGATTTCTTCTTCATCTTCACAAAGAGGGCCCAATCCGATGATTCCATTTTCGCTTTGAAAGACAACTGCTTGGTCTTCGGATAAATAGTTCGCAACCATGGTTGGAATACCAATCCCTAAATTAACCAAGTCACCATTTTTAAGTTCTAAGGCAATTCGTTTCGCAATTATGACCTTTTCATCCATGATGGTGGCCTCCTACTAAAATATAATCTACCAATGGGTGAGGGGTAATCACCATTTCAGGATCCAATTCTTTTTCAACTTTGGATACTTCCGCAATCGTCAAATCGGCAGCCATCGCCATTATGGGATTGAAATTGCGCATCGTTCCGCGATAGCGTAAATTTCCGAATTCGTCGCCAATTGCGCCGCCCAGAAGGGCAATGTCTGCCTTAATGGGTTCTTCTAAAAGGTACTCAATTCCGTTTAATGTGATAATTTGTTTTCCTTTATCAACGACGGTCTTTAAACCGGTGGGGGTTAATATCCCCCCTAGTCCGGCGCCATGTGCCCGAATTCGTTCCGCTAATGTTCCTTGCGGAACCAATTCGACTTCTAGACTACCTTCGTTCATCAGTCGTCCAACCTCTGGGTTGGTGCCGATATGAGAAGCAATTAATTTTTTGACGCGGCCCAATGCGATCAACCGACCGCAGCCTTTGTCAACGAACCCACCATCATTACAAACAATGGTCAAATCTTTAACGTTGGATTCAATCACGATACTGATTAATTCTTCCGGACTGCCATTGGCTAAGAATCCACCCACCATCAGGGTCAATCCATCCTTCAAAAAGGGGATAATTTGTTCTTTCTGAATAAATCCTCGCATACATTCCCTCCTATTTGGGTGGCATTAGTTGGGCTTCGCCCACAATGACAACCTCTTCGTTTTGATTTTTAGCGACGCAATCAAATACGACGCGATTTTTTTCTAAAATCAATTCTTTTACTGTAACCGTTGCGGTAATCGTATCATTCAAAAATACGGGTTTAGTAAATTTCAGACTTTGATAAATGTAGATGCTTCCAATTCCAGGCATAATGGTTCCAAACAGAGAGCTAAACATCCCTCCGACTAACATCCCGTGTACAACCCGTGCTTTAAAAAGAGTTGTTTTCGCATACTCTTCATCCACGTGTACGGGATTTGAATCTCCCGATACTGCTGCATAATTCAAAACATCCGCTTCAAAAAATTGTTTTGTAATGCTTGCACTATCGCCTGTGGCCAAATCAACAAGACGATATGATTTCACAAATGACCCTCCTTTTTCTTATTTATAAAAAAATAAAAGCTGATATGTCGTTAAACATAACAGCTCTCCATAATCCCTATGGCAGTGGTTGAGCGCTCGCTCAAGCACCAAGTAATCAAACGATGAACCATTTGATCCCTTCGGCAATGCACACCTTCTTTTGTCTTATTTGGCGTTCATGCCATTAACACCGACAAAATACCCCTACATTGCACCTCTGTATCTTATGCAGTTTCATTTTACATGATAATGAAAGCGTTGTCAACCCCCAGAATTGAGGGAAAAGCATTCCTCTTTTCAAATTAATTCCATAACCACCGGACAGTGGTCAGAACCTTCGATTTCATCCAAGATTTCAATTGATTTTACACGATCAAATAGCCGATTGGACACTAGGAAATAATCAATCCGCCACCCTGCGTTATTTTGCCGCGCATTGAAACGATAACTCCACCAAGAGTACTTGATTGTCTCTGGATACATACGGCGGAAGACATCGGTGAATCCGCTGTCGAGCAGTGCTTGAAACTCCGTTCTTTCTTCAATGGAATAGCCTGCGTTTTTTTCATTGGCTTGCGGATTTTTAAGGTCAATCGGCCGGTGAGCGACGTTTAAATCGCCACAATAAATCACTGGCTTCTTGGCTTCTAGTTCATTAAAATATTGTCGCATGTCGCGTTCGAATTGAACGCGGTAATCAATCCGAAGCAAGCCTTCTTTCGCGTTGGGTACGTAAGCATTTACGACGTAATAGTCCTCAAACTCAAGGGTAATGACGCGACCTTCGTCGTTGTACTTGCCTCCTAAGATTCCATAAACAACGGATAGGGGTTTGTTTTTGCTATAGATTAAGGTTCCTGAATATCCTTTTTTCTCAGCCGAGTTCCAATATTCAAAGTAACCTGGAAAATCGAACTCTTTTTGTTCTTCTTGCATTTTCGTTTCTTGAACCGCGAAAATATCTGCGTCCATCGCATCGAAGAATGACTTAAATCCCTTATTCATACAAGCTCTAAGTCCATTAACATTCCATGTGACAAATTTCATTAAAATCACCCTTTCTCATGTTAATCCCATTTTACGTGTGAATGCAGAATCTGTCAACCATAAAAAAAGCGAATCAATCCGATTCGCTTAACGACATTATTCCTTGTTTAATTTCTTGGAGAGATGTTCGGCCAACTCTAACAATAAGTTGACGACGATTCCCAAGATTGCCGCAAACGCAATGGCTGGGAAGTTCATACCAAAGATGGGAATGGAACCGTTCGGGAATCCATAGTTTCCACCCAAGCCGACAATCAGAATGAGCGCAATGATACCGATGTTTTTAGCGTTGAACAAATCCACTTTCTTTTCAATTAGAATCGCAATCCCTTGCGCACCGATAACACCGAATAAATAGATGCTCGCTCCGCCGATAACGGCTGATGGTATCGTTCCTACAAAATTCGCCAGCGGCGAGAAGAACGCTAATACCATGGTGATGATGGCTGCGCCACCCAAAACCCAGATGGAGAAGTTCTTGGTTATCGCCATCGTTGAAATGTTTTCACCGTAGTTGGTACCAGCGGGTCCGCCGACTAACGCACTGACCATGTCGCCAACGCCATCACCGATTAAGTTAAGTCCTAATTTGTCTTTAATCGGATACTCTTTGGCACCTTTTCTACGGGCCAAATCATTAACGTACAGATCCAATTGATAGAGATGCGCCGTTGATTCAGGAATGGTTGCCAAAGCGATTGGCATAATGGCCAGCACCGCTGCCCAAGATGCTTTCGGTAATGTGAAATGAGGCACATTCACAAAGCCATCCGCGAAGATTCTTGAGAAATCAACCAAATTAGTTTTGAAAATAAGATCCATCAACAAAGCACTGACATAGCCTAAAACAATTCCAAATAAAATCGGTAGTTGACTTAAGACGCCTTTCTTAAAAATAACTGTGAACAATAAGATGGAGAATAATGTAATGATCGCAACAACCCAGAAACTTCCTTGGCTTACCGCGCCATCAAACCCTGCCGCTTGCGTCATCGCATTACCCGCTAAGCTTAAACCGATGATCATCGCAATCGGGCCGGTTACGACCGGAGGTAAGACACGTTCGATTTTATTGACACCGAAATAATTAACCAAGAAGCCCACGCCGATGGAAACCAACCCTGACATGATAATACCGAATTGGGCTTCCCCAATCAGCTGATCGGGAGCGGTAACACCATACGTCGCATGCGTGATTCCAACAATCGCGGCGATGTAAGAAAATGAAGAACCATAATAAAGTGGAATTTTACCTTTGGTGACTAAGATGAAGCACAAAGTCGCAAATCCACTTGCGAAAATGGTGGTTGAAATGTGGAACCCCGTTAAGAGTGCAACCAATACGGTTGCGGGGAACATGACGAGAATGTGTTGAAGTGCAAAGACAATCAATTTTCCCCAAGAGGGACGCTCATTGGGTAAATACCCTGTTACTACTTTTTTTGTTTCCATTTCATTTCTCCTTTTCGAATTGAATTGGTCCCAAACAAAAAGAACACCCATGGGTGTCCTTTAACGGGTATCATGAAAAGAATTCTACCTTTCGATGCTCACGGGCATCGGTTAAAGGACCAAAACTACTAATAGTATACCAGTTATTAGTGATAAATCAAGAAGAAATTATAAGAAAATGAATGAATCTTTATAACAAGAATAACAATCCCATTCCGACGCCTAAGAAGGTGCCGATGGCATACCCAATCGAACCGCAAATCAGTCCTGGAACCGTCAACGCATCGTTATGGATTTGTTGCGTAACAGCGGGAATGAACGCTGGTCCGTAGATGCCCGCTGTGGCAGTGACAATTGTACAGTCGACATCGAGTTTCAAAAGCTTGGAGAAGAAAACGTGAAGGATAAAAGAAAACACAGTCACCAATCCAAGCAAAAGTAGTATTTGACCAAAACTTCCTGTCAAACGCGTTAAATCCAAAGAAGACGCTAAGGCAAAGGAAAAAACCAAAATCAAATATTGACCCAAAATATTCGTTCCCTTGATGGTCCGTATTCTTTGATTGAACGACGCAACCACACCCAAAACGGTAACAGTGATCATCATCGATGGAACCAATAAATCCGTCATCTTACCTTGAACCGCTCCTCCTAAAATCCAGATTATGATGCCGATGCCAGCGCCAATCGCCGCCATCGCAAAAGCGATGAAAAATGCGCCTAACAATCCTTTAGATGCTTTGAACATCCGAACGTCAAAATTCTCTGAGTTTTCAATGGATGAAGATTCTCTTAAATAGGTAGTTTGCGTCGATGATTTCAAAAACTTAGACAATAACGGTTTACTCAAAACAAGCAAGAACATATAAAACACAGCACCAATAATCATATCCGATAGATTGGCAACGCCAATGGTTGTCGCATCCAATCCAAATACATTTGCGATTGCGTTTAAATTGGGTGTCCCGCCGGTATACACACCGATTGCCATCGATGATAACTCAGCGCCATTGTCCAGTTGCTTGCCATATACGTAGAACGTTATCGACGTCACAATCAGAACCGAAACAATGAGGGACCCAAAACTGAGTAGGACGGGTTTTGAGAGTTTCCTTGCTTCTTTCAAGTTTGAACTAAATAATAGAAGCGGAATGGCAATACTAATGGCTAGATGACTGCCAATTTCACCAATATCGGTATTCATTTCAAAATCAATGTTGAGTTTTTTTAATCCAAAGATCAATAGCGATGCGAAAATACCGAGCAAATAGGCCATACCGATGGTTCCGATCAATTTTGTCAACTTAAGATTATGATATCGAATGATTAAAAACGGTATGAAAAACATCACAATAACTTGAATAATTCCGTATGTCATTGTAAAACGTCCTTTCGGTATATTCTGTATGTGCAAATAACTTCTGCACCAAATTTATCAAAAGCATGGACTGCTTTGGGATTATCTTCCATTATGGTTCCGGCAACAAATTCTTTAATCCCTAATTCAAAGAATTCATCGTATACTTTTTTATACATATAGCCAATTAATCCTGTGTTTTGATACTTAGGAACCACGTACTGCATCATCCCCCGTGCACGAGGAATTTTGCGCAAAAGCATCAGCATTTGCAAAGGTCTAATTTTTCCCTTTGTCTTTTTGAAAATATAATTGAAGTCCGGAAAGACCAAGCAAAACCCAACCGGCTCTCCAGTCTCGACTTCACGTGCAATACGAATCAACTTGGGGTTGATAAATGGTTTGAGTTTTTGCGCGACCGTGGATATCATTTCCACCGACGGTGCTTCTTGATAGTTTAATTCCGTCGTGGCTTCTTCTAAAACCGTGTGGATATCGCTTATTTCCTTATTTATATTCTTTACGTCAATCTTATCGATGGAAACGTTATAGTGATTGGTGAAGTATTTTTCAATGGTGAAGAGTTTTTTCGTTACCTCAGGATTGATTTTGGCTTCCAATGTCACAGTATCATAGGCCTTTTGATAACCGCAAGCTTCTAACAACTTCCCATAATACTCATAGTTATACGATGTCAACATGGAAGGAAACTGATCGAATCCATTCACCAAGATTCCTCTTCTCGTATCAGGATCATACGGTGAATAGGTCCCTTCAAACGATTGAACCCCTGTCTTCAGCAAATCCTGTTCCATATAATCAAATAATTCTTTGGCTACTGCAGTATCATCGATGGCATCAAAAAACGAAAAATAACCCATCGTTTTCGATAATTTGTGGTTATTTACTTGAGTGTACAATAATCTGCCGACTACTTCATTGTTTTGAACGCAAAGAATCGCAGTGTAGGTTTGATCATTTAAAACCACACTGGTCAGTTCTTTCTTCAGCGCTGAAAAAATAGGAAACACATAGAGGGGATGATTGCGATAGAGTTTCTTTACGAAATAGATAAACTGACTTAACGTCTTTTTATCCGTTACTTTTACGATCATAAGGCACCTCGTTTTAGTTTGCGAACGGCTTCATTGTATCAAATTACCGATAACTTTTCAACAACCTATCAAAAAGCGAGTCCAAAGACTCGCTTAGATATTAATTGAATCCCCGTTCATACGGGGCGATGATTAAATCTTTTCGACCTAGTTTTTTTGCGACCGACAATACAAAATTCGGATTGCTCAATAACACTCGTCCCAAATAGATAGCATCGATGTCTTCAAAATAAGGATCCATCTGATCGAACTCGGTCAATAAGCCGCCCCCGATAACCGTATACCCTTTTTCCTTGATTGCTTTGGCAAAGGAGATTTGGTACCCAGGATATGCATCAAATTTTACAGGAACAACGCCGCCGCTGCTTACGTTGATGGCGTCAACTTTGTGTTCAAGCGTATCAATCAAATGCAACGTATCGGCGATGTGATTACCCTCAATGGCGTATTCTTCAGCCGATAACCGTAAAATCAAAGGCCCATCCCATTCGGATTTAACCGCATCGATGACTTCATGTAAAAAGCGAATGCGATTTTCAAAACTTCCCCCGTACCGATCGTGTCGATGATTGGTTAACGGTGATAAAAACTGATTGATAAGGTAGCCGTGCGCCCCGTGGATTTCAATGACATCATAGCCAATCTGTTTTGCTCGTTTTGCGCAATCTTTAAATGCTTGAATGACGGTGTGAATATCGTCTTGTGTCATTTCAACCGGTGTCAAATAATCCGCACTATAGGCCATCGCCGACGGACCGATGATGATTTCGTTATCCGCCTTGCATTTACGTCCGGCATGAGCCAGTTGAATTCCAATTTTTGCCCCCGCTTCATGAACCAACTTGACCAGTTCTCTTTGACCGGCAATGTGTTCGTCGCTCCAGATACCGAGGTCATGCGAAGAAATGCGTCCTCTGCTTTCCACAGCGGTCGCTTCGGTAATAATCAAACCCACGCCGCCATAGGCTCTTGCGGGATAATGAACACGGTGAAACGATTGTACTACTCCTTCGGTCGTAGCGACGTACATGCACATCGGCGCCATGACAAATCGATTCTTAATTTCCAAATTTTTAATCTTAAACGATTGAAATGCTTTGCTCATGTGTATCTCCTTATTCTTATGACTTGGCTTGATGTACCACAACTTGTGGGAAGGGAATTTCAATCGAATGTTCATCGAGTACTTCTTTAATGAATTGACGCGTACCGCGTTCTACTTCATAGTGTTGTTCATTCGCAGTTTTGACAATGACGCGCATATCAACGCTACTACTGTTAAGCGCAATCACGCCCACGACGGTCGGATCGTCTAGAATTTGAGGATACTTGTTTTTTAACTTAGGTAACTCTTGTTTCAACACATCGATTGTCTTTTGAACGTCTTCTCGGTAAGCAATGCCGAAATCGATGATTGCGGTTGATGAATCCAATGAAAAGTTCGTAATATCGGTTACGTCGCCATTGTTTAGAATTTTGACTTCACCTTTCCAGTTTTTGATTTTACATGTTTTTAAACCAATATCGATAACCGTGCCTTTAAACCCTTTGACCTCAACGACGTCGCCCACATCAAAATGATGTTCAAAGACGATGAATAATCCGGCAATCAAGTCATTGATGAATTTTTGAGCTCCCAAACCAATAACCAATCCCATGATACCTAATCCGGCTAAGGCCGGTAAGACGTTAACATCCCAAATGGCCAATACCACGATGATGGTTACAACAACAATAAAGTATTTGATAACGCTCATCGTCACTTTGGCGATGGTTTGTTTTCTGCGTTGCATCACACCGCCTTTTTTGCCAACTTTCATTAAGCCCACATGGCTCAATTTGACTATAAAGAAAGCAATGAAGATGGTTACGACGCTACCGATTAACGATCCGATTCGGCCCAAGATAAAGGTTTCAAAATCACCCCAATAATTGGTTAAGTGGGGTTGAAAGTCAAACCCCCATACCACCATTTCAAGCAAAACAGCACCGACAATCATTATGAAAAAGCCAAGATAAATCAGCAAGAGTTGGTATCGTTGAAGTTGTTCTTCTTTCTTTTTTATAAGGATGCTTCCCAAGACTAAGATACCGACCGCCACCAATGCGATGAGTATCGATCCAATTGTTTGCATTGCCAAAGAATTAAATAGTATCATTGTATCACGCCTTTCAAAGTCATTATATCAAATAAACAATCTTTTTACCTATAAAGTGTTCGCTAATAAACGATTCGATTTTTACCAATCCGTTTCGCCTCGTATAAATTCAAATCAGCTTGATGGATGACGTCGTAAAGTGATCCTCCGCGCAGTTCATACGCTCCTCCGCTGATGGTTAAATGAATATGATTGGGAAAAACATGGGATTCAACCGCTTTGCGAATTCGCTCTGATACGTTTTTGATTTGATTGAGATGAGAATTCGGAAACACAACCAAAAATTCCTCTCCACCGTAACGACCTAAGTAATCGGTCTTTCTTAAATTATCCTGGATAAGGTTGGCTAACTCCAACAACACCGCATCACCGGCTAAATGACCATACGTATCGTTGATACGCTTGAAGTCGTCGATATCGAGCATGAGAATCGATAACGCCGGTTGATGGGTTTGTTCCGAGAGGTGATCATTCAATAGCGCCAAGATTCCTCGTCGGTTCATAACCTTCGTCAATTCATCGGTCACGGCCGTTTCCATGAGCGTTTGTTCCTCTTTTTTACGTTCTGTGATATTGAATACGATTCCCGCTAAAAATAGAGGTTTCCCTTGATCGTCTCGTTTTGTAACCGACCCTCGATCATAAAACCATCGATACTCGCCGTCCTTGCCTTTGATTCGGTATTCAGCTTCGTAAACATGGGCTTCGCCTTTAAGGTGTTTGATCATTCCGTCCATAACGCGTTGGTAATCTTCTGGGTGGATTTTTGAAGTGAAAAACTGGTACGTTACGGGCTGCTCAATCTCGTTTACATCATATCCTAATGCCGTTATCTTGAGCGGGTTAAAGGTTACGTGATTGGTCGGGTAGTCCCAATACCAATGCCCAAGATTGCCCGACCAGGAAAATGATAACGTATTTTCTTCCCGTTGCTCGTCCATCAATTGTTGATTCAAACGCTCTAATGCTTCAATTCGTTTGACAAGATCATCTTTCGTCCATTGATGGTAGTCCATAAAATCACCTCACTGCTTTTATTTTAACATAAAACAAACCTGCTCCGGTCATATAATTTGAATTAAGCAAAGAAATAGAGTACCATAGAGACAAAGGACGGTGATGACGATGTCACCTTTTCAATCATTTATTGATTCAATTCCCAACACAAACAATCGCAATAAATTCGAACAATTCTTAAATTGGATTCATCAGGAATATCCCCATCTTGATCGCCAAATCAAATGGAACCAACCGATGTTTATCCAAAATGGTACGTTCATTATCGGTTTTAGCGTCGCAAAAAACCATTTCTCCGTTGCCATCGAAAAAGAAGGACTAGACGCGATGAGCGACGCCATCTCGCAAACGGGATACGAAATGAGCAAAATGCTCTTCCGCGTAAAATGGTCAGATGAAATCGATAAGGGTTTATTTAAAAAGATTATCGATTTTCAGTGTGAGGAAAAGAAAAATTACACTTCATTTTGGCGATAAAATAGACAATAATCACACTATCGAGTATAATGATACTAAAGAATGATGTTGCTTTCATGTTAATTCATCCATGTGAGGTTTTTTATGAAAAAAGATAAAACCACTAGAAGCCATCGACTCGGTATCAAATCCTTTTTTGAAAAGAATCAACGAATCAATACAACTGTGGAATCTCTGATCATTGTATTTTGGTACAGTGTTTTTGGTTTTTTATGGATAATTGGTACCGATTCTTTGTTGGGTTGGTTAATCCAAGATGATCACCTTTATAAAGAGATTCAGACCTACAAAGGATGGCTCTTCGTATTATTAACCGTTGTGTTTATTTTCATCATTGTCAAGCGCAGAATGGACTTAATCAACGAAGCCATCGACGATATGATGAAAACAAAAACCATTCTATCATCCACTGAGGAAGCCTTGCATATTCAAACCGTCATCACCCATGAGATTATCGAAATGGCTCCCGTCATGATTGTCATATGGGACAATCAAGGCGCGTTAAAATCCGTGAACCCTTATACGTTTGAAGTTCTCGGTTATCCATCCGATTTTCCGCTCGTCAATCAATGGGATAAAGCCTTCATGAACAACGAAAACGTCGCCAATCTCAGCCAAGTTTTCAAACACCTTCAAGTAGAGGGACATTTGATGAACTACGAGACCGAACTCGTCGATTCAAAAGGTCAAAAACTCTATATCATTTGGAATAGCGGAACTTTGTCTAAAACTCATGAAGAAAACGAATACGTTTCCTTTGGCGTTGATATTACAAAACGTCGATTGGCAGAAAATACATTAAAAGGCCTTGCCTATACGGATTCATTGACCGGCCTCAATAATCGTGTCGCAATTGTCGAAGCCATTCAAACACGATTAGATAAGAAAATGCCCTTTGCCCTTATTTATTTGGATTTGGATAACTTTAAATACGTCAATGATTCGTTGGGTCACCATGTCGGTGATGAATTATTGAAGTATCTTGCCACTTGCCTCAGAAAATCCATTCGCAAAAAAGATTTTCTCGCTCGTCTCGGCGGCGATGAATTTGGAATTATCATCGATTCTTATAAAGACCGTTCGCAAGTGTTTGACATGCTGGACAAATTCAAAAAGGAAGCCGGAAAAACCTGGTACATTTACAATCATAATTTCTACATCTCCATCAGTGCCGGTGTCGTCATTGCCTACGAAAATGGAAATGACGTCACGACCTTAACGAAAAACGCCGATATTGCCATGTATGCTTCTAAGCGTGAAGGCAAAGACCGAACGATGTTTTACGAAGAAACCATTGAACAAAACAATCTTTACCATATTGAAATGGCTAAAAAATTACAAAACGCCATCGATTCCTCTCAGTTTGAACTCTTTTTCCAACCCGTATTTGACTTAACGACACAAGAAATCCATAGTTTTGAAGCGCTATTACGATGGAACGAAGCCACTCGTGGCTATATTTCCCCCGCTGAATTTATTCCGTTTGCGGAAGAAACCGGTCAGATCTTTGCAATCGAACGATGGGTTTTTGAAGCAGCGTTATCACAAATAAAACGATGGAACGAAGCCGGTTATCGTCAATTCAAGGTATCTATCAATCTTTCAAGCAAATCATTGATTAGCGAAGTCAGTTTCAAGACAATCGAAAAACAGTTAAAATCATACAAAGGTGACTTAAGTCGGATTGTTATCGAAATTACCGAAACGGCGTTAATCTCTGACTTGAATCAAGTTATCGCTCGCGTTCATGCGCTAAAGAGTTTAGGTGTTCAAATTGCGCTTGACGATTTCGGTACGGGTTATTCTTCGCTCACTCACCTGAAAGCTTTACCTGTTGATTACGTTAAACTTGACCGAAGCTTCATTAGTCAAATTGAAAATAAGGGCAAGGACGAATTGATCATTCGTTCGGTCATTGAACTCGTCAACAGTTTGCATTACCAATTAGTGGCGGAAGGAATTGAAAATCAAGATCAGTACGACTACTTACTTAAAAATAATTGCCATCTCGGACAAGGTTATCTCATGAGCAAACCGCTTCCGATTGCCCAAGTAAATCATTTATTAGAAAAGAAAATCACGAAAAAAGAGGACTAAACAGTCCTCTTTGATTTTTATAAGCCACATTTCAATTGTGCATTACAATTAGAACACGTATGGCAACCACCGATATCTTCTACCGTGCCTTGTAAGCAAATAGGACAAATATCGCCGATTTCCACTCCGATGTTTTTACCTGCTTTGCTTCGTAAGTGAATTTGCGATTCGGATTCTTTAACGACTGGGATTGTTTCAACGTTGACGCCCATATCTTCAAAGTCTAATTGAACAGCCGGTGCTTCGTCTTTTCTTAACGTCAAGACTTGAGTATCGCGGCTACCATCGACATAAACCGTACCACCTTTAGCTCCGTGTTTGTATAAGTACATATAGAGTTCTTCAACTTGTTCGACGCTGTACCCTTTCGGAGCATTAACGGTTTTAGATATCGACGAATCAACCCAACGTTGGATAATGCATTGAACCGCAGCGTGTTCTTCGGCTTTTAACTCCATCGCTGAAACAAACACATTGGGAAGAGGTTTTCCACGATAATCCGGATACCGATTCAAATAATGTTCGATAATGGGTGCATCGACTTCCATAAATTTACCTAAGCGACCGCTTCGGAAATACTTGAAGGCGAAATACGGTTCAAGTCCCGTCGAAACCCCTACCATCGTGCCGGTTGAACCCGTTGGGGCGATGGTCAACAAATGTGAATTGCGGATACCATATTGTAATACTCCATCACGAATTTCTTTCGGCATTTTTCGCATGTATCCCGATTCGATGAATTTCTGACGAGATCCGTATTGTTCCAAGAAGGGGAAACTCCCTTTTTCTTTTGCCAAATCAATGGATGTTTGATACGCATTGACGGCGATGAACTTCATCAATTTGTCGACAAATTCATTGCCTTTTCTGCTACCATATCGATAGTTACAATATATCATCAGATCATGCAAGCCCATGATGCCCAGTCCAACACGACGTTCGCCCGTGGCTTGTTTTTTGTTTTGATCGAGGAAATAAGTTGTTTTATCGATAACGTTGTCTTGCATCCGAACACTCACACGAATGGTCGTTTCAAGTTTTTGCCAATTAACGTCGTTGTTTTCAAAATCAACCATGTTAGCCAAATTGATCGCAGCCAAATTACATACCGAATACGGTGCGAGCGGTTGTTCTCCACACGGATTGGTAGAAACGACTTTCTGGTTGTATCCTTTGGCATTGGTCATGTCGTTGGCGTTATCAATAAAGAATATACCGGGTTCGGCCGAATACGTTGCGCAGATGTTAATGAGGTTCCATAAGTCACGGGCACGAATCGTTTTATAGACACGAATGCCATAGCCTAATTTTTCCCATTCACGAACATCGCCAACATCGTGCCATTTTTCGTCATAAGCAGCTTTTTCACCTTGCGTATAATGGTCAATATCGGGATAGCGTAAATTATAAAGCGTGTCTTTCTCGACCGCTTCCATAAATTCCTTCGTTATGGCGACGGAAATGTTCGCACCATTAAAGTATTCGGGGTTTTTGACTTCGTAACGGCCGCCGTTTAACAATAGTTCTTTAACCTTGTCATACACCGACGGTTTCAACGTTCCGGGATTGGCTAATTCCGTTTCCTTTAAGGTTTCATACATTTCGACTTCGTCATCGGTGAGCGGGATAAAATGAAGTTTCTCTTTCGCTTCTTTAACGATATCTTCGTCATCAATCGTATTAATTAAAAACTGTAGAATTTTTGGATTTTGCATCTTGGAGATGATGAATTCAATGATATCGGGATGCCAAGAAGCCATCATAATCATTTGCGCCCCGCGACGAGAGCCGCCTTGCTCGACGAGATTGGTCAGTTGTGACAAATCTTGGAGCCAACTAACTGCACCTGATGATTTCCCATTGACGCCTTTGGCCAATGAGTTTTTGGGACGTAACGTCGATCCATTCGTCCCGACGCCACCGCCTCGACTCATGATCTCCATGACTTGTTGCCGATGTTCGCTGATACCGACACGTGAATCTTTGATAAACGGCATAACAAAACAATTGAAATAGGTGACCGCACTTTGAGAACCCGCCCCAAACAAGACTCTGCCGGCTGGAACTAAGTTCATCTCCGATATTTCTCGGTAAAAATCACGGAAGTGTTCAACCGTTTCGCCCGCACCAAGATTGCTAGCAACCCGCATGGCAATTTGTTCGTAAAACAGTTCCATCGGTTTATCAACTGAATTGATTGAACGAAGAATGGTGCCGTCCGGCAACCTGTCATTCGCAATGCTTACATATTCATCTTCTAACTCAATTGAAACACGGTCTTCAAGAATTGAGCGGATATACCCAATGCCTCTCGATGGAAACTTTGGATCATCCTTGACGATGCATACAACCAAATCGCCAATACCAAGCGTAATATGATTAATGTCTTTTTGGGTGTAACGATCCAACATGACCAATCGAGATACGCCCTCGAAAGTCTTGTTCATAGTGCCGTCAATCAAAAATAAATGCGGGAAATAGGCCGCAATGTCTCGATTTAATTTTTCTACTAGTTGAGGTTGATAGGTATGCATGAGTCATCTCTTCCTTTACTTGGTATTTTTTGTGGGATAGTTCCATTATACTCATATTACTTTCATACACAAGTATGAAAGTGATTTTCATAAAAATAAAAATTATCGATAAACAGCAATGAACTATTTTTACTAATCATAATTTCTCAATTTTATGTTATTTCTAATTATAACAACAGTTTTTTGTTTTTACAAACGGTTCACGCTTTCATTTTTACCAATGAAAGTTTTCATTTCATCGATAAAAATCGAACATTACTTTTCACATTCTATAATCTATGATAAAATAATGATAAAAATACTAGTTTAAAGATAATTAACTAATAAAAAAGCAGAAAAGAATATTCATCTTGTGTACTTTCAAATATGACATAGTAATCATATTTTTATTAAATAAACTACGGTTATTAGGAGGAAACAATGAAGACTCGAATTATTCGTCTGCTTTTTTTTATGCTGCTTGTATTGACGCTCAGCGGTTGTGATTTATTTGGAGCAATCAGCTCCATCTCAACCGACTTACCACCTCTTACTGAAACAACGACGACGACAACGACAACAACTTCAAATTCTGATACTGGTCTAAGCTCTTCGACTACAATTGTACAAGGTGTAACGCTGACCTTTATCGAAAATGGAGGAATTGAGATAAATGATATTACATTTCCATATGGAACGGTTATAGCCCAGCCCCAAACCACTCGGGTGGGTTACCAACTTGTCGGTTGGTATACGGATGCGAATTTGACTCTTCCTTTCAACTTTTCGAACCCTATAACAGCAAGTACCACTCTTTACGCAAAATGGAGCGTCATTCAAGTTCCTGTCAATCTCATATTTGCTGATGGTACGACCCTAGCGCTCCAAGTTAATTATGGAACCACGGTCGCTGATATCATTGCGTCATTGGATACCGAAATCATGAGTTACGTTGGAGGTATCTTCAGTGATTTAGAATTCACTCAATCTATCTCTTATTCAACTGTCATTACCGATTCCTTAACTTTTTATATTCAGACGCCTGAATTTATAACCATAACTTACCATCAAATCCAAGAATTATCGATTGCTGAGTATTATTCTGATTTTGTTTTCACAACCGATGGTCATTTATACAGTTATGATTTAGCTGGTTTAAGTATGTTTGATAATTACTATAATTATACAGGTAGCCAGCAACAAGAGACGGTCTATTATGATTTGAATTACTTCATGGAATTGAATCTCAATGAAGTAATCGATCGCGTCATCGACGTAAATGAACATCATGTAATTGTGGTGACCAATCAAGATCGAGCGTTGCTATTTGGTTTGAATGAATCGAATTTACTAGCGAACGCCGTAATGCCTAACGAACTGTATGGAACCGTTGATTTAACTTCTGTTCTTTCCTTACAGACGGGCGAACAGATAACCAGCGCTGTAATTACTTACCAATCCATCTTGGTTTCGACCAGTGAAGAACGCGTTTTCTTCTGGGGAGACTTTGCAGTTAACGGTGTTAATTACCAATACCCAACGCCATTTAACGTGACTAATGAGTTCAATTTGCTAGAAGGCGAAACTTTTAAACACGATTATGTGAATGACTACGCCGACTTTGGTGTATATTACCTGACTAATAGTCGCGCATTTGTACTTCAATCAAGCTTCGCCCCTTTTATTCCAGGAATGGTTGATGATGGTGCTATATTCTTTGATGTATCAACCCTTCTTGAAACACCTGAGAATATTGTTTTCTTCTACATGGAACCGCATTCGGGTTATTTTTTAGTTACTGAATCAGGGCGTGTTCGCTCTTATTTTAACGATACTGATTATGACCTTCAATATGATTTAGCCCCGAACGAAACCATCGTTTCATTTACCGAAATGGGATTACTATTAACCTCATTTGGCAACGTCTATTTATTGAATAACGTCGATGATATTCAATTAGTACCTCAAGATTGGTTGCCAGAAGGCGAAAAAGCAGTTGCAATCTATGATAGTAGCGAATACTTCACGGTTGAATCGAATGCCAACAAATTGTATGTTATGAGTGGAAGCGAATTGTATGATATCTCTTCTATCATGTTGGATTACGATTTGAGCACGGATGCCTTAACACAATGCGGACGCCGAACCTTACTCATTAAAGACGGTGTCTACTACGAAGTATATCCTCGTTTTCTTGAGAAGCATAATTTCTTTGGTTTTGTCCCCACAACGATAATCTATACCGATTTATCCTCTGTTACCGCAGTAGAAATTCAAAACCCAGGATTTATTCTTAGTGATTGGCAAGATATGGAAGGTTTCTACGTTGACGTTGAAACATTACCTCCCGGACATTACGACTTGTATCCCACGAGAGGCGAAGTTATTATGTTCCCGATTACCCTTTCGTTCGAAAATCAAACCATAACAATCACCGTTATTAAAGATTCAACGCTGAATGCTGAAACAATCCAATACTATATTCCTTATAGATATGATCTCGATTACTTTACCTATAACGAATCACCCATCGGTGACTCACTGGTGATAACGGATGCATATGAAGATCAAACCATTCGTGTCGTCTTAAAGGAAGCCGAGACTCATACAATCCAATTTATATACGTAGACCAATCTGAAGAAATATTAGGCACCATTACAAACGTAGTGGAATCGGGGGACGTCGCTACTTATTATTATAATCCAGAAGAGAACATTGATACCAATCAGTATATCGAAGGGTACTATCTCGATGCAGAATTTACCATGCCGTATGATATCTATGCGGACGTGACTTCCGACTTAACCATCTATATTCAAGTCCTTGATCGAATCGTTTACACGATTTCATTCGTTCTTAACGATACCGTAATCCTCGATTATCCAATCGCTCAATTCGATAATCTTTATCTATATTGGGGCGATGTCATGGAACCAGTTATAGAAGCTGCCCAATTAAATGATAATGAATTTATTGATTCTTTCTACTTGAATTCAGAGTTCACGAATAAAGTCAATGTCATTATAGGAGATGACAATTACACCGTTTATGTAAAAATCGGTACGATTCAAGACGTTACTTTGATGTTCTATGATGAAGAAGGCAATTATCTAGAAGAAGTTATAACGCCTTTTAAAGATACAAAAAGAGTAGAAGAACAAATTCTATCCTACCTAAACCAATCATATTATGGTGTCGAATTAACCTCGATTTCCGAAACATCCGATTTTGCGACAACCGTTCCGTATGATCGTTATTTCGACGGAACTGTCTTGACTTATCATATCAAACTAACCATGTTACCACTTGTGACGGTTCATCTTCATATAAGACCTTACGACGCGGTCACTTATACCGTCTATGATATCGAAATCGTGTCGGGTTGTAACATTGAAGAAATATTCGAAGTTTTCAAAGGTAATCTGTTCATAGATTCTAATTTATACACGGACTCAGGGTTAACAACCTCATTCAATGGAGGACAAATACTTGAAGACATCGATATTTATGCCATCGGTTTCGTTCAAAAAGAAATAACGGTAACTTATGTCTTTCAATCTGGATTACCCACCTATTCATCAACCGAATGGACTCCGACGAGTTTAAATCACTACAGCATCATCAGCTACATTGAGTCTCAAGAAGGTTATCAAGTGATCACATTTAATGTCTTCTTAGACGAGAATTATGAGACAGAGTTCAGTGGATTACTAATGGATGATATTACCTTATACATTACCTATGAAATAAACGAACCGTACACATTAACGCTTGTGTCACCCGATGGTCTCTTCACTGATATGAGCCGTTCGTACGAATATCCAGTTTATTTTAATACTCAATCACTTTACTATGATTTCATTGATTTCATTGTTAGTGGATATTATCATTTTAATTTTAATTACTATACCAACGTTGAAATGACTGATCTTTTCATTGAGAAAGAAATTTCATCAGACACGACTGTTTATGTTGATGTAATTCCAGATGATTTTATAACCGTGACGGTTATTTTTGATACTCAAACCAACCTTTACCAGAATTTCCTATTGAAAACCAATACTATGTTCTACGACACTCCCGTCTACCAATATGCCCAAGATATCCTTGGAGGTTACGAAAACTCGAACTTCCGACTGTATTTGGACAGTGATCATACACAACCCTATTATAATAATATCGAAATTCTTACAGGCACGACACTTTATTTCGAAGCTGTACCCATGGAAATGATTACCGTCCATTTTGAATTCCCCGGAACGGATGTTCCCGATTTTGATGTTAGTCGTTATAATGGGGTGCCAATTGATAATAGTATCGTAATGGGCCATTTGCAATCAAACGGTTATTTCATTCCAAGTCTAGATGTCAATCTATACCTTGATGAAACGATGACATTAAGGATAAATGATGTTTACATCAACCAAAATGGTTTTACTGTGTATGTAACCATTGATTATATTGAGCCTGAACTCGTTACGTTTACATTCATAGGTTACAATCTTCCTGATATGATCTATGAAATCTATCCTTACTATGGCATTTCCGATCAATTCTATCAAGATATCGATAATGAAATGTCTGGATATAGTTATTACTTTGAGATTTTCATCGATAACGAATTAACCAAGTCATATAATCAATACTCTAGCCAACGCGGATCAACGTTGTATGTACTATTGGGCTATTATTCTAATATCGAGCACACTATCACTTTAACAAGTCCTGAGTTTGGCTCTTATGAAATGATTGCGACCGAAGGCGATGCCTTACGAGCTTCTTGGGTTATCGATTACTACTACTCAATGATTGATTGGCCATATGATGTAACTATCTCAGGCATTTACAGTGACGAGGCCATGACGACAAAAGTAACGTATGTATCGGGTAATTTTGATCAAACAATCTATGTGGACGCTCATCATCTTCAGACCTTTACACTCACCTTGAATCTTGGTGGATTAGGTGTGTACACAATGCCGATTATCGAACAAGATTATTTATTAAGAAACACAATAAGCTATTACCTATGGAATGGTTGTAACTTATCGACGGATTATTCATTCGCTTATTATACGAATCCGGAAATGACTGAACCTTACGATGATATTGATCGTATATCTTCAGACATAATGCTATACGTAAACGTCATGGAGCGTATTACATCTTATGTAAACTATTATTTAGAGGATGGTACCTATCTCGCCTCTGCTCAATACGATATGTTTACTTCATTATCGTTTTTTAGAAATATCGGTTATGACATCCGCGGCCGCTTCTTTGGTTATTACATGGGTCAAGTGTCTACTCAACCAGATTTTAGTGATTCGCTTGATCATGAAATGCTTTTTGACGGTTCAGTCACGACCTATTATGTCAAGATCATTGAATACGAACTAATCCCAGTTGAACTTAATCTTATCCATCCAGTAACAAATGTCGTGGAAACAATTACGATTATGGTCCATTCTAGTTATTATGTTTATGAGGAGATTCAAAGGCTCGATAGCATTGTTTTATCTTCTGATATTTATCTCGACCCAACGCTATTCATTAATTTTGGCGATCGTATTTATGAACCTGTCGAAGTATATGCTCAAGGTTATGTTCGGCAAGAAGTAACGTTGACCCTTCATTTTAAATCAGGAATCAATTCTTTCATATTCACTCAGTTCAGTGATGAATCAATCCCAATTGAGTCTCTTAGATCGTATATTTGGAATTATGATCAAGGAGAAATAACCCAATTGCGTTTTTACACAGATTCCTCCTATTCAATCGCATTTAATGGTGTGATAGTGAGTGATATGACCCTATATGTTGATTATCAATTACTTGAACCTTATACCCTTACTTTGGTTTCAACCGATGGGTTGTTTGCTGATCAAAGCATTACTTTGGGGTATTCTCAATGGTTAGAATCCTTTTATATTTATGACTTTTTCATGAGTAACTTCCTCATTGGTTTTAACCCATCACAATTTGAGTTCTTCTATGATGTAGAAATGACCTCAGAATTTGTAGCGCAAGAATACAATACCTCTATGACAATCTATGTTAAAGCAAATTTGGATGCTTTCTTCAGCGTGACCGTTCTTTTCGAGAATGCACCGATTCAAGAAAAAGTATTTATAGTTGCTGATGGATATGAATTCTATGGTTATTACATCGAGTATTATTTGAGTTACAACTTTGGAGAGATACCGAATACAATTTATCGGTATTATGCTGATGCGGATCATACACAGCCGTATTACTTCACTGCCATAACTTCCGACACGACATTGTATTTTTATGCTGAACCACTTCCCCATTCAACCATTCAATTCGTTTTTATCGATAGTGTAGTTCCAACGTTTGAAGTCGACTATTATGGTGGTTGTAGTTTAACTAAGGAATTACTGATGGGGGAATTAGCCAGCTATGGTTGGCTATACCCTGAATATGAAATCCATTATTATGCTGACGCGGAGTTAACAGAAAAGATTGATTATGAATGGATTAATCTTGACAATAAGACCATCTATGTGACCTTAATTGCGGCGGAACCCATTACCCTAACAATCCACTATAGTGGCATTGATTTAGATAGCCGAACTTATACTGTCTACTCGGGATCTAACCTACCGATCGAAGTGTTCTTAGATATTGATCAATTAATCGAAGAAAATTGGAGTCTTTATTTATATACAGATCCTGAACTTACGATGAGTTTTTATGGAGACCAATATCCCGAAAGCAACGAGATATATGCTAAAATAATCATCCAAAAAGACATAAATATTACATTTGTGTTTCCTGACATATCAGAACAATCTACAATATATATGTTTCATGAAGTAACATTGGAAGAAGTCAGTAAAAATGTAAACGGGATATATGATTCCAATTGGATTATTCATATAAGCGGTGTTGGTATTCCCAACTTTTATTTGGACGAAGCATTGACACTGCCTATCGATTACTCTTACCTAATCGATCATTCAATGACTCTATATGTAACGTTTAATTCATCGGATTTTCACATCATGACGGTTCAAATGACAGGAGATTACACCGGAACGACCTATATTTTAGTCGATGATACTTCGGTTTCACTTTCCTATTTATTATCCCTAAAAATAAGTAACCTTCTAATGAATGATGTCTTAGTTGAAGGAATCTTTTATGTTGATGAAGCAATGACTCAACCTTTTAGTGAACTTACCATTGTCACGGATGATATTACCCTTTATGGGTCAACGATTATCAAGGAACGTATCTTTGTTGATGCTTTTTTCCTTAATCCTACGTATGTGTCCTACCATTTATCAAATTGGGATGAAGTTACGAACATTGAAATCAATCTTATAGATTATTTGGTTATATGCTGTGGCTTATCCTATTCAGAGATATCCGATTTGGTGTTCTATACGGATCCTGATGGCATAAATGAATACACATCCGATACTGCAACCGAATCCATTACACTTTACGTTGACGTAATTTTAGTATCATAAACAACGAATCAAAAAAATGAAAAAATAGACGAAATTTCGTCTATTTTTGTTATATTGAGCCACCATAATAAATCTTCTTCATCTTAGAATAATTATTTCCCATGTAATTAACTATATAATTGTTTTAATCCTTTTTTGAGGATAAAATTGTAAAAATAATTCCATGTATGATGGCAAGCGTTCAACGCTCGGTTCAAAAAACTTAAAGGTTATCCCATTGCATTTATAATAATCCTGTCCATCAATTTGGTAACTTTTACGGAATTTACAAATATCTCCACGACAATGGTTACACTGAGCTCGATTACCCACAAAGGATTCTTTAATATAATCGGGTGTTAGGCTAATGTAGTTAGAATGATCTGTTACATTGCTAAAGAAGAGTCGTACCACGACGCCACTATCTCGGAAATACAATCGCGCATAAACTCGATCGCTTTTGACATTCATCTTTCGAAAAATCATCATGTGTCTGCCATAACAAATTCCATCGACAATTTTCCATTTGACGTGTATCCCATCTGATTCATCGTTTCTGTGAATTCACAGATAAAATTCTTGTCCGTGTCAGTGATGTATGAAAATATTGTGTTTTCAAGTAATTGCTTGATAGAATTTCCTTCCATTATTATCTCTCTTTTCGATTGATGATAATTAATAAGCTAATGATTATCTCATTAGCAAATATAAAATACAGACAAAAAAGCATTATAATTTCGGTATTTTATTCTCTACCGACACGAGGGAGTCAAATCCGATTCAATCATCGCAAACACATATTCATCCGCCCATTTGCCATTAATCAATCGCGCTTCTCTCATGTGGCCTTCTTTCGTCATGTTGAGCCGTTCAAGTAATTTAATACTGGGTATGTTTTCTGCATTAACAAACGCCATCAACTTATGAATTTTCAATTCTTCGAATGCAAACCGAATGACGGTTAAAACACTTTCGTACGCATATCCTTTATGTAAATGAGTTGGCAAAAACGAGTAGCCCAATTCCCATTCTTTGGTTTTCTCCCAATTGCACATTAACGTTATGTATCCCATTGGAATTTCAGAACATGATTTCACAACGAATAGGATACCACCATCTTGAGGTAATTTTTGTCTAATATTCATGAATTTGTTAAATTTGTCAACGATCGATATGTAATCCGAAACACCCGTCATTTCATATCTTTTATTCTCTTCTATCTGTTCAATGCCCAAAAAAAACTCAAGATTATTACCCGTTAGTTCGTCAATAATCAGGCGTTCCGTTATTAGGTGTATTTTATCGTTAATGGTTGTCATACTATCCACACTCCTTAGAAAACGTTGTTTTCAGGATCGCTTCTTGAGTAATAGAATCCGATCTTTTGGAAGATTGGGCGCTCTTTGAAAGGCGTCTTCTTGAATAAGATTAAAATGAGTGAATCGTTTGATCCATTGTTCGGTCGTTAAATTATGCGCTCTCAAAACACCCTTCATAGCGTACGTGTTTTCCTCAATTTTTTCCATGTTAAGTCGCTTAATTAATTCTTCATCTAAATAAAAGTTAAGCTTTAAGAGTAAAAGCCCGTTTGGTTTAAGAACACGATCCATTTCATGTATAATCGTCGTTGATAATTCCTCGGGAATAACATCTAAGAAGTTGGAGCAAATCAACCCGTCGAAACTCTCGTTATCCAAAGTTCTCATAAAGGATTCGTCCTGCGCCACATACGTCAACGCATCGAATTTCGAAAGTTTAGCAGTTTCTAAAGCAAAAGAAATGGCATTTTCCGACGAATCAAATCCGACACCTTTTTCGATTTTATCCCCCAAACATAAAGTGCTCATCAAACACGTTCCCAATCCGCAGCCGACGTCCAAAACCGTCCTACATGAATCACCTATTAATTTCAAATAGCGGTCCAGAGAATTTTCAATTTTAATGTCTTCTCGACGAATTTCCATTGGTTTGGCCTCATTAAACATTTGATTCCAAAAGTTGATTGTTTTTTCTTTATGTTGCATGACTAAACTCCTTCAGTTTGGGAAATTCAGATAAAGTAATGGAAAAAATCAACTTTCCTTAGGAAGATCCCCATATACTAATAATTGAAATTAAATCTCTATCTTATGATAACATACTTTACATTTAAATGAATCAAATAGAAAACGATTTCTCACTAGACTATATCTTATCAGCCATAACATTCAAAACCCCCTTTTGATATTGAAACTCAAAAGGGGGTTTTAGTTTGAAAATCCACTACTGAAGATAACATTTCTCAAAATGAATGAGGTTCTATTCCATTAGTACCGTCTTCATTTTTTTGCTAAGTACTTATCTTTTAGCGATTGATAAACGCTATCGGGAATCTCTGGATTACCCTTAGAATAACATGGAAGTAAATACTCCTTTGCCACCTTTGGATCAGTACACGCACTATCATTTCTAACCTTTTCGCGTTCTTCTTTAAGTCTAAGATTGGGAATTGTTTGAGGTTGATTGTTGTTAAGAATCGATCGATAAGCATAAAGACCCGGTAAAAACATATCCACTGCTTCGTACACGTCGATGATGTCCGCATCGTGCCCTAATACTTTTTCAATAAAATGATACATTGTGTAAAAATCGCTACCACCATGACCAAAATCCTTTGCAATCTCATGATGAGATTCCTTTGGTTCGTATGTGGATACAGTATTATCAAATTTCCCTTCTTCAGGATCTAAATTAAGATAGATTCGTTCAACATCGTTTGATAAACAATCTTCTCGCGCGCTTTCCATTCGTCCTTTTGAGCCATAGATTGAAAACCAGATGGAATTTTTGGCCAAATCCCCATGAATACTTTTGATAATTGCACCATTATCAAGTGTAATCATCTCAATGCCGGCAGTCGCACCTAATTTTCCCATTCGCGCAGCTCGACTGGAGTAAGGAATTTCAAAGCCAACCACTGACACGGGACGAAGTTTGGTAATATGAATAAGCGGACCTATTGAATGTGTACAATAAAACGTTGCATACATCCGGTTTCGCCAATGATTTTTATCGCCATACGTAATGTCAGCCCAAATGGGTTCACAATTATGAATGTACTCCGCTTCACCATATTCAAAATGACCTAATTGCCCCTCTTCATAAAGACGCTTCATCTCTCTTGGTGCAGGCATATAGCAATAGTTTTCACCATAGGCATAGATGCGGTTGGTTTCTTCAACCGCTTCAATGAGTTCTACAGCCTCCTTAAGTGTTTGTACAGGAAGAACTTCAGAAAAGACATGAAGCCCTTTCTTCATTGCCTTAATCGCAAAAGGAGCATGCTCGGTGGCATAATTGGCTAAGACAACCGCATCCATCGGATGATTTAAAAAATCATCGAAAGATTGATAATAGCTGATATTGGAATCGTTTAAGTTTTGTTTTAACTCCATTAACCCCTTTTCGTAAAAGTCGCATATAGCAACTAATTGAGCATGTTCCGCTAACTTCGTATAATGTATCATCGAATACCCTCGGCCAATACCTAGGACGCCTATTCTTACTTTTTCCAATGTTTCACTTCTTTCTCATCATTATAAGAAATCTAATTGTTATCCAATAATACAATCGCCATTAAAGAACTCTTTTCATTTTCCTTAATTGACCGATATCCCAAACGCGAATAAAGAAATTGGGCAGGGTTTTTATAAAGAACATAGAGCAGAACTCTTTGATATCCCTCCAATTTCACTACTTTGTGCATTTCCAAAAGCATTAGTTTTCCAAGTCCCTGTCGTCTGTATTCTTTTTTAATAATTATGTCCATTAACATAATCTCATTTGAATCAAGACCTGGCATAACTCCCAACCAAATAAACCCGACGTTATCGATTCCGTCTACTGATAAAACGCGAAAATAGTGATTCGGAGTATCCTTCCCTTTGGGCAAAATATGTGCTATTAGCGGCCGTAGATTCAATAATTCTTCTTCCATTCGTGAGTTATTGACAAATGCTCTGTCCTCGGCCTGTTGAAACAATGATATTTCAAACCATTGATTAAATTCCTCCTCACTCGGCAATCGCAACTCAAAATTCTGATATCTATCCATATTTTAAATGTATTAATCTTAATAATACAATCCTTTCAATGAATTTATTGTTACGGTTAATTTCTATACTTTCTAAAGGGTACATATTTAGAAACGTTTTTAATATAGTCTTGATAGGCTGGATACTTCTTAATTGAGATACCTTCCGAAAATAGTGAACTACCAATAAATAATAGAATTAAAAACATAGAACCTATTAATGTCCAGTTAAATAAGACATAAGTCGTGACACCCGCACTGATACAAAAGAGGTATAAAACAACCCAAATTGATTGTTCGGAGAAATAATTGGGGTGTCTTGAATGTCCCCACAATCCACGTGTGTTAAATCCCTTATTATAAGGTGCTGGTAAATCCTCTAATTTCATTCCTTGATTTAGTAGTTCGTATTTTTTTGTTTGGAATGTCATTTGTTGTTTATCGGCAATGGTCTCTAAAATGATGAATCCTAATAATAGTGCGGCAAACAAACCATCCAATACATTAAATAGTACGGTTGATTCCATTGTTGCTAGTAAGGGTAAACAAATCGCAAGTACTAATGCATTTTGATAGATGGAGATAAAAAACAGATCAAATAAAGCCCATTTCCATCGCTTATTTAATTTCGGATCTTCTCTTAAAACAATCCATCTATAGTCTTCTTCACCCGACCAAAACTTAATGGAATAAGCACCTTTTTTTGCAAAGTTTAATGTTAATCTGACACCCCATAGGGTTACGAGAACGGCCATAACAATTAGACGTAGATTCATTTCGCTTTTAAATACAATAATCCACGCATAAACGATTGGCAAAATTGACCATAGCTTATCCATTTGAGAATTGTTTCTGGTAATTTCGCCAGCTATAAAGCAATATGCCACGCTACCGATACTAACAATAATAAGTATCATCAATGTGTCTAACTGAAGTTCGCTAAGATAAAAACCTCCTAAAACAAATCCTAAAACCGATAATGAGAGTGTTACTAGTACAGTAATTATGGTTCCTATGTTCTTTTTCATATAACTGCCCTTTCCATTTAGGATTAATTATTTAAAACTGCACCATAAATCGCTCAGTTTTAAAACCTTAAGTATTATGTATTCTTATTGATTTTATCATAATAATGATTATGAATCCAGTGTTTCTAAATTAGTGGGTTTAATCTATTTGTGGTTTATACTCATAAATATAAAAGACCACAACACTATGACATGTTATGACCTTAGTTGCTTAATTAACTCTTTGTAGTATATTGCCCTCTATACAAAAAAGCCTGATTTAGAAATCAGGCCTATTCTATTCAGACGCTTTGAGAAACCCTTTTTTAACACAATCATTTACGTCAGTTATAATTGTCATGGTTGACATAATATAATGGATATCAATTTAGCTCATCAATACAGAAAAGCGCTTTTCAATCAAATCATAAAATGATGTTTTCAAATGATCTGGCAGATAGGATTCCATACACATAGACTGAAGCAAATCTTTTTGAGCAACCAGCCGATTAATAATTTTTTGAGTTATATCTTTGGTAATGCCTAAATTCTCAGCAAGCAAATAGAAGTCTTTCTTTCGAATATTCGTTTTTTTGCCGTTTAACGCTAGAGCAAAATCTTCTTCATCTTCTGGCATTATTACTTTTACAGGCAGAAGATCATAAGCCGCAGAAAGCACATATTGCATGCTTCCTACTTCCGTTTCAATCAGTGAAAAATTCTTCAAATGCATATCTGAATTACCAGTGACATAGAAAAAAATAATGCGAATAAACAATTCAGACAAATCAAGTTTGCTTCTTTCGGAAAACCGTTTAATGATTTTTCCACACTGTTCGTATGATCCGTGATATTTATCTCGGGTCAATCGATTATCCAATTGACAGAAATCCTCCATAGCAAGTTTTTCTACATGGTCTTTATAAATGACACGGTCAATCCTTTTTGTGATATATGCGTAAGTGTTTTCATTTTTGATCAGGGCATGAGGAACTGTGGCAATACCGACAGCATTCGCCATGCACATTACAAGATGTTCAGACTCCGGTAACGACTCAAATTGCTCCACCTGAGGTTTCAGAATAAATCCAGTAGGGTAATTTACGAGAGTTAGCCTTGGCGTGTCACCTTCAGTCAACAAGTGTAATGACAACTTCTTTTGAACGCCAGGGACTGTGCATCCGTGGCTGGTGCTCTTTGTGACAAGCGTCTCTAATGCCTTGTCATTTAAATCTATTTGGGGAATCTTTGTGGTTCCAAAAAAATTACGGATGCAGTTTTTATGCCAACCGGATTCGTTTTCCGTTCGTAAGGTTTTTCCACAACATAAGCATTTCATACACGCTCCTCCTTAATACTAACATTGCCTATTGGGTCCTTGCATGCGACAAGTAATATGGCAAAGCGATCATTTTCAGGAATCTTCCAGTTTCGAGTGACAACATTCAAAAGCCATCCTTCAGGAATTAATCCATCAAAAAAAGAAAACAGTGTCCTAGACCTAAAAGTTTCGTTTTTAAGCGGTAAAGTCAAGGATACCGGCACCGCGGTTTCACTTTTGATATAGTCCTGATCGTACGAATATGAATATCCTTCATCGGTTTCTTCAAGAATGCCTGCAAAGCAGTCGCGAATATAAATATACGCTTTTCTGAAAGCATCCATTATGATTTCTCCTTCTTGCCAGGAACGGCTTCCATATCAAACATGGAAAGCGCAACATTAACTTTGTCCAATCGCACAGTTTCCTTTCCCTGTTCCAGTTCCCGTATAAACCGAAGACCAAGACCCGAGCGAATGGCAAACTGTTCTTGCGTTAACCCAGCTGCTTTGCGTTGTTTCTTTATATAGTTAGCTATTTTGTTCATATAGAATCTCCCTTACCAGTATTAATAACTATATATTATACCCCTTCGGGATTAATGTCAATATAAAACACTAAAAATAGCCCCTTTAGGGTGTAATATACTGTTTTAGCTCTATTTTTATACCCCATCAGTTGTAATTATGACTATCTTCTCTGATTTAAAGCATAAAAAAAGGCCTGATAAGTATATCAGACCTATTCTAGGTAGATGGCGGAGGAAGGGGGATTCGAACCCCCGCACCGGATTAACGATCTACTAGCTTTCCAAGCCAGCCCCTTCAGCCACTTGGGTACTCCTCCGTGGAACCTAAAAGTACTATCTTTTAGGATCAAGTTATGAAAAGGCGAATAAAATCGCCTTCATTTTTTCGCTGGCGGAGTAAGAGAGATTTGAACTCTCGCGCCGGTCACCCGACCTACGCCCTTAGCAGGGGCGCCTCTTCGACCACTTGAGTATTACTCCATAAATGACAGTCAGCGATATAATATTACATTATTTTCCGCTGACTGTCAATGAAAATTAACTTGCGTAAGGTTGTTTTTCTTCGGGTTCTTCTTGGATGGGTTTAGGTAATTCTTTCTCGACAGTTGGCGATTTTGAAGGTTGTTTGGACTCATTCAAAGCTTTTGATGATTCACGGTATAACTTGTATCCTCCATAACCATCGTATCCCAAGTACGCTCCACCACCTACGGAGATAAATAGAACAATCCAACCCAAGGTCGAAATGATATCGACCTTCATGATCGTTAATACGAAAATAACAGGTCCTAAGGTCAAACAGATGACATGAAACCAAAATTTGAGCGGTTCGGATTTTTCTTGGAAATAATACAATGATAACATATAGATAATCCCTCTAGCATAGAAAAAGACAGCTAAGAGATACCCATAAATGCTAATCCAGAATGGGTCGGTCGAATTGCCTGAGAAGACAACATAGATCATCACACCGCCCATAATCGTGTCAAATATGATTTCAATCAAATTAATGGTTCTTAATACCTCTTTTTTCAGTGTTTTCATTAACGGAACAACCCGTAATAATGAAAAAATAACGATTGCAAATCCTGTAGTCGCATAAACGACTTCTTCTTGATACAATTTCATCAAGATACCACCAGCGAGTAATATTGCAGCTAAAATCCACTTAACAAGCCATCCGTAACGAAATTTCGGTTTATTCATATGAATCCTCCTTTACTTTGATTCTATTATATCGCATCGAACAAAATATTCCTATCACCCTAAGCGATTTATTGAATGTCTTTCGTGAAAAAAACTTGATTCTTTCCATTCCCTTTCGAACAATACAACATATCATCGGCTTCCTTGATGTAAGTTTCCAATGATTTCTCAATCGATTTCATACTGCCACTAACGCCAAAACTGGCTGTAATTTTCATCTTTCTTTCTGAATAGACAAAGGGGTGAGTAGCGACTTCTTTACACAAAGAAGAAATTAGTTTTTTAACGTCATTTATCGTTACGTTCGTCACCATGTAAATAAATTCTTCGCCACCGTATCGGGCAAATATACCTTCTTTAGGAAATCTCGTTTTTAGGAACTGTGCCAATTCCTCTAACACATAATCGCCTGCTTGATGGCCATAAATATCATTTACGATTTTGAAATCGTCCAAATCGAACATGACGACAGCGATGTTCTTCATTTGAATTTGCGCATCATCAAACATTTCGGTGGCGAGATGATAAAAGTATCGACGATTATAGATTTGGGTTAACCCATCGTAGGAAGCCATTTTTTCCATAACTTCCATTTCTTTTTTATGTTCCGTAATATCAAAAAAAGTTAAACAATAGCCGTTGTAATTACGGCCGAAATATCGATTCTTCAACACAAGCAATTCTAACGAGAATGTCCGTTTATCGGTTTCGATGGGCAGTTCAATTTCCAAGGCGTTCCCCAAGAGCGTCGATTCAAAATCGATCTCGATGTTTGGAAGAAGATGATTGAGTGTAAATCCAGATTTTAATTCCGATTCCGCAAAGAACAATGATTTAGCTTTTTGATTCATATGAACAATCTGAAACGAAGCATCCAAAATGAAAATCGGATTTTGAGATTGCATAAATACAAGTTGATACGCCTTCGGAACCAAATCGAATAATTCATAATGAAACAATGTAAAAAATAAAACTAGAGCGAAGAGTGCAGTAAAGAACGGTGTATAGTCGATAAAAACGGTTTTGGTTGAAATAACAGAAAGCGTCAGCAAAACAAAACCGACAAGACTGATTGAAAACAAAATCAACGATCGTGTTTTCGCCAAAAATTCATTTTGACGATAGCCTCGGTAGAATAAAGCACAAGCCCAACCCAAAACAATCGCCGAATAACCCATCAATACATAATAAAGAATTCCCTTTTGATAGATTAAGACCGTGTAACCCGTCCAATGCGGAAGCACGTCGCTTCTGATTGTATGGGCAACATAATACAATGTTTGGAACCATTTTCCATCCATGCGATACGCAAAATTCGCAATCATCGAAATAAACGGGATTACCATAATGCCAACAATCAATCCGAATGGCAGTTTTTGATTCGGTCGTCTCAGTTTGAATGCCAATAACAACCATAACGGCGCTAAATACGGAATCGAAATATGCATGACATGATTGAGTAACAATTTATAGGTTTCTAAATCGGCAAAAACAAACGAAGCATACCCCATCGCATAGATTGCGTTAGCCATAACAAAAAGACCGGATAAAATCAATCCTGGTAATTGCCGTTTTCGTGAAAAAAGAAAGATAGCACCCACCAAAAGAAACGCTGCCATGATGTAAAGTAAAACAGAAAACAGAAAATCGTAGCGCATAGTTTACCCTCAATGTTATGACGTGAACTACTTAGGCTACTTCATTGGGAGGCAACATGGTCAATTGGAGTCGTTTCCGGTCCAGATCAACCGATACAACCCATACTTTTACAATATCGCCGACCGATACAACTTCCATCGGATGTTTAATGTAACGTTTGCTCATTTTTGAGATATGAACCAAGCCAGCTTCTTTAATACCACAATCGATGAACGCACCAAAGTCAACGACATTTCGAACCGTTCCTTGGAGTTCCATTCCCGGCATCATATCTTCTAGTTTTAACAGATCACTCTTTAACAAGGGTTGTGGATACTGATCACGAACATCCCGTTGTGGTGACACAAACGCATCAAACAAATCGTCTAACGTAATTGGATTGATCGCAAATTTTTTCATCAATGCTTGCTTATCGGCGAATGCAATTTTGGCTTTGCATATTTCTGATCCAATATCGTGAACATCAATGGCTAATTCTTTTAATATCGATAAGGCCAGGTCATAACTCTCTGGATGAATCGGGGTTTTATCGAGTGGATTACTGGAATCCGGTATTCGTAAGAAACCAATGGCCTGTTCGAAAATCTTGGGTCCTAATTTGGACACTTTCTTAATGGCTTCGCGGTTTTTAAACGGACCTTTTTCTTCTCTGAATTTAACGATATTCGTCGCAACTGATGCCGATAACCCTGAAACGTATTGTAGTAACGAAGCGGATGCCGTATTAACATTAACCCCTACTTGGTTAACCGCTGTCGTCACCACAAAATCAACTGAATCATTGAGTTTCGATTGGGTTACGTCGTGTTGGTATTGTCCAACGCCAATTGATTTTGGATCAATCTTAACCAATTCTGAAAGTGGATCCAAAATACGACGTGCAATCGATACGGCCGATCGTTCTTCAACTTGAAAATCAGGGAATTCGTCTCTGGCCAAATCCGATGCGGAATATACGGAAGCGCCTGCTTCGCTGACGATGACATACTGAACTTTTAACGATATCATTTTTATTACCGATACGATGAAAGTTTCGGTTTCACGAGAAGCCGTTCCGTTACCGATCGCAATAATTTCAATCTTGTATTTTTCAATAATTTTTTTAATGGTTTCTTTGGCTTCTTCAACGCGCCGTTGATTAACCTTTTCACCCACATACGCTTCATGAGGATAGACGACGCCTTTATCAATGAATTTCCCAAATGGGTCGATGACGGCGAATTTACATCCTGTTCGAAAAGCAGGGTCCACTCCTAAAACCATTTTTCCTTTTAACGGTGCTTGTAATAACAAGTTTTTTAAATTCTCAGAGAAAATATGAATGGCTTGATCTTCTGCTTTTTCCGTAAACTCACTGCGGATTTCACGTTCAATCGCACCGCTGATTAACCGCTTGTAGCTGTCTTGAATGGCTTCTTCAACCATGGGTGCGACCACCGAGCGATCATTTAGAATCACTTTTCGAGCTAGGTAGTTAAAGATGGCTTCGCTATCAACTTGGATTGAAGCCGATACAACCTTTTCGTTTTCGGCGCGGTTGATGGCCAATATTCGGTACAATTTGATCGATTTTAACGGTTCTTCGTATTCGTAATAGTTTTGGTAGGTCTGATAATCGTCCTGGGCGTCTTTTTTCTTTTTTGTGACCATCGAACCGTTATGGAATGTATAGTCGCGAATCCATTTGCGGTACTCTGCTTGGTCGGAAACCCATTCCGCAATGATGTATTTTGCACCCGTAAACGCATCTTCAACGGTTAAGACTTGTTCATTTACATAGGGTAACGCTACGTCATTTAAATCGGCTTGAAGGGGAAATGTCATAATCCATTTTGCTAAGGGTTCTAAGCCTTTGGCGATCGCTTCGGTCGCTTTTGTTTTCTTCTTTTCTTTATAAGGACGATACAAATCTTCGACATCGACTAACTTCGTAGCCTGATTGATTTGATCGCGTAATTCATCAGTCAGCAATCCCTTTTCATCGATAAGCCGAATAATATCGTCTTTTCGTTTTTGTAAGTTTTTACCGTATTCGTATTCTTTCTCAATATCGCGGATTTGCTCTTCATCCAATGAGCCGGTTACTTCTTTTCGGTATCGAGCGATAAACGGAACGGTGTTCCCTTCCGATAACAATCCTAAAACAGATTCAACTTGTGAAATCTTGATACCTAATCTCGAAGCGATTTGTTTTAATAGATCTTGATTTAAATAGTCCATGTTCATTCCTCCATTAGTGTCCAGTTTATTTATACCATAATTTTGGTGTTTTCGCCACGCCAAAAGAAAAAAACCCTTTCGGGTTTTGTCTTAATTAATTAAAAGGAGCATACTCACCATCGACAGCGGATTGTAATAAATTCACAACGCTATCGGTTCCAACGTAAGTTTTATCAAATGTACCGTTCGCAACCGTCACAATCATCGGTGTTTTGATTGAATTGATATTCACATCATCCAGAAAATCGGTTTTATCTCCTGTGGTTGTTTCTTTGATGGTCGATGAATTAACAAAAAATACATTTAAACCACCCTCTTCAAGTTCTTTGGATAGTTTCAACACATCTTTTTTAACTGTTAAGCAATTTGAGCAATCATCCGAATAAATGTAAACGACATAGTCTTGAAGTTGAACACTTGATTCGTCCGTTTGAGTCAAAATCAAATCATACGCTTCAATATGTGTAAAATCCGTATATTCACCGGTATCGGTCGCTAAATCATAGATGAATGCAACCCCAACAATCAATAATACGAATCCGATAATTGCGACAATGCTGAATAGGAGCGTTTGCTCACCGTTTCTCTTTTTAAATCCTTTTGTATATGTTGCCATATTAATCACCCCAGTGATACTAATTTTACTCAATTTTGAAGTATTTTGCAAGTAATAATTAACGAACTTAAAAAAACATCATAAAAGCGTTTCAATGAGACAGAATCCAACGGCATATTCTTGTTCATGAGCGATGGATATCCAGACGGTCAAACCACTTAATTTATCACATTGAAGATAGGGTTTCCCATGTTCGTCATTTAAAATAATCAACTCACGATAGGACAAATCCAAATCGGTATGACTTAATGCTTTCGCAATGGCTTCTTTTGCCGCGAATCGACCGGCTAGGAACGTATTTTTACGATCTTCTGATGTAAAACTGTCATACAGTTCTTTTTCAGGAATGCTCAAGATTCGTTCCTTTAGCTGCGAACTCATCCGTTGGACGCTGACAATGTCCGTTCCAATCCCTTTAATCATGGCTGTCACCTTGGATTTCCAGTGAATTGGCTAAATCCTTTAATGCCCGGAAACGGTGATTTAACGCCGATTTCGAGATCATGTACCCATAATGTTCTACCGCTGCGTACGATAATTCATTTAGCGTCGAATCTGGATAGAGTTTTCTCAGAAAAACAATTTCTTCTAGACTTTTGGGTAGCTTACCTGCATAGTGTTTTTCAACGGTTTCGATGTGTTTAAGTTGGTGCATGGCCGCATCCAACGCTTTTTTCTCATTTGCAATATCACAATTGATGACGCGGTTGATTGAATTTTTAAAATCACGTTTTATTCGCGAATCTTCGTAGGAAAATAATTGATTGCTCGCTCCTGTGACCCGTAAAAAATCAGCGATTTTTTCTGCTTCCTTAAGATACATAATGTACCCACGCTTGTTTTTCGTGACTTTGGCGTTGAGTTGATAGTGATCAGCCAATTCCTTTAATACCCACGCTTGTTTTTCACTCGATGTCTGAATTTCAAGATGGTACGTCGGTGTCTCCGGAGAGTTGATGGATCCGCCTGCTAAGAAAGCACCTCGCAAATAGGCGCGTTTGCAACAATCTTTTTTGACAATCTCCGGATCGACGTCTTGAAAAAACAACGCTTGACGATTAATCAGCGACAAATCGTTAACAATCTTTTCTACGCCATCTTCAATATAAGCCAGGAACAAATCATTCTTCTTCAAATTCAATTGTTTCTTACTGTAAAGAATAGGATCGCTATGAAACCCTTCTTTAACCAATTTAACAAACGATCGAATAACTGCATTATTGGTGGTTTGAAACGAAAGCACCAATCCAGTGTTTTTGAGTTCAACGGAACCACCAACATGAAACATCGCCGATAACTCGGCTTTATTACAACACGTCAGATTTTTAACATTCGATAGTTCGGTTTTGACTTCACTGGTAAACGACATGGTATTCTCCTTTTATTCTAAGTGATCCAAATACTTAACAGCCGATAGCGCCGCAATTGCACCATCGGATATTGCCGTTGCAATCAGGCGGTAATCTTTTTTGGTCACATCGCCGCATGCGAATATTCCCGGCATTTTTGTCTTCATTTCATGATCGACTTTGATAAATCCATCCGAATCCAAAATCCCTAGACCTTTCACAAAATCAGTTTTGGGCTGATTGCCTACGTATACAAACAATCCGTCCACAGCGATGGTATTCGACTGTTGTGTTTTTAGGTCGATAACGTCGATGGACGCTAATTTTTTCAGACCGTTCAATTGCGTAACGCGGGTATGTGGCATTACGGTAATCGTATCATGGCTGTTCACGCGTTTGATCAATCCGGCACTGGCCGTTAGTTGGTCCAAATCGTGAATGATGGTGACGTGATTCGAAATCTCCGCCAAATACAAGCTTTCCTCAAGCGCAGAATCGCCTCCACCCACCACCGCAACGTTTTTTCCTTGAAAAAAGATACCGTCGCATACTGCACAATACGATAACCCCTGACTCAGATACTCAGATTCATTGGCTAATCCCAATGGCTTCGGGTGTGTTCCGGCTGCGATAATGATGGCTTTTGAATCGTACGTATCGACATCGGTATGTACTCGGTACGCCGATCCAACACGCTCAATCGATAAAACCTCTCCATACGTATCCAATATTTCAAGGTCATGTAAATGGTCGACCATTTTTCTGACTAACTCTTCAGCGCTAACACGACTGAATCCTAAGTAATTATCGACTCGATACGTGGACAAAACGCGCCCACCGGGGTCGCTTTTGTCCAAAACCGTCATTTCTTTGTTGGCGCGCTTTGCATATATGGCCGCCATCATTCCGGCCGGCCCGCACCCCACAATTACCAGATCTAATAGTGGATTAGGATTCATGATTGGGTTTCTTTTTGAATTCGATATAACCCGGTACGGTTGCGTATGTCTCGCCTTTTAATTTGAACCGAATGAATAACGACAACCCTATACCGCCTAATATCATGAGAGATGATGTTGCAATCGCTGACTTCAACGTCAATCCAAACAATGTAAAGGTAAGCGGATCGGTCCGCATCGTTTCAATAAATATTCTTAGAGCGCCATACCAAATAAGATAGAACGATAATAACTCACCAAAACGAACGGTTTTAATTCGACGTAATATTAACATAATCGCAAATCCCAAGACATTAAACATCGATTCGTAGAAGAAAGTCGGATGATAATACCCTGTCAGTGGCGTCACATCGAACCCACCGATTCCTCGAGTAATGTACATGTTATTGACAATAAATTCGGGAATACCAATGGTATACCGCAAATAGTTAAATTGTTCTTCTAAGGATAAATTCGCTGCGCCATTGGTAATGCCGCCAACCAATCCTCCGTGGGCCTCTTGATTAAAGAAATTACCCCAACGACCAAACGCTTGAGCGATAATAAATCCGATTGCCAAAACGTCGACAATCTTCCATAAATTCATCTTCCGCTTTTTTGTATAAAACAACACACAAATCAACGCTACAAAGAATGCGCCGTGAATGGCTAATCCTGATAATCCAAATGAAGAAAATTCAAGTCGTCCGGTGGAGAATCCCAGGACCCTAAGTAACGATGGAAAGAATTCACCGTAAACAAATTGATCCCATTCAAAGACAACGTACCACAACCGTGCCCCCAAAATAGACACCGGCACAATCCATAAAAAGCCATCGATAATATCGTCTTGTTTGATTCCCGTTCGTTTTACCTCGCGAAGACCCAAACCCAACGCTACCATAATTCCGGTCATGATGAAGAAAGAATAAAAGACAACGGATCTATCGCCAATGGTCACAACCCGATTATCGAGCGTATAGATTGGTTCAATGGTTGTGTTTTCTTGGATACTGTCCCACTGGCTTTCCCAAACACTCCAACGCGTGAAATAGGCGTTTTCTTTATTGTCGGGCGTAGCGGGCGCAATGATTTCGCACGTTTCTCCGACATTACAAGTAATTGTTTTTAACGTTGGTTCTTCCGCATATTGATCATAAAAGGTGATGGTAAACGTTCCGTCGCCATTGGTTACGGGTTCGTTTGTACACCCAGTCAAAATCAATCCGATGAATAATAACCCTAATAAACTCAGTACTCTCATAATTTTCATGCTCATTCTCCCTTGTTCTTCTGATTTATGGCTATTTTTTCATCAAGGCCTTCACTGAATGCTTTTGCAGAATGATACCCTTGTAATTTGGATTTAAAGTCGTATGCCGCCGCCTCAACCAACGTCGCCGTATTTCTTGCTTCGGTGATGGGGAGTGACAATCGTGTAATTTCGGTATCGAAAATCAATTCTTTTTCTTCAGTTAGCCCTAATCGGTCAAAGACTTTGTCGTCTTCCCATTTCTCCAAATTGACAATCATCGAAATCCGTTTGTTTTCTCGGAACGCTCTTGCCCCAAACAAATATACCACATTGACGATACCGATTCCTCGAATCTCCAAGTATTTCTTTAATACGTCAGGAGCTTCACCGATAACGACACCTTTTTCTTTTTGGTAAATTTCTATCAAATCATCCGCAACCAGCATGTACCCTCTTCTAACCAATTCAAGAGCGACTTCACTTTTACCAATTCCGCTTTGACCGGTAATCACAACCCCAACGCCGTTGATATCCATCAAGACGCCGTGAATCGATACCCGTTCTGCCAATTTCGATTGCAAGAATGAAAATAACTCGCTGAATAAAGAAGACGTTTTATATGAGCTTTTCAAGATTGGAATTTGAAACTCATTTCCAAATTGAATAAAGACATCGGGTATCACTACGTTTTTAGAAAAAACAAAGGCCGGAGGTTGTTTTTCGAACAACATACGAGTCCGTATGATTTGGTCAGATTCATTAAGCCAATGGAAAAACGTGCCTTCTTTCGAACCGACAACTTGAATACGATCGTGTTCGTAAAAATCAAACATTCCCGCTAATTCTAACCCCGGTTTTGACAAACTTGGGTTTTTAACTTCGCGGTTAATTCCTTCCGCGCCAGCAATAACGTCTAGTTTCAATGCATCGATGACTTCCTTGATACGAATGGATTGATTCATAGAAGTATCCTCCTTAACGCCTTTTTTTAAATCGGCGACTTAAATAGGTAACACTTAACAAATACAGTTGTTTAATGATAAATCGGATAATCTGAAACAAAAATACGAAAACGAGTGGATATAGATAGTTTTCGAATGAGAATAACGAAAGCGGCAGAAGCAAATCAACAGCATAGATAAACAGTAAATTAAACAAAAAGAAAATCAGCCCTGACGTATAAATGACTAATGCGACATGTTTTTTAAATAAGTATCGTTTCATTAGGTATTCAAATAACGTAAAGACAGCCGCGAATCCCAAATACAAGTAAGGATAGGAGGTTGTCGCTAATTTAAAACCTTCTATAATCAAAAAAAACAAAATGAAATTGACTAAAAACCCGACAATCAGATTAATTTCGTTGTTTGTGGAATAGTCCTGAGCGAGATTGATCTTGATAACTTTTTGTCGAGGCTTTTTATCTTCAATATTCAGTTTCTTCTTTTCTTCTTCGTTTTGTTTTCGCACATTTTCGATGAGTTTTTCCAACTCCTCGATGTCTTTGCGAATATCGTCATTATCTTTTTTATTCATAAGCCCTCATAAGATGATAAAGATACTATCATCATACCACAAAAATGCGTTTTGTTAACTCAAAACGTGTTTCAAATACGAACCTGTGTAACTTTTCTTTTCTTTAGCAACGGTTTCGGGTGTGCCGGTGATTAAAATTTGTCCCCCTCGGTCCCCGCCTTCAGGTCCCAAATCAATGAGATGATCCGCCACTTTAATCACATCTAGATTATGTTCTATCACCACAACCGTTGCGCCTTTATCGACAATGTTTTGAAGCACGTCGATAAGATTGACAATATCCGAAGAGTGCAATCCTGTCGTCGGCTCATCTAGAATATAAATGGATTTGTCGGTAATGCGTTTATAGAGTTCGGAAGCCAACTTAACCCGCTGTGCCTCCCCTCCCGATAATGTCGTTGAGGACTGGCCTAATTTAATATAGCCTAATCCCACATCGGCGATTGTTTTCAATCGATTGTAAATCTTGGGAATGTTTCTAAAGAAATCGACGGCGTCTTCGATGGTCATGTCCAATACATCTGCGATTGATTTTCCTTTGTAACGGACATCCAATGTCTCCTGATTGTACCGCGTACCATGACATTCTTCACAGACAACGTAAATGTCGGGCATAAAATGCATTTCAATCTTGATGACCCCATCGCCTTGACAATGCTCGCACCGACCACCTTTGACATTAAACGAGAAACGACCTTTGTCATACCCTCGTAATTTTGCCTCATTGGTCTGACTGAACAAATCGCGAATATCATCAAAGACACCCGTATAAGTTGCCGGATTGCTTCTGGGTGTTCTTCCAATGGGCGATTGGTCGATGTCGATGATTTTATCGAATGCTTCGTAACCTTGTAAATCGTCACATTCACCCGCAGTTTCATTACGACGTGTTATCCGATTCACCAATCCTTTGAATAACACTTCATTAACTAACGACGATTTCCCTGATCCAGAAACACCCGTAACGACTGTAAAACAACCAATTGGAAAATCAACGGTTATGTTTTTTAAATTGTTTTGTCTTGCGCCAACAACCCGCAAATAACCCCGTTCGTGAAGCCGTCTTTTCTTGGGTACTCCAATTGACAGTTTCCCAGACAAATACTGTCCTGTTATCGACGATTTATCGTTTCGTAATGCTTCTGGCGTTCCTGCAAAGATGACGTTTCCTCCATGAATGCCAGCCCCAGGACCCACATCCACTACATAATCCGCTTCGGCAATCATCTCCATGTCGTGTTCGACGACAATCATCGTGTTGCCCAAATCGCGCATTCCTTTTAACGTTTCAATCAACCGATGATTATCGCGTTGATGCAAACCAATGGAAGGTTCGTCAAGTACGTATAAGACTCCCGTTAATCGTGAGCCAATTTGCGTAGCCAAACGGATTCGTTGCGATTCCCCACCCGATAATGTTCCCGATGCACGTGACAACGATAGATAATCAAGGCCTACATTCATTAAGAACTCAAGGCGCGTTCTCACTTCTTTGAGAATGGGAGCGGCGATTTCTTGTTCTTTCGGCGTCAACGACAACTGATTAATCCATTCAAGCAAATGGAGAACACTCAAGTTGGTAAATTCGTAAATGTTTTTATCCATGATTTTAACGGCCAACGCGGCTTCGCTCAACCGCATTCCACCACAAACCTCACACGGAATATCGTTCATCATCGATTCTAACCAATCACGAATCATTCGTGACGTCGTTTCTATATAGCGGCGTTCCAAACTGCTAACGATGCCTTCGAAGATACGATTGTGAGAATGTTCCATCTGCGATGATTTCGTTTTAAGTTTGATGTGAACGGGTTTGTCGGCACCATAAAGAATGATTTTTTGTTCCTCGGCCGATAGTTCATTAAACGGTTTTTTGGTGTCGATACCGTACGCTTTGCAGACTTGGAATAACTCTTGAAGATACACCGATTCGGTATTGGCATAACGATCAAGAACCCCTTCTTCAATCGAAAGGGACGGTTTCGGTATTAATAAATTGACATCGATACGTCGTTTAAATCCTAAACCAGAACATTCCGGACACGCTCCATAGGGATTGTTAAAGGAGAACAATCGCGGCTCTAAATTGCCAATTTGGAATCCACATTCCGGACAACTGAATTGTTCTGAATAAAGCGTTTCTACCCCATCGACAAGGGCAATCATCAATCCTCCCGAAAGTTTTGTGGCAGTCTCAATCGAATCGTACAGACGAGAACGGATGCCATCTTTAATGATTAACCGGTCGATGACAACATCAATGTCGTATCGTTTTGTTTTTTCGAGTTCAATATCCTCATCGAGATCATGATCTTCTTTATTGATGCGAATACGGGTGTACCCTTCTTTTCGCAAATCAGAGAGCACCTTCTCGTGCATTCCCTTTTTTCCACGAACAACGGGTGCCATGATGACGACTTTCGCATCGGGATGTTCTAACACTCGGTTGGTCATTTCTTGAATGGTCTGTGACGTAATCTCAATCCCATGAATCGGACAGAACGGATGACCAATTCGAGCGTATAACAACCGAACATAATCATAAATCTCCGTCACGGTACCTACCGTTGATCGAGGATTGTTTGACGTTGTTTTTTGATCGATGGATATCGCCGGTGATAATCCTTCGATGGAATCGACATCCGGCTTTTCCATGTTTCCTAAAAATTGACGTGCATACGAAGACAGACTCTCGACATAACGTCTTCGTCCTTCTTCATATATAGTGTCAAATGCCAAACTGGTTTTTCCTGATCCCGAAACCCCAGTCATGACAATCAATTGATTTTTAGGCAAAATCAAATCGATATTCTTTAAGTTATTTTCACGAGCGCCTTTTATGACGATTTGATCAATACGATTACTCATTATATCACCTTGCTCTATTATACCACATCCCCTTAAGGGGATTAAAAAGAAGAATCGTCTATAACGACTCTTCGTTAATCATTTTCTTAAATTCACCTTCACTTAAAATGGTTATACCCAATTCTAATCCCTTGGTAAGTTTGGATCCCGCTTCCGTTCCGGCAACAATATAATCGGTCTTTTTAGAAACGGAAGAACTGACGCTTCCACCCAGATTTTCAATGATTGTCTGAGCTTCGTTTCGACTGTATTGATTTAATGTACCGGTTAAAACGACTGTTTTTCCCCGAAATAATGAAGGGGTGTCTTTGGCCGTTGATTGATACGTCATCGTCAATCCTAGGTTAGATAACGTCGCAATCAACCGAATGGATTCTTCTTTTTTAAAATAGGTCGTTAGACTTTCGGCAATGGCTTCACCGACATCGTTGATGGCATAAATGTCCTCAAATGAGGCGTCCATTAATTGCCTCATCGACGGAAACGCTTGAACAATCGTCTTGGCCATTTTTTGACCGATATGACGAATTCCCAAAGCAAAAATAAGTTTATCCAAATTATTCGATTTGCTGCGTTCAATCGCGGCTAACAAATTATCAATGCTTTTTTGACCAAATCCTTCTTTGCTCATCAACGACAATCGATGATCTTTTAACCGGAAGATATCGTCAATGGATTCTAAGTAGCCATCATTGTATAATTCCGTTACGACCTTTTCACCCAAACCTTCGATGTTATACGCATCTCGGGACGCAAAGTGAATCAATCCTTCAATCTTTTTTGCGTCGCAATGAGGATTAAGACAATAATAATCGGCCTCGGACGGTTTTCGGACTAATTCAGAATTGCATTTTGGACAACGCGTTGTCATTTTAAACGGTTGTTCGTGTCCTTGACGACGCTCCGTTAAGCAACGAACCACCTCCGGAATGATTTCTCCAGCTTTACGAATCACCACGTAATCGCCGATATGAATATCCTTTTGAATACAATAGTCTTCGTTATGAAGCGTCGCACGTCGAACAGTTGAGCCACTCACATCAACGGGATCAAGTTCCGCCACCGGCGTTACAACTCCGGTTCTTCCGACTTGGAAGGTAATGGCATTCAAACGGGTTACTACTTCTTCAGCAGGAAACTTATACGCCGTCGCCCATTTTGGTGACTTAGCGGTATACCCAATCTTCGAATACAAATTCAATTCGTTGACTTTGATGACCACGCCGTCAATTTCATAAGGCAACGAATCACGGTTTTGACTAACCCAATCAATATAGGCGATGACATCGTCAATCGTCGGACATAACTGGGTATGAGGATTGACTTTGAATCCTAAGGTCTGAAGGTACATCAACGCATCGTAATGAGTCTGTTTGAACTCACGATCCATCAAATAGTAGATGAACACATCTAATTTGCGCTTCGCTACGACTTTCGAATCCAATTGACGCAACGTACCGCTGGCTGCGTTTCTCGGATTTTTAAAGGGCTCTTCACCTAACAAGGTTTTATCTTTATTAGCCGCTTCGAACGCTTTTTTACTCATGTATACTTCACCACGAACTTCCAAATGTCCGGGATGGGATACGCTTAAGGGAATGGAACGAATCGTTTTGACATTTTCCGTAACTTCTTCACCGATAACGCCGTCTCCGCGAGTTGCGCCACGAACAAGGTTCCCGTTTTCGTAGGTTAACGAAATGGACAATCCATCAATCTTAAGTTCGGCGACGTACGAGTAAGCCTTCACTTCTTTTTTGATTTTGGCGTCAAAATCACGAAGTTCTTCTTCATTGAACACATTGGATAGTGACAACATCGGTGTTGAATGTTCGACCTTGACAAATTTGTCAATGGCAATACCGCCGACGCGTTGAGTCGGCGAATCCATGCGAATCCATTCAGGATGTGTTTTTTCCAACTGAATCAATTCGTTGAGATACCCATCAAATTCCTGGTCGGATACGCTGGGATTATCCAATACGTAGTATTCATAACTGTATCGATTAAGCAATGCGACCAATTGGTCGATTCGTTCTTTAGGATTCATTGTGCCCTCCTACTTTTTTTGAATGCTGGGGTGATCTTTCATCAGTACTTTGATACCGTATTCGGCTTTAAACGCGATGGTAACTTTATCTTTGTCAACCATGACAACGACCCCATCTCCAAACGTCTTATGCTGAACTTTATCACCAATCGTAAAATGATGCTGAATCGGCTGATACGTTGTTTCGACGACGGGTTCTGTATAGGCTTTGTTGATACGTTCCGGACGGGATGTTTTGGTCCGATTTTGAGATAGCCCTTGATGATCAATCAAACCTTCGTCAATCTCTGATAAAAACTCAGAATCCAAATTTTCTTGATAATGGCCGTACATATAACGCCCTTTTGCGTTAGTTATGTATACTTGATTTTTTGCTCGGGTTAATCCAACGTAGAGTAATCTTCGTTCTTCTTCAACGTCGTTTCGATCCATCAAACTTTGATTGGATGGGAAAAGCGTTTGTTCAAAACACGTTAAGAAGACGACATCGAATTCTAATCCTTTTGCGGAATGAATGGTCATTAACGAAACGTACTCATCATTTTCCAATAATTCTTCCGCTTCCGCTCTGAGGGCTAACTCATTAAGAATGTTGACGAGGATATCATAATTGGTTAATTCGCCAAAGTCTTTAATTTTTTCAAGCAGAATTGATTTAAATTCGTTGAGATTTTCAATACGACGCTCGGCTTCAAGCAGTTTATCTTGAAATTCGCTGTCTTTATGAAGCATTGAGAGATAACCGCTCTTTTCAAGAACGGTTTCGTAAGTCACAATCAGATTGACCGATTCTATGTTCGTCCTTATTTCTGAAAGCATTGTTTTGAATGCCATCAATTTCTCTGTGGACGACGACTGAATCATTGATGATAAATCTGAATCAATGACATCCATGAGTTTGCTTTGCGATTGTTGAGCATAGTCTTTCAATCGTTCAAACGTCGTCGGTCCAATTCCGCGTTTGGGTTCGTTATAAACTCGAGAAAAAGCATAATCGTCTCCTGGATTGACGATAAGACGCAAATACGCGATGATATCCTTGATTTCTTTTCGTTTATAAAACGATAAATTGCCGATGACTTTGTAAGGAATATTATACTTAAGCAAAACATCTTCAAATTTACGACTCATGGCGTTGTTTCGATACAAGATTGCCATATCTCGGTACGCAACGCCGCTTTTCGCTAACAACTTGATGCGATTGTAAACATAATACGCTTCTTCATCGTCGTTTTCAGCTTTGAAATGAACAAGTTTGTCCCCGTCACCTAAATCGCTGAAAAGATCTTTGTCAATACGATTTCGATTGTGTTTGATGACGGCGTTCGCCGCATCTAAAATTCGTTTTTTAGAACGATAATTTTGATTGAGAATAATCGTTTTATAGGTGGGGAAGTCTCGCATAAACTTACGAATATTTTGAATGTTCGCACCACGAAACGCATAAATGCTTTGATCTTCATCGCCAACGATGAAAAGATTTTGATGATCCTTAGCCAATAAATGCACGATTTCATATTGTAAATCATTGGTATCTTGAAACTCATCGACGAGTATGTATTGAAACCAAGTCTGGTATTTTTTTAGTACTTCCGGGAATTCTTTAAACAATCGTAAAATCAAAACCAACAAGTCTTGAAAATCCACAAGATTATTTCGTTTTAAATAGTCTTGATATAGTTCAAAAACATTCGAAAGCAAGGATTTAAACGGTTCTGTTTGAAGTTCCAGCACAATCGGATCGCCTTTGGCATCTTCGATAAGGCTCGCCAATGCTTTGATGCTATAGCGTTTGGGGTCAACATTAAGATCCTTCAAGATTTGTTTTAAAATAATGATGACATCGTCGTCATCAATAATTTGAAAATTATCATCGTAGCCTAAATGATGAATATCGTACCGGAGAATCTTCGCTCCCATCGCATGAAAAGTTGAAATCCAAATACCTTTAAGTGGTAAATTGATTAGTTTATTGACACGAGATTTCATCTCTTCGGCTGCCCGGTTGGTAAACGTAATCGCCAAAATACGATTCGCTGGGATGCCAATCTGGTCAATTAGGTAGGCAACTCGATTGGTCAATACGCGCGTTTTTCCTGATCCAGCTCCGGCAACCGCCATGACCGGACCCGATACGATTTTGACCGCTTCTTGTTGTTGTGAATTGAGTTTGTCAAACACGTTAGCATTCATTCTATCACCATGAATAGTATACCATAAATGAGGTCACTTTTTAAGGAACTATCAGAAAAAACCAAGAAAAAAAGGTGGAATTATTCCACCTTTATAATTATTCTTTTTTTATCTTTCGATCTTGTATCCAACGAAGTATTGTTGTGGCTAAAAGATAGATTGATAATACCGCTAAAAGACCAAAAACAATCAGAAACAAAATTACCCTTAAGCGATCCCAAAATGAATCATCGGATGATAAATTGAGTAGCGTCACAAGATTCATTACAAAGGCGATGATTGACGCAAATGCCATGAATGTATATCCAAAAAAGGATATCAATTGACGTTTCATATTACTTAAAGCTCGATTTCAATTCAACCGTACGATTAAAAATCAGATTATCTTGGGTTGAATCATAGTCAACGGCAAAGTAGCCGTTGCGAACAAACTGGAGTTTATCGCCTGGTTTAACGGTAATCAATCCTGCTTCCACATACCCATGCAAGGTTTCCCATGAAAGTGGATTAAGCCGTTCTTCAAGGGATCTCGAATCATCGCTATCAACCATCAACGGTTGGAAGAGATTATAAGTTGCTTTCAATCCTGTTGATGTTTCTACAAAATGAATGTTCCCATTGGGTTTTCGAGCATTGAATCCAGACCCAGAACGAGTTTCGGGATCATACGTTGCATGAATTTCTTTAATGGATCCGTCAGCGTCTAAGATAACTTCATTGCATTTCACAAAATAGGCGTGCATCAACCGAACTTCTAACCCGGGAGCCCAACGTTTCCATCCTTTTGGCGGAACATCGTTGATGAAATCATCCTGTTCGATGTACACTTCACGCCCAAACGCTATTTGTCTTGTTCCGAGCGCTTCGTTTTCGTTATTATTCGGGACATCAAAGTATTCAATTTGATGTTCGGGATAATTGGTGATGATTACTTTTAAAGGTTTTAGAACAGCATAAACACGGTTCACAGACAGTTTCAAATCTTCGCGTAATGAATTTTCCAACATTTCACTGGATACCGTCGAGTTGATTCGACTTAATCCGGTTGATAAAACAAAATTACGGATGGCTGATGGCGTGTAACCACGGCGTTTCAATCCCACCAACGTTGGCATTCTGGGATCGTCATACCACTTCACTAATTTTGAATCCACCAATTGCTTCAAATACCGTTTTGACATGATGGTGTTGGTAATGTTTAAACGACCAAATTCGTATTGGTGCGGTGTGTGAGGCATCTCACATTTCTCAACGAACCAATCATATAGTACACGGTGATCGACGTATTCCAACGAGCAAAGCGAATGGGTGATTCCTTCAATCGCATCCTGTAGCGGATGGGCGAAATCGTACATGGGATAAATACACCATTTGTCTTTTGTATTGTGATGGTAGATATGGATGATCCGATAAATGACCGGATCACGCATATTGATATTGGGGCTGGCCATATCTATTTTTGCTCGGAGCGTTTTTTCACCGTCTTTAAACTTACCAGCTCTCATCGCTTCAAATAACGCAAGATTTTCTTCGATAGAACGGTTGCGATAGGGCGATTCTGTCCCGGGCGTGTTTAACGTTCCCCGATATTTCGAAATTTCTTCTGCATTCAAATCGCATACGTATGCCAATCCTTTTTTTATCAATAAAATGGCGCGTTGATACGATTCTTCAAAATAATCTGATCCAAACAAGACATGTTCAGGATGGTAGCCCAACCATTCGATATCCGCTTTGATGGCTTCGACAAAACTGGCATCTTCTTTTACCGGATTGGTATCGTCGAAACGAAGATTGGTTTTCCCACCGAATAACTTCGCTAATTCAAAATTCGTAATAATGGCTCGAGCGTGACCAATGTGCAAGTAAGCATTGGGTTCGGGTGGAAATCGCGTCATGATTTCGGCTATTTTTCCACTCGCTAAATCTTCTTCCATAATTGATTTAATGAAGTTTGATTCCATTTCCATATTAGCATCCCTCTTTCATGAATTATTGAAGTTTCAAACGCGAATCAGCGTTTAAATAGAGCGTATCTGAAACCGGTGATTGCAAATACTTGAAGTATCCTGCTGCCGCAATCATAGCGGCGTTATCCGTGCAATACTGCATCGACGGAAAATAAACCGGATATTCTTTTATTCGTTCAACCATTTTTGCGCGCAACCCTCTATTAGCAGCCACACCTCCGGCAACGATAATTTGTTTCACGTTATACGTTTCAGCGGCACGTTTTGTCTTCGCGACCAATACGTCTGTCACGGCTTCTTGAAAACTTCTGCAGAAATCCGCTTCGACAATGGTTTCGTTCCGCTGTGTCATATTGTGATGAAGATTGATGACATGAGATTTTAAACCGGAAAAGCTAAAGTTAAAATCGTTTGAATCAATCATGGGGCGCGGAAAATGAAATTGATCAATCCCCTGTGCTGATAATTTGTCTACTTGCGGTCCGCCCGGGTAAGGTAGATTTAAAACACGCGCTACTTTATCGTAAGCTTCTCCCACAGCATCGTCTTGTGTTTCTCCTAATTTTTTAAAATCAAAATGACCTTCCATCAAGATTAATTCTGTATGTCCACCCGATACGACAAGCGCTAAAGCCGGAAACTCGATGTCGCGTTCTAGGTTATTTGCGTAAATATGCCCTGCAATATGATGAACGCCAATCATCGGAATGTGGTAGTTTAACGCAATGACTTTGGCGGCAGAAACCCCAATTAACAACGACCCAATTAATCCGGGTCCTTCGGTTACGGCAATTAGATTAACGTCTTCGTAATGGATATTTGCTTTCGAAATGGCTTGATCAAATACCCAAGTAATTCCCTTAACGTGTTCTCGAGATGCAATCTCGGGGACAACACCGCCGTATGCTTTATGAATATCTATTTGACTTAATACCACATTGGATAACACGGTTTTACCATCTTTTACAACGGCAACACTGGTCTCATCGCAACTGGATTCAATTCCTAATACAATCATTGTTTCACTCATTTCATTCGATATTTTTTAATAACAATTTGGCGTCTTCACCATTCTCGTAATAGTTCTTGCGGATCGCTACTTGATAAAAACCAAATTTTTGGTAAAACCGCAACGCCCGTTCGTTGCTTTCCCGAACTTCTAACGTAAGGGTTGTAATCGAACGTTTTTTTAGGTAATCGAGGAGGTAGTCCATCATTAGTGTTCCATAACCTCTTCCTTGATAATCGTCGATAACATAGATATTAAGGATCTGTGCCAACGGTTCATCAATCCATAATCCGAAATGACCGATAAAGCTCATATTCTCGGGATTTTCCACAATAAAGTAAAACGTGAAGGGATTGCTTCTAAGTTCGCTTAAAAAAGTTTCTGTTCCTAACGATTGACCTAATAGTTTACGGTCATAATGAACGACTGTTTGAACGTCTTTTACTTCCATGTAACGAATAATGGGCTTCATTCTTGAACACGATTCTTTTCCGCTTCGGTTATCTGTAAGTAGTTGGGAACCAGCAGATGAACATCTTCAACCGATTCATATAAGCCGCTGTTGATTAACTTCATTATCTGAGGATGTTGATTGAAGATTCGATCATAATCTGGATTTAAGGTTTGAACAAATGAATCAAACGCCGTTAGGCAATCTTCTTGAACCACACTTAATGTTTGATTTTCTTGTTTGAATGTCGCTAAAAACGCATTTCCGCGTCGTGCATCGACGTAAGATAAAATATTTACTGAATCCGATGCGGTTGCCAATAAGGCCAGTGTAGAAAACGAGTAGAGTGGAATCTGATTCAAATACCCAATCATTTTGGCAATCGCTACCCCGATACGGACGCCCGTATAACTTCCCGGGCCAATACCAATAAAGAGTCCGGTTAATTCATTGAGTTGACAGTGATGTTTTGAAAGCATCGATTCGATGAGAGGCATTACCGTCACAGAATGATTGCTTGCCCCTTCTTGCCAAACATCTTCTACGAGGTGACCGTCAATGATGAGCGCTAAGAAGATATGGCTTGTAGCGGTATCAATGACCAATTGCTTCGACGATGGCTTCATAGGAATCACTCCCTTCGATGGTAACAATCCGTTCGTTTTCATTTACAATTTCTATCGATATTTCCAAAATCGATTTTGGCAACATAGTTCGAATATAAGGATACCATTCGATAACGGCGACGCCGTCACCGTAAATGAAATCATCCAATTCGTAATCATAGCCAATGGGTTCTAAACGGTACACATCCATATGGTATAAATTGATGGGCCCTTGATAGATTTTTAGGATTGTGAATGTTGGCGAATTGACATTATCTTGAATACCGAGCTGTTTGGCTAAAAACTGAGTGAACGTTGTTTTGCCACTCCCCAAGTCTCCTTTTAATCCAATAATCATGCCTGGTTTAATTCCGCCTGCGATCTGTTTCGCGAACTTTGCCATATCGTCCATTTGTCGGATGTTGATGGTTTTTTTCATAAGGACTCCTCAATCTCATTAATTCATAAAAATTATATCATATTCTACCAAAGTCGAGCAGTGATATTAGAAGGGGTTCACAAAATAATCATGGTTTTCTCTATCGTTATCCTTGAATTTATGCTATAATATCGAAACAAGGAGGATAGTCTGCTAAAAATTGGTTTTCATTAGACTATCATAATTCATCCGATGATTTTAATCATTCATAATCCCTTATCCAATAATCGAAAATCGAAAAAATCAACGTTGAAAGTCGTAAAATTTTGTCAAAAAAATCAACTTCCGTATCTCATCCGCTCTACTCTTAAAATCGATAATCTCAATCAATTTTTGGATAACAATCCCCAAATCACTGATATTATCTATTTAGGTGGCGATGGTTCGTTCAATTATTTAGTCAATCACGTTGATCTCGCCCTAATAAAACAAAATATATATTTGGCACAAAGCGGATCCGGAAACGATTTCTTTAGAACGTTAAAGCGAATCAAACAAGGATCAATTGCCATCGGTTTAGCCAATAACAATACACAACCCGTTCGATTCATTAACGGATGTGGACTTGGCGTCGATGCGGCGGTTTGTCATTACGTTAACGCCGACTCCAAGAAAAACAAGCTATCCTATTTTGTTAATACCTTTAAAGCCATCTCTCAGTTCAAACCCACCACTATGGATGTCACGGTCGATGGCGTCGCCCACCATTTCCCCAAAACCTTTTTCGTGGCCATTCAAAACGGTCGTTATTTTGGAGGCGGTATGAAAGTCGCTCCCAAAGCCAATCCTGAAAGCGATGATTATCAAGTGATTGTCGCTCACAGCATTTCAAAAGCGTTAATCAGTTTGTTGTTTGTCACCATTTACCCAGGACTTCATACGCATCTCAAAAAATTCGTAACGATGTTACAAGGTAAATCCATCAAAATCTCTTCGGACGAACCGAACTATTTCCAAACCGACGGCGAAGTTATCGATAACGTCAGTTACGTTGAAGTTTCGAAAGTATTAAACCGTGAATTTATCGCCTATAACCCAAAAACAATGAAACTCAATCAAAATGGATAGCCGAGCTATCCATTTTTTTTATAATTTCGCTTCTAGTTTCGCTTTTAATTCTTCATATCCCGGTTTGCCTAACAAAGCAAACATGTTTTTCTTATACGCTTCAACACCCGGTTGATTAAATGGATTAACACCCAGCAGATAACCACTGATTGCGCAGGACAATTCAAAGAAATAGACAAGGTATCCGAATGCAAATGCATCGATGTTCGGAATCGTCAAAACAATGTTCGGTACCAACCCTTCTTCATGGGCTAGCAAGGTGCCTTGAAACGCTTTTTTATTGACGAAATCCAATGTTTTTCCCGAAAGGTAATTGAGTCCATCCAAATCGGTAGCCTCTTTTTCAATAACAAGTTCCTGATTAGGTTTATCCACATTGATGATGGTTTCAAACAAAATCCGACGTCCCTCTTGGATGTATTGTCCTAATGAATGCAAATCCGTTGAAAATTGAGCGCTCGCCACAAACAATCCACGATGTTCTTTTCCTTCGGATTCTCCAAACAGTTGTTTCCACCATTCTGAAAACGAAGTTAATGCCGGTTCGTAGTTTACCAACATTTCAATTGCTTTATTATTACGATAAAGAATATTGCGGATGGCCGCATACTGATACGCTTCGTTTTTGGAAAGGTCGGCTACTTTGTATGCGGACTTAGCGGCTTTTGCGCCTTTCATCATCAAACGAATATCGATTCCAGCTGCAGCGATGGGCAATAATCCTACGGCCGTTAGAACGCTGTACCGACCCCCAACATCATCCGGGACGATAAAGGTTTTGTAATTTTTCTCGGTAGCTAACGTTTTTAATGCGCCTTTGGCTTTATCGGTTGTGACATAAATGCGGTTTGCCGCTTCTTCAACTCCATATTTTTCTTCCAAGACCTTTTTAAGAACACGGAAAGCAATCGCAGGTTCAGTCGTCGTTCCCGATTTGGATATGACGTTGATGGCGAAGTCTTTGGGACTTACGTATTCCACGAGTTGAGTCAAATACGTCGATGACATTTGATGTCCGGCAAAGAGCACTTCCAATTTTTTCGAGCGGGAGAAATACGGTGTTAACATCTCAATGGCCGCTTTCGCACCCAAATACGATCCGCCAATTCCGATAACAACTAGAATTTTTGCTTGTCTACGAATTCTCTTTGAAGCCAGAATAATACGTTTGAATTCTTCTTTATCGTAATTGTTGGGTAAATCGACCCATCCTAAAAAATCATTGCCTTGTCCTGTTTTGTTTTTTAAGTCGCGATGAGCTTGATTGATTTCCTTTTGAATATCTTTCATTCTCGCTTCATCGATGAACGATAATGCGTGTGATAAATCTAGTTTTAAATATTGATCCATGATTTCCTCCTAATAAAAAAAGACAGTAACATTATATCATACCTTAAATAAGGATGAAAGCGACCAAACCTCTAGAAAAACGCTTTCTTATCTTAAGATAAAGAAAAAAAGCAATCGATTAGGAACGATTGCTCTTTTTATAATTTTCGATCCACTGAGGCAACATTGTCTCAAACGGTTTGAATCCGATCGTCAAATGGATTTCTACATATTTTTTTCGTGACGTCTTATGTAAGTTTTTATAACTGAGACTCACTTTGTTATCAGCATTGACGCTCAATACTTGGAGTGAAATGGTATCGCCAATCTTGAAAAAATCTTCAATGTTACTGACGTATCCTTCGCTGATTTCTGATATATGGATTAATCCATCGATGGTCTCATCGATTTTGACAAACGCCCCATATGGTTTGATGCCGGTAATTCGTCCCTTGACGATATCGCCCGTCTTCATATCAAACACCTCATATAGATTGTATGAATCAAGTATACCATACATCAAGCTAAAAATCATGGCTTTTATAAAGAAAACGATTGGATTTTTCCAATCGTTCCTATATTTTTTAAACTGCGGAGTTGTGTGCAACGGAACTAGCAGCCGCTGCTGCAATAGCACCGATGATATCATCCATAAAGGTATGACAAACGCCGGTTTCTTTTCCCATTCGGTCCAAACGACCGATAATTCCGGGTTTTACTTTATCAACGTATCCGAAATTGGTTAAGCCAATCGAGCCATAAACATTGCAGATTGATAACACCAGTATTTCGTCAATACCATACAGTGGATTATCGGAGTTAATCAACGATTGAAGCGGTTCGGACAACTGATGACGTTCCGCTAATTTGTCAAGTTCGACCCCCGTAAGTATCGCATTATGAACTTCGCGTTTCATCAGCACACGATGTACGGCTTCTTCGCATACTTCCATGGTCAAATCAGGGATGTATTTCTTTTGCAAATCAAAGACGATTTCTGTAATATCTTTGATTTCTACTCCCCGCTCTTGAAACAATCGAATGCAAACTTCTTTCATTTCGCTGCTGTACTTATCCATATGAATTCTCCTATACGTGCTCGACGCCAATGACGCCTGGAACTCGTTCTAATAAGGTGTCTTCAACGATTTCTCGTAAGGTTGATTCGAATCCTCCGCAACCGACACAAGCTCCCGTCATATTGATGTAGACAATTCCGTCTTCAAATTTGATAAATTCAACGTCTCCGCCATCCCTTTGAATGTAAGGACGTATTAAATTTAACACCGTATTAATTTCTTCAATGATTTCTTCGTAAGTCATGGTATATCACCTCGAGTTATTGATCTCGCTTTAAATTAGGATTGAAACGTGGATTCTTCAAAATAAAATACGGACAATCCATCGCACAGGATTCCAACAGATAATCGGGAATCAATCGATAGTTGCTGCTTTTTCCGTTTTTTGTGAATCCTTTCAATCGCAAAAGGCCGGATGCGTAATCTCCCACAATATAAGGATAGATATCAAATACATCCAGATAACGTTTATTAAAATCATCGAGGACAAAGCCGTCTCGGTATTCTTTAATTAATTCGAATTCTCCATGAATGGTTTCAATCATCGTTTTCATCTCCTGTTGCATTACTATTGTATCATATTTTTTGATAATCGATAGGATTTTTACTCGTTGAAAAAGAAAAGCCACGGAAAACCCGTTGGCTAGAGGATAATCATTTCCTCATTTTCTAATAATACAATCGCTTCACAAATAATGGCTTTTTCCTCACCGACAATGCCAAGCCCTTCGTAAGTGGTTGCTTTTACACAAACATGATCTACTTCCATTTTTAGGATTTTTGCAATGTGTTCTTGCATCTGATCCACATAGGGTCTTAATTTGGGTTTTTCTAACGATACCATACAATCCAAATTTTTGACAGAATAGCCTTTGCTTTCAATATAATGAAATACTTCTTCTAAAATTAACGATGAATCATAGCCTTTGTATTTTGGGTCCGTATCCGGGAAAAATTTTCCCAAATCCCCCAATGCCAATGCACCCAAGATTGATTCTGCGATCGCATGCAATAAGCAATCAGCGTCAGAATGTCCCACCGGTCCTTTGTAGTGATCAATTTTGATACCGCCCAAGATAAATGGTTTTCCTTCTACCAAAGGGTGAATGTCTTTTGAGAATCCAACTCGTATCATAGTAATTCCTCCAATTTTAACAAATCAAATTTGGTCGTCACCTTTATGTTATCATGACTGCCCTCAACAATCAAAACGTTTCCGTGATGATACGCCAAATAAAGTGATGTATCATCAGAAAAAGTAAGTTTTGACGAATGTAGCGTTTCGTGAGCGGTTTTGATGGCATCGGTCACGAATACCTGAGGCGTTTGAATGAAATAGCATTCGTTTCTGGGAACATCACCAACGATTTTACCATCTTGAACCCGTTTGACGGTATCAACCACTTGGACAGCCAAGGTTAAGGCGTCGGCTTCGTATACTCTGGATTTTAGTAAATCCAAATCGGTTTGTTTTAAATTAGGACGAGCCCCGTCATGAATGAACACAACCGCATTGGTAACGTGTTGGAGGCCTAAATATACACTCTCTTGCCGTGATTTTCCGCCTTCGACGAACGTAACGCGTTGGTCGGTAACCACCGATCTCATTTTATCCAGTTCATCCTTGGCATAGACTAAAATGATTTCTGAAAATTCCGGATCATCCAAAAAGCGTTCGACGCTGTATTGAATAATCGGCTTGGAATGAACTTCATAAAAGACTTTGTTGTACCCTAATTCTGTCCGGCTGCCCGATCCGGCTGCCACTATTAATGCACTGTACATGATGACCTCCCAAGGCGATGATTATTCACCGAATATCGAATAATTACGTTTTGTATTGCGAATGGCTTCATCGAGTGTTTTTTGACCCAAATTGATAAATTCATTCAATGAATACGTTGACCATGGTTCGTGTTTAATGATGCCTAAATTCGGATAGACAACTTGTTGAATGCCGCCGATATTAATGGCAAGATTAATCAAATCTCCTCCGCTTTGCAATGCTCGTAACAAGACTTCGTATTTTCGTTGTTCTTTAATAATTAAAGCAAATTGAATACCCGTTATTCGAAAAATGCTATTGATGTCTTTTGCAAAATGATAACGCATCTTCTTTATGTATTCGGCAATCATTAAGTTCCCCACATCTCTCCCAAACCGTTGGTTGATATCGGGAATGTTGGTTAACTGAATCATGACGAGATAAAAAGCTTCCGGTTCTTTTTGTGCGGTGGTTAAGTATTGGATTAACTGTTGTTCGGTCGGCAATGAATCAATCTCATGAATCAGTGTCTCTGGGAACAACTTCATATCGATTGGTTTCATCATGGAAATGAGTTGTAATTTTTTGTCGTATTCAAAGACACTTCCGCGTTCTTCTACCCAAACATAAATGCCTCGACGTAAAATTCGGTACTTCATATCAAACGTCGTTTGTTTCTTGGTTATTTTTTTAATCGTCGAAAGGTATTGATTACGATCGTCGTCATGGATTAACTGAGCATACTCTTCAAGCGTATACTCCGATTTTTTCGAATCGATGATTTTTTCAAACGGTTCCGTAACGAAAAATCCGTCAAGTTGATCATTATAGAACAAAATGGCATCCATCGAAAGGGCAATCGTCGAAATATATCTGAGTCGCAATAATTCCGACGTTGATTTAATTTCATCCAACTCTTTTTCCATCTCAAAGAAGTCGTAATCCGTCAAATTCTGAGTGATACGGATTTTCTTAGAAAACGTGATGGCCAAAAGAATGGTAAGGCCATATACACCATAAAAATAATAATCAAGAAATGTATCATAGGTAATCAAAGGAGTCCATTCAGGTTTAAAATACAAAACCCCATAAACGCCTATCACAATCACCCAAAGGATCCATTTCCAAATACGCCATTTGTGGTAAATAATGGTTGAAGCCACTAATAATAACAACCCGATAATCATCGAACCGTATAGTAGATAATCATTCATTTCTTCTCACTCCTTTTGCTCAACTCTTGATGTTGGTCTTAACATACATAACCGGATAAAAATACGTCAGAAAAATTCCTAAGAAAAATAAATTATACAAAGCGGTAACGTATCGCTCGGTTGTCACATACGTAAAAACCAATATGGAGACGAAAATAAGCGACCAAACCAACGTCAATCCATTGTTAATAACCTTGAAGAGTCGCGATTGGCCATAGTCTTGTTTAAAATCATAATGGTGGAAATCATGGACGATGGGTCGATTTATCAACCAAGATACAAAGAATATGAACGCCATAATTCCCAAAAACAAATCATCACTTCTTAATTGGTTAAATTTCGGCCAGAACAAAGCAGTGATTGAAAATACCAGTAGTAACCCGTTGATGACGAACTCAAACCCATTGATTTCACGATACGTCATGTATTTAGCATACGTAACTCCCGCGGTCAATAGAAGCGCGATTGGCATCAACCATAGAAGATTCAGAAAATTAGATAATAACGATACCAAAGCCCAAATCGACAAATAGACGAATAAAAACTTCACACCGAGAAAATAGATTTTTGTTTTGGGTTGATAAATAACTTCATCATTTCTAAGATCGTCTAATTTCAAAGCTTCAACAACGTCGTACAATTCCGTCTCTTTACCCTGATACTTGAGTCCGCCGCTTTTTAATACCGATTCAAAGGACGCTTTATGAAGCACCAACGAAGCTAATTGATCGTTCGTCGAGAATAGTGAGATATCCGGTTGTGGATACGCTCCGCGGTGTAAAGATATATTCTTGTATTTCGTGCGAATGAAATAATCGCTTTTACCAATATGGAAATTAATGTGTTTTTCCATCTTACCTAACAACTTATGACCATAATTTTGACGAATCATCATCATGATTTCATCGTTTGAAAGATAGAAAAACTCATCGTCATCTTCGCCATAATAGAGATACTCTTCAATCCGGTCTCCGTGAATAATTCCTGCTTGGAAACAGCCAAATAGTCCCGCTTCCGGACGCATCCAATCACCAATCAGATAGGCATTACTTGTGATTTGGTAGCGCTCCATCGATTCAAGGTCGATTTGATTTTCAATCGGTAGATTCTTTCGAACCGCTTCTTCAGAAAGCATCGCTTGGTAGGACGTTTCGCGTCCCCATTCAATGACACATTCAGCTTTTCTTAACCTCGGGAAGTAGTCATAAAGTCGCTCAACAATTTTATCTTTTTGAATTTTGGTTCCTTGAGGATAAACAATCTCTAAAATATACGCTCCCGTATCTCGAGAAGATACCGTTGAATCAAATCGCTTTTCATTGATTAGTTTTGTCAAGGTTACGCCATCAACATTCGCGTGATCAAAAACATAATTCATTGCGTCCAATCCGATTTGTGTTGGCTTTTCTGAAACGCCGATATAAACATTCCGTTTGCACATCGGTTGCGTGATATCCGGAAAATAGCGTTTTAAATCATTCAATTTTTCGGTTTGATTGGAAAAGTACCGATCAAACAACGGATTGATGGATTCTGAAAACAAAACGTACTTCGTTTCGTATTCAACCCCGGATTCATCAACCACGGTTTTAATCGATTGATCATCATCCATCGTCACTGAAACAATCTTGGAAGATTGAATGAATTGTCGATTGATGGTTTGTATTTTTGTGATCAGTCGTTGTTTGATGTCGGATAATGAGTGCATTATATAATAGTTGTTCGAGAATAATCCCGATATAAACCTCATAAAGAAATCATAACTCGAGCAGCGTTCGCCATCAAGACCGGCTACACCCGAATGATTGATGATATCGTCAATTAGCTCTGAGTCGGTGAAATACTTCTCGAGCAACCCTCTTAGACTATAATCTCCCCATTCAATCATCAAGGAAGAAATCGTATGACCTTCGTTGGTGATGAGACGGTTTTGTTGCTCACAATAGTTTGTATAAAGACGCGACATATCATTAAAAAAACGGCGAATTCGGTCTTTTTGTTTTGGAAAATACCGAATCAGATAAATGATGTACTCTTCGTAAGTATGACTTCTGTGCGCAATGCTCCCATCGAGTCGAACCATGACATCTTTTTCGGCTTCAATCCAACGTAGTTCATTTTCCATCCCACAGGATTTAAGGTAGTGAAATAACAGCCCGGATTGCTCTAGGCCTGGAACGGTTTCACGATATCGATCTTTAAATGAAAATTTGGATTTTTGATGATCATAAAAATCCTTAACATCGCGCGCAGAAGATGAATTATCGTTTGGAAATACGACAACCTTTCTCATTTTACGTGCCAAAAACAATGCCGTAACCAATGCCGTAATATCTTGGCCTACGATGGCAACATCGATATGTTCCATTCGATCACCTCCTTACGATTCAACGATGAAATGATGATTAACGAAGTTTTAAGTACTTTTCAAAATAAAGATTTAGCGTTTCTTTGCTGACGTTATAATCGATTTGTCGATTAATGGTGATGCTCACATTTCCAGTTTCTTCCGATACGACAATTGTCAACGCATCCGTTTGTTCACTAATGCCAATGGCGGCGCGATGACGCGTCCCAAAATGCAATGGCAAATCAGGGCGTTCGGTCGAAGGATAATACGCTTTTGCACAAACGATGGTATTATCTCGAATGATAACGGCGCCGTCGTGCAAGGGCGTAGTCGGAATAAAGATTGAAGCCAATAATTCACTGGATACGGGTGCATCAATCGCCATTGCCTTATTGATATAAGCAGTTAATTTCATTTCTCGTTCAATGGTAATCAAGGCACCAATTTTTCGATTCGACAAAAATTCGATTGTGGATATGAGTTTGTTCGCCAAATCGTTGTTGGTTTTCGTTGCCCTAGTTTTCCGTTTAGGGGTTAAACTTAATTTTTTAATGATGGTGTTGAGTTCGTTGATGTACGTCATCACTAATACGTATAACAAGGGTAAAACGCCTGCTAATCGAATGACTAACGGGATATCGGCGCTTTGAGAATCAAAGAAATAGTAGATGGTAAAACCAAAAAGAGCGATTAATATCAACTTGAATAATCGAATCGCCTTATGACTGACCTTGGTTCTTAGAACCAGTAAAAAGATGGCATACAGATAGGTTACTACTGTTAGATACTCAAAATTTTTCATCGATTATCCCCCTCAATCACGTATAAACGTTGATGTATTATTTGGTTTCTTGTGTTTCTTCTTTAGAGATATCGGTTGCTTTAAACACAAACTCTAGTGCAAAATACGCAATCGGAATCAATAAAGCTGATGCAAAGAATGGTGCAATGATGGTCGTCCAATTATGAACCGCGTAGTCGATGCCAATCCAATTTTGAATGATGAAATCAAACCCTGTTGTTAGTAATCCGCTGACAATCAATCGAATTAAGAACACCGCCATCACCGCTGTAAACTGCATCGACGACTTGTGTTTCGGTTTAAAGGTTAACAATGCATTCGCAAAATAAGAAAAGATCGATGCGACGATAAAGGCAACGGTATTTGAGAAAAACGGTCCCACTGCGAATGGATTGAACATAACCCAATAAACCGCCATGTGAATTCCCGTGTTGACAACTCCGATAATACCGAATAGTAAGAATTTTTTGGTTAGAAATTTTGTTTTAACAAAAAGCCATAGTTTAGTTATCAGTGAAATCATTTGAAACCTCATCAATCAAGTAAATGGGTCGATTCAATACTTGTCGTTTCAATCCATACAACAAATAGAAAACTCCATATGACAGTAACGATACTAAAAACCAAAGTGCATTGAGTTGTAATGATAAAATCCATTCAGCGGTATTGAACACATCGAATACGGCTAATAAAATAGTTCCAACCGTCAGTAACAAACCGACGATAAATCCCAAAAACGGTAACACCATTAAAATATTCGAAAACTGATTCATACCATTGAATCCGTATTTAAACAGTGATTTAAAGCTCCAGGTGCTCTTTCCATAACGTCTTGGAATAAAATCATATTCCAAACATTTACGTGAATAGCCAACCCATGAGAAGATCCCTTTCATGAATCGATAATTATCTTTGATGCTTAAGTACGCCTCAACCACCTGTTTGTCCAAAAGTTGAAAGTCTTTTGCCCCATTATCAAGTGGTTGTTCGGTATACGAATTGTAAAAGCGATAATAAAGGTTCGCAAAAAATGTCCGCAATTTCGGTTCTCCTTTGCGACTTCTCCCTTTGGTATAAACAATTTTATACCCTTCTTCGTACGCTTTGATCATTTCTGGTATCAAAAACGGCGGTTGTTGCAAATCACAATCGATGAAAAGAACGGCGTCGCTGTTACGCGAATGAACCAACCCGGCATGCATGGCGGATTCCTTACCAAAATTACGAGACAAACTGATATAACCAACACGTTTGTCCATTTGAGCCAGTTTTTTCATTTCATCGAGTGTATGGTCTTTTGATCCGTCGTTGACATACAAGATTCGATAATTGTAATTGGGATGATTTAGATACGGTAAGGTTTCCTCGTAGAATGGTCGAACATTCTTCTCCTCGTTATAAGCTGGAACGATGATGGTCAAGGTCTTCATGCGTAATCTCCTCCGGTTTTAAAAGTTTTCGTTGTAGACGCTTTTTGTAGTGATCTAAAAGAACGGGTAAGAAAATGACGGCGTATATGAGAAATCCTGCTACGGACGTTTTTAATCCGTCGATCAAACCTGCTGGTTGAAATTCCATGGTAACGTGGATTTCGTTTTCACCGTTGGGAATAATGATTCCTAAGAACCCTCCCGAAACCGATAGGGTTTCATAGTATGTTTCTGATGTAATAACCCATTCTTCAGAGTATGCGACCGGAATCATGACGATTTGATCGTATGCCGTATCGCTTGTCCGTGTATAACTCAATTCAATTTTACCATTATTTATCGATAATTGCTGATTATCTGAGATTTTTGAGACTGCATTTTCTTCATAAAAACTGAGATCATCGGCTAAATATTGGAATTTAAGCGAGAAAAGATCGCTGGTCGAATACATGTCTCCCGTTTTATACACATAGATACGAACGGGTTGAGAGGATAAATAACACTGTGTCGTCATGCATTCTGTTTGATTTCCTTCGGCATCGACCACAAAGGAACGTTCTATCGTCAAGGACCCCATCTTCATGGAAATCAATCCTTGCTCGGGCATATTGGTTAACGGATAAACGAGATAAGCCGCTCCTTCAATGGCTCTCTCCAATCGCATTTCGGTAACGTTTGTTTCATCGATGGATGCATTCTTCTCGAAATAGATGGCTTGCGGTTCCATCCAAAATTCACATTTAACTTGATGTTTCGATTCTTCGTCATCAATGATTTCGCAGGCTCTAAGTGATCCATCGGAAAATTCCATAAATACTTCGCCGTAGTCTTCGCTGGTCAGCGCATCAACCCCATGTCGGGTGCGAATGTAGGCTGCTCCAGATTCGAATCCAATCGCTAAATCATCAGTTGTAAATCGATAAAATTCTTTTTGTGTTTCCGCATCGATGACACCAGTTCTTTCCACCAAGTCCGCATCAGAATAAAGAAGTGATGAATAGGCGCTTGCGCTTTTATAACTTTGGGATAATGGCGAGGTTTGATAGGCCAATTCAACATCGAGTGCTGGATAACGTTCTTGATCAATTAAAACCGCCATCAAAAGGATTTTTTCTTTCGATGCTTCACTCATGGAAAAGAAACGAGTGTAACTCATGGACGATTCGTAGACTTGGAACGACTCGGAGTTGTTGATTTCAAACAGCGCATACTGATCGGTTTGGCTAATCAATGTATAATAATCTTCTGGTAACATCTCGCCTTGTTCAGGGGCAACCAATAGGTAACGATATCCCAAGAAATGGTTCAAATAAATCGATTGATTGTTCATCCTCTTCTTGCTTTGATATTCATTTGCGCCATAAAGCAACCAACTGATGTCGTTGGTTTCCTTATCAGTCCAGGAATGGAATATTTCAGTGTTGGTCGCAAACGGCGTCATGCGATTGAAATTAATATCTTCGACATCAAAGCTTTGAAAATCGACGAAGACACGGTAAAACTCATCTTGTGTCAAATTGTCTTGTAAGAACTCACTGATTCGATCCATTTCAGCGAATGTGTTAATCTTATTACGAATTGAAAACGGTCCGGTATAGATGTACACAATTGCGATAATGAATTCCAACCAAAAAATGCGTTTGATCCACTTGTGTTTTTTCAACCAACCAAAAACTAAAATCAATATCAAAAAGACCCCCGCAACACCCATCAAAGCAGTATCGGCGGTCATAACGTCCCGAGATGAATATTTGACGTCTTCGCTGAGTTTAATAATGTAATAATAGATGGTGTATCCTAAAATCCCCAGTAACCCAACAATTGGAATCGTGAGCCATTTCATTTTGACTTCTTCAAATCCATAACGGTCAAAAACATGAGCTAAAATCATGATTTCAACGAGCGGAAGCATGTTGATCCAACGCGTATACGGAACATCCGTCGTTCCTGAAAAGACATACGAGAAAATCGGGAAAATCATCATGATAATCCCTGCTAGTATCGTCACCTTGTAAATACGAGCTATTTTGTCCTTCATGAAAAAGATGTAACTCATGTAGACAAATCCGACAACGCTGATGAAAAGAGAGAAATGTTCGAGTCCATAATGGTTCTCAAATCCATAAAACCCAATCGGTTTTTGTTCAACGAATATTTTCGCAAATATCCGAATGTAAATCGTCGGTTGAAACAATTTGACTTCGTGTCCAAAGATAGGAACAACCCAACCGTTGAACGTATTCTCAGGGCGATAGGTTTGCTCCAAAATGAACAGAATGCTCGGGTAAAGTATGACGGTAGACATCATCACTCCCAAAAGAATCAAACATAAAAAGATAAATCCATCTTTCAAATATTTAAAAAAGTTAAAGGGCCCACGTTTTGCAGATTCTACCAAATACATGATTGAAACAAATGCGATAGCCGAATAACCCAAATAAAAATCATAAAAAATCAACGCCAAAACATAAAGCGGAACCACCCATTTCTTTCCATTCATGAACCAGTGAATGACAACCAATCCCAACGGCAAATAAAATGCAAGTGATAAAAAAGCCGGAAACGCCATGAAACTAACCGAACCACCGCTGATGAAATAGATGATTCCCATCCAAAAAATGGTTCTCGGTTTCATGTGATTGAGGTGCAAGTAATAAGCAAAAATCATGACCCCAGCCCAAATCTTGATTAACTCTGTTATTGAATATGCCAACTCCGTCGGCATAACATAACTGAGTATAAACGTAATGCCGGTAAAGATATCAATTGGCAAATAGTAGATATCCGAATAGAGCGAAGCGCCGAAATAATTATTCAGATTAAAAAAGGAAACCGTTCCTGCTTTTATTTGTGCAACATAATCAACAGCAATGGTATAATATTGAAGGATATCATCGGAAAAGTTGGTATAAAAACTATTGTTGATTAAGATGATTCCAACTTCGATAAAAAACAAAACCGTAAAGACAAAAAGTCCTAAAAAAATAAATGTTTTCTTCTTAGATTGGAAACAATCCGCAATAAACGCTTGAAACCTTTCGGATTGAAGATGGCACCATGTTTTAAATCTTGCTAGTGTTTTTTTCATAAATCGCCCTCAAATAATCAAAAAATGACTCAGTTTATTATACCATAATAAACCGAATAATATCTACATAAATCAAAATAGAAAAAGAACTGAAAAAACGCAAAGTTACGATATAATTAAGAGTGGGTGAGATTATGGAAAAAGCACTATTAATCGGTTTACAAACAAAAGAAACCCTTCATTTCGAAGAATCCATGCTAGAATTAGCGAATTTGGCTACTGCTTGTGACGTCGAGGTGTTGGATACCATCACACAAACATTGGATGCCCCGACACCCAATTTTTATGTTGGCAGCGGAAAAGTCGAAGAAATCAAGCAAGCCATCACGACGCATGACGCCGATTTGGTTATTTTTGACGATGAACTATCTCCCTCGCACATTCGTAATCTTGAAAAAGCTTTGGAATGCAAAGTCATTGATCGCACCATTCTGATATTGGATATTTTTGCTCGTCGTGCCAAAACCAAAGAAGCCATGCTTCAAGTCGAATTGGCTCAATGTGAATACTTACTACCACGGGTTGTGGGAATGTATTCTTCGTTGTCCCGACAAAAAAGCGGAACTGGGTCAAAAGGACCGGGTGAAACCAAACTTGAATTGGACCGACGTCTTCTTCGCAACAACATTCATCGATTGAAAACAGAATTAAAGGAACTGGTTACCATTCGTCGAGTTCAACGTGAAAAACGAAAAAAAGACGACGTATTTACCGTCGCATTGACCGGTTATACCAATGCCGGGAAATCCACGCTTTTAAACAAACTACTCGAATATTCTACCCAGAACAAAGAAAAATATGTGTTTGAGAAAAACATGCTATTCGCTACCCTTGAAACCGCAACCAGACACATTGTTCTTCCCAACAACCACGAGTTCCTTTTAACGGATACAGTCGGTTTCATCTCCAAATTGCCTCATCATTTGGTTGAAGCTTTTAAATCAACCTTAGAAGAAATCAAGGAAGCATCGTTAATTCTGCACGTAGTTGATGCCTCAAATCTTAATTACTCGCATCAAATTGAAGTGGTTGAAACGGTTTTGGCTGAAATTGGGGTCGTTGATGTGCCCGTCATCTACGTCTTTAACAAAATGGATTTAATTCAAAACGATACGATTAACGATTATCATCCGCAAATCAAAATTTCTGCAGTTACCGGCATGAATATGGATCTCTTGATGGCGCTGATTGATCAGACGCTTTATCATAAAATGCACCATGTAACCATGATTATTCCGTATGATCAAGGTCAAGTTTATGGCATTTTGAGAGAAAATGCCCACATCAAACAAACCGATTATCAACCTGACGGCATTCATGTCGATGTGGAAGTATCAGACTATTATTTAAATAAGTATCATCTTCTTGTACAATAAAAAAAACCGTTTTTCCAGTTTGGAGAAACGGTCAGACTGTAGACAAAGTATCCTAGAAATGGGGTACTTTTTTGTATTTTGAGAAC
>CAZCSO010000002.1:0-154953 GCA_964501315.1 uncultured Candidatus Izemoplasmatales bacterium | reverse complement strand
TACCGATGGAACTAAAATAAAAATCGCGTTTTGACTGGTCTCTTTTTTCTAATTCATTTTCGATTTTTCCAAGCATGGTTTCAAACTCCTTTAAAAGAATCAAATAATAGACAATGGATGTTTATTTTTGTCACTATAATTATAAAATAAAACGATGAACTTGAGAAGATGGGAAAACTTGAAAAAATTAGTCAAATAAGCCATAAAAAAACCAATCAAATGATTGGCTTTTTGCAAATTGATAATAAAGGGCAGTGATGACACTCCGGTTTCACGGCTTTGCAGAAATAACGACCGAAAAAAATTAACTTATGATGCATTTCAATCCAAAGATTCTCATCGAACAACTTCATCAATTTGGCTTCTACTTTTTCAGGCGTATCAACCTCATCAGCTAGTCCCAATCGAACACTGACACGTTTGACATGCGTGTCAACCGCAATTCGTGGTAATTTATGCCATTCGCTCAAATAGACATTCGCCGTTTTTCTACCCACACCGGGCAACGATTCTAGTTCATTTTGAGTAGAAGGAATAAGGCCTTGATAATCGGAGATTATTTTTTGGGCCATGGAAACCAAGTTCTTCGCTTTGTTTCGATACAACCCCAACGACTGAATATCTCTTTCCACGTCCAATAAATTCGCATTCGCTAATGAATGAACTGAAGGATAATGTGAAAATAAAACAGGCGTCACTTTGTTGACAGAGGCATCGGTTGTCTGTGCACTCAACATGATAGCCATAAGTAGATGAACATCATTATCATAGGTTAGTTCACAGTGAGCGTCGGGATAGAGCAAACTCAGCTGTTCGTAAATGATTTTGGATCGTTTATCTAAGGTTATTTTTTCCATGTTTCGATTAACGATTTAATCGCTTCTGCATTTTCAGGATTGTACGTTACTTCTTGAGATTTGGCTTGTTGCGTCTGTCTCTTGATTAGTAGCGTATCGACGTAACTGATGCTGTATTTGTTCGCTTTAATTGCATCCAAAATCGCTTTTTTAATATCCAACAAGGAAAACCGTTCCTCCGAAGACCAACGTCGAATGATCTCAATCTCGGTCGGGGTCAGTTGTTTTTGAAACTCCGTTTCTAACAAATCAACGATTTCTTCTTCTTTCGTCCCATAGGTTTTTGGTTTGTTCACGAGTTGTTCTTCGATTGACTTTTGATAGGAAAGATAAATCGTCATCAAAACGTTATCCAAATGATAGACTTCGGTTTCTTTTCCGTTCGTTCCCGTTACAATTTCCATGACGATTAATCCATTCTTAATCAATTTATCCAAAATTTGCAATAATTCATCAACGGAAATTGATAGATTCTTGACGAGTTTAGACGGGTTTAGAAAGGTATGTCCCTTCTTTTTCTGATTGTTTAATTCAATCAGAACCATCGCTTCGGTCTCATTAATACCCAATAATTTGTAATTTTTGAGAATCAATTTGCCAAAATCAATGATGCCTTCGTCAATCATTTTTTTAGTTACTTCAAGGTATATATTAAATTCCTTGTTTTTCATGATTCATCCTCCTGAATGTTAGAATGAGCCATTTTTGCCAACGTATCTTTTGCGGCAGCCTGTTCGGCTTCTTTTTTTGTTTTCCCAGTTCCCATACCCATGATGATCTCTCCGTCCATCTTGACATGAGCGACGAATGTCTTGTCATGCGCGGGTCCGGTTTCATCGATGATTTCGTATAGCAACGTCCGTTTATCCGATTGAACCAATTCTTGAAGAATGCTTTTGTAATCATGAGCGCTATCTTCGAGCGTTTGGTCAATAAACGGAAAGACGACTTTGTTAAGCACCTTGTATACTTCTTTGAGTCCTTTATCGATAAATATCGCACCTAAAAAGGCTTCAAACGCGTCGGCGAGTACGCGCGGTTTTTCATAGCCGTTCGATTTTTCTTCTCCTTTGCCGAGCAAAAGGTAATCGCCAAGATTAAAACTTTGGGCGATGGCCGACAAACTTGCTTCACAGACTTCGGCAGCCCGTTTTTTTGTCAAAACCCCTTCGTCTTCATGAGGCATAAGATCGTAAAGATACTTACCGACCGTCAAGTCAATAACTGCATCACCAATAAACTCCAATCGTTGATTGGAAGGGCGACCGTATTCGTTGGCGTATGACGGGTGCGTCATCGCTTGTTCCAACAAACCAATCGTGTTAAATTTTAGATCAAAATAACGTTCTAGATCGGACAAATTACGCTTCATTTTGATTTAACTCACCCGATTCTTGGACGTAACGGGCAACCTTTGGAAATACTTCTGAACGAACGACATCGGCCGCTTGCCGAATAGCGTTATAAAAACCATAAGCTTTGGAGGCGCCTTGAGCTTTGATGACGGGAGCATATAGCCCGTATATCATCGCACCGCCAATTTCTTCGGGTGATAACGATTTTTTAAAGTTTTTTAGATTTTTCGAGGCTATGAGAGCACCGATTTTTCCAAAAAATGAGCTCTTTAACTCCCGCTTCAAGAGTTCACCCATGCCTTTAGCGGTGCCTTCAACGGTCTTCATGACGATGTTGGCAGTGAACCCATCACTGATTAAAATGTCGCACGGCGGATTCATTACCGACTTCGGTTCCACGTTCCCATAGAACGTAAACAAAGGTGTGGATTTAAAGAGTGAGAAAACTTCCTTATCCAACTCACGACCTTTTCCGTCTTCGGTCCCAATGTTGATTAAGCCGACCACAGGATTTTCGCGGTTAAGGACTTCTTTGGCGTAAACGGTCGCAAAATAAGCTTGTTGAAGCATGTGCTCTGGGCGGATTTCAAGATTGGCTCCCGCATCCAAAAGAATCGTCGGTTTTCCTGATAAAGACGGAATTAACGGCGCAATGGCTGTTCGTTTAAAACCAGGCATCCGGCGAACCAACAAATGAGCGCCGGCAATAAGGGCTTGCGTAGCGCCGCTTGAGACGACTGCATCATTTTCGTTCTTACGAAGCGACGACAGAGCTAACACCATCGAAGCTTCGGGATGTTCTTTGATGGCCTTAATCGGATTTTTTTCACCCATATCTATGACATAATTAGATTCCACGATGGTAATTCGATCCATCGAAGTCAAATACGGTTTGATTTTTTCAGTTTCTCCGTAGAGCGTTATTTCAATATCCTTCATTTTTTCCAACGCCATCATGACGCCGGCTATTTGTTCTTTAGGAGCGTAATCGCCGCCCATGGCATCGACTGCAATTTTAATCATATTAACACCTCTTTAAAAGTATATCATACTTTAATCAATTTGATAATTTTCTAGTGAATCTTGATAATGTTTTATTAATTTACGGGTTGTCGTATCGTTTCTTTTCATTAATTCATTGGCATCTTCAAATGCCATGACGAGTAACTCATAATCATCTACGATGTTTGCCGATTGCAATTTTGGCAATCCGGTTTGTTCTTCGCCCAAAACCTCACCCGGTCCGCGTTGACGCAAATCCTCTTCACTGATGGTAAATCCGTTGGTCGTTTGTTCTAAAATATCAAGCCGGTGATTGCCCATGACGACGTAGTCGCTTAATAAATAGCATTCTGATTTGAGTTGATTTCGACCAATACGACCTCGGAGTTGATGCAATTGCGAAAGCCCGAATCGATCGGCATTCATAATCACCATCAAGGTTGCGTTCGGAGCGTTGATGCCGACTTCAACCACGGACGTCGCTACCAAAATCGAAAAGTCATTATCAGCAAATCGCATGAGGCGATTCGTTTTTTCATCCGATTTCATTTTTCCATGAAGCATTTCTACGTTGGATTCACCAACCCATTCCTTAACCGTCGAATATAACGCATTGACCGTAATTAAAGAAGCATTTTTCGATTCTTCAATGGCGGGAACAATGAGGTAAGCTTGATGTTTTTCAGCGATTACAGCCATGAGTTTCGCTTTTAATTTCGGTAAGTAAGCCATGTCGCGTAAATGGGTTTCAATCGGAATTCGGCCTTTGGGTAACTCCGTTATGGTTGAGATATCCATATCGCCGAATAGCACCATCGATAAGGTTCTTGGAATGGGTGTCGCACTCATTAAGAGAACATCGGGAGTCAATCCTTTCAGTCTCAATGCTTTGCGTTGTTCTACGCCAAAGCGATGTTGCTCGTCGATAACCACGAAACTTAACGCAGCGTACGTGATGGCTTCTTGTATCAGCGAATGCGTGCCGATGATGATGGCAGCCTTATTGGTTTCAATCTGACTTAGAATCAAACGCCTTTCAGCCCCTTTTACCGAACTGGATAAGTACACCAAAGCGACGTTAAAGGCTTCAAAGAAAGGCTTAAACGTTTGATAATGTTGATACGCCAACAATTCAGTTGGTGCCATGAACGCAACTTGCTGATGAGCGGTTGCGACTGCAAACATGGCAATCATTGAGCAAACGGTTTTACCGCTTCCCACATCGCCCTGCAACAGCCTCAGCATGGGTTGTGGTTTCTTCAAATCGCGAAACACGTCATTCGTGACTTCTTTTTGATCATCGGTCAATTCAAACGGAAGGGTTGCGATAAATGATCTAACCAAATGAATATCGTAATTCTTAGGTATCGATCGCCAACGATTTCGTTCCGCTTTCAAAGCAGCGATTTTCAGCCCATATTGTAACAATTCTTCATACTTAAGCCGTCGCATGACCGCATCAATTTCTTCCAGCGTACTGGGATGATGTGCAAGACATAATACCTTATCTTTTGGTAATAGCATTCGTTTTTCCCGTAAATCGACGGGGATAAAATCAACGCTATCAAGGGGGACCATCGTCATCGCTTGGGTAATTAATTTGGATACGACCTTATCCGATACGCCTTCAAGTCGGTAGATGGGAATGAACCCTTCTTGATAGGTTTTTGCGAGCTGAATATCGGATGCAATCATCACCAGGTCGTTCGATTCAAATCGGCCACTGACAACCACTTCACAACCGTTAATGAGTACATTCTTTAAGAATTCGCGATTAAAAACGACGGCTTTGTAGTCGTGATCTTGAGAACGTAGATGAACCGTCAACTTCGTCAGCGATTTTCGAATATAGGCAACCGTAGCCGACTGTGTAACGATGGCTTTAAGTGTCATCTTTTCATTGCGTTTTATCGCATCAATGGAATCAATCGAGTGGATATCGTAACGGCTTGGAAGCGTATTAATCAACTCGTTGATGGTCGTTATGTGGTTGTTGGATAACGTCTGAAGCATCGCTTTGCCAATGCCTTTGACCGATAGTAGTTCACTCATACGACGCCTCCTCATCGTTCTTATTGTAATCAAATCTAAGATAATTGGAAAGAGGGAACCCGCTTTTTTAAAAAAAAGACGGCATCCAATGCCGTCTATTATCGGTTTATTCTACCGAAATGATGTAAGAGTAGATATCTTGACCACCGTTGATTATTTCAACTTCAACAGGGTAATTTTGTGTTACTTCTTCGATGGCTTCGTTCACTTCATCTTCGATGACATCAGAACCGAACATGATGGTCACAATTTCACTGAACTTATCCACCATGGATATTAACAATTGTTTGACTGCTTCGAGTCGATTCTTGACACTCACAACAATTTCACCGTTAAAAATGCCCATGTAATCGTCTTTTGCGATTTTGATGCCATTGTTGATGCTTTCACGAATTGCATACGTCACTTCGCCGGTCTTGACGTTGGAGATGTGTTTCTTCATATCGTTAAGATTCGCTTCCGGATCTTGTGTCGCATCAAACATAGTGAGTGCCGCATAACCTTGAGGAATGGTTTTGGCTGGCAGTACAAAGACTTGTTTGTCTTCAATCAATTTAGCCGCCGTTTCAGCGGATAAGAGCACGTTTTTGTTGTTGGGAATGATAATGATGTGATCGGCTTGAATCGAATCGCAGGCCTTGATAAAGTCTTCAACCGAAGGATTCATCGTTTGACCACCATCGATGATGAGATCGCATCCCATTTCAATGAACGTGTCTTTTAATCCGTCCCCGTTGACAACGGCAATTAAGGCATACTTCTTATGGATTCTTGGTGCTTTTCCTTTGGCGTGTTCATGACCGCATTCGCAGGGTTCTTCTACGGAAGTCGGTTGATGCATCAATACTTCCGTATGTTGAACCGTCATGTTTTCTATTTTCATGTTGATGAAGAAACCAAAGCGTTGACCCAAGTTCAATGCATCACCCGGCGTCTTTGTATGGATGTGCACCTTTAAAATATTATCGTCTTGAACGACGACCAACGAGTCGCCCAGCGGTGAAATCATTTCGATGAAGTCTTTTTGATTAAATTCGTCTACTTTTTCGATTTGCATGATGTACTCAGTACAATAACCAAAATCGGTAGCGTCCTTGAAACTTTCCATATTCATCGAGTGAGCCACTTTGTGTTCGGAAGCTCCTTTGGGAGCTAATTGTTCGTCATGATAGATTTTGCCTTGAAGGGCATCGTACATGCCTTCAACCACTTCGATGTATCCGGCAGCACCCGAATCGATGACGCCCACTTCTTTTAAGATGGGGAGTAAATCCGGCGTCCGTTCTAGCGAAGCGTATAACTCAGTTAAATATTTAGGGAATAATTCTTCAAACGTGGTTTTGTTATGGGCAATCGATAATACAACGTCTGCTCCTTCGCGAGCAACGGTCAGCACCGTTCCTTCAACGGGATTGATAACGGCTGAATAAGCTTGTTCTACGCCTTGACGTAAGGCGTGAGCGTATTGAACGGCATCGGCTTCGTCGATACCTTTCAATCCATTGGCAAATCCGCTAAATAGCTGCGATAAGATAACACCCGAGTTCCCTCTGGCACCCATGAGCATTCCGCGGGCAAACGCTTTTGCGATGACGCCTAACGACGTTTCGTCCGATGATAAGATGGCTTTAATCCCACCCTGCATGGTTGCGGACATATTTGATCCCGTATCACCATCCGGTACCGGGAATACATTCAATTCATTAATACGATCGAGGTTGTTTTTTAATTTGGTTGCGCCATTAATGGCTAATTTTTTAAACAGCTGGCCATTGATTTTCGTTGTATCCATAAATTCCTCCATGTCATTTTTATACTACGATTTTTCAAAATTTATTATTCGATTTTGGCGTTATTTTTAATTTCAAAAAAAGCATAATCATTGTAACACATCACCTTTTAAAAAGCAACGATTTTAAGTTAAGAGCCCTATCTAAGCACGCAAGAAAACGAATGAAAGAAAAATTACTTGCAATAAATTAATTCTATGATACAATATTAAGTGCTGAATTAATACAGAAACGGAGTGAAAAACATGCCAAGAGTTTGTTCGGTCACCGGCAAAAAATTTATGTCCGGAAACCAACGTTCTCACTCGATGATTGCGACCAGAAAAAAATGGAAAGCGAACTTACAAAAAGTTAGAATCGTCGATGAAAACGGTCAAGTGAAAAGAGTATACGTTTCTGCTAGAGCTTTAAAAAGCGGAAAAGTTACCAGAGCTTAATCTCAGAAAAACCCTCGAAAGAGGGATTTTTTCTATCCAAAAAACGAAAACGCGATCCGGAAATCGCGTTTTTTTAATTTAGTATAAGGGTTGTTGATAGAAGCGTCGAACCATAAGATAGCGTCATGGGATTGTACTCATAATACCATAGTGTTATCGTCTGACCAGAAGATAGCACTTGAGCGACGTACTCATGGAATGCTTGATAAGTTGTGAGTTCGACGTCATTCACTTGGACCACCAAATCGCCCAACATCAATCCCGAGTCGGCGAGCGGACCTTCGGTGACAAAATGAGTCGCCATCAGTCCGGTGGTCACACCATCAGGTAAAGTCAAGGTCACAAATCCGGTCACAGAGGATCTTCCTAGGATGTAATCTTCAATCTCGACTGTACCATCTTCGTAACGATAATAGGTATCCGTAAAACTGCCGCCGATTCGTCGAATCGAGGTTTCAATGCTTTTAACTTGATCGATGGGAATGGCAAATCCCATCCCATCAATGTCTTCTGTTATAAACTTCGATACATTGATGCCAACGACTTCACCATCAAGGTTATAGATGGGGCCACCACTATTTCCGGAGTTGATGGATGCGTCATGTTGGATATATGCGACGACCTCGTCCCAAGGCACTGTTCGATTGACGCCTGAAACGGTTCCCATCGTAAAGGTCCCATAAAAATCATAGCCTTTCGGGTGCCCGGAAGCGACAATTGTCGTTCCTTTGGTTAAGGAAGCCGATGACCCTAATGGAGATACTCGTAATGTTTGATTGGCTACTTCGTTGCTAAAGGATAGAATGGCGATGTCGACATCTTGATCATAGCCCAACAAAGTTCCTTCAGTCCAGGTCATGTCACTGAAGACTACCCGGAAATTATCGCCTTCGTCAATGACATGATGATTGGTAATGACATAATAGGTCTCCGTTATGGAATCATAGTCATAGATGACGGCGGATCCTAAGGCCAAGCCGGTTGATCCATCGTACGTTGTAATGCCCACCACCGACTGTGACGCTAATTCAGCGACATCGTATAGCCGATTTTGCAAATCATCATAGGTTATTGAAAGTGTTTCTGACGATAAGAGCGAATCGAACATCGATTCGATTTGTAATTGTATTTCAGACTGAATGATGGCTTTGATATCGTTCGCATACGTTTGGTAAAGTTCATCGTAGATCTGAGGATACAAATCTTCATACAATTGATTAATCAAGTCTTCTTGATCAACATAAGTATAGGTATAGGGGTTGGTATACGTCGTTGTCGGATACGTTATTGTTTCGTTGGTAATCGTCGTTAGCGATGGCTCGGCATAACTCGAGATACCGAAGGTCAATAGTCCGATAAAGACCACCGATAGCCCGATAATCATCCATTTTTTCATGATAATCCTCCTAAGGCTTCGGTTTTAGTTCGATATTTTGAAGCGTAACATAATTCCCATTACGATAGACCACAACGTCAATGACGTCACCAACACGATATTTACTGAAGTTTTCTTTAAAGTCAACCGAATTGACGATGACGACATCGCCGACTTGCGTAACGATGTCTCCTGCCACCACATATCCTCCAAAGGAAGCCGTGGCTTGCACGGCCGTTACGTAAAATCCGTTTGTAATTTCCGCAGGTAAGGTTATATTATACGTGGTAAAGTATTCCGGATTGCCTTCAATATCGATAAAGGTAATCCCTAAGACAGGAACTTGTTTAGATACACCGTATAGTTCGATGTCGTTAACGATTCTTTCCACCAATTCGGAGGGAATGGCAAATCCCATTCCTTCAATTTCGGCAGAGGCAATTTTGATAACGTTGATGCCAATCACATCGCCGTCCAAATTGAACAAAGCCCCGCCGCTGTTTCCAGAGTTGATGGCGGCGTCGTGTTGGATGTAATTGACAAACATGTCTTTGATTTCATCGTTATCAATATCAAAGAATCGATCCAACCCAGAAACAATCCCCATGGTAATGGAATTAAAGTAATCATATCCGTTCGGATTTCCAACAGCCAAGACGATTTGCCCTTGTTTTACCAAATCAGAATCAGCAAAATCAACCACGGTCAAATCGTTGTCGGTAATAAACGTCAAAACGGCGATATCGACCAAATTATCGGATCCCAGCAAGGTTGCAGGAAGTGTGGAACCATCTTGAAAATAAACTTCATACGAACTGCCGTCTTCAATGACGTGATGATTGGTTACGACGTAATAGGTATTGCTGGTACGTTTATAAATAACGCCCGATCCAATCGATTGGGTAACACCGGATGCGTTCAAATTGGACACTCCAATGACGGCTTTTGAAGAATTGAGGGCAACGTTCATAACTTGATCAACATAAGAAAGCGCCTCTAACGATAGGGTGCCTTCGTTAATTTTTACATACAAATCGGAAAGCACATCGTCATAGATTTGTGCGTAGGTTTCTTCGGATAAATCAGAAATCATCTCAGAACGAAGCTGATCATACATTTCTTGATAAATGCGTTCGTACACCGCTGAAATAACCGCTTCCATATCCGATTCGGTCGTTGTCGTACTAATCGGGGTTGTGATGGTTGTCGTAGTCGTGATGGGTTGCGTATTCGTATATCCGCCAACAGTGGACGTAAAATTGAGATTACACCCTCCTAAAAATACGGTTAAAACCAACGATACGACGAGTAACATTCTTTTTACCATAGATATCACCTCATGTGCTTTCATTATAACGGAATAGTTTTAAGAATAAATGGCATTTCTGTGAATTAATTATGATGAATGAAGCATTGTTTCATCGGTCTCCATGACCAATAATCGACCCTTAGAAAACGTAATATCTCCGGACCCCTCATTGGATACTCCAATTGAGTCAGCGACACCCAAGTAATAATGGTCGAGTTCGTACCGAAAACCTTGAATGCTAAGATCATATACATCCTCAAGCGCAAACAAAGAGATATAATGATGCGTATTGTCGATATGATGGAAACCTTTTTTTAAGACATAGAGTTTATTATGATTATCGATGAATTTTAAATCGTAACGCTTTAACAAATTGATGTTCGCATAAAAATGGTCTACACGACCGCCAATTCCTCCATAGATTTCAATCGATTCATAATCGATGTTTTGATATAGATAATCGATGGCAAAAGCTAAATCGGTCATATCTTTTTCTTTGTTTAATCGAACGATGGTGGCGTTAAGCGTTTCAAGATTATTGATGTACTTTTCGTCAAGCGAGTCAAAATCGCCGAATGCAAAATCAACTTTCATAGATCTATCCATTAAGTAGGCCAATCCCGAATCAACACCGACGATGATTTCGTTGGCTTCTTCAAAATAGAGTTGATCAAACTGATAGGTATTCGGACCAGCAAATATTTTGACTTTGTTAAACATTTTCTAATTCCTTAATGGCGTCGCTTCGATCCGTTCGGTTGAAAATATACGACCCTGCCACTATGACATCCGCGCCGACCGATTTGACGAGTTTTGCGGTATCGTAATTAATGCCCCCATCCACTTCGATTAAAAACGAAGCGTGATCCTTTTTTCGATAATCGGATAGAAAAGCGATTTTTTCTAAGGATGATTCAAGGAATTTTTGCCCGCCTTTTCCAGGTTCAACACTCATCACCAAAACCAAATCGACTAGTTTCAGGTACGGTAAAAGTACCTCTACAGGAGTTGCTGGTTTTAACGAAATCCCTACTTTGATTGACAAATCACGGATTGCCTGAATTGCGACGTCCGTAGCATCAAGCAATGCCTCGTAATGAAACGTAATCAAATCGGCGCCTGCTTTTTTATACCGGTAAAAATCCGATAACGGACTATCGACCATCAGGTGACAATCAAAAAACTGATGACTGTCTTTTCGTAATGACTCAACTAGTTCATGATCGTAGGTTTTATTCGGTACAAAGACACCATCCATAACATCAAAATGCAACCATTTTGCTTCTGAGATGGAGGAAATTTCTTCAGACAAACGTTGGAAATCCGCTGTCAAGAATGAGGGAGCGACAATCATAAAAACACCTCCTAATACTTCGGTTTCTGCTTTTTAATGGTTTGAGAAAAAAGCAGATAATTTTCGTAACGTTCTTTGAGAATCAATCCCGCTTGAACCGCTTTTTTAACCGCGCAATCGGGTTCATTGATATGCATACATCCATGGAAACGACATTGGGATGATAACCGAACAAAATCGGGATAAAGATGTGGCAAATCTTCTGGATTCATGTGTGGAAATTCGAGTTTAGAAAACCCAGGGGTATCCGCAATCCATCCATCCGCTACATGAATCAATTCTACGTGTCGCGTGGTATGCTTTCCGCGTCCTAATGCTTCGCTGATGGCATCAGTCTTAAGGTTGAGTCGTTCGTCGATTGCGTTTAAAAAACTACTTTTTCCGGCTCCGGTTTGGCCGGATAAAACGGAAACTTTTCCAGTTATAATCGATTTTAAAGACGCAATCGATTCAGGATTTTTATTGGAAATATAAAAGACTGGATAATCTGCTTCATAATAGCGTAATTTCGATTTTATTTCGGATAGTTCATCGTACGATAATAAATCGATTTTGGTAAGTACAATGACCGGACGAACATTGGCAGATTCAATCAGCGCTAGAAATTGATCAAGAAGATAAAAACTAAAATCCGGTTTTTTGCATGCATGTACTAAGAGTGCTTGATCGACGTTGGCAATGGCTGGCCTTAGCAAATCGTTTTCACGGGGCAATACTTCATGAATTGCGGATTCATCAAAAATGACATTATCCCCGACTTTAGGCGAAATGCCTTGGAAACGAAATAACCCAATCGGTTTTAATTCATAGCGCGTATTTTGTTCATCGATAACGGTATACAATCCCCCGATTAAACGTATAATTTTTCCTTCTTTCAAGCAACTAGCCTCCTTAATGACGGATACTATCATTATACTTTAAAAGGATAAAAAAAAGAAGACTTTCGTCTTCTAATTGATATTAATAGTTCTTTACTCGACGTTTAAAATACGCCTTCGGATGTTCACAAACAGGGCATTTTTCCGGAGCTTTTTTGCCAACATGGATGTGTCCGCATTCTGAACAAATCCAAATCTCGGATTCTTCCGATTCAAATACGCGTTCGTCTTTGAGTTGTTTTAATAAAGCTAAGTAACGTTCTTCGTGTTCTTTTTCAATTTTCGCAACTGCTTCGAATAAAAAGGCAATACGGGTAAATCCTTCTTCTCTTGCAATTTCTGCAAACCCTTTGTACATGTCGGTCCATTCGTAATGTTCGCCAGCTGCGCCATCAATCAGATTAAGTTCTGTCGAAGGAATACCGCCATCATGAAGCAACTTAAACCAAATTTTGGCATGTTCTTTTTCGTTTTCGGCTGTTTCTAAGAAAAAGTCACCGATTTGATTGTACCCTTCTTTTTTGGCTTGTGAAGCGTAGAACGTGTACTTGTTTCGTGCTTCTGATTCGCCACAGTAGGCAGCTCTCAAGTTTTTTTCTGTTCTTGATCCTTTTAATTCCATATTAATCCTCCCAAAGAAAAATTTTAACGTCTTATTTTAACATAAAAAGATTGGTTAATAAATGGTTTGGTTAAAATTAGTCACCAAATGAGATGCCAATGTTTTTGGCCGTCACAACAAGATCGCCCTCAGGATTGACGGTTTTTGCGCCCCCATGACTGGTTTCTCCGGTTTCACCGGATCCAACAACATCGGTAATGGGTACGGCAACCATGCGGTTTCCTTGAAGAGCTGTCATTTTGCCAAACTCGCCGTTGGCAATCATGTCAGCCGCAAAGGCTCCATAACGCGTACTGAGTACACGGTCGAAGCAGTTGGTTACGCCACCCCGTTGAATGTAGCCTAAATTCGACGCTCTCACTTCTTGTCCTGTAACCGGGGTTACGATTTTCTCAAGCATCAAAGCGAGTTGATCGCCTACGCCGCCTAAACGAATGGCGTCCGGAGATCCTTCGACAATCTTTTTAACGGTGACATCACCATCGAGTGGCTTAGCACCTTCGGAAACGCAGATAATGGAGAAGCGTGATCCATGGCGATAACGATCGATGACGGCTTGGGCTACTTTGTTAATGTCATATGGAATTTCTGGAATCAAAATGACATCAGCGGATCCAGCAATACCGCCTTCTAAGGCCAACCAACCCGCATTACGACCCATAACTTCCAAAATCATAACCCGGTCATGTGAAAATGCGGTGGTGTGAAGTGCATCGAGTGCATCCACAATGTGGTCAAGGGCCGTCCGATAACCGAAGGTAATATCGGTTGCGGGAACATCGTTATCAATGGTTTTAGGAATACCTACAACGTTGATTCCTTTCCGGTAAAAGTCACGTGCTGACGTTAACGTACCGTCTCCACCAATAATCACCAATGCATCCACATTGTGCTTTTTCAAATTCGCGATGGCCACGTCCGATACGTCTTTTTTGACCATTTTACCGTTTTCATCCATCATGGGATAACTAAACAAATTGTCTTTGTTTGAGTTTTTTAAAATGGTACCACCTTGATGGAAAATACCGGAGACGGCACGACGGTCCAATTCGACCCACTCGTCTTTGTAAAGACCATTGTAGCCTCCTAAAAAACCCATTACTTCATAGCCATATTTTACAATAGCTGTCTTAACAACGGATCGAATGACGGCGTTCAAACCTGAACAGTCGCCTCCACCCGTTAAAATTGCAATTTTCTTAATTTCATTTTTCATAGATTTACGCTCCTTTTATCCTTGTTTCCATAAAAAATCACTGTATAGTGTATCACTACTTTGACAATCAGTCAAATGGAATAATTCAGATTATTTTTGTGATTGCATTCGTAGCTGTCCACACGCTGCGTCAATGTCGCCACCTTGTTCTTTTCGTAAGATGGCATTGATTCCACGTTTGGTCAAACGATCGTAAAAAATCATAGCCCGACGCATATCGGTCCGTTCAAATTCAAATTCTTTTACATAGTTATAAGGAATAAGATTGACGTAGGCATTCATTCCACGGATTAAATCGGAAAGTTCATCGGCTAGTTCAACCGTATCGTTCACGCGGTTTAAGAGAATATATTCAAACGTAATGCGTCTCGATGTCTTCTCAAAGTATACTTGACAAGCTTTGATGACATCATCAATCGGATATCGAAGATTGATTTTCATTAATTTGGATCGTAATTGATCGTTCGGAGCGTGCAAACTGATTGCTAAATTACTACGAATCGGTTCATCGGCATATTGATAAATTTTTGGGACAATTCCACAGGTAGAAACCGTGATATGACGTTGCCCGATTTGAAGTCCTTTAGAATGATTAATTATTTGGATAAATTTGATGACGTTGTCATAATTGTCAAACGGTTCTCCCGTCCCCATGACAACGACATGCGTAATTAACTGTCCACTGAGTCGTTCGGCAGTAACAACCTGGTTAACCATCTCTCCAGCGGTTAAGTTACGGTTTTTATACTTTAATCCCGAAGCGCAAAACGAACATCCCATATTGCAACCGACTTGGCTGGTCACACAGAGACTGACACCATAATCTTGAAGCATCAACACCGATTCGATGGAATAACCATCACTGAGTTCAAATAGAAATTTCTGAGTTCCATCTTGAGATTTCTGTACGGTCAGTTCCTTCAAAGGAACCAACGACGCCTCCGTATCTAAATAAGACTTCAGCGCTTGACTTAAATTGGTCATCGACGAATAATCAAATACTTTTTTTTGGTATACCCATTCAAATAATTGTGTTGCATTAAATTTCTTAAATCCATTTTCAACTAACTGATTCGCTAATTCGTCAATTGTGAAACCATAAAAATCAAACACTTTCATCACCCACTAACATTATACTCGATTTACATGAAAAACCAAAGAAAGAGAACAATAAAAACGGTTTCTAAGACTCGCGTTTACGTTTTGATAGCACCCATACGGAAATCCCGAAGAATACAACCGTCGTCCCAATAAGCAATAGGATGGAGACTAAGGGTGATAGAAACGTATCGCCAAAGAAAAAGCGAATTCCAAGTTCTTGTAAGGTATCGGTCGATAAATACGACAAATCAATAACTTCATTAATCATGATTTGGCGCATTAACGATGCTGCATGCGATGGGGGGAATACTTTGATGACGTATTGGATGGCTGTGGGTAAAATTCCAATCGGAACGTAAATACCCATCAGGAATCCGATTAAGGTTCCGACGATGGTTGAAATAACGCTGAAAGCATTCATCGTTTTAACCAACGATACAAAGAAAAACAGAAAGGAACTACTGGTTATTGTCGATAGAATAATGATGCCCAGCATTTTGATAAACGCTAGGAATGAAACTACTTCTCCTCCATAGATAACGATATACACTTCTGCTAATGCGAAGGTAAATAAGCTCATGAGAATGCCAATCGTAATGGAACTTAAAATGTACGATAAAACAATCATCCACCGTTTGATCGGTGCGGTCTCAAAATCGCGATTGATTTTGCGGGCCAAGTCATCGACCATTTGTCCTAACGCACCGAGCGTCGTTGTTACGGTCGCTGTGGCAATAACGCCGGCCATAATCCATGAATCGGTTAGAAACCGAGCCGCATCCCCCGCTGCGCTTCCTGATCCTTTGACCAGTTCTCCTAAGAATAATACGTACAACCCGATAATAATCAAGACACTAAGCATCGAAAAGAAAACGCTGGCTTTATCTCGAAAATAAAGTTTGATATTACGTTCAACTAAACTGAAAATCATTATTCGCGCATCTCCTTTCCGGTAATGCTAATAAAGGCATCGTCCATCGTCCCATTTAATACCTGGAAAGTGGTGATATTTGATTCAAACTTTTTTAATAAAGGCAATGCATCTGTGGTCGATTGCAAGGGAATAATGACCACATCGCTTTCACAACGATATGAGATATTATCTTTTGATAATGCCTCTATTAATGATGATTTGTCATTTGGCTTGATTTGTAGTGAATCCGACGAATACTTATCCTTTAACTCATTGGGCGTTCCTTTAGCCACTAAGTGTCCGTTATCGATGATGATAACGTAATCGGCTTTCGCTGCTTCCTCCATATAATGAGTGGTTAGAAATACGGTGACTCCTTCATTGACATAGAGATTTTCAATCATAGTCCATACCGATTTTCGAGTTTGCGGGTCCAACCCCGTCGTTGGTTCATCAAGAAACAATATTTTGGGTTGATGAATCAAGGCGCGGGCAATATCAGCACGACGTCGTTGACCGCCAGATAATTGTCCATACCGACGGTTTCTTAATTCTTGAATGTCGGTAACTGTCAAAGCTTTGTTAATGGCTTCCGAAAGCTCATCTTTTGAAAGACCATAAAACCCTCCACGAATTCGTAAGTTCTCTTCGACCGTCAATAGCGAATCCAATACCGAATCCTGAAATACGATACCGATTTGATTTCGGATTTGATCATCGTCACGACCCAATTCGAGATGATTGACGGAAACATCTCCGGCATCATACTTTAGCAAGGTACAAATAACATTAATGGTCGTTGATTTACCGGCTCCATTGGGGCCAAGAAACGCAAATAACTTCCCTTTTTCGACGTAAAAATCGATGCCCTTGACGGCTTCAACAGGACCATAATTCTTTTTTAAACCTTTAACTTCTATTATTTTATCCATAGACCCTCCCATGCACAAAAATCGCTAATTCCATTATATCATAAAAATAGTTTGAAAATAATCAAAAAAAGACCCATTTTCAAAGCCGAAAATGGGTCAATTCAATTAAGCTCTCAACGTTCCGTTTAGTTCAGATTCTATCGCCTTTACAATGCGAGAAAACAAGGCGTCAATTTCTTCGGTAGATAGCGTTTTTTGATAGTCCTGGAAGGTCATCGATAAGGCCATCGATTTTTTGGTTGGGTCTATTTTTTCACCCGTATAGACATCAAAAATGCGAATATCTGAAAGTCGGTTTTTCGCAACTTTACGGATAACCGATATCAACGATTCTGCCGATACAGTTCGATCTATGACGATGGCGATATCGCGAACAACACTTGGAAATTTGGATACTTCTTTTGCTTTCGTAACGGGTTTGATGGCATCGAATAAATCTGTTAACGAACATTCCACGACATAGGTGTCGTCAAGGCCTTTTTCTTTTTGAACGGTCGGATGAAGTTTCCCAATCCAACCAATAGGTTGATTGTCAAGGAAGATTTCAGCGCTGATGCCAGGATGCAACCAAGGATGCGGATTGGAAGGTACACGGTATGAGATTTTAGAAACATGCAATTTGTCGAAAAGGAACTCGATGATGCCTTTGACCGTATAAAATGTCAGTTCTCGATTTGGATTTTGCCAATCCGAATAATCAAAGTCACCCATGAATGCGGCTGAGAGAAGTTCTTTTTCTCCCGATTCAAAATATCCTTTCCCCAATTCAAATAGATGAATTTCATCCATTTTACGAGCTTTATTGTACAATACTACTTCAAGGAGTCCAGGAATCAGGGAATGCTTTAAGTATCGACGACTTTCGTTAATGGGATTGACTATGGTAATCAGTGGAAGTGAATTCGTATCAAATTGAGCCGCCACCGTTTTATCCGTAAGCGTATAGGTTAACGTTTCATTAAGGCCCATCGTTGACAGAATAGAACGAATCGTACGACGGATTTTTTGACGTTCCGTTAACGCACCCGGAATTGCAGATGAAAAGAGTGTCGTTGGAATTTGATCGTACCCACTTATGCGAACCACTTCTTCAATAATATCTTGATAGGTTTTAACATCAATACGACGCGTGGGAATGGTAATATCAAATGATTGATTTTCGAGCGTGTAAGGGAAACGAAGGCGTTCAAGCGTATGTGCAACGCTCGCTTCACTGTAACCACAGCCAGTCACTTTTTTCAGTTGTGAAAGTGTTAACGTCGTTTTTAAAGGAACTAAGTCTTGTGTTTCAAACGAAGCAACGCCTTTTAATACCGATCCATTGGCCAACATTTGTAATAAAATAGCAGCTCGGTTAATAGCGACCATGGTACGATTGGGATCGAGGCCTCGTTCAAAACGAACGGACGATTCGCTTCGTAAATCCAAACGTTTGGATGTCTTTCGTACACTCAACCGATCAAAAACAGCCGATTCTAGCAAAATGGTACGGGTTGTGGCATCGACCTCGGTATTTTTACCACCCATGACACCGGCAAGCGCTACAGGGATGTTCCCATCAGTAATGACCAAATCGTCCTCTGTTAATTCTCTGAGTTTATCGTCCAAGGTCAAAATGGTTTCCCCCTTAGACGCCTGGCGAACATGAATGGTTTGGCTATTCAATTTGTCATAATCAAACGCATGAAGCGGTTGACCGGTTTCCAGCATCACGTAATTAGTGATATCCACAACGGTATTGATGGGCCGGATGCCAGAGGCAATCAATCGTGCTTTTAACCATTGAGGACTTTCGGTAATGGTCACATTTTCAATAACGCGAGCGTAATAGGATAAACACTTCTTGGTCGACGACGTTACCGTTAAGGGATTCTTCTTGACTTCATCCCATACGAAAGAATCGGGAAATGTAAGGGGAAGTTCAAACATCGCAGCGACATCATAAGCGACCCCCATCATCGACAGTAAATCGCCACGATTCGGCGTTAACGAGAGTTCTATGACTTCGTCATCGAATGATAGAGCAGTCAAGGGATCTGATCCGACTGTGGTTAAGGAATCCAGAACATGAATGCCATCTTCCTGATGGTATTTATGATCGATTCCCAGTTCATCAAGGGAACAAATCATTCCATTGGATTCCACACCACGTATCGTCGATTTCTTAATTTTAAAGTTGCCTGGAAGAACAGCTCCATCCAAAGCGACGATTACTTTTTGGCCTTTTTCAACGTTGGGTGCGCCACATACGATTTGCAAAGTCGACGAACTTCCAACATCGACTTGGCAGATGTGAAGGTGATCGGAATTGGGATGCATTTCGCATTCTAAGACGTGTCCGACGGTTAATTTATCTGCCGTAACGAGTCGATAGTGATCTTCTACTTCGGTGCTCATCAAGTTAAAACGACGAAGCAATTCCTCGGTTGTTCCTGTATAAGGGGTTAGTTCTTTTAACCAATCTAATGAAAATAACATGATTATTCCTCCTAATCGAATTGACGGTTAAACCGCAAATCGTTGAGATAAAAGGAGCGAATGTCTTCGATCCCGTATTTCAAAATCGCAATTCGTTCCACACCCATTCCCAGTGCAAATCCCTGATAGACGGCAGGATCATAACCCGAGGCTGACAAAACGGCATTATTGACCATTCCGGCACCGAGAATTTCAATCCATCCGGTTTGTTTGCACATGGAGCAGCCTTTACCACCGCATTGACCGCACGATACATCAACTTCAACGGAAGGTTCCGTAAACGGGAAGTACGATGGACGAAGGCGAATCTTGCGATCAGAGCCAAACATTTTTTGTGCAAGCGTCAAAAGGGTTCCTTTTAAATCGGCTAAGGTAACATCTTTATCCACAACTAAGGCTTCGATTTGCATAAATTGATGGCTATGAGTCAAATCATCATCGTCGCGTCGATAGACTTTTCCAGGACAAATAATCTTGATGGGTTTTTGTCCGCCATTTTCCAACATGGTTCGAACTTGAACGGGTGATGTATGGGTTCTTAACAAAGTATCTTCGGAAATGTAGAACGTATCTTGCATGTCGCGAGCAGGGTGTCCCTTGGGAATATTGAGCATTTCAAAGTTGTATAGATCGGTTTCTACTTCTGGTCCTTCTTTGACGGAATACCCCATCCCGATGAACAAATCTTCGATTTCTTCAATGGTTTTTGAAATAAGATGTATACTTCCACGGGCGAAATGATCACCTGGCAAGGTGATGTCGATGGCTTCGCTGGCTAATTTCCGAGCAATTTCGGCTTGTTCCATCCGTTCTCTTTGCTCATCAATGAGGGCAGAAATTTGACTTTTTCCTTCATTGACAATCTGACCAAATAATGGGCGTTCTTCGGGTGACAATTGCTTCATTTGCGACATCAAACTCGCAAACGGACTGCTTTTACCTAAATACTTCGCCTTCAACTCACTTAAATCGGTCATTGATTGAATTGATTTGATTGCTTCTTCAGCTTCTTGAATCAGTTGATTGATTTGTGTTTTAATCTCCATGAAAAATCCTCCTTAAAAAGAAAAAATCGCCCTAAAAAGGACGATTTATAACCGTGGTACCACCTTTGTTCTAGTCTCCTAGCCCTTAGAATCGTTAACGCCGATTTACGGAGATGATTGGTCTCACTCAAAAGACGAATTCATCGAAGTTTGGATGAAACACTTACAGCCATGATGTTTCTCTCTTAAAATCCAAGCTGATTCGATTACTACTTCTTTATCATCGTATTCTATCATCATTATACCAAACTTTAAAATAATTACAAGATTAATTGTTTCTTCGGCTGAAAATGAGTAACAGTCTCAAGATTTCAACATAAAGCCATACCAATGAAACCATTAATCCTAAAGCCAAATTCCAACTGTATTGTTTGTCAATGCCCATTTCAACCGACCGTTTAATGTGCTCAAAATCCATAAATAGGTACAGTGCAGCGATAATCGTCGAAAGAATGGCGACACCAACATACAATCCAGAATTGACGTTTCCCAACAAACCGGTGATTAACATGAATATCGACATCATGATGATGGATATCATCGCAACCACCATGAACGAAGCAAACTTTTGATCGACTTTAATAATGTTGGTTGAATAAAGAATCATCATGATTAACATGACAATCAACGTCGTTGAAACCGCTGTGAACGCAATTCCCGGATACGATAATTCGGCCAATGCGGTCAAAGTTCCTAAAATAACGCCTTCACAAAGTGCATAAATAAACCCAAATATACGTGCCGAACTGACGGATCTCGTACCGATAAGAACGGATACAAACGCAAGAATCGAAGCGCCGATAATCAGTCCAAGGTTAAAGCCAATCTGATAAATGGTCACATAAGCAGAAAAGACGGTGACCAACAACAATAAAATGGTTTTTGAAGCAACATTGGCGTACGTAACGGGTTGATCACTGGCAACCGCCATTCGGTCAAACCGAGTTAATACGGGATTTGATGAACGTAGTCTCATAAACATCCTCCTTGATTCAATACATCCTTATTATCATCCATAAACGTGATAATTGTGTGACAAAGTGGTGAAAAATTAAAAATCGAATAACGACATCTGACTTTCTTCAACCAAGTCGCCAAAAGCCCCTAAGTCATCGAGTCGTTCAAATAAGGTTTTTGATAGTTTCGTACGTTGTCGTACGTCTTCCTTTGAAACAAAGGGTTTCTCATTGCGGGCTTCAATAATCGAATTGGCAACGTTTAATCCCAACGAATCGACAACGATAAAGGGCATTGTCAACGATTTTTTATCGTTGCTAATGATAAAGTCTTTTGCATCAGAAGTATGAATGTCCACTCGGGTAAAATACAAGCCTCGTTTGTACATCTCATAGGCAATTTCCAAAACAGTCACGAGGTTCTTATCGCGTTCAGAAGCGCCATTTCCTTCCGCTTCGATTTGTTCTAGTTTACGTTTGATGGCCAATTCACCGCTGGACATGCTGTCGACATCAAAAATAGCGGCTCGTTTTGAGAAGTATCCCGAATAGAAATAAATCGGTTTATAGAGTTTGAACCAAGCGATTCTCATCGCCATCAACACATACGCCGTTGCATGCGCTTTTGGAAACATGTATTTGATTTTGCTACACGACCAGATATACCAATCGGGAACATGAGCTTGTCGCATTTGATCGGCGTAAGTGCTCCATTTTTCTGGGTTGTCAGCTGCTTTTCCTTTTCGAACAAACTCCATGATTTCAAAGGCATTGGTCGGTGGCATACCGTAACTGATTAAGTCAATCATGATATCGTCACGACACCCGATGATATCTTTGAAATCGATTCTGCCGAAATCTTTGCGTTTTCCAAAAATCAAATCTTGAGCATTGGAGTTCCAAACATCCGTTCCGTGAGACAGACCAGATATTTTAACGAGTTCAGCGAATGTCGATGGTTTTGAATCGCGCAACATTCCTCTAACGAAGTTGGTCCCGAATTCAGGAATGCCAAATGATGCGACATCTGAGCGAAGATCGTCTTTTGTTAGACCAATAACGTCGGTTCCTGATAACAATTTGTAAACTTCTTTATCATCGACCGGTATGTCTTTCGCGCTCGAAAATGGGAATTCAAGCGGTTCTTTTTTAACTAAGTCCATCAAATAACGAATCATGGTCGGGTCATCGTGTCCTAAGACATCCAATTTGAATAGGTTCGATTCAAACGAGTGATAATCGAAATGGGTGGTTTTCCACGACGTATCCGTTGAATCACCCGGATATTGAATGGGCGTCACATCGTAAATTTCTTTATTGTTTGGTACGACAACAATCCCTCCAGGGTGTTGACCGCTGGTTCGCTTTGAGCCTTCGATGCCTTTTCCCAATCGCTCCATTTCGGCTCTTCTGACTCGGAGCGGCGGAAGATTGGAAGCTGCGCGTTCTTCGTTGATTTTTCGGTAAAAATCGCGGACCATGCCCACGGCTGTTTTCGATGCGCACGTACCGATGGTACCCGCTCTAAATGCGTAATTTTCACCGAATATCTTACGAATGTACTCATGAACAACGCCTTGATAATCGCCCGAGAAATTCAAATCAATATCCGGGACTTTATCGCCTTTGAAGCCTAAGAACGTCTCGAATGGAATATCGTGACCTTCCTTTTTCATCGTCGTTTGGCAAATCGGACAAACTTGATTGGGTAAGTCGAGTCCGCTTTCGACTCGCGATAATAATCGATCATTGGCTTTTTCAAAATCATTCATGCCGTATTTTTTCTCTTCGTCGGTTTTCTTGAATGCCGAAAAATGACATTTAGGACAAACATAGTGTGGCGGTAGGGGATTAACTTCGGTAATATCCATTAAGGTAGCGACCAACGAAGAACCGACTGATCCTCGCGATCCAACCAGGTAGCCATCGTCCAATGATTTTTTAACTAATAAATGAGAAATATAATAGATCGTAGAAAATTGGTTTTTAATAATGCTGTCCAGTTCTTGATCGAGTCGTTTTTTTACCAAATAGGGTAAGGGATCACCGTATAATTCCAAAGCACGGTTTCGAACCATGTTTTCAACTTTTACCTTGATGGATGGAACCCCTTGCTCAGCCAAAAACTCATCGGTTGGCGCATAGAGTTCTTTCGGGAACACTTGAATGGCGTCAATTGAATCGGCAATCATATTGGGATTCGTTACAACCAGTTCAAACGCCGTTTCTTCGCCTAAGAAAGAAAATTCTTTAAGCATTTCGTCCGTCGTCATGAAATGTTGTGAAGGTTTTTCGACTTCATTGAATAACTTATGAAAGCCTCCGCCACCGACCAACGGCGTATTGATCATGACTTCCCTAAGGATTAAATCTTCAGGATCCAAATGATGGACATCCCCAGTTGCACAAACGGGAATGTTCAACTCGTGACCGATATCGACAATGCGACGAATGACATCTTGAATCAGCGATTGCCAATTGGCCATTTGATACTTCAAATACCCGAAGGTCGAGATGGGCTGAACTTCGAGATAATCATAAAAGCGAGCAGCATTTTTCAATTCTTCTTTTGTTTTCGTCATGGCAATTTCAAAAAAGTGAGAGTTTCGGCAACCCGAACCCACCAAAATTCCTTTGCGATGGCGATTCAGAAATGTTTTTGTCACTTTGGCGTCCCGATCGAAATACTTCGTTGAAGCCATCGACAAAATTTTATACAGGTTCTTTAACCCTTCTTGCTTTTGAACCATCAAATTGATGTGATTGGGATATGGATAGCGATACAATAACTCGGGGTCCAACAACAAATTCAAATCTTGGAAACGATGAATGCCTTGTTTCTTAACTTCACGCAACATCGTCAAGAATATTTCTTGTGTCGCCTCAGCGTCGTTGATCGCCCGGTGATGTGAATTGAGAGGAACTTTTAAGAATCGCGCCATTTGATCGAGACCATATCTGGAGCGGTCAGGATAGAGTACTTTGGCGAGTAACAACGTATCAATGGAAGGTTGTTTTTCAAAAGCGATACCAATCGATTGATAGGCATGATAGATATGGCCCAAGTCAAAGGGTGCGTTGTGAGCAACTAAAATCGAATCATGGCTAAATTCATAGAATTGGCGCATCACGGCATCTAACTTGGGCGCGTTTGCGACATCGGAATTGGTGATTCCCGTCAGATTCGTCGTAAACTCTCCCAATGGTTTCATGGGATTCACAAACGAAGAGAACCGATCGATGATGGCACCGCTTTTAAGTTTGACTCCGGCAATTTCAATGATGGCGTCGTAAATAACCGAAAGACCTGTGGTTTCAATATCAAATACGACGTAAGTCGCATCGGAAAGCATTTGATCCGATTTGCCATCGGTGATGCGAATGGCTTCGTCATCGGCGTAAACCAATTCCAATCCATAGAGTGCTTTTACACCCGTTTCTTTCGTTAACTTATACAAATCGGGATACGATTGAACTGACGCATGATCGGTCACGGCAATTGCGGGATGTCCCCACTCTTTTGCACGATAGACGTAATCCTGAATGGTATTGACCCCATCTAATGGCGACATTTTCGTATGAAGATGAAGTTCAACTCTCTTTTGTTTGGCTTCGTCTTTTCTCAATGATTTTGATACGATATCGGCAGATCGCTCTATGTTGGTGACGGTTAAGGCAAACTCTCCGTAGAAACGGTCAAATTCACCGAATCCAGAAACGTGCAATTCCATACCTTCTTTGATGTCGTTAACGAACTGAACGTCTTCTGCACCGATTCGTTTCTTAATCAGAACCGAATCGGATCCATCGTTGATAATGATGTTGGCTTGTCCACCGCTTCGGTTTTGTCGAATCTCAATGGAACTTACAATCCCGCGTATGGTAAAAAACGGCTTTGAATATTTGTTTTTGTATTCTTCAAGCTCAATTTCATCAAACGGAAGGTCTCGAATGGCCATAAAATCATGGCCAACGGGTTTATCGGGATTTAAAAGAATGTATTTAGTCGGCGAAGCAATCGAAACAAAGGTTTCGGTTTGCCGAACAAATTTAATTTGAGTCTTCTCGATTTCTTGATCGATGGATTTCATTTCTTGATTGATGGTAATTTCGACGACTACGTCAAATCCGTTTTTCCTCATTTCGGCTTCAATTTGAGTTCGGTAAATTTGCGCTGAAATAGCTCCCTGAGGGACTTGAATGGTAATGCTCGTTTGTGTAAAATCACTTATGTATTCCTTAAGCGGTAGTAAGCGTTTATCATCCTCAATTAATACATCCAAAACATAATCGTAGTAATCGGCAACATCTTCAGCGGAATAATTATCCATCGTCACCTGATAGTCGATTGATTTTAAACCTTCTATCTGATTCGATAGATTGGCTAATTTGGTCATAAAATAGCGATATTTAAGAATTGGAATGGGCTTGTCAAATGACAAAAAAAAGTGCCAGTCATTGGTAATTGGGTCCACTTCAAGCGAATCCAAACGCGCATACTCAGCTATGGCCTCATCCTCAATTTGTAGAAGTTTCAGTAATTTATTGATTCCATCATCCACGGTTTTCACTTCCTCTTTTCTCATCGTATTATAGCATATTTATCAGTAGATAAAAACAGTTTAAAAAAATAAACAGTCAATCGACTGTTTAAAATTCGGCTTTTACTTTTCCTTCTAGAATTTCTTCTAAAGCTTGGCCTACCGGTTTAACGCATCTGTTATCAACGGATGAAAACCCGTCTTGTTTGATAATTTTAGCGCGTTTTGCGGATATATAGGCTAATTTATATTTAGAATCGATGACTTCTAGTAAGTTATCAATGGATGGATACCGTAATCCATCGTTATTTTTTGCCATTTATTCTTTTCCCTCCAAGAGTTTATAATACTTATGAATTGAACGTTCGGTTTTCGCGTGTTCAGCACGAATGATTGCATAAATACGGTCGGCCGCATTGAAGACGTCGTCGTTAACGACGATGTAGTCGTATTTATAAGCTAAATGATACTCGCGTTCGGCTTTATCAAGTCGTTTTTGCATACTGCTTTGATTCTCGGTTCCTCGCATTTGCAAGCGTTCAATCAACGCCTTCTTAGAAGGCGGAACGATAAATACGAACACCGCTTCCGGCATTTTTTCACGAACTTGAAGCGCACCTTGGACTTCGATTTCCATGATGACTTCTTTTCCAAGGGCCAAATTTGAATCAATATAAGCGCGTGGTGTACCGTAATACTCTCCGACAAATTCAGCGTATTCCAGCATCTCGTCGTTTTGAATATGAGATTCGAACTCTTCTCTGCTTACAAAGAAATAATCGACACCGTTTCGTTCGCCTTCGCGCGGTTTTCGCGTCGTCATAGAAACCGAATAACAGAAATTATTATCGGGCATATCAAACAAAGCTTTACGGATTGTTCCCTTGCCGACACCTGATGGACCACTAATCACAACTAATAAGCCGCGTTCATTCAGCTTCATATGGGCCCCCCTATAAATTTTCAATATTATGTTATATAGTAACACATTTTCGAATAATAGTAAATTATTTTTTAACGGTAACTGTGATATAATAGCACTGGTGATTCTTATGAGCATGGATGGACGTTTTATTGATAAACTGGCTACTGAATTAAATACAACATTAACGAACGGACGTATCAATAAAATTTATCAGCTGTCAAAAAGCGATTTTTTGTTGCTTGTACGAGCTCAAAAAAATGAATCGTTGTATCTATCCTTATCACCACAACTTGCGCGACTTCATTTGACGCATTATACCTATGATAAACCACAAACACCCAGTGGTTTTTGTATGCTGCTTCGTAAGTATCTCGAAAATGGAATCATTCGAAAAATTGACACGGTCGAATACGACCGAATCATCAAAATCGTCGTTCAAAATGCAAACGATTTTGGTGAAAAAAAGACCTACAACATCTTTATTGAGTTGATGGGAAAACATGCCAACATGGCGATTACGGACGAGGATAATTTGATTATTGATGCATACAAACACGTCAGTCCTTTTGACGGACAACAACGAACGTTTTTAAAAGGATTCACCTATGAATATCCTCAAGATCAGAAACTGATACCCACTGATTATAACGCAATTCAATCTTTTTTTGAGACCACACCAGATCTTTCTCCACGGGTGATGGTGGATCGTATTCGCGGCATTTCTCAACGATTGACATCGTATTTGTTTAATCAGGCATTTAATCAAGAAATACCGATGATTGATTTGTACCAAAAAGCCTTAAATCAACCCGTTAATCCGTGTGTTAACCTGTCGGATAAAAAGCAATTTTACTGGTTCAACGTTTTTGATACGCCCGTAAAAACGTACGAATCGCTTTCTGAACTTCTTGATGAATATTTCTATGAAACCGGAGTGCTGGATCGAACCAAACAGTTATCGAAAAATATATACCAATTAATTAAACGTGAGTTAGATAAGAATTCCTCGAAACTCGAAAAATTGACACAAGAACGCCAATCAGCGGCCAACTCGGAAATACTTCGAATGAAAGGCGATTTAATTGTCGAACACCAATCAGAATTGACAAAAGGGATATCGGACTTTGAAGCCTACAGTTATGAAGTCAATCAAACGATTTCCATTCAATTGGACCGTTTGGCTACTCCCATTGAAAACGCACAAGCCTACTATAAGCGATACAAAAAAATTAAAGCTTCCATATCGCATCTTACACTTCAAATCGAGCGAACGAAAAACGAAATCGATTATTTTGAAACGCTTCTTCAACAAATCGAAATGGCTTCGCTCAATGATTTGCTCGAAATGATTGAAGAATTGAAACAAAATCATTACCTTCATGAAAAACCGACGAAAACAAAAATGAATCGTCCTCAATACGACACCTACTATACGTCCGATAAAACCGAAATTCTCGTCGGAAAAAATAACCTTCAAAATGAGTACATTACGCATCAACTAGCTAAACATAATGAGACATGGTTTCATGTCAAAAATCAACCCGGAAGTCATGTATTGGTCCGCAAGATAGACGCTTTGACCGAAGAGGATATTCGGTCAGCCGCACAGTTGGCTTCTTACTTCTCATCCGCAAGACACTCGTCGAGCGTTCCGGTAGATTATACCTTGATCCGATACGTTAAAAAAGTACCTGGAATGAAGGGATCGTTTGTCACCTATACTCATCAAAAAACCATCTACATTGATCCCGATGATGATATTACTCGTAAAATACTAAAAAAACGCGATTGAAAAGCGCACCGGTTTCGGTGCGCTTTTTCATAGATGGGCTTATTTCTTTTCAATTTCGGTCTTAATCATATCAACAAATTCGTCGATGGAAACCGTCACTTGATCGGCAGAACCATAACGGCGGTACGTAATCAAATTTTCCGCAACTTCCTTATCGCCCAAAACAATTTGATAAGGTATTTTCTTGGTTTGAGCCTCGCGAATCTTATAACCAAGCTTTTCATCACGCAAATCGAGCTCGCTTCGTAAATCTAAGTCGATAAACCGATTTTGAAGCGTTTGAGCATAGGCTTGATGGAATTCGTTATTGACGGGAATAATCTTGATTTGTACGGGCGATAACCACGTTGGAAACGCGCCGGCGTAATGTTCAATCAAGATACCGATAAACCGTTCGATGGAACCGAATAATGCGCGGTGTAACATGACCGGACGTTTCTTTTCGCCGTTGTGATCAATGTAGGTCAAATCAAAACGTTCGGGTAAGTTCATGTCGAGTTGAATGGTTCCGCACTGCCAAATTCGATTCATGGAATCGCGAAGTTTGAAATCAAGTTTCGGACCATAAAATGCGCCATCGCCAGGATTGATTTTGTATGGTTTGCCAATCGAATCCAACGCTTCAGCCAACGCTTTTTCAGCGCGATCCCACGTTTCGATCTCGCCGATGTATTTTTCTAAAGGACGGGTTGATAATTCGATATGATACGACAAATTAAAGACTGAATACATATAATCGAATAAACGAACCAATTCTTTTATTTCTTGAACTATCATGTCTTCCGTCATGAAGATATGGGCATCATCCTGAGTAAAATTGCGAACTCGGAACAACCCGTTTAAGGCTCCGCTGGCTTCATGTCGATGAACCAACCCTAATTCTCCGACTTTTAAGGGAAAGTCTTTGTAGGAGTGAATGTCACGCTTATAGACGAGCATTCCTCCGGGGCAGTTCATCGGCTTAATGGCAAACTCCATATCGTCGATTTCAGACGTATACATGTTCTCACGATAATTCATCCAATGACCGGACACAACCCATAAGTCTTTGTTAAGCATTATGGGCGTTTGAATGAGTTTGTAGCCTTCTTTGAGGTGTACTTTGTACCAGAAACTCTCCAATTCACGACGTAAAATCATGCCATTGGGCAACCAAAATGGAAAACCGGGTCCGTATTCGCTCAGCATGAACAAATCGAGTTCTTTCCCCAATTTGCGATGATCTCTTTTTTTCCGTTCTTCGATTTGATAGAGATAATCTTTCAAGTCTTGTTCGGAGAAGAAACTGGTTCCGTATACACGCGTCAATTGCTTGTTTTTCGAATCGCCACGCCAATAAGCTCCCGCTAAAGAAAGCAACTTCACATACTTAATCCACTTCGTTGAAGGCAAATGCGGTCCACGACAGAGATCAAAAAATACACCTTGCCGATAAATGGAAATCACTTCATCTTCGGGTAATGCCGAAATCAATTCAACTTTATAAGGATCATCCTTGAACAGTTCCAACGCTTGAGTTCTTGACACCTCTTCGCGTTCAATGGGGCTATTTTTTTGAACAAGTTTTGCCATTGTTTTTTCAATCAGAGGTAAATCGGCTTCGGTCAAAACCGTTTCTCCTAAATCAATGTCATAATAGAATCCTTCTTCGATGGCAGGTCCCACACCGAATTTCGCTTGCGGGTACATCGTTTTGACGGCTTCTGCCAATAAATGTGCAGAACTGTGGCGCAGCACATCGAGCGATTCAGGATCGCTGTCTTTCAAAAATACGATGGATCCGTCGGACGATAGCGGCCGGTTCAAATCAACGACTTGACCATTAAACTTAGCCGCTACGCTTGATTTCTTTAAACTGGATGAAATCGATTCGCTGATTTCATATGGGGTTATTCCATCTGGATACGATTTGAACGATCCATCCATAAATTCGACTTTAATCATTTGTTTCCTCCTATAAAAAAAAGTCGTCCCTAACAAGGACGACTATGATAACCGTGGTACCACCTTAATTTCGGATAAATCCGACACTCAAATCGATAACGTTGATTAACGGGCATGGATTAAATGCCAACTCCGAGATGGTAATGATAAAGATGCATCAATGGCTTACACCAACCCACTGTCGCTAAAAAGCATGGTTTTATCATCGTATTCTCTTCACTGTTTTGTATATACTCTCATTATAATGAATTAAACGGTTTTGTCAATAAGATAGTTTCGGTTTTTCATTTAACTCAAATTCTACTGCTAAAGTACGGATTCGTTCAAAGATACGAATCGCTTTTGTTGTTTCCCATTCGGAACCGTCCAATGCCATGGATTGAATCACCGATTTCATTTTTATGTTCGATGAAAAGAACGTCGGAAGTTCGTCCAATACACGATGTTGTAAAATCGGGCCTAAAACTTCATCACGAATAAACGCCGAGGAGCTTTCACCACCAAAATCATCCAAAAACAAGATTTGTGCCTTCTTCAGTTCCTGAACGCGATCTTCCAAATCGCCGCTGCCAATGGAACTCTTCAGTTCTCTTACCAAATCCGGGTAATAAACAAAGGTCACTTTGTACTCTTTCTTAGCCAATTCGTTGGCCAGCGCAGCCAAAATGTAGGTTTTTCCGGCTCCGTAGATGCCCGATAAGAACATTCCTTTCATAGGGTGCGAAGGTGAATAGTTATTCAAAAAGGACATCATGTGTTGATGAATGGCTTTTCGAGCGTCGCCAATGAGGCTAAAATCCGCCATATCGGCATCAAATATCTTTTTAGGTACATAGTAAGCCTTTATTTTGGTTTTGGGGTCGTCTTTTAGGTTATATTGACAACGAACATAATCTAGATTGATGGCATTTTGGTAATACGATAGATGCGGTGTCATGCCTAAATACGACATCTTGCATTCGTACAGACCTTTGCAGGATTGGCAGATGGACTCGCCTTCTTTGAACGCAAGGAGTTGATTCAGCGACGATACAATGGTATCATGCTTCAAATCATGGTTCATGACAAAACGGCGAATCGAGGTTGATTCTAATAACTGATCAATCAATTCGTCGGGGTTTGTCTTGGCTTTATAATCTGTCAAATAGGTATCAATTTTTTTCATAAGTTCGCCTCCTATTCAATCGATTTCAAGTAATCGTCCAACCAATCGATTTTAACATCCGGTTTCGATGATTGATTTTTACGATACGGTTTTTTAGTCGATGTCGATGATTCTTTTCGTTCACTCGCTAAATGTTTAATGTAATCCAATGCGTCTTCAACGGTATTTATCTGATTGCGCTTCCAGTCCATCGCGACTTTTTCAAAGTATTCGTAAGACGGCATCCGTCCGTCTTTTGTCGTCACAACATGAAATACCAATACGTTGGCTACGCCGCGATCAATACCGATAACATCGATAAGTCGTTCCATGATTCGTAAATCGGCGGAAGAAACCATTCCACCCGAAAGATCAGATAACAATTGTTTGGGAGTGGCCGTCTTAAGATAAGTCAATGGATCGTCTTTCATGGAAGTGGATGATTCTGTTTGAGTTGATGATTCGTTTGTCGAAGCGACCGACGCTTTATGAATTTTAAACGCTTCCCGTGCATATTTGGTCAATTTGACTAAATCAAGTTGATGGTTCTCATTCGTAGATTTCAGATATACATCCTTCATGGCCAGTTCGTCGAGTCCATAAACAAACGCCAAATTCACCAACTTCGTCTTGGCTTCCGGTGTTAATTGATTGGCGTCAAGAAAGGGAGCGGGAATACTTTCGGTAAACAAGCGGAAATCGAAATCGGTTTTCTTGATCTGAATATTGGATCGTTTAGAACCATTCATCAATCCCTCAATCGGCACAAAATCTGATTGAACCATAGTGGGATATACATCGTTAAAGCTTTTGGTAATCGGAATATAGGCCGCCTTGTCCCAAGATTCAATTTTGAAAAGTTGACAGATTTTTTTAAAACGGTTTTCTGTTATCGCTGCTTGCAAATACTGACCCAAAATTCCATCGTTAATAAAGGCGTAAGGCGTAAGTGGATTTAACAGTTCATAGGCAAAACAGTCGTTATAGAAATAGACGTTTAACAAACCGATGGCTTCTAAATGATGACGAGCAACTTCAATGGTCGATAACTTATGACTCAACATACTCTCAAGATCGCTGTGAAGATAAATGTCACTCTTCAACGTTTGACGGTTAAGAAGATGGGAAAAAAGTCCATACAAGCTGTACGCTTGCGTACCGATAAGCGGTAAATACAAAAGCGACAGGACCTGATGGTCTGTCGGATTCAGAGTTGTTTTTGAGTAAACAAAAAACGAATCGGTACGTCGAACTTTATCCATATAACCACTTCCTAAGGATGTAATGAAATGCCTTTAAACTTTAAGTGTTGATCTAAATAGACATAAAACTGGATTGCTTTTGAACGGGGACGATTCATGCCAATAAAACTGAAGTAATTGATTTTGATATCGACTCCGGTTTCAATCGGTGTTAATTGAAGGCACGTAATAATGGCATCAAACCCATTTCCTAACACGTAGACTTCACCATGCGAATCGTTGACATCGCGTAAATCGAGTTTCAACTCTTCGCACATCGATTCGATTGTTTTGAGACAGTCTTTGAAACTGTTACGGTAATAATGGGTTCTTAACTTCACGTCAGCGTGGAGTTCTCTGGTTTCGGCGGTTGTTAGAAAAAAGGATGTAAATGACATATTATATTCTCCTTATATCTGCAAAGAGTGACTCAAATTGTCGAATTGTTTCACTCATCGATAATGAATTGTCGATGACATAATCCGACATTTGAGCTTTTTTCTTTAAAGGTAATTGTGCACCTATTTTTAGAAGAGCAGTCTCATGATCAATGCGATCTCGACTCATTACCCGTGATATTTGCGTTCGAAGATCAACGTATACGCAGATTGTCAAATCACATACGTCATCGGTTTTTGATTCAAACAATAACGGGACGACAAAGACGGCTAATGCTTGATTTTTAAGACTTTTAGCTTCTTTCAGCATCTCTTCACGAACCAAGGGATGCGTAATCGCATTTAGTTTTAACCTAAGCGATTCATCATGGAAAACCAAATCGGCAAGAATGTGAAAATTAATGGTTCCATTAGGGTTTAAAATCGACTCTCCAAAACCGGCAACAATGTCATTATACAATACTTGTCCTGGTTTTGATAGTTCTTTGTAGACAATATCGGCGTCAATGACCCGAATTCCCTTCTTTAAGAATAAATCGGCAATCGTCGATTTCCCTGATCCAATGCCACCCGTCAACCCGATAAGTTTCATCTTGATTTCCTCTTTTCTTTTTGGCAGAGTGGGCAGTAATACGTGCCGCGTCCTCCAACCTTTATTTTTATGATCGTCGATTCACATTTATTACACAATTCATCTTTTCGCATGTGAACCGCCAATTCCGTTTGAAATCTTCCAGTTACACCCAAAGAAGAAACATACGATCGTATGGTGCTACCACCCAATTCAATGGCTCGGGAAATTACGGATTTACACCCGTCAATTATCCGTACGATGTCATTTTTCGTTAGCTGATTGACAGGGGTTAATGGATGCAATTTTGCATAAAATAAAACTTCATCCACGTAAATATTACCCAAACCCGAAACAACGGTTTGATCCAACAGAAACGTTTTGACGGGTCTGAAGGAATTCTTTGTTTTACCCAAAAGATACGATACCGTCAAATCATTACTGATTGGTTCGGGTCCCATTTTGATGATGCCTGGAACCGAAAATTGAGTTCCTCTCAGTACGCGTTGCATCGTCCCAAATTTACGGGTGTCATGATAGCGAAGCGACAATCCGTCCGTAAAGTAAAAGATGACGTGTTCATGGTTCAAAACAGGCTCAGACTGCGGTCGAAGGAAATACTTACCTTCCATTCGTAAATGTGAAATAAGCGTGTCGGTTTGAAAATGAAAAAACAAGTATTTACCGTAACGCTCAATCGATTCGAGGGTTTGATGACTTAGTGAATTTGAAAATGATTCGGGTGTATCCGGTTGTATCATTTTGGGATATCGAACGAGTATATGATCGATTGTTTTACCTACAATCATTGAAGACAACGTCGCACGAACCGTCTCAACTTCCGGCATTTCTGGCATGTTATTTCACCTCAAACAAATTATGTCCGAATTCGTGTTCGATTGTCAATGGAACGTCCATCGGTATCGCGTTCGTCATCGCATCGGAAATCATCTCAAGCGCGGTATCGCGTTCGTCATCGGCAATGTTAAAAACCAATTCATCGTGGATTTGCAAGACGATGGATGAACGCATCTTCTTCTTCATGAACGCTTGATCGATGACAATCATGGCTTTCTTTAAAAGATCGGCAGCGGATCCTTGAATCGGCGCATTCATCGCCATGCGTTTGCCAAATTCCCTCGTTTGATAATTTGGGGCTATGACTTCGGGAATATAGCGACGGCGATTCAACATGGTTGTTACAAAGCCTAGGTTCTTGGCTTGCTCAATTTGAGCGTCCATGAATAGTTTGATTTCTGGAAATTTTTCGTAATAATTCGTGATGAATTGTTCGGCTTGTTTCGGAGATATCTTTAAATCTTCCGAAAGTCCCCAGGGAGTTTTACCATAAATAATACCAAAATTGATGGCTTTTGCTTGACGCCGTTCATTGGTGGTAATGTCCTCTTTATGGAATATGAGTTGAGCCGTACGTTGATGAATATCATCACCCGCCTGAAAAGCGGCTTTTAATTGACTGACGTTGGCCATGTGAGCCAACACACGAAGCTCAATTTGCGAATAGTCGCAAGATAATAGCGAATAGCCTTCATCGGCGATAAATATTTTACGTAATTCACGTCCCTCGTCGGTCTTAATGGGGATGTTTTGCATATTGGGTTCAATCGATGATAATCGTCCTGTCTGAGTCAACGTTTGTTTATAGATGGTATGAACGCGCGAATCGTTTTTAAGACGCAACGCCGATTGGATGCCTTCGTAATACGTTGAATAGAGTTTGGAGAGGGTGCGATACTCACTCACCATGTCGATAATGGGATGAAATCCCGATAATTGATCGAGGACGGTCACATCGGTTGAATACCCGCTTTTGGTTTTTTTATAATAGGGTAAGTTAAGTTTTTCAAACAGAATAACGCCCAACTGTTTCGGAGATTGTATGTTAAACGTCTCCCCAGCCGCTTCATAAATATTGGATTCGATTTGAGTCATTCGTTCGTGAAGCTGACTTCCAAATCGATTTAGCTCAACCTCATCAATTAAGATGCCATCGTACTCCATTTTGGCGAGCGTTGCCGATAAAGGAACTTCGACATCGTTCAAAAGCGATAACTGTTGGTTATCCTTTATTTTTGTTAACAATGTTTCACGCAAAACCCAAATGGCTTTCGCTTTATCAACAATGTGTTTTTCGATGACTTCATGCGATTCGGGGATGGTGTATTTAGTGTTGCGTCCATAAATCGTATCATCGTATTCCACATCATGATAGTCAAATGAACTGGTGATGACCCGCATATCTTCTTTCGTTAGATTAGGATTGATTAAATACGCCGCCAACAACAAATCAAAATCGATGGGTGAAAGGATTACGTTATCCCAACGCAAGGCTACACGCATCTGTTTATCATCGTAGACATATTTATGAACAAGCGGATTGGCCAACCAATCCAAAAACGATGGTTGATTGATTGCCCATTCATAATCCAAATAATACGTTCCAGAATCATTCGCCAAACCAAACCCTAATTTTTGAGCAACATGGTAGTTGGTCCCAAACAATTCAAGGTGAACTGCCATCGGCGAAGTCAATATCGATTTCAACGATGATTCATCGCGAATAATACGGTACGATGACTGAGATGTCTCTTCACTTCTTCTAGGCGAAATATCTAATTTGCGAATAATGGAATGGAGTTCCATTTTTTGTAAAAAAGAATAGAGCATTGATGAATCATAACCCTTAAACGCCATTTTATCGAGTGATAGTGTTGTTTCAAAATCGGTGACAATCGTTGCCAATTCTTTTGAAAACACTGCTTGATCGGCGTAAGTTTCGACTTTTTCTTTGAGTTTCCCTGTCAGTTCATCCTTATGAGCGAGAACGGATTCTAACGTACCATATGTTTCCAGTAATTTAACAGCAGTCTTATCACCAACACCCGGAATTCCTGGAATATTGTCGGACGGATCTCCGACCAATCCTTTGTAATCCCGCATTTGATCGGGACGAATCCCAAGTTTTGATTTCATAACATCGGGTGTGTAGATTTCAACTTCACTTATCCCTTTTTTAGAGATAACCTGTCGAACGTTTGATGAAATCAATTGCATGAGATCGTGATCGTTTGAAAAAATATCAATGGTGTCAAATTGGGAAGCAAAATGAGTGGCGCAATATCCGATGATGTCATCGGCTTCGTACAAATCGATTTCGTATCGGGCAATATGAGCGCTATCGAGATACTCCCGAACCAACGGCATTTGCTCAATGAGTTCGGGCGGTGTTTCTTTACGTGTTCCTTTATACGTTTCGTACTTTAAATGTCGCCATGTAGGGCCTTTTGGGTCGAAGGCTACCAAAATGTGAGTATAATCCATTTTAAGGATGCCTTGCATGGCCGTAACGAATCCATAGACGGCATTGGTATACCAGCCTTGTGAATTCTTCATGGGCGTCGACATAGCAGCGGTGGCATAATACGATCGGAACAAGAGATTATTTCCATCAACCAGTAATAATTTTTTCATAATTTGCCCCCTAACCTCTGCTTTCATTGTAACATACTAAGAAAAAAATGCACATAATGGATGTACATTTTTATGGTTGTCGTTTTATGATAATCGGTTTCGATAATGAACTTCTAACAGTCCTTTGATGAGCAGTTTATCATCAAAAATCACTCTTTCTTCTAAAAGAGTCTCAATCAATTTGGCATGCCCACCGGTCAAGATAATCGATAGATTGGGTTGATTCAATTGTTTTTTGACACGGCGTATCATGCCATCAATCATCGAAGCGTGACCGTAGACAATTCCGGACTTAATACAATCGACAGTATTGGTGCCAATCAATTTAGTGGGTACTTCCAGTTCAACTTGTGGAAGTAAGGATGTCTTGGAAATGAGTGCGTTTTTTTGAGTGGTTATTCCAGCCGTGATGATGACACCTTTTAGCGTCGAATTCTCGACATAGGTGAAGGTGGTTGCCGTACCGAGATCGACAATTAAACAGGTCGTTGCGTAAAGAACGGTTGCGGCAATGACGTTGGCAATCAAATCCGAACCCACTTCCTTGGGATTATCCGAAATAATCCGAACGCCTGTTTTAATGCCTTGCGTCAAAAAGAGAGGTTGAAGTTCATACCAATTAATAAAATATTCACGAAAAACATCATTGAGTTCGGGTACAACCGAGGAAATAACGACATTTTCAATGGTTAGGCCTGACAACATTAAGTTTAGGGTAACGGCATATTCGTCACTGGATTTATTTTTTTCGGTATTGATTTTAAATATTTTCTCGATTGTTTTTCCTTGGGACAAACCCATGGTAATGGTCGTATTCCCAATGTCAATGAGCAAAATCATGAAATGGGTTCTCCTTCGCTGTCTTTTTCTTCTCGGTGCAATATCGCAATCAAACGATCAGCGACAATAGCGCCGACGGAAGCCGCGATGGCAGCTTCAATGATACCATTCGATACAATGACACCCATGATGATGGTATAAATGGTTTTGAATCCGTTGACACCTTCCATGAAGCCAATGAGTGATTGATCAGCCGATGCAATCATCGAACTAACGGCAGGAAGGTTAAGTGCTAATGGAAACGATGCAATCATCAAAGGCAACACCATCAACGTATGGATGAATGTCATCAAACCAAAGGCAATGATGAGCGCAATAATTCGGCTTTTTATCAGTTTATAGAGTAAACGGTAAACATCATAAATTAATAATCCAAAGATAAACCGGGGCAAAATGGATACCCAAGGAAAGATAAAGATATAATCCAGTCCGACGCTCGTCAGCGCTCGGAAAAATGATACCAATCCAAAGGTTAATCCAAAAATCATGCCACCTTTTCGACCCATTACCACAGCACCAATCAAAACCGGGATGTGGATTAAGGTGATGCTGGCAGTTCCAATTTGGATGAATCCTAAATAAGGAACGAACCCCATAACTAAAATAATGGCAATAAACATCGCTAATAAGGTCATTTCGCGTACCTTTTGCTTGTTGCTGAAAAACGTTTCTTTTGTATTCATATTTTCTCCTTTTTAAGCCACTGTTGTGGTCTCATAAGTATTAAAAACTAAACGTTTGCTTTTATTTCCTCAATCTTATTATAATCGATTTCCTTTAACATCGCCAATATTACTGCTTTGACCGCTTCGTAATCATCCAAATGAATCATCGAAGTCGATGAATGAATATAGCGAGAAGGCATGCCAATGGTACAAACCAAAACGCCTTCTTCTGATAATTGAACTTGAGCGGCATCCGTTCCGCCTGCTGATTTATAGTATTGAAATTTAATGTTGTTTTTCTTGGCGACGTCTTCGATAAATTTTTTCATGCCCTGATGCATGATGCATCGCGGATCATAAAACCGAATCATGAAACCGCCACCCAATGTTCCGCCAACATCACTTTTATCAAATGTGTCTGCGCAAGGGCTGCAATCGACAGCGATGAATAAATCGGGTTTAACCAAGTAAGCAGACGTACCAGCTCCCCGTAAACCGACTTCTTCTTGAACATTCGCCCCCGCATAAAGTTGACAAGGTATTTCATCGTGATTGACCGATTGTAAGATATCGAGTGCCATACCGCAGCCAAAGCGATCATCCCATGCTTTAGAGAAAATCTTTTTTCCATCTTTCGATACGGTGTAATTGTTTTGAAAAACGATTTGCTGACCGATTTTGATGCCCAATTCTTCAGCGTGTGCTTTTGAATCAGCTCCAATATCAAGGACAAAATCATCAAAATCGGATACTTGTTTCGAAGCTGAATCGCGCATGAGGTGCGGTGGTTTTGCCCCTACGACGCCGGGTACGAAACTTCCGTCATCAAGGACTACATTCAGATATTGACTAAGCATGATTGGCGCACTGATAGAGCCCACGGGGATCATTTTGATAAGACCTTTGTCGGTAATTCCAACCACCATAGCTCCTACTTCGTCCATATGACCGGCAATCATGACTTTGGGTCCTTTTTTATGTTGATTGATGACACCAAATACGGACCCCAATTTATCTTTAACGATGGTTTCGGATACTTTTTTCAACTCTGTTTCAAGGTAACGGCGTACGTATTTTTCATGAGCGGCGATACCTGGTAAGTCAACTAAATCTCGGTAATGTGGTTTTAACATATTATGACTCCTTTAACTGAAATGAAATATAATAAATTGGAAATCCCATTTGGGTGAATTTGGTTTCAAATTCTGTCATAACAATTTCCTTATCGGTTTGTTGATGCAAATTGAGCGATAGTTCATAAAAGATTGCATTACTCTCAACCAATGTCATCATGGTGTATTCGAACAATCCGAAATTATCGGTTTTGAATTCAACCAATCCATCCTTCGATAAAATCGATTGATAACGCTCTAAGAAAAGGGGATGTGTCAGTCTTCGTTTTTTGTGTGAATTCTTTGGCCAAGGGTCTGAAAAATTCAAATACAGGTGGTTAATTTCGCCTTTTTCAAAGTAGGAAGTTATCTTTTCGGCATCTCCATAGATTAATATTACGTTCGGTAATGGTGAATCAATCAATCGTTCTAACGCCCGAACAATGACTGAATCATACTTTTCGATACCTATAAAATTGATTTCAGGATGGCTTTGAGCCAATTCATGAATGAATTTCCCTTTACCAATTCCTATTTCAAGATGAATGGGTTGACTCTTCTGAAATAGAGACTGCCATGACCCGCGATGATTCTCAGGATCAAGAATCATCAGTTCTGGATAACTGCTGATTTTGGCCATTGCATACTTGACCTTACGTAATCGCATTAATGATTCTCCGTGCACAAATTGACAATAGCTTCCGCGTAGATTGCAGCCGCCATGAGCATTTCGTCGATAACCAAATACTCATTGGGTTGATGAGCTAAGTCTTCATTCTTCGGTAAATTAGGGCCGAATGCTACGGCCTTTTTCAAAGTTCTTGCATACGTTCCTCCACCAATGGTAATAATGGGGGAAGTGGTATCGTTTGAATATTTTTGATACGCCGCCAACAACGTTTCAACGAGTGGATCTTTCGGATCGACGTAATGAGGTTTCGAATGGCCTTTCGGTTGAAAGACAAACGAAGTACCTACCAACGTATCTTTAATCTTATTAATATTTAAATCAAAGTCGAACCCTTTTGGATATCGAATATTCGTTCCAAATAAGAACGCATTGTTTTCATATCGAATCAACGCCAAATTCATCGTTAAATCTTTCATCTCAGGATCACAATGATTGATTTCAAGTTTTTTTCCATAGAAGTCATGCGTCATATAGGCATCAAGATAATTCAAGACGGGTGAGTTTGTCTGTGTTTTTAAAAAATCGACCATTAAGAAGATGGCATTAACACCTAAATAGGGCCATGCAGCATGAGCGTTTTTACCGAATATTGTATACGTATTCTCTGTAACATTTCCTTGGTAATCATGGTCTTTTAAATACGCTTCAAACGCTTCTTTTACGTCTCTTTTCAAAACAGCAACACATTCATCAGGAACAACATTATACCGTTCTCCAGCATGAATCAATTGAATAAGTTCATTGGTTTCCTGACCGGTAATATCCCAACTAAATGTTCCTTTTTCTCCATAAATCAAAGGAAAATCAGCATCGGGCGCAAAGCCAATGGTTGGCATCGTTTCTTTTTCTAGGTAACGGCGTATACAACGCATACCCGATTCTTCATCACAGCCAACAATCAGACGAACTTTTTTGTTGAGTGGAATTTTTGCATCCTTAATCATTTTCATGGCGATATAGGCGGCCATGGTCGGACCTTTATCATCCATGGAACCACGGGCGTATATTTTGTCATCAACAATCGTTGCGTCAAAGGGGGGATACGTCCACTTACCACCGGTAGGAACGACATCCAAATGGCCAAGTATTCCCAGGATTTCATCTCCTGAACCCATTTCAAGATGCCCGGCATAATTATCGATGTTTTTAACTTTGAAACCATCGGCTTCACCCATATCTAAAAACCAATCCAGAGCTTCTCTAATCGGCGTGCCAAAGGGTGTTTCGAAGTTTTGTGGATCATAGTGATCCAATAACGTTGGAATTCTTAATAGTGTCTGTGTTTTTTCGATGTATTCATCACGATAAGATTGTACGATTTTCAACCAATCCATAGTATCACTCCATTCTAAAATAGTTTATCACAAATCCGTGAAAATGAAAACCAAAAACCAGGGTTTTTAATGAAAATGTTCGTCATCAAATGAAACATTGCACTTGGTATTATAATTCGTGTTTACCACAATAATCGGCTGCGTTCTACTTGATGAAATCGAGGGGCCTATATCAAGCTCTAGTAATGTGTTGATCTGATAAATCAAGATGATTTCGATGAAATCAGAAAAAAAGATGTTAATCACCCCAAAGAAGAATTGATTAACATCTTAATTATCATTGTTTTCTAATTATCTTCCCAACTCTCAAACATCGTATTGATAAAGTTGATTCGATTATCATACCAGTCCAAAAGCGCTGTAGTCGCTGCAGATTGGCTTGAGTATTGAAGATAAATAGCGTGCCACCCATCTGTTCTTCGAGTGCTCTGCCATAGATTATAATCTTGATTAAAAGAAGCTTGATAGGTTGAAGAAGTCGTGGTGATAAGTGTTCTCGTATCCGCAATGAGATTATTACTGACTTGATTGATCTCATCCCATCGGGCAAGTACCAGCGTTTGGAACCACTCATAAGTACTTAATTCATACAACAGATGATAAATATGGAGTGAATCGGTTGTTGTATTTTGATAATGATTACCAAAGCACAGATCATGATCCCATGGCGGACCAAATATTAATAGACCCCCTGCATCTTTGTAGACATAATTACTGCTATAATTATAATCCATATCATTGGTAAGGAGTTGCATTAAGTACGTATCGACAGCAGATGGGATATCGACGACGGCATTAACGGCTTCAAACGTTTTATCCACATAGATTGCATCGTATACAGAAACCATATAATTTTGGATAAATTGAATTTGTTCTAGCGTTTTGGCGTCGCTTTTAATGATGTAAAAACCGACTTCGTTGGAGAGTGGATAATCCGCCATGTTCCACCAACCAAAATCAACGGTCATGTTTGTATAACCAGGAACATCAAACCAATCGACCATATGCGCGCCTTCTGCTAACCGTCTCGTCGAATCGGTTTCCAGTTCAAGTAAATAACCAGTATCTACTATCGTAGGAGTTTCGACACCACTTTCGTCAATATTGACTCTGTTCTCACCTACTTGAGTTTGTTCTGCTAGCAGATAGACACCTTTATAGATATTATTCAAATAAACTTCCACGTAGTCAACGGTAGAACTAAACGAATTTCTCATTAACGTATTTGATAGATTATAGGATACATAATTTCTAAGCATGGAAATATCCATATATTCCGCAAGCAAAACCCAACTTCTTGATGGACCACTTCCCAAACCAAGCGGTTGTGTCTTGTCTTCAAATCGAATACGATAAGGAACTTTATCAAAATTCGATGTGCTATGACCTCTTAATCGAATTCCTGCTTGAACTTGATTCAGAGTATGCTCTGGGTTATTACTTAAGATCGTAACACTACAATTGGTATACTCTTCCTTACTGTTAATCGGAACATTGTTCGTATTAATGTACATTTTAGGCATGATTAATGTTTCTGTAATTGATGATGTTTGCTCTGTGGTAGTAGTCGTTGAGGTTTGTTCAGGTAACGTTGTTTTATTGGTTGGTGAAGCAAAATCACAGGCAGAAAAAAGTCCAGCAAGTAATAAAATCACGAAAGATAATAAAAAACGTACGATAAACCTATGACTCACATTATTCCTCCTTTGATTCATTATTATTATTCTCAGTATAGCACACGATAAATAAACTCAAAATAGCATTTATGATTTTTGTCAAAATTATTTTTTAATCTCCTAATGGATTCCATTCACTTTATAAAAAAGCCATTTATAATGGCATATTCAAATGTCAAATAGTACGCGTAAATTTGAGTAAAATTGACAAATAGAAAAAATCACGTATAATATATTATAGTAAAACTATAATAATCATGCCTTGCATGTTAACGATACACCTTAGGAGCGAATATGGTACGCAAAATTGTTATGAAAAACTTAACCTGTGCGACGTGTATTAATAAAGTAGAGATTCGAACAGCTCGTCTTCCGTATGTAAATAGTGCATCATTCAATTATACCAACCAGATTTTGCTGGTTGATTTTAAAGATGATTATGATGAAACCATCGCGCTTAAAGAAATTAAAAGCATCGTTGATATGCTTGAAGATAACATTGAAACCTATTATTATGGAACCGATAAACTCGAAAAGAAACGTAATTTTTTCCGTGATTATTTCTTTGTCTTATCGGGAATGATTATCATCTTTTTAACCTTCTCAATTTATCGTATTCCTCAATTATTCAACCTAATCTTTGACACGCATTATGAACTCTTTTTGCCCGAATGGGCCATCGCACTCATGTATTGGGTTGGTTACATTTTATTGGTCTCGCGGTTAATGATTTTACTGGTAAAAAGCATTCGTAAGTTCAATTTTTTCAATGAAAACACCTTAATGATTATTGCAACTTTCGCAGCGATGTTCCTTGGCAAATACGAAGAAAGTATCGCTGTTATTATCCTTTATTCCATCGGTGAACATCTTCAATCCAATGCAGTAACGCGTTCGAAAAACGAAATCAACGCCCTCATGGGAATCAAAATTGAATACGCCAATGTCTTAATTAATGACAAACTTATCATTAAAGACCCCATGCAAATCAAAATTGGTGATATCCTCGTCGTCAAGAACGGTGAACGAATCCCCGTTGACGGTGAAATTGTCTATGGTTCTACCAGTTTAAATACGTCCAGTTTGACCGGCGAATCGAAGTTGCTTCGAGCTGATGTGGGTACAAAGGTGCTCTCAGGAAACATCTGCGTCGGCGACGTCATTCATGTTCGTGCTGAGAAAGAATATCAAGATTCAACGATGGCAAAGATCATCGATCTCATTGAAAATTCTACAAATGCAAAGTCAAAAACCGAGATGTTTATTACTCGATTTTCAAGAATCTATACTCCGATTGTCGTAGCGTTGGCTGCGTTGTTAATTTTGTATGGCGTAATCTTTGATCCAACCCATGTATTAGGCGATTATGGATATGTTTACCGAGCAGCAATCTTCTTGGTTATTTCTTGTCCGTGTTCATTAGTTTTGTCGGTTCCGCTTTCTTATTATGCAGGAATTGGCAGTGCAGCGAAAAATGGGATATTATTTAAAGGATCTACCTTCCTGCACGCGCTCACCGATGTTAAAACAATTGCTTTGGATAAAACCGGAACACTCACTTATGGAGCATTTTTCGTTCAAGAATATACCAATGATGAAACGTTAAAATTAGCTGCTTCCATCGAAAAATATTCAAACCATCCCATTGCGGAAGCCATCGTCAATTACTATCAAGGCGATACCTACGACGTTACCGATATTCGTGAAATCCCTGGCTATGGAATTTCTGGTATGATGAATGGGCAAGAAGTGTTAGCCGGTTCACGTCGATTCTTAGAAAGTTATGGAGTTTCCGTCAATTTGGAAAAAATGCCCGTCGGAAGCTATACCTTTATCGCCAAATCCAAATCCTTTATCGGCTATGTGATTACCAAAGATGAACTCAAAGAAACGTCCATGGAGGTCGTTCGTCGACTGACCAAGTCGTACGATACGGTTATGCTGACAGGTGATAACGAAAATTCAGCCCGTGACATCGCATTCAAATTGGGTGGTATCGAATATTACTCGGAATTATTGCCAGAACAAAAACTTGAAAAGTTTAACGCCATTCGTACCCATTCAGTCAGTTTGTATGTTGGCGACGGAATCAACGACGCTCCTTTATTGAAAAATGCCGATATTGGCGTATCGATGGGTTCTGCCTCCGATTTAGCCATCGAAGTTGCGGATATCATCATGATAAAAGACGATATCCAATTATTGGAGAAAGCCATCTATATCGCAAAAACAACCCGTTCTATCGCCATTCAAAACATTGTATTTTCAATGGGCGTCAAATTAGCTTTCCTAATTTTATCAGGACTTGGATTCATGTGGATGTGGCTATCCATCTTTGCAGATGTTGGGGTAACCTTATTGTGTGTACTTAACGCATTACGAATTATCTACTTAAAGTTTAGCGAAACCAAAATCCATCGATCCATTGAACGTCATAATAAATAAAGGTTAATCAACCCTTTTCGGGTGATTAACCTTTATTTTATTTGTGTTTGATGATAACGTATTTCTTCTTTCCCTTGCGTAAAATGCTGTAGACGCCTTCAATAGCATCTTTTTTCGACACAATTGAATCTAGATTCGTCAACTTCTTCCCATTGACGCTGATGGCTCCGCTTGATATGAGTTCTCTTGCTTCGCGCTTGGATTGTGCAATATTCGTGTTCAACAGCGCATCCATCAAGGCAAGGTCACTTTCGGTTTCGAATCCCAAAAGATCTTTAAATCCCATTTCAATTTCGTGGGCTGTCAATGATTCTAGATCACCGGAAAATAAAGCTTCCGAAATTTTTTCTGCTTCCTTAAGCGCTTCTTCACCATGAACCAGTTTGGTCAATTCTGTTGCTAAGGCTTTTTGGGCAGTACGTTTTTCTGGTGATTGTTTCACTTCGTTCTCAAGTGATTCGATGGCTTCAACGGATAAGAACGTGAATTGTTTGAGTCTCATTACGACGTCGTCATCACTGGTATTGATCCAATATTGATAAAATTCATACGGTGACGTTTTGTCCTTGTCGAGCCAAACCGCTCCTGATTCCGTTTTTCCGAACTTCGTTCCATCGGCTTTGGTCACCAACGGGAAGGTAAACCCATACGCTTTTGATTCAATACCGTGTACTTTCCGGATTAGCTCCAATCCTGAAGTGATATTCCCCCATTGATCCTGTCCGCCTATTTGAAGAACACATTGATGGTTCTTAAAGAGATGTTCGAAATCCCAAGCTTGGATAATTTGATAAGAAAACTCTGTAAATGAAATACCGTTTTCGATTCTGGATTTGACAGAATCTTTACTCATCATGTACGAAACGTTAAAATTCTTGCCTATATCGCGTAAAAATTCGATGGCATTCAAAGACGATAACCAATCATAGTTATTCACGACCATGGCATTTGGCAATATGTGTCGTGCTTGTTTGCTAATGCCTTCAGCATTCTTTAACGATGTTTCGATGGTCAATAACGGCCGTTCCGTATTCTTAAAACTAGGATCTCCGATCAACCCCGTTCCTCCGCCAATAACCAAAATGGGTTTGTGTCCCGCATCGGCGAGTCGTTTCGCAACCAAGTAAGCAAGTAAATGCCCAACATGGAGACTATCGGCCGTCGGATCAGCGCCCAAGTAAAATGTCACACTTTCTTCGTTTAAAACTTTTTCAATCTGGGGATCGGTCATGGCATAGACCAACCCTCTAAATTTTAATTCATCAAATAGTTTCATAAGCATCCTTCTTTCTATAAAAAAATAAAAATCGCCCTTAAATAAGGACGATTAATTTAACCGTGGTACCACCTTTATTCGCTTAAAGCGCACTTGAAAAGATAACGGATTTACCGTCTGCAACGCAGAAACTCCAAAGTGTAATTCGTAATTGGTTTTGTTTCGGTTTTCACCCACCACCGAATCTCTACGGATCAAAATCCAATTACTACTGCTCTTCTTCATCGTTTTATTTTGAGGATTGACGTTTGACAATATTATGCGGTAAAACATTAAACTTGATTTCGTTGACTTCTCCGTCAATTTCTCGTTTTAACAATTCCATGGCCTTTTGTCCAATTTCCGCTACCGGGATATCGACACACGATAATTTCGGGCGTGATAACGATGCGTACTTGGTGTTTTGGAACCCATAAACGCTGATGTCTTCAGGAATTTTTCTTCCTTTTTCTATCATACTGTTAATGAAGGAAACCGCAATGGAATCACGGACCGCAATAACGCCATCCACCAATGTTTTTTCTTTAAACAGTTCGTTGAAGTGAACGGTGTTGACAGCGATATCGCCGCTGGTTCGTACAATGTTCGGCGAAAGATGCGCTTCCTTCATCGCTTTCAGATAGCCTTCTTCTTTTAAATCATTGACCATGTATTTGCGAGCGGTCGTTAAAAGGAATATATTCTTACGTCCTTCATTGATTAAATGCGTAGTCAATTCATAAGCAGCCTTAAAGTAGTCAATGCAGACCGTTACAAGTTTGTTGTCATACGGATAGAGCGTATTGGCCAATACGATTGGCACTTTGTATTCGTCTTGAATGACATTTAACATGGAATATTGGTTTTCATTGATTTCATCGTTAAGATAAAGAATACCATCTACTTGGCTTGCAACAACGTCTTTTAAGATTTCGGCTTCTTCTTGGTTATCGTCATTCATGACAAACACCAATAAGGAATACGAATACTTATGAGATACTGCGGCGATGCCATTCAACATTTCGGCTACAGAAGCACGAGACATATCCGGTACTAATACCGCAACGGTTGTCGATTTTTTTGAAGCCAAACCCTTTGCAAAAGCATTGGGTTTGTAACCCAGTTCTTTAATCACTCTCAAGACACGATCACGAGTCTCAGGTTTGACTTTCTGGGGATTATTCAATGTACGAGAAACGGTAGCCAATGAAACATTAGCAGCGTACGCGACATTATAAATGGTGGCTTTATTCATAATTCAATCCCAATCCTTTCTAAAAACGCAAAGATATGTCTATCTTTACGATATTCTATCATTTATTGGTAAGTCTTTCAATGGTTTTGAAACATTTTATGAAAAATTTTCATAACGTGAAAGAATGAAAAAAGACAATCCGAAGATTGTCTTTTTTAAAACTAGCGTCTTTCTTTGATACGTGCGGCTTTAGCAGATAACCCACGAATGTAACCAAGATGAGCACGACGAACTTTACCAAAGCGTACGACTTCAATTTTTTCAATCAGAGGAGAATGCAATGGAAAGGTACGTTCAACACCAATACCATAGGACATCTTTCTGACGGTAAATGTTTCGCTTACGCCTCCGCCTTGTCGTTTAATGCAAAGACCTTCGAATGCTTGAATCCGTTCACGGTTTCCTTCTTTGATCTTTACCGATACTCTGACATTGTCTCCCGGACGAAATTGGGGGATGTCATTCTTGATAAATTCTTGTGTTACTTGATCGATTAATTGCTGCGACATAGTGATCAACTCCTTAACATAATAACTCCATTACTCATAAATCACGTTTAGCGGAATAACAGATAGGTTCTTACAGCGTTTTGTATTATATCATAGAATGCAGGTTAAATCAATCTTTTTTATCTCGTTTTTTAATCAAGTCCGGGCGTCGTTCTAGAGTCCGTTTCCAAGACTGTTCTTTTCGCCATTTCTCGATTTCTGCATGATTTCCATTTAACAAAACATCCGGTACTTTCATCCCCATAAATTCCTGAGGACGCGTGTATTGAGGATACTCCAACATGCCATTATAAAACGAGTCCTGTTCATAACTCTCTTGACTGCTCAATACACCTGGAAGTAAGCGCGTGATGCTATCGACAAGGACCATTGCGCCAATTTCACCACCGGTCAACACATAGTCACCAATCGAGATTTCTCGATCGACGAATGATAATATGCGTTCGTCAAATCCTTCATAATGTCCGCAAATAATAATGATGTGTTCAAAGGTTGAAAGTTCATTCGCTAAGGACTGTGTATACGGTTCGCCTTGTGGAGTCATCAAAATCTTGAGTGCGCTAGCTTGATCCGGAATGGACTGTAATGCTCGATAGATGGGTTCTGCAGCCAAAACCAATCCCGGTCCACCGCCAAAAGAATAATCGTCGACACGATGGTGCTTATTCGTCGAGAATTCTCGAAAATTCACGAACTGGATATCAACAATTCCCAATCCTTGAGCGCGTTTAAGAATTGATTCGGTAAAAACACCGTCAAACATCTCAGGGAAAATGGTCAATATCGTTATTTTCATACAAGACCCTCCATTTCGACGATGTGAATGGTTTTATCATCAAGATTGACGGAGATAATAAAGGGATTCCGAAAAGGAATCAAAGACTTCTTATTGTTATTATCCACCACCTCAAGATAATCCCCTTGAGGGTAGGTTCGAATGTCACAGACCGTACCAACCAAGTTTTCTCCTTGGCTAACGGAAAGTCCAATTAGATCGCTAGGTAAATATTCATTGGCTTTTAATCCAGTAGGCGTCGTGTTTTCCGCAAATAAATCACACCCTTTGAAGCGTTCGACCAAATTGATGTCTTCATGATTCATAAACACCAAATAATCGAACCCTTGATGGGTTCGAAATGATTTAATTCGGACCGGATAATAGGCTTCTTGAAAAAAGATATAAGTGTCATTGGTCTTTGAATATCGTTGGGATTTGAAATCCGTGAAACTCTTGACTTTGACTTCGCCTTTTAATCCGTGTGTATTAACGATTTTACCAATATGGATTAAGCCATCTTTCATTACATATTCCTCTTTTTATAGTACAACTTAGGCGTGCGGTCTACCGAATAGATTCCCCAATGTTTCTCAGGTTCTAACGGATTGTTTCCGCCTTTCCAAGGTTCGTCAAACGCTTCGAAAACAAACATCGTAATTTGGTTTTTTTCAGCCCATTGATCTACGGCCGTTAAATAGATTTCTTGCGCTTTTTCGTTGGTATCTTCTTCAATCATTTGTCCAGTAGAAGACGTAGCCCAACCGAATTCGGTGAAAATGATTTGTTTTCCCGGATACGCTTTTTGTGTGTCCAAATAATCTTTTTGGTTTAATTCCAATGCTTTTTTCAAAGGTGTTCTCAACCATAATGGATACGAATGAATGCTGATGAAATCGACTTCAGCAGCAATCGGTTTGCAATGATGAATCCATGAGTAGGTACCTTCACAAAATGTTACGGGAACCGATACTTTTTTCTTGATATAACGAACATGGTCCGCCAACACCTCTGCTGGCATTAAATTATGATGCCATTCTGAGGTATTTTCATTACCGACGGAGACCGCTAATACAATGCCCTTATATTCGTTAGCCAAATCGGCCAACAAATCTAATTGTCGATAATTTTGCGTACGATTGATTTTAATCTCTTCATCGCTGTGCAAGCCGCCCCATGGGCAATTTGGATTCGAGATTTCGCCTCTTGGTTCAACACCCAACATGACTTTAAACGATAAGTTATTGTCTTTAATCACGCGTAATACGGTTTTTGCATGGTCGTATGGGTCATACATACGTAAATAATCAAATTGACCCTCTAGTATCTTTAAATCTTCTAAAACCTCATCGTATGAGGGGTAAACACGGTCGCGGGGACTTTGATTTTCCCGATACCCAGAATAACAAACACCTTTACCATATTTAAGCATTTCTAAATCCTCCTAGTTGTCACTATTTTACCATATCTCATGCTATCTATCAATTGATGAAAAAAGAAAAGCCGTAAAACGGCTTTACTAAACGGTTTGTTTGTGTTTCTTTTCGATGATAATCTCACCCGAAGCTTGAAGCGCTTTTTTCGTAATGAGCGGGCCTAATAATTCATAGATAAGCGTACCGCACAAAATAATGGTCCGAATTTGCGAGCCCATCTCTGGATTCAAGACTTGTGTCGCGACAAGACTCAACCCAATGGCAACCCCAGCTTGAGGAATCAATGCATACCCTAAGTACTTTTTGATTTTTGGATCGGCATGCGTTACAGTAGCGCCTAACCAAGAACCAAATATCTTTCCGCCAACACGGGTTATGATGTAGATTAAACCGATGATGCCAACGCTAACGAGAACCGATAAGTTCAATTCCGCTCCGCTCATCACAAAGAACATGATGAAAATCGGTGGGGTAATGAAGTTGGTCAGCGAAGACACTTCATCGTATTTCTTAGAGGTGTTTGCAAAGACACCGCCTAATGCCATGCAGGCCAAAATCGATGATCCTCCCAAGTAATCGGCAAGAAATATGGTTAAGAAAACAGCCGCAATAATAACGCTAATACGATTGCCACGTCCTGTAAACCACATGACCGCAAAGGTGACGATAATTCCAAATATTCCACCGATTCCAAGCGATAAGATAATCTCCCAGAACGGAGCCAATATTTGTAGAATAATGGGTGTATCCGTCCCAGATCCTTTTCCCAAAATATTCGCTACGGCAACAAAAATCCCAAATAACATGATGGCTACAGAGTCATCAAGTGCAACAACTGACAATAACGTATTCGTCAGCTCACCTTTTGCTTTGTATTGTTTAACAACCATAAAGGTAGCCGCAGGGGCAGTTGCAGCCGCAATAGCCGCAAGTACCAATGAGAAACGAATGTTATCAATGGTAAATTGACGTGTAATCAAGAAGTAAAGCAACACAGCAACGAACACAAATAAGACACCGAATAGGGCTTCTAACACTGCAATAACAATCGGTCTTGTTCCAACTTCTTTAAAATAGGATAATTTAAGCTCATTCCCAATCGAAAAAGCGATAAATCCTAAAGCAACATTCGATACGATTGTCATCGTTTCAATGGCTTCACTCGATATGATGCCCAGTAAAGAAGGTCCTATGAGCAGACCTCCAACAAGGTATCCCGTTACGTTCGGAAGCTTGGCGTATTTGGCAATCTTGCCAAAAAGAAGTCCGGTAACAATTAAGATACCCGCATATAATAAACCTATTAAATTCATACCATCAGCACCTTACTTTTTGTATCCCTTGATGTAATCGATTGGTAATGTAAATACAATACCGCTGTTTGGTTTCGATAAATCGCCCGCGAATGTCTCAATGATGTTAAGAACGCATTCGACTTGTTCATCTTCCAAAGCAATTAAGATGACGCGAGACTCAGATCTCGGTCCATCAAATAAAAATTTGAATGATCCAAATAAATTCATATCGTCGTTTTCAGAAAGCATTCTACCCATTCCGGTACTGTTTAAAATCGTCGCACCGCGAACATTGTTTTCTTTTAGGGCAATTAAGAATTTGTCTAATAGATGGACATCATTCAGAACGTAAACCATTAATTTCATAAGAACCTCCCAAATAGACCACTTAAGGTATTATACACTTTTAAATCAAAAAATCAACCCTTTATTAATGGTTTTATTCACCAAAAGCCCATAGTAAAAAACCATAGAAACGATCTTGCCAAAACAGTTCAGTATGACGTGCTTTTCGATCAATGACGAAATAACTGTCAAGATGGGATTGTGAATGATTTAAAAAGACTCGATTCATCTTTTTGGCTTCGGAAAGTAACGTAAAGACCGTCCATATCCCGTTCTCTTTTCCTCCCATATCATGATAAAACCGCATCGGAAGTTGAAACGTCTTATCTTTAATTCGTTTATAGATATCGTCATGAATAATCCAGTACGCAGGTGAAAATGCGCCAACGATACTGAACACATGGTCATAGTTAGCACCAATATATAAGGATATATTTCCCCCACAGGAACTGCCAGCGATTGCGGTCGTTTCTCGCCCCGGTAACGTTCGATAGTGGGAATCGACGTAAGGCTTTAGTTGATTGACAATAAAACGAGCATAGTTCTCTCCTTCGGGAATGAAGTTTGCTCTTGTTTGATATTTTTGAATTCCTTTCATGGCGTGTTTCGACAATGAGTGGGTATATTCTTCAATGCGATGTTCGTCATCCGAGTCAATTCCGACGATGATCAGTTCAGGAATTTGTTTTTGATTTGCCAGTTTATGGGCTGTGTTTAACACATCCCATGAATACCCACTGAATTTTGCAGGATCAACTAAATTCTGACCATCGTGCATGTACAAGACTGGATAGTGTTTTTCAGTTTCTTTCGTATAAGAATCGGGTAAAAAAATACGGATTGTGCGATGACGTCCATTTAATGCTTCAAGAGTCATATCTAGGATATCTATTGTTTTCATTCAAGCACCTCGTTATTACTAATTATAGCGTAATATTTGCGATTTCGCAATTGCCATTTCAACGCGAAAACCTAAGTTTCATATTCATTTATCTATGGTATAATGAAAGTAGTCTTTACAATGAAGGAGCTCTATCATGGCACAATTATCTTCCCCGACATTGACATCGAAATATACCTCGTTAGTCAACCAATCCATTCCCCTAAACGATTACCCAAGACCACAATTAAAGCGGAATAACTGGACGAATTTGAATGGTGAATACGATTATGCCATTGTACAAAACGATGACCTAGGTCCAGTAGATTATCAAGGAAAAATCCTGGTTCCTTTTTCAATCGAAAGTTTGTTGTCAAACGTGCAAAGAGCTTTAAGGCCTTCCGAAAAGCTCATCTATCGTCGACTTTTTGATACTAAGAAGCTACATAATCAACGGTGTTTACTTCATTTTGAAGCCGTCGATTACACTGCAGAAGTCATCGTCAATCAACAATTTATCGGCAAACATGTCGGTGGGTATCTGCCTTTTACGTTTGACATAACCGATCAAGTTCTCGATGGAATTAACGAATTAATCGTGATGGTAACCGATCCAACCGATACAGCCGATCAAGAACGAGGCAAACAGGTTTTATCACCGAAAGGAATTTGGTATACCGCTACGTCAGGCATATGGCAAACCGTATGGTACGAATGGGTTGAAAGAATCTACATTCGCGATATCAAAATCATTCCTGATACCCATAAATCTTCGATTCGAATCAATCCCATCCTCAACCAAGAAGCATCAATTCAATGTCGATTAACGATATTCGATCACCAAAAACAATGGATTGAGACGATTATTCCTGCGAATGAATTTACGGAAATCCTACTTCCGAACGCAACCTTATGGTCTCCGGAAAATCCAAAGTTGTACGATTTCAAACTTGAAATAATAAATGAAGTTCCTTCCGATTCTATTGAATCGTATTTTGGGCTTCGATCTGTGTCTATTCAACAGGATGCAAATGGGATTCCCCGAATCTTTCTCAATGATTCTCCCTACTTCATGACGGGTGTTCTTGACCAAGGGTATTTCCCAGATGGTCTGTTAACACAACCTACGGATCAAGCCATGATCGATGATATACTTCTCATGAAGGCATTAGGATTTAACATGCTTCGAAAACACATCAAAGTCGAGCCATCGCGCTGGTATTATCACTGCGACCGGTTGGGAATGTTGGTTTGGCAAGACATGCCCAGCGGCGGTGTCGGTCAACTTGGGTTATCCTTAGCTGTGACATTGCCTAATTTGGGTATTCATCTCAAAGATTCCCATTACGCATGGTTCCATCGTCAAAATCAAAAAGGTCGTACCGAATTCGAACAGCATCTAAAACAGATGATATCGCATCTCTTCAATCACCCCAGCATTGTCGTTTGGGTTCCCTTTAACGAAGGTTGGGGGCAATTTGATGCGAAACGGATCGCTCAAGAAGTGAAGAAAATCGATCCCACTCGATTGGTGGATCATGCCAGTGGTTGGCATGACCAAAACGGACCCGATTTCAAAAGCATACATAAATACATATTTGAGGTAAAAAAACCGCGAAAACTCAATAATCGTCCATTCATCTTATCTGAATTTGGGGGATATTCCTATAACATCGAACATCACGTATGGGATTACGATCACAGCTTCGGATATCGTATGTTTTCATCATCACAATCCCTAACCGACGCTTACGAGAACCTCATAAGAGATCAAATCCTTCCGTTGGTATCGGAAGGATTGTGTGCAACGATTTATACGCAATTATCGGATGTAGAGTTAGAAGTAAATGGACTCATAACGTACGACCGAGCCGTTGAAAAAATGGAGCGTTTGGTGGTTCAATCGCTCAATAAAGAACTCATCGCTTCGCTAAATCAAACTAATGGAAAAAGCCAATAATAATTGAGCGGCGTAATAGAGCGATAGGTTAACTGGAATCAACTGCGTCATCGGTTTGGGCGCAAAATAGATTTGTGCCAACACCAAATCGGACGCCGCAAAAAGAACACTCCCCAGCAATAATGTCGTGTGATAGGAACTAAATCCATTGTTTATAACGATCAAGAGCGATTGAGCAGCGACTAAAAATAGAAAAAAGGAATAAACCAACGATGGCCATTTAGATGGCCCCCAGTTGAGTCGCATGACTCGGGAAGCCAGAAAGGTAGCGTTCGATAAAATCAAGGCAATCAGTAATGCTAAAACCTCAAAGGATCCATACGACAATAGAGCAAAATAGTAAAATACATGTCCAATCATAAAGGACAGCGTACCATACAAAATAATTCGATGATTTTCCTCTTGAGGACGCATGCTTCTTAATGCTAAAACGAGGTCTCCAATCAATCCAAAAACCAAACCGATTCCAAAAAATCCAACCACAAGAGGATGGGATTGAATCGATGTGGTTGTCGCAACACCATACAGATAAATGGCGAGAAACATGGCACTTGATAATCCCTTAAGCGCAAACGACCTCAGCGGTTTTTGACGCATCTCGCTGTAAATAAAAACTCCGATAACGACTAGTGCCAACGCAAATAAACCATACATCATTTCATTCACTCCTTTTTTAATAAAAAAATGAAAAAAACCATCGCATAATTGCGAAAATACCGATATAATGTTGTTTATACAAGAGGTGAAACCATGATTAAGAAAGCATTAAAGATATTGCTAATCGTTGTTATCGTCATAATTAGTGCCGCATTGTTATTTGTTTTGACGCTTCAAGTATTCGAATACCGTCCAAAAGAAACCACGGTATTGGAAATAGCCAATCCGCTTGCAGATGAAAGTACTTATTATGTCCCCATCTCAGAGACGATTACTGTACTAACCTTCAACATCGGCTACGCTTCATTATCCGAAACAGAAGATTTCGTGATGGATGGTGGCGTTAAAGCGCGAATGGATGATAGCGAATCTGTGCAAGCAAACTTAGATGGAATCAAAGGCATCATCGAAGATACTGATGCAGACATCTATCTGATTCAAGAAGTTGATGTTGATTCAAGTCGTTCGTATCATATTAATCAATATGCACAATTATCCGATTTAGTGCAAATGCCCGTTACGCTAGGGTACAACTACCGTTGTATATTTGTGCCGTTCCCTTTGAACCCATCACAAATGATGGGTGAGGTAAATTCGGGAATCATGACGGCTACTGACTACTATGTTGAGTCAGCGACACGTCATCAACTCCCCGGTGAATTTTCTTGGCCATTGCGCCTTGCCAATTTAAAACGCTGCATGGTGGTCAGTCGTCTTCCCATCGCGGGGAGCGATTCGGAACTGATTGTGATCAACGTTCATCTGTCGGCGTACGACGACGGAAGTATGCGCCTGCAAGAAATGGCTGCTTTACAAACATTAATCCAATCGGAATACGATGCAGGCAATTACGTCATCGTTGGCGGTGATTTTAATCAAACCTTCCCAGGATCCTATACGAAAACGAATGATGAATATTCCTATCTATACGAACTGAAAGATCCTACTTATTGGCAAGCTTATGGCATGGATTCCACGTGGTTCAATGAGCATTCGTGGCAAATCCTCGCCGATAACACGGTTCCAACCTGCCGATTGTTGCATCAACCCTATGATCCTATAAACCTTGAAAATAATCAATACTACGTAATCGATGGATTTATTGTTAGTCCGAACGTTCAAGTTTTATCCGTAACGACGTTATCGGAAAACTTCAAGTACAGCGACCATAATCCAGTAAAAGCTGAATTTCAACTTATTCCATAACGCAGAGCCTAAGGGCTCTTTTTTTATGAAGTTAGGAGGTAATTGATGATTTCTTCTGCTTGGTTGACAATCGAAGAAATCTCAAAATAGGGTAGTTTGTACTCAACGGTTTGTTTGTACATTATTTCGGATTCTTTTTTTAGATAATTTACGAGTTCAAGCAACTCTGCTTGAGAGAGATGTTTGTACCAATGATTCTCGGTGCTGGGTCCAAAATGAATCAGTTCCGATTGTTTTGTCACGGAATCAATCAGACGGTAGCCTAAAAACACAGCTCTTATTTGGCCAGGATAATCACGCATCAATTCTGAGACAAGGTGCGGTTGAAAATGCACGCCTTCCAAGATATAGTCCAAATGATTGGCTATCATGATTTTGATTAGATTGCGCAAATATGGTTCAAGAACATGCGATACGCTGCGGTCGCTGGCATCGGGGTTAACGCCCAATTTCGGATTGGTGTTGGCAAGCATCATCATCAGATAATCCGACGAAAAAGAACCGATTTTTAATCGGTCGCGCAAGCGACTGGTTATCAATGTTTTTCCCGATTTGGCAATGCCACTAATGATGTAAATCATTCATAGATCCTTTCAATTTAGATTCGTATTCTCTATAAAAACGATTGAGCTCGCCTCGATACTCCGGTTTCCACGGTTTATTACGGCCACAGTAATGAATTATTTTCGCATGACTTTCCACCCATTCGATGGTGATTGGATTCTGTCCTTTCGCCACCTTTTGGTTGTATTGATTTAGGTACTTCTCACTTAGATTATAATACAAAGCGTCGATAAGTTGAATTTGATTTCCAAAAAGAGCCGTCAAAACATCCTGATCCGGCAATAAAAGTCGACTTCGGTTCGTCTTAATGTACTTAAATATCGCTTCTTTTGAAATCACCGAGCGCATTTTCTCGAGATTCATCATCAAAACGCCACTGTTAAAATACGGTGTGTTTCCATCGGTCTTCAATCGCAATTGATTAAAGCGTTGCCCCCTTGAGAAAACATGCGTACACGCTTTAAATAGATGATGATCAAATGGGTCGAAATAAAGGTCGGCCAACGAGTTTATCACAACGATATCGGGGTCCAAATACAAGATTCGATCAAGGTCGCGCGGCAGATAATCAGCCGCAAACAGACGGTAATACATTTCATGCGGATATCGTTTCGATGTTGGTGCAGTCACTAACGATTGTTCATCGACAAAAATAAAAGAAAAGGAAAGATTGGAGTAGTGAAGTACGGTTTTTAGCCATAGCTCATCATCACTCGACAGCGAATGATGCATGACAAAAAGACTGATGTCATAAGGACTATGATGTTCTATAAACGAGGTCATCATGACCGCCAATTGCGTACAATATCGGTGATCAAGCGTCACCAACACATTCATTCTTAACGTATCCATTTGATTACTCCTATGAAAAACCGGAAACTGGGTTTCCGGTTCATTGACTTCATGATTTCAATTCGCTATGCAATCGTTTTGCTGTTGCTTTGGTGATTTCATCATAATATACTTCGTCGATGATATACTTTTTATTTAAAATATAATACGCACCAAAGATTAGTAACGAGGGCAACACCGTAATGAAGATACGCAAAAAGACACGCATCTTAATGGTTGCTTTGTCACGAAATACCGTATCGGCAGCGGCGTTAATGGCCATGGACCATCCATCGGCGATATCATTATTTGGATCGTTATCAAAGGTAAAGACGGAATTGGCAGGATCTTGAATGGCTTCGTATAAAATGACCATTTCCGTATTATCTAAATTACGATTTTCAAACGTTGGAAGCGTCGTTTTCAATGATTCAATGTAATCAACCTGGTCAGTGAGATCAAGCGATAAATACGCATCTTCGCTGATGGCAGCTGGACCGGATTGTAGGCTCGTAACATAATCAGCACGTTCTTCTTGTGTCATTTCACCAAACAAGTTTGCTTCTTCTTCTAACGCGCCTACATTCTGACTCATGACGTAAACGCCTGAGATGATCAATACCAAGGTCATAATCAAACCTTGGAGTGCGCTAGACATCTTCGCTACGAACGGACGTAATGAAAAGACAATAGCTTCATTACGATTCCCGGTTTTGTATTCATTGTACTCAATGGTATTGGTCATATTGATGATAATAACCATGTATAAAATGGCTTGGCCACCAAAGATGAAGAATCCAAATAAGCAAGCGGTGATAATGTTGACGGGTAAGAAGTCAACCCAGCCAATCACGAGAAACATGAAATACCCAAATACCAACGAAATGAAACTGAAAATCATCAGTTTCTTACGAGTAAAGCGTTTTGCAAGGGTAGAATATAAACTTTGAATTACGATGTTCGATACCGCAAAACTGACGATAAAGATGGTGGTTAGAGTACCATTGTACCCAATTTCAAGCCAAAAGAAATTATACCCCAAGGCCGTTAATAATCCAGACCCAACACTGTAGAGCATCAACGCTAAGGAAGCCCATAATAATTGGTCATTTTTCGCGATAACTTGAAACATCTTCTTGATGGATACTTTTTCAGGGTTTTCTTTAACATCTTCTTGAGGTTCTTTGACGCCAAAAACGGTCAGCAGCGAACAAGCAATAAAGAAGATGGCGAAAGTATAGGAAATCATGCTAAAAGCTTTAACCATTCTACCAACCATGGTAAGTGTAATAATTGCATTTCCAGCGAATGCACCGACCGCTGCGAATACGACAACCATCATGGTAACGGTATCGCGGTCTTTCTTATTTTTTGATAAGGCCGGAATCAACGACCAATAAGGAATGTCGTTGAGCGTAAAGGCCATTTCCCAAACAAGGTATATTGCAAAGAAAAAGATAACGAATCCCCATCCCGATGGACGGAAGTTAAACATAAAGACGATGACGATGGCGGTTAGTATCGCACCAATCAAAATCCAAGGACGAAATTTGCCCCATCGCGTGTGCGTATTTTCAACGATGGATCCCATAATCGGGTCGTTCACAGCGTCCCACACACGACCTACGACAAGCAAGATGCCAATAACGACAAATTGAAACGCCGTCAGCCCCAATCCAGAAAACTGAACATAGGTAATAAAGAAAGTTGCGACTAGCTGATAGACCATGTCGCGGCCAATGCCGCCGACACTGTAAGCCCATTTGTTTCGGTTGAATAACTTGCGTTCATAATCGATAACGGATGTTTTCACTCTTTCACCTCAACTGATAAAAAAACGTTTTCATTACGATTGTTTCTATTATATCAAGAAATGCGGAAAATGAACAATTCTTTTGTAAAATTACACGCGAAAATTCGAGTCAATATATAAGACAATTACCACGATTTATGCTAATATATCTATCTGTAAGGAAAGAAGGCCAACATGATTCAATCAATAAAAAGAATAGAAGACATCGCGAATCTCTCAACGACACCGGTAGCGATGGTCATTGCGAAAACAAAAATGTGTTCCGTTTGTGCACCGGTGGCGAAACGACTCATTGAAGAAATGGCTGACTATCCAACGGTACCACTCTACGAAGTGTACATTGAGGACGTTCCAGCGTTTCGAGGACAATACATGGTTTTTACCGTTCCTACCGTTTTAGTGTTTTTTGAAGGAAAAGAAATCCACCGTGAATCACGGTTCATCGACTTCAATCGTATTCATTCGTTGTTATCAACTATCTTATAAATGGAAATGTCCACCGCAAATTTGCGATGGACATTTTTTCTAGAATGGTAAATACTTATAGAATCGATAATTCGAAAATCCTCCAACTAAGTTATGCAAATTGGTATACCCTTGACTTTTCAAAATACAGATTGCCAAATACGACCGGGTTCCTGATTCACAATTGACATAAACAGGGTGATTCTTCGGAACACGAATCTCGTCAAGACGTTGTCGCAATTCATCGAGCGGGATATTCAACGCCGTCTTGATATGGCCCGTGTCATATTCGTCTTTTGACCGAACATCTAAGAAAAAGTGATTTTCACTGATAAGAGCATCGACATCCGATGAAAAAAATGGTTGATAGATTTCATCTTTTATATCTTCGGCAATGTACCCTAGGATGTTGATGGGATCTTTCGCCGATCCATAGGGTGGAGCATAAGCTAACTGAAGATCGGATAAATCGTAGACGGTCCCGTATGTTTTCATTACGGTTGATAGTATGTCGATCCGTTTATCAACCCCTTCACTTCCAATTATTTGTGCACCGTAAATTTTGCCGTTATCCGGTCGATAAAGTAACTTCATGTACATCGGTTGAGCATTTGGATAATAAGATGCATGGTTGTTTCGTAGGGCATAAATGCGTTGATAAGGCATATTCTTCTGTTTAAGTTGAGATTCGTTTTGACCGACACTGGCAGCGGTCAAATCAAAGAGTTTAATAATCGAAGTTCCTAAAAGTTTTGATGATTTGATAATCTGATTGTTAATGTGATCGGCAACGAGTCGTGCTTGTCGATTAGCAGGCCAAGCCAGCGGTACCGCTGTTTTTGTATTGTCGACAAAATCATTGACCTCAATGACATCGCCGATGGCATACACATCGTCATTAACCTGTTGAGTCATCGCATCCATGACATGGTAAACGTCATTGACGATGATATGACCTCGAGGACCTAATTGAAAATTGGCTGCTTTGGCCAATTGATTATTAGGTGTCACACCAATTGCTAAAACGGTCATGTCGGTATCCAATACTCGCCCGCTATCCAGTAAGAGTTGTTTTCCACCGTGATCGAATCCTAATAAACCGTCTCCCAATAACAATTTGATGCCGTGACGATTCAATGTTTGGTGTAAAATCTGTGCCATTTCAAAATCGAAAGGCCTCATGACTTGTGGCAATTTCTCTACGATTGTCACATCGATACCGAGTCGGTGTAGGTTCTCTGCTACTTCCAATCCGATAAAGCCCCCACCGATGACGGCCGCTTTTTTCACATCATGCGATTTTAAATACGTCATAATCGAATCAAGGGTTGGAATATTGGTTAATACAAACACGTTATCGCAGGTTTCTAAATTTGGCAATTTTGGGCGGATTGGGAGTGATCCTGTTGAGATGATTAATTTATCGTAGGTTTCATTGTACGTTTTATCGGAATGAATCATCCGAATGGTAACTTCTTTTTGGGTTGGATTAATCGCTATGACTTCACTGAAATTTCGTATGTCAAGTCGATATTTATGACTCATATCACGTATAGATTGAACGATAAGGTCATCTCGATTTTCAATTACACCACCCAAGTGATACGGCAATCCACAGTTAGCAAAAGATATAAACTCATCTTTTTCAATTAGGATAAGTTCATCTAGTTCATTGAGTCGGCGTAATCGAGCTGCTGCGGTAGCACCCCCGGCAACGCCACCGATAATCACTATTTTCATCGTAAATCCTCCCTATTCATATCCCTATCATTATCGCAGTAGAAACGTGATTTTTCAAGTATTTCTTTTAAAAGAAAAAAGAAAATCTGTCAAAGTTGACAGATTTAAACAATGTTTTTCCAATTGATTTTTGAAACGGCAACCTCGTATTTTGGATACAACGATTGGCGTGCATGCTGCGTTACTTCGTTAATAAACGTAGTTTTTCCCTTTGTATACGCTTCTCGATCATTTTTATACATTCGATAGAGGGATTGTTTTAAGTTGGCGTAGTCTTCTTGAAGTGCTTTTTTTTGCGATAGATACTCACAGAAATACAGTTCATCCCAATCACCAGGATAACGAACATGAACGTGATAGGCTTGACCTTCAAATCCATTTTCTGTATAACCTTTTATAAACATCATATGCGGAGCCGGTGATTCTGGTTTAGGTAAATACAAATAACCTATTTTTTTCATCGATTCGATGATGGCTTCAGATGAGGCATTCATTCCTACTTCAACTAAAATATCAATGGTAGGTTTAGCAAGCAGTCCTTTAATAGAAGTACTGCCAATGTGATGAATTCGAAATACATCTACGTCGAGGTTTTCCCAAAGTAATTTCGATTCTTTTTCGTAGTTGTCTGACCATTGTTCATTGTGTTCTTCGAGGATTATTGGAAACAATTGGTCAAGTTCGTGTTGACTAAGTGAAGCTAATTTTTTCATTTCTAATTCTCCTTTTTCTCGAGCGTGTCATTTGAGTACACTCCTTAAATATGGTATAATAATGGTGGGTAAAAAACCCTTAAAAAAACATTTTGGAGGTAAATCTATATGAAAAATTTAATCGAATTACTTAACCGCGAAGTTGCAAATTTTGCGCTATTATTTACAAAACTACATCAATATCATTGGAATGTGACGGGCGTTCGTTTCTATCAATTCCATGAACTCTTCGAAAAACTGTACGATGAAGCATCGGAAAATATGGATGCTGTCGCAGAACGCATCTTGATGTTAGAAGGCAAACCAGTTTCAACATTATCGGATTACTTAAAGCTTTCGACTTTGAAAGAAGGTTCTGGAACCGAAACCGACATGCAAATGATTAACCAAGTCATCTATGATTTTACGACGATTGATGGCGAACTGAAAGACATCATTAAAGTCGCTCAAGACTTGAATGACGAAGTCACAGTTGATATGCTTATTGGTATGGATTCCGCTTTACAAAAACATCTTTGGATGCTTAAATCTCTCGAAAAGTAGTTATTTTTTAAGAGGCACCTTATGGGTGCCTTTTTTATTTGCTTGTTTGAAAAGATACGTTCAAATCCATCGTTGCAACTTGACTGATAGTCTGATGTATTGAACAGTACTCTGCGCCCAGCTTTGCTGACTTGCGAAATTGGGCTTCGTCGCTCGCATCATAAATAATCAAATCAATAACAACGTGATCAAGCGTTGTCGGTACCGTCTCCCGTTTCGTTCCTGAAATCGATACCGTCGCTTTGGAAAACGATAACCGTTTCTTAACCGCAATACTTAAAAATGTTGAGTAGAAACACGATCCCAAGGCCCCGTAAAGTAAATGATATGGCATGATTCCTCCTTCTTGTTGTCCGATTTTTACTGTTCCGGTTGGGGATGTCATTGTTCCAATAAATTGTGAATCAAACGCTAATGTAATCGTATCAGTTTTCATACGAATTCCTCCCTTAAAAAAGTAGTGGTAATAAAATGATTTCAATAGTCTGGTTGGTATATTGGGTCAAAACTTCTTCATTCTGCTCGTTCATCATGACCGGTGAGTCGAATGGTTCCAGAAATTATACATAACTGGGCATACCAATATCTCAACAAATACGTCATTTCATTGACAATATAAAATTTATTTCATTTTCTCGCTAGTAAGCAAACTGTCTCGACATGATTCGTCTGCGCAAACATATCGATTGGTTGAATCCGTTTAATCTCGTATTTAGTTAGATCCAATCGGCTCACATCGCGAGCTAATGTTGAAGGATCACAGGAAATGTAAATTATTTTTTTGGGATTCAATTGTTTTAGTGCCTCTACAAAAGCCGGATCAAGTCCCATACGAGGCGGATCCACAACCACAACATCAATAGAAATTTGATCATTGATTAGTTTCGTTATGTAATCGACAGCATCGGATTTAGCAAAGTAAACATTTTTAACTTGATTGAGTTTTGCATTTTGAATGGCGTTTTTAATCGAATCGGGATTAATTTCAACGGCATACACTTTTTTAACCAGAGACGACATTAACAACCCAATCGTTCCAACGCCTGAGTAGGCATCTAATAATGTGTCCGTCGGATTTAGTTTCGCCAGTTCCATTGCTTTGGAAAACAGTTTTTCAGTTTGGAATGAATTGACTTGATAAAACGTCTTGGATGAAATCATAAATTTCATAGACATCATTTCATCAACAATATAACCCTTTCCAAATAACACGCGCTCAAAATCACCTAAAACAACCGAAGTTTTTCTAGGATTAATATTTTGAACAATGGATGTGATATTGGGGTGTTTTGTTCGCAATGCTTGAACGAAATTATGTCTTCCTGGGAATTTCTCTTCTGACGTAACAATGACCACTAATACTTGTTCGGTCGATTGACTTCGCTTAACCATGATATGACGAATTAATCCCGTTTTTTTATCTTCATCATAGGGCTTAATTTTTTGTTCTGAAAATAGAGCTTTACACGTATTCACAATGGAATTAGCAACTTCATCTTGGATATAACAATCACTGATGTTAACGACTCGGTGCGTGTTTTCCTCATAGAATCCTGACAAGATTCGTTTCCCTTTTTCAGAGATGACCATTTGAACCTTATTGCGATAATGATAAGGATTTTTCATCCCGATTGTTGGCAAAATCGTTGATGTCGGGAGATAATATTCTGCGAAACACTGTTTGACGTAATTGGTCTTCATTTCTAATTGGGTTTCATAAGGGATATGTTGAAGTAGACAACCACCGCACTCATGATAAATACTGCAAGGTGCTTTCAATCGTTGGTCTGATTTTTTTAGCCATGCAATGACCTTACCATAGCCATGGTCATACAGATCAACTTGAGCAATTTCTCCAGGCAAAAGGTTTGGAATTCGATAATCACGATTTTCGTAATGAACAACGCCATAGCCTTTCAAATCGATGGAGTCACATGAAATTCTTTCAATATTGATCATTGGAAATCACCTTCAATCTGTTACTATTATACTATAAAAAAAGCGTATTCGGGCATAATTTTTCAAAAGATGAATTTTTTCAAATTTGTGATAAATACGCCATTTTTTAGTTGTATCAAATGATAAAACAACGAAAAAATCATGAACTTTATAAAAAAAGATGAAAAAAGTAGACAACTTTGATAAAGTGTCTACTTTTTCTCAATAATTTAGATTAAAATCGGATTAATTTCCGTAAAGTTTATAAAGAATGCTTTGAACCCATTGACGGGGTAAAAATTTATTTAATACTAAAAATAGTTGATATTGAAACCCAACCGCCTTCATGGCAGGAACATGGTTCCGCTTCAATAACCTCGCTACAACCAAAGCCACCGTCATCGGATTTTTTCCGTTTTGTTCATCTTTTTCCATGCGTTCAACGGAACGACGAATGCGGTTGCCATAATTCTCGTCTTCAAGTATGGCGGATTTTTCTCTATTTTTTGTAAATCCGGTTGTCGTGTCTCCGGGTAATACGGCGCAGACGCCAATATCAAATGGTTTTAATTCTAAGGCAAGTGCTTTCGTGAACGCGTTAATCGAGGCTTTCGTCATCGAGTAAAACGTTTGAAAGGGTATTGCCAAATCTGATGCAACGGAGGATATGTTGATAATCTTAGACGGTTTTGAACTCCGAAGCAAGGGAATAAACGCTTTGCTCATCATAAACGAACCAAACACATTGATATCAAAGATTTTTCTCGCTTCATTGAGGGTCGTATGTTCTATGGCACCTGAAATTCCCATACCGGCACAATTAATGAGTGCAAAAAGAGAGCCGTGGGACGCTTCGTACGCTTTCGCAAATGTGTTAATAGCCGATTCTTGGGTAATATCCACCAATTGATAATCAAATTCATACGCCTGTTTTGGGTAAGTTCTGCTAATACCCATGACGTTATAGCCTCGATTGTGAAGGAGTGTTGCTATCGCAAAACCAATACCAGATGACGCTCCGGTAACAATCACATTAGTATTCATGGTGGTTTTTCATGTAAGCCAACAATTCGTTTTCATCTTCTGGCAAGCTGTTCAAGACATCGACAATTATCGAAGTGGCTTCGTCCATCAATTCTTTGGTGTGAGTAGCGGTATAACTGGTACGAATTAAGCATTCGCCTTCTGGCGTTGCGGGAGGTAAAACTGGATTGACGTAAACTCCCCGTTCGTAAAGAACTTTACAAGCAACCAACGTTCTTAATGCGGTGTACGTATAAATCGGAATAATCGGCGCGATGGAATTTTCTAAAATCCGAATTCCGGCATTTTTAAGCCGAGTGCGAACGTACTGAGCGATATCTAACAAAGCTTTTGGACGTTCGGGTTCATGTTCAAGAATTTTTAATGATTCCAATGCGCATGCAACGTTTGCGGGGGTAATGGCAGCACAGAAGATAAATGGGCGACTTTTGTGCTTCACAAATTCGACCACGTCCCGATTAGCGACCATGTATCCACCTAAACTGGCTAATGATTTGGAAAAAGTACCCATAATGATATCAACTTCGTTTTCTAATCCGAAGTATTCTGCCGTTCCGCGGCCGTGTGCTCCGAGTACACCAAAACCATGCGCGTCGTCAACCATAACACGTGCGCCGTATTTTTTGGCTAAGCGGACAATCTCTGGCAATTTACAAATATCCCCACTCATGGAGAAAACACCATCGGTGACAATCAATTTGCCTTTTGAATCATCGGCTGCAGCCAATACACGTTCCAAATCTTCCATGTCGTTATGGAGATAACGAACCATCGTCGCATACGACAATTTAGCACCATCATAAATCGAAGCATGATTTTCACGGTCACAGAAGATTAAATCATTGCGACCACAAATAGCGGAAATAATCCCTAAATTGCTTTGAAAACCGGTCGAAAAAGTGACACAGGCTTCTTTATGTAAGAATTCAGCCAAACGCGTCTCGAGTTCAACGTGAGAGACCAATGTTCCATTTAAGAATCGTGATCCAGAAACACCTGAGCCGAATTCCTTTAGGGCTTTGACCCCTGCATCGATGACTCGTTGATCACCCGTCAGACCAAGATAGTTATTTGAACCAATCATGATACGTCGTTTACCTTCCATGGTAACTTCTATATCCTGTTTCGTTTCTAACGCATGAAAATAAGGATAAACGCCTAGCTTTTTGTAATCTTCGACAACGGTGAAATCATCGATTTTTTTAAACAAATCCATAGTATATCTCCTTGTATATAATTATTCTTCGATAACGACGTTACCGTGATAAATAACCAAATCGAGTAGTTCAATAGTTGTCTTTTTGAAATGCTCGTCTAGCATGACCTTATCAGACAAAAAATCAGATACCAATCCGTAAAAACCCTCGTTGAGAATCATTGGATCATAGGTGTCGCTGTTGGCTTCATTCGCAAGAAGTTCAGCAAAGGGATTTTCGTTATGTATGTCCAATCCTGTTTCTTCTTCGTGATCGCATCCACAACCTTCGTCTCCACATTCATCGCATTCACAACCCTCATCTCCACATCCTTCGCATCCACACTCATGTGAAGCAAGTTCAGACTGGAATGAATAAAGTCCGATACCACCATCGATCTGAGGCATTCCGTTTTCGGCCAATGCGTCGTTGTACAATCCTAACATCGTGTTAATCGCAATCGCATTTTCTAATAAGTAGCTTGCCGTTTCGGAATCGGGCGTAAAAGCAGTTGCCTTAACGTAATTGGGTCCCGACGTCACCCATGAGACTTCTGGGTTTTCTTTAAGCACAATCATGGATTCTAATATAAACGATTCAAGTAGTAACGAAGCTTTTTCATCCATTTCAGGATGATAGAACGCTTCGATGTTACGAATTGAAAGGTAAAGATCGGTAAAGATATCATCGTACTCGGTATCATTAAACGATTCCGTCATTTCTACTCTTGGCGGTTTATTCGGTTGATTCTGTGTGGGAGATTCTAATATTTCCCATATAATATTACGGATATACTCCATTAAAAACACCTCAGTTCATTTGCAATGTAACCTATTATAGCATACGATTTTTGATTTGTATAGAAGATTGTATAATCCCAAAAATTCGCTCCTTTTCAATGATAAACACGTGTTTATTCATCGTAAAAATCGGAGAAAAAAAACACAATCGAACGCTGATTGTGTTTAGTGATCGGAAACAAATAAAAATTACAATCGATTCAAGACTAGATCGTTTTTTTAAAAAGTCCTTCTTTGTTACAGTAACTATAAATAATGCCATGTCCGCGCTTAAAAAATCGGGCATTTGCATCCTGTTCAGGATAAATTTTTACAATTTCACAACGGTCATACGTAACATAGGCAATAAACGAAATGTAATGTTGCTTACTCATTTCATGATTCATGGAGACATAGAACTCGTTTTCAACCGATTCAATCGTTATGCTGTGATCCTGATTCTCTTTTTCTCCATCCAATATGGGTAACGTAACTCCACAACATGAATTAATGTTTTCACCCATAGAGTGGATGATATTCCCACAGATAGGGCATACTGAAAAATGACTTTTAAGCATGTTTCCAGCTTTGTTACGATTCGTAATATATTCCCCGTTCATGAGTTCAATTACCGAAATTTGTAAGGCTTCCGATAAAGGTTCAATTAAAGAAATATCGGGCAATCCTTTCCCAGTTTCCCACTTGCTTATTGTTTTATCACTGACATTCAATTTATGAGCTAGTTCAGCTTGAGTTAAATTACTCTTTTCTCTTAATTCTTGGATTATTTTCCCAGTAATGTAATTATTCACTATATCCCTCCCAGTTACCATCATATCGGAACTTACCTCTGAATACAACCTACGTAGCGTAGAAATGGTAAAAAATAAAAATGGTTTGATACTTTATGTTTCTTGTATCAAACCACTTATTCTTATATGGTGCGCCATCACGGACTCGAACCGGGGACCCAATGATTAAGAGTCATTTGCTCTACCAACTGAGCTAATAGCGCGTGCATAAGATATGATATTACAAAAACCATTTTTTGTAAAGTTTTTTTATTTGACTTTCGAAAAAAAAGAAGCCATTTCCGAGAACTTGACGAAATACGCACCATAGACACAATCGGTAAAACGAACCGTAGCTACATCGCTTTCGTTTAAATAACGAGTGATGTTATAACAATCTGGATAAATAAGTCCCATTTTGATGATCGATCCCTCAAAAGGTACTCGGTAATTCATAAATTCCTTAACGCCAGGAACCAGTGTGGGAATGGTGGAACGACGCCAGTTTTTTAAATCCGCATTGATGCACCAATAGGTTGGGTTGGTAATAATCAATTCATGTTTTAGATCAAACGGTAGAATCTTTATCTCGTAACGAATTCGACCTTGTTCAATGGCAAAATCAAAATAAGAAACGTCCGATGGACGGATTATGTTATCAGAAAATAATGATTGCAAAGCAGTTTGAACGGTTTGACGACGGCGATGAGCGATTCGGCGTGTTAATACCCAATATAAAAGTGTGACCAAGACAATAATCGCTAGTACTACGACAATGATAATTTGATAGGGTTCCATAGCACACCTCCTCAGTTTTCATCTTATTATATCAAAGATTATCGTTTAGATAAACAAAAAGGATTGTTTCGACGGAAACAATCCTTTTAAAACTGTTATCTTACTTTAATTGACCGGTAGCAACGTTGCTGAAGAGGTCGGTTAAAACGAGTAAATACGTTTCGGTTTTAACAGTAACACCGGCTAAACCATCAACGATGGTAGAACCATCAACTGAGATACCTCTGCCGTTTAACGTTCTGAGGTTGTAAACATTGCCAGTTTCCATGATGTAGTTCGTGATGAGGTTGGCTTGTTCAAACCATTCGTGCGTTGGTGAATTTTCAGTAGCAGTCCAAACACCATTTGCAAAGGTGTATTGAGCGCCGCGTTCTTTCATGCCGTAATCAGCACCTAAAGCTTGTTTCGTTTTGTCATTCCATTCGAATACAGCTGGATTTGCAAGCGTGCTCTTCTTTTGGAGGGTGTCTAAGGTTAAATTCGTGATTTCGCCTTTTTCAACAACCATCGAAGCCATGTACAAGTCAGTTTCTGAACAATAGATTGCTTGGAATTTGCCTTGTTTTGCAAGTTCGATTGCAGCAGCTGCTAATTCTGTATAGCCGCTGTCTTTCATTGTAACGCCTGCTACATTGTCGATAACATGCGTTTCAGCATCAGAGGTAACAGAGTCAACGCCATTGGCCAACATCGCCGCTTCGATGCGTCCGGCTTGAACATACCATTCAGCAATCGCATTTCCGTAAGTAACCATGTTGTAAGCATCGCCGAGTTGTTTTTTCGTCTTAGTATTCCATGCAAAGGTATAAACATCATCGGTTGTGTCTTCTGTGGTATCAGCACCAGCAGTTTGTGTTTTGGTTCCTTGACGAGCATCGATGTTATAACCAACGATTTCGCCGTTTTCGATAATTACTGAAACCATCGTAACTTGCATTGCACCATTGGTGTGAACGCTGGTTTCAAAAGCCATGAATTCTCCGTCAACTTTGAATTCACTGGTCGAGCATCCAAATAACGCTACGGATGCAAATACTACTAAAAGTAGTAATCCTAATTTTTTCATTTTTTTCCTCCCTATTATTTTTGTGACCGTCTATCATTATAATACATTTCAATCCGATAATCAATAGTTAAAAGAAAGGTGAATACCTTTTCATGTTAAAGGCGTTCCCCAAACGGAAAACGCCTTTAAAAGTTTATTTACTTTCGGCTTTGAAGAGCTCATCCAAATACTTTTCGAGTTCTTCTTTTGCTTCTTTTTTGATGGGTTTGCATTGAGCAGGTTTGCTTTCTTTGTTTAGTAGACCGATCGCCATATCATGACAACCTGCGTAGCCGCACGCTCCGCAATTATACTTTGGTAACATCGCTTCAATCGATTCGATTCGTGAATCTTCCTCAACATGGAAGTACTTGCTGACGAGGAAAATTAGAAAACCGAGCGCAAACCCGATGGCTCCGAGAACCAATGCGGGAATTAAAATATCCATTAAATCAGCCCTCCAAACCGTGAAAAGATCATGGCGAGGATGGCGGCCGTAATCAACGCAATGGGCGTGCCCTTAAATGCTTTGGGAACGGGAGCCGTATCGATTTTTTCGCGAAGCATTGAAAAGATGGTAATAACCAGTAAAAATCCTAACGGAATGAAGGTTGAATAGACCAGCATTTCAGCGAATGAAAAATCATTACGAATGTTTAATAAAGCAACCCCTAATACAGCACAGTTGGTCGTAATGAGCGGTAAGTAAATGCCTAATGCTTTGTAAAGGGCAGGCGAAATCTTTTTGATGATCAGTTCAACCATTTGAACCAATGCAGCGATGACTAAAATGAAGACGATGGTTTGCATGTACTCCATTTTAAGGGGAACCAATACCGCATGATACAACGACCATGTGATGATACCCGCTAAAACAATGACCGCTACAACGGCTAATCCCATACCAACGGCAGAACTACGTTTTTTAGATACGCCCAAGAAGGGACAAATGCCTAAAAATTGAGTCAAAATGACGTTTTCAATGATTAATGCCACAAAGGCTAAGGAGATTAATTGACTGACATTCATGATTTTTTCACCTCACTCGCCATTTTGGCTTGGTGCTTTTGACTGATGGCCATCAACGTGGCTAAAATAAATCCAAAGGTTAAGAACGCACCAACGGGTTGAACAAACATAGTGATGGGTTCAATTCCAATAAATTCAAACACAGGATTCAAATCCAATTGAAGCGGGTTCAAGGATTTTTCTCCCCAAAGGGTGATGGTTCCTTTCCCCAACAATTCTCTGAAGAAGCTGATACTGAGTAAAGCGAGTGTATACCCGATGGCCATTCCCATGCCATCGACAACCGAGTCAATCGGTTTGTTATCGGAGGCAAAGGCTTCGGCACGTCCTAAAATGATGCAGTTGACGACGATAAGCGGGATGAATACACCTAAACTTTCGTATAAATCAACTAAGAATGCATGCATGACCATTTCAACAATCGTAACCAACGTTGCGATAACTACGATGTAAACGGGAATACGAACCGGTTTGATGAATTCTTTCATTTTCGGATTGACCGTCAATAATGAAATAATCAGATTCGACAACACCAAAACGAAGAACACCGCAATGCCCATACCGATGGCGTTTTCAACTTTTGTCGTAATCGCCAACGACGGGCAAGTACCGAGTACAGTAACGAACAACGGATTTTCTTTGATAATACCTTTTAGAAAATTATCTTTTTGATTCATTAGTTCGCACCTCCAAAATCAGCTTGAGCCCTTGAACCAACGGATTCAAAACACGTTCTAACAGCTCCGCTTGAATACGAAGCGCCTGAAACGGCATCAAACGTTGCTAAATCAGTGATGACTTTGCCATTCATCTTGAAATCATGTCCGACGATTTGATCACCAATGCCCGATGTTTCGCCTTGGCTAACAACGGTGTAGCCAACGACAAGCAATTGATTTTCGCTGTTCTTTTCAACGGCGATTAACATCGAAACATCCGATTGATAGCCATAAGCGCTGACCGAATAGATGATGGCGACGGTATCACCGGTCGTCTTATCCGATAGCACAAAGAGGGTCGAGACATCGCCTTCTTCTTCAATGGTTTCAAGGTTATAGTTGGATGAACTAGGATAGACATCCTTCAATGAATCCAATACTTTTTGATCGGCATTGGCCTTGATGATGGGGGCCGTAACGGCATTAATGCCTGCCAACAAGGCTCCGCAAACGATGCCGATAATTAGGAGAACAAGGCCAGATACAAGTCCTTTTTTCATCTTATAAGCCTCCATTCTGTCCTTCAATGAACAAGTCAAGAAGGGTTAGCATTTCTTTCATGGCATTGGAAGTAACCGAAGCTCCCGCAACACCATCAATTTGAGGTTCATCATTCAAGTATTGATTGATGAGATTGTTTTCAACATAGGGCGGTTCGCCTAACGCTGAGTTGTAAGATTCACTGTAAGGATACGATTCATAGGTTTCAACGCTAAAACTAGCGACGGACGATAATGATTCATTTAAGACAAATGTACCGAGAATTCCTTTTTTAGAATAACCTTTAGCATAGATGACCAACGTACGCGTCGTATCATCCCAGGATACAAAATAGGAACTCGATGATACATCCGTGCTCTTCGATGCAAAACTCTTGATTGCTGACTGAACATCTGATGCAGGTTCGGTACCAGTAATTAGCCCAGCATATTCAAAGGAACTTGATAAGTAGACAACTACGTTGGTATCGTCATCCCCATAGGTAACATCGGCGATGTACGGTTTTTCAATGAAGGTTGCCAAATCGGTGTTATACGTCAAAGTATTTAACGTCATGACAATCGATGGGATGACGAAACCGTAATCCTGAGCGTATTGTTCACGTGCATAGAACATACCGGTTTCAATTCCCTTTGACGACATGGTTGACCCCGCTACGGCGTCCAATGAAAAGCCAATGTCATCGAGCGTTTTACCATCAAATTGATTAAAGAAAGCATCGTTTAAATTAGCAAAATAACTGGGGGTTTCCTCGTTGCTGATGACGGTTACTCCCGATAAGCTATGGTCAGCGAGGGTAATGCCATAGGCGACTTGAAGATTAGCATTTTTACCAAAAGTCGTGATGATATAGACGACCCCGACTTGAGTGGTTCCTTCGTAAATCTTATAACTGCCTGTCAATACGGGCGTGTAGGAATCCGTTGAGGACAACGGTTTGAAATACGTAACATCGACAGGGGTTGTCGTGAATTCTTCTGCATCCGTAGCTCCGTCGAATAAACCCAATAGTAATTCATTGATGAGACTACCTTGATTTTCTTCTTCGTGAACTGCGATTTGATCTGTCATAAATCGGCTGTAAAGATTTCCTCCGACAAAGACAAAGGCAACCAAGAGAACCAATACGACGGACAGACCGTGTTTAACAAAAAATGATTTCATAATTAAAACCCTCCTAATCCCATCGGAAAGAACGACAAGATGGCGCTATAAATCGTCGGGGCCTTCAATACAGCATACAGGACCAAAATCAACCAAAATAGAGCCAATCCAATGACTGAAGGAAGCGTTGCTTTTTTTACGCCTTGAGCGCGGATAACTGCAGTTGTTTTGTCAATCGGCATCGTGAAGATATTCATGACGATAATGGCCGTTCCAACGCCTTCTGGCAAATTGCCAATGAAGCGGAACAAAACGGTTAGGACCCCTAAGAACAGTGCAAATACGATTTTCCCTAAGGGGTTTCTAGGGGTTGTAACGGGTTCGGTTGCCATGAACACAGCACCAAACAACAATCCACCGGATAAGACACTATAAACTGGGAACCAAAGACCAGCTTCTCCTGATCCAATGCCAATTAACCACGATAAAATAAATACGGTACCGACATAGATTAACGGAGTGAACCATTTAATAACTTTACGAATCGATAACCATAAGTAAGCAACGATAATGGCTAAGGATCCCGTTTCGGCTAATGCGCCAGGAATGGTTCCGATAAAGAAATTCCATAACGAACCATACGGTTTGACGAGTAAGTCATAGTCGATGTCTTTTAATGAAGCGAGGGTGTTAAGGGGCGTTGCACCACCATAGGCATCAATCAACACTTCGGATGCATTTAAGGCACCACCGGCATTTCCAATAACGCCCAACATGGTAAATCCTACGGCGACATAGCCGAGCAAAGCGGGATTGAAAATATTATTTCCAAAGCCACCAAATAACATCTTCCCGACGATCGTTCCCATAAAGGCACCAAACATCAATACCCAAATTGGCGTATAGAGCGGTAAAACCATGGCTAAGATTAATCCAGGAATCATAGCGTAGGAAACACTCAATTTTTTCATTAATGGTTTTATCGTCCGAACTGTCGGATCGGTTATCATGAAAAACAGAGCTTCAAACAACATTGAAATGAGTCCGCCGAGCAACATAAACACAAGCGGATAGAGCATTTCAAAGAACGTGATGTTGCCATCAAGATAAACTTGAATTCCGTTTTTGTACCAAGCGAATAGCATGACGGGCATCAAGCCAATCATGAAGTCGCGCATGATGATGCCCGTACCTTGATTGGGGGCATCCGATAGTCTTAAGAATGGAGCTTTTCCATTTGCAAAACGAGCCATTTTTACGCTCCTTTCCGTAACAGATCTTTGGCTTTCGCCACAAAATCGGTAATTTCAATATGAGAAGGACAAACATACGAACATAACCCACATTGCATACATTTGTTTGCGTTGAGTTTTTTGATTCCTTCAATGTCCTTATTTTCAAATGCTTTACGAATTTCCGTCGGTGTCAAAAAGACAGGACAAACGTCGGCACATTTTCCGCACCCCAAACATTCAGGATGGAGTTTTTCTTCTGGCATCGGTTTGACCAATACCGCACTTAACGTATCGTTGACAATCAAGTCATCAATAAGAATGGCTCTACCGGTCATCGGTCCGCCAGCAATATACCATGCTTTTTCAGGAGTTAAGCCATCAACGTACCCGCCCGATAACTCAATCAATTCTTTGACAGGAGTACCAAGAGGAACGTAAAAGTTTTGTGGTTGTTTGATGCCTTCACCGCTGATGGTCACGACACGTGAGATAAGCGGGATATTTTTTTCTACAACATCGGCGAACACCATAGCGGTAGCCGAGTTGTCAACGATCGCACCTGCTTCGGCAGGAAGTCCTTCGTAGGTTTTGTTGGTTACTTGTTGAACCACATATTTTTCCCAACCGGCTGGGTAAATATCCTTAATCTCTTTAAGTTCAATATTCGGATAATTTACCAATAACGGCTCAAGCGATTCCTTCACAGTGACATTATACGATTTAAAACAGACCACGCCTTTCGGTGCATTGGCAGCTCTCATCAAATAGTGCAACCCTTTTAAAAGCTTTTCAGGATAAGCATTGATTAACATGTAATCGCAGGTCAAATACGGTTCGCATTCGACGGCATTGATGATCACGACATCGATGGGTAATTTCGTCTGATATTTCACATAGGTTGGAAATCCGGCACCACCGAGTCCCGATAGGCCAGCATCTTGCATTTTTTTAATTAATTCTTCACGCGTAAAATGCGTGGTGTCCGCTTCTGGTTGAATGGTTTCGGCCATGCGTTGTTGACGATCGTTTTCGATTTCTATGGCATCGACCATTCGTCCGCTTGAATGCCATACTTTTTTTATGGCCGTCACTTTCCCACTCACAGAAGCATGGATTGGCATCGCTCCAAATCCTTCTCTCAACGCTACTACTTGTCCAATCGTAACATCATCTCCGACTTCAACAACCCGCTTTAATGGTGATGTTTGTTGAAGCAGATGAATATAAACAAATTGAGGATTGAGGTGCTCTTGCATGGGGAGTTCTTTTGACATCTGTTTGTGACAGTCAATTTGAATTCCTTTTGCCTTACGTAAAATCATTTATTGTCCTCCTCTAATTGAGTTATCGTTTCTATTTTTGAACCATGTGATATTATATCACACTTGATTGAAGACTCAAACATTATTTTTGGAAATGGGTGTTGCGTCCTGATGGGTTAGTTTCATCAGCGTTTGGGTTTCATTCTCAGTTAAGTAACGCCATTTTCCTATCGGCAAATCGCCCAAATGAATGTTCATGATTCGTAGCCGTTTTAGAGAAGTCACTCGGTACCCAAGCGCTTGACACATGCGCCTGATTTGCAAATTCAAACCTTGGACAATAATCAGCCGAAACGAATTGGATGTAACCGAAGTAATCGTAGCGGGTTTAGTAATTGTTTTCTCATGGCGAACGGGATTGTAAATTTCAACACCTTGCGCCATTTGATACAAAAACTGATTATCGAAGGGATGGTCCACTTGAACGAGATACTCTTTTTCATGGGCGTTTTCACTACGCAATATTTGATTGACAATTTGACCATCATTGGTCAATAAAATTAAACCAGAGGTCGCTTTGTCCAATCGACCAATGGGGAAAACCCGTTCTGGATAGCCAATGGCATCGATGATGTTATGTGGTTTCTTCTGATCGGTTGTGGACTCAATGCCCACCGGTTTATGATAGGCAATGGTCACCCATTTTGGTCGATAAAGCAAAGGAATTCCATCAATACAAACCGTTTGATTATCTTGTACGTCCATTCCTTTAAGAGCGGGTTGATGATCAATGGTTACACGATTGCTTTCTATCAACCGATCGGCTTCTCGCCTGGAACAATATCCCGTCGAGCTAATGTATACATTAATCCGCATGATTATCCCTCAAATCCGCTAACAGTTTCATGACCAGAGTGTCGCGTTCAAGCCAGGGTATTTTATCGTTTTTGATGATGGTTTCATTCGTCTTAATCGCTTCTTCAAGCGTTACCCATTTTGGATAGTAACCATAGTCAATTTCATAATCGAAATAGTTTGGCTCAACGGCTTCAGGATAAATGTCACAAAGGTAATACCGAGAATCTTGAATGAACAATTCATAATCTGTGAAATGATCTTCAGAATATTCAAGTGTCGATCCAAATGGGACGATGGTCCGTTTAATTCGATAGCCTGTTTCTTCGAGTACCTCTCGCTTTAACACATCAAATGCGGATTCATTCGGTTCTTTTCCTCCGCCGGGGAATTTGATTTCTCCGTATTTTTGCGATTGTATCACAAGCAAACGATCCTGATTGAAGATAATCGCTCGATAGGCCGTACGTTTCATCTTATGAGAAGTATCCAAATTTAGATTGGGTTGTCGATAGATCGTTAACAAGCGCTTCATCAATTGAAATAACTCCTCATCAATTGAATGACGGTATCGATGTCTTCTTTCGTTACACCATAATGAGTGACAAAACGGAACGGGTGTTCATACGGTAAAATCTTGACATGATGGTCAAGCAAATAGGCTTCAAGGCCTTCTTTTCGGTCATCATCGATGTCAAAGAAAACAATATTGATGTCTCTTTGAGTTTCATCGACGGTTACCTTAGGTATCGTCTTAAGTTGTCGAACGAGATAGTCTGCGTTATCATGGTCTTCTTTCAGTCGTTTAGACATGGTTTCTAATGCAATGATACCCGCAGCGGCCAAGAATCCGATTTGGCGCATGCCACCGCCCATAAGTTTGCGTTTGTCGCGAGCTCGTTTAATGAATTCTTTGGATCCCACTAAAACCGTCCCAACCGGAGCAGCCAAGCCTTTAGACAAGCATACCGAAACGCTGTCAGCGTATTGTGCAATTTCCGATACGTCGCATTTTAAGGATGTTGCCGCATTAAAAACACGAGCTCCGTCAAGGTGAACGGGTATTGATCGTTCATGGGCAATTTCATAGACTTGTTTCATATAATCCAGTGGCAATACGCGGCCATTATAAGCATTTTCAATGCAGATTAATTTCGTTCCTGCCGTAAAGGTGGATGCTTCTTTAATGGACCGTTTTAATTTTTCTAAATCCCAGATTCCATTTTGACTTTCCAAGGTAAATAATTGAACCCCTGCAATAATCGATGAAGCTCCGGATTCATGAATGACGATATGCGCATTTTGATCTACCAAAACCTCATCGCCATGGCGTGTATGCGTGAATAAAGCCAACTGATTTGAAAACGTACCGGATGGGACGAAAACAGCATCTTCTTTTTTAAACATTTTCGCCGCAAGCGTTTCAAGTCGGTTGGCTGTCGGATCATCTTGAAAAACATCGTCGCCCACTTCCGCCGTCAGCATCGCTTGACGCATTTCATCGGTTGGCATGGTAACGGTGTCGCTTCGTAAATCTATCCATTTCATTGGTTCATTTCCTCCATCAACTGGTTTTGGTATTCTTTCGATAATGCCAAAAGTGAGTTCAAGAACGCCACATACGTATCATGATGAGGCGAATGAACGATATCTTTTGAATTTTGTTCCACAACGAATTTTTCGCGTTTTGGATCAAAAATCGGATAATTATGCTTCATTTTCCACTTGGTGATTTTCTTAACAATTTCCATTCGTTTGAGAAATAAGTCCTTCATTTGCTTGTCAATTTGATCGATTTCACTACGATAAAGTGATAATTCGTCCATAATTTCACCTCGATTAGTTATGTTAGACAACATTTAATTATAACACACATTCAAGAATTGGAAACGGGGGTTAAGAAAAGTGATTATGAAAATAATGGCATAAAAAAAACGCCTTGATAAATCAAGACGTTTTCGATTTTAGGTATTTATTAATGGCGATAGCGGCGTTGGCACCGTCACTGACCGCTTTTGAAATTTGGAGTAATCCGCCAACACAATCGCCAGCTGCGTACAATCCTGGGATATTGGTCGAAAATAGCGGATCCACTTCAATTTCATTTTTTGGATTGACGAATGCACCCATTCGGACGGCAAAATCGGAAGCAGAAGGTGTCCCTGCCGCAAGAAATAATGCATCCAATTCGAATGTATTCGTTTTGGTTTGAATTCCCGTTAGGTGATCCACACCCAGTAGTTCCGTAATGGGTTCGGTAATGACTTGAGTCGAATCAACATCGACTTTCAAGGGTTCGCCATTGGTGAAGATGGTAATGTCGCTCGAAAAGGCTTTTAAGACTTCCAGTTCTTCGAGCATAAATTCACCCGAACCAACGATACCGATTTTTTTATTACGGTACAAAAATCCATCGCAAATACCGCAGAAGGAAACTCCTTTTCCCGATAGTGTGGCAAATCCTTTAACCCGCAAATTCGGTCGGCTCATTCCTGTCGCTAACAAAATCGTTTTAGCTTGATAGTCAGAACGATTCGTTTTGATTTGAAAAGGGCCCGTCCCGTTAATGGTCAATACTTCTTCGTTTTCGTTAACGGTCACACCGATGCGTTTCGCTTGCGCTAATCCGGCCTCGATTAATTCTTTTCCCGTTATCGGATTTTCAAAACCATAATAGTTTTCAATGTGTGTGCTTTGTGCAAGGGCTCCGTAGTCTTTGGAAATTACGACAACGTTCCATTTAAATCGTTGCAAATAAATGGCTGCCGAAATACCGGCAGGCCCACCGCCAACGATTAATACGTCAATCATCTTACAGACCTAAACGTTTAATCAGATCTTCTTTGCGTAATAATCCAATGACTTGCGCGGAAACTTTACCGTCTTTGAAAGTCATAACGGTTGGAATTGAAGAAATCCGATATTGATTGGCTAATAAGCCTTCTTCATCAACATTGACTTTTCCAACTTTGATTTTGCCTTCCATATCTTTTGCGATGTCTTCAATGATGGGTCCTAACATCATGCAAGGACGGCACCAAGCAGCCCAAAAGTCGACTACGACAGGAATGGGTGATTCTAATACTTCTTTTTGAAAATTTTCAGCAGTAATTTTTACGGTCATGATTAATTCCTCCAATTATTTTAAATTTCGAGTTTATTGTAACAAATATTTTTGATTATTTCTACTCATATGCTTAAAGTTGCATTTTGATGCGTGGTCAGCTCTCATTGAACAACGAAAGCTGCTCAAACGGCTGAGATTTCTTCTGTAAAATCGTTTGATAATTGTTATAAATTAAGTCGGCTAAATCGGATAGGGGAATATTCGTCGTATCGATGACTAAATCCAATCCTTCAATCTTGGAGAGATCAAATTGGACGCGATCGGATTCAATCCGCTTGCGGATGTCTTCGATGCGATCTTTCCGTAATTTCATTCGCTCGATTCGAGTCGATTCGTCCGTTTTCAAAAAAATGGCAACAATCGGACAATCTTCGAGCTTTAGAAACGACTTAAGCCCTTGAGGTTCTAAAATTATGAATTTATCCAATGCCATTTGGTTTTTCGGAGTACCGTAATAGGCTTGATTGTACTGAGCGGTTTCGACAAAGAAATGCGAGTCTCTTAACTGTATAAAGGTTGGTACGTCAACGAAGTGATAATCGAATCCATCAATTTCATTGATTCGTTTAGGACGAGTGGTATACGTCACAACCCGAGAAATCGGATAACGATTGATCATAATCTTAGCGGATTCCGTTTTTCCAGAAGCACTGGGGCCTAACAACAATAACATACCGACTCACTCCTTTGATAAAACCTATTATACCATAGAGGGGAAATCGTCATTGTATTCTTTTTAAGAAATTTCGTTTGAAAATGATTGTTCATCGATCGGACCCTGCAAGTACAATTGCGGTTGTTAAAAAAAACAAAACGGTGTATAATATGATATTGATTTATTCACCACTCGTTTTTTGAGGAGTTTTTATTATGAAAAAATGGCATTTATCCCCTCTGGTCATTATCGTACTCAGTTTCCTAGGGATCATTATGGTAGGAACCTTGATTCTAAAATTACCGATCTCTGTTCAAGAAGGTCAATCGATTTCTTGGGTTGATGCTTTTTTTACCGCTACGTCGGCCATTTGCGTCACGGGCTTATCGACCATTTCAAACCTATCGATTACGCTATCGACATTTGGTAAAATCATCTTAGCCGTTTTGATTCACATCGGCGGTTTGGGGATTGTGACCATTGCTATTTACGTTCTAATGTTGTTGGGAATTCGTATTGGCGTTATGGAACGTTATGTACTCAAAGAAGCGATGAATCAACCTTCGATTCGTGGGATGGTCAAACTCGTCAGAAAAATCATCATGACGTCGTTCGCCATTGAACTCGTCGGTCTCATTATGAATTTTATCGTTTTCATAAAAGATTATTCTTTTTGGGAAGCGTTGGGCCACAGCGCCTTTCATGCCATATCATCGTTCAATAATGCAGGCTTTGACATTTTAGGTTCGAACAGCCTTGTAGGCTACAAAGATAACATTCTACTCAATATTTCAACGATGTTGATGATTATCATTGGTGGTATCGGTTTTATCGTTATTTTCGACATTGCAAAAAAGAAAAAATGGAGCGATTTGACGATTTATACCCGTGCCGTCATCAAAATATCCGCAATCCTCATTATTTTTGGTATGTTTCTAATCAAGTTTACTAATTATGATTCGGTTACTTGGTTACAAGCCTTATTTCAAAGCGTTACGACACGTACCGCCGGATTTTCAACCGTTAACATTGGTTCATTGACGATTCCTTCTCTTGCTTTAATCATGGGTCTCATGTTTGTCGGAGCCTCCCCTAACTCTACCGGTGGTGGTATCAAGACAACTACCTTCTATACCATGATTTTCTCAACGATTAACTTCTTAAGAGGAAAGCCGACTATTGTCAAACAAAAGAAAATCGATGATGAAACACGGTTAAAAGCATTTACGTTGGCGGGTATAGCCATCAGTTTATTGTTTACGGGATTTATCATCCTGTCGATGATTGAATACAATAACCCAGCCATTACCAATCCGTTTACCGAATTGATGTTTGAAGCCATTTCGGCGTTTGGCACAGTAGGCTTGTCATTGGGCATCACACCCGTTCTCAGTTCGGCTTCAAAATGGGTCATCATGGTGTTGATGTTTGTCGGTCGTTTAGGCCCCATTACTATCTTTGGAATCTTTAATAAAAACTGGGGACATCCCAACGTATCAAACGTCGAATATTCCCCAGCTAAAATCATAATTGGATAAAAATCCCGTAATTGGGATTTTTTTATTGGTAGGACAAACATAAAAAGCTTAATTCATCGTTTAGACGACTTGTCTTTCTTATCTACATCCAATGAATTAATGGAAAATCAATCCACCATGATTTTATTTGTTCATTCGTCCAACATCCTTTTCTAAATAATCAAATCTAGTATATAATAGATTTTGCATATAGAATGCTTCTTTAAAAATAGAGGAATATCCATGAAAAACAATTCACTATCCGTCATCTATGAGGATGCGCTCATCCTTATTGTCGACAAACCAGCAGGAATGTTGACGCATCCTGATAAAAAACTGAATCAACCCGACGTTATAACAACCTTAGTGGCCGACCATCATGGTTCACCCACGTATGGCGTTATCAATCGACTCGATTTCAACACTTCCGGTCTTGTGATGATTGGAAAAACACAAGAAGCCATAAAAGAACTCAATCGATTGGCCATTGAGAAACAGATTCGGAAACATTATCTCTGTGGGGTTGTGGGCTATTTTGACTATCCCGAAGCAACGTTGACCGACTATTTACTCAAAGATTCAGAACAAAGCGTCGTCCGTATTTCTTCGGAAGAACTACCCAATTCAAAACGGATCGTCACCCGTTACAAAGTCTTGGATGAGTATCAAGGCTTAAGTCTTTTGACGGTCGAATTGTTAACGGGCAAAACCCATCAAATTCGCGCTCATTTGGCTCATCACAATCATCCAATTGTTGGCGATCCTTTGTATGGCTATGCTTCCATCAATAAAAAACTGGGTATCAAAACCCAGATTTTATGTGCTTATCGATTGGTTTTCTCAATCAAAGACGCATCCTCTATCTTCGCTTACATGAATGGAAAAACGATTGAAATTCATCGAGGCTGTACGCATTCTTTATTTCCAAATGCGGCCATTGCATAGGACATGCTCGACCTTCATTGATTCATCTAGAATAACGATATCTGCTTTTTTATGGACACGAATTGATCCAATTTCAGTGTCCTTTTTTAATAATTTAGCCGGTGAGAGTGAAAGCATTTTAACCGCATCAATCAACGGGATATTCATGGATACAAACATCCTTAAAAGATCATCAACGGAAGCAATCGATCCGGCCAAGCGGCGTTCGTTTTTCAAATAAGCAGCCCCGTTGACAACAATTTCTACCGCCGAATCACCCGAACCCAAATAATATCGTGATTCGTTGGATCCCGCAGGCGACAGGCAATCGGAAACACCGATAAGATAATCTGGAGTTTTAATCCAATAGGCTAATTGAATCAGTTCTTTTGGAACATGATGGCCGTCAGCGATAATTTCGGCATACGTTGTTTTTTCAAGCAAGGCCATCTCGGCAACACCCGCTTCTTTTTTACCGTCTACTGACATGACCGAGGACATGGCATTATAAAGATGTGTGAAACTGGTATAGCCGTTTTCAATTGCTTCATGGATGATATGCCCATAGGCGTTTGAGTGGCCTATGGAAGCATTGATACCAAAGTAATTTAGAAATTTCCCCAGTTCAAAATCTCGATCCAATTCCGGTGCAATCGTCACGCGGCTAATAAATGGAAACGTCTCAATCCAGCGCTTCATCGTCGATATGGATGGAACCTTAAGTTGATCCAATTGATGCGCTCCTTTTTTATCTTCCGATAAATACGGACCTTCGAGATGAATACCCAACAATCGAGCATTGAGTTTTGACGAATTGACGGCTTTTTGATATCGCTTCAAAAAATCTTCAATCGCTTCATCGGAAGCCGACACGGTGGTCGGTACTTGAGAGGTCGCACCATGACTTAAATGATAATCCGTTATGATTTGAATAGCTTGCGGATCAGTATTCATGAAATCAAAACCAGCTCCCCCATGGAGATGGATATCAATCATGCCTGGAATAACGATTTTATTCGTAGCGTCCATGACAACATCCGCTTTGACGTCTTCATCGGTAATGGCGGAGATAAGTGTATCATCGATGACCAAATTGGCTTGGATAATCGCATCTTCTAACACCAATGAACCGTTTCTAATAAGAATGCGCATAGCATCACCCCTTTATAGGTGGAATCGCTTTTTGATTTCGTTTTTAATGGATTTTGGGAAAAAGAAGATAATGACCAATAGAATGAACAATGCCGCTCCAAAGGAAGCAACAGCGGGCCATTCTTCGGTGATAACATTCACGAGCAACAAAACAATCGGGACCAACGAAAATACGAGAATCGTCAACAAGTAGATTAAGTATTCCCGGTAATTGATGCGTTTAATCCAAATGATGAAAGAAATCGCTAAATTACAAGCCAAAAACGCAAGAGGTGTAACGTAGTTTAATGCCCAACCTTTGTCGTCAACGCTGAGGGTCACTTCTTGATCGATAAAGTTCAATATCAAAACAAGAATGGTGGTTAAAAATGCTAATTTAAACGCGATATTTTGTTTTGACAAAATTCCGTAGCGTACTACGAACCAAAAATACAAGGTCGCACCGATCGGAATCAAGCTCCATAAGGAGGGATTGGAATCATATGTGAAAAAATTAACGATGGCCAACGTCAAAATAGAAATGACTGTTATAAATAACATAATCCGTTTCGTTAATGGTAAAACGGTTCGATTAAGCGGCACATAATCCGGGTACGTTTCTTTGAAGTTCGGGTCAGAATCACCGGTTAATACTTGATGGCAAAGAGGACAGTACTTCTGCTCGGTGCGAATATCGACGTGGCATTTATCACAGTGTTTCATAATGAGTATTCCTCCACATAATTACTTTCAATTTCGACATCGATGCCCAAAGCCGTGAAATGGCGGAAAAATTCACGTTCAATCGTCGTTTCAATAATGGATCGTGTGAACGTAATCTTGAACTTATCTTGAAAAGAGGCAATGGCGATGTTGATGGTATTATGCTTTCCTGAATAGACGGCTGCCGACACATTGTCAACATAGGGTTGCATTGAGGCTGGCAGTTCCATCGCTCCCATATTCGATAGACTTAAGGTGTTTAAGGTCATACCCATGATCGCATAGCCGATTTTTAACGCATATTTTTTTAGGAAATAGGGTGTAATTCTCAGGAAAATATTGCGTTCAAACGCAAAATTTTCACTCATTTTTCGAATCAGTTCTTCTTTTGTCATACCGGCTTTGAATTGTTCTTTAACCAACGCTAAGATTTCGTCGAAGGTAATATCCGGACGATTCATCTTAAGATCCGATTTGACGAAAATCGAAAAATTCCGTAATGTTTCCGATGGGAAATGCTTTCGCATATTAACCGGCACGAAAATCTTGACTGGTTTTGCATTGTAAGCCAAATGTTCTCGATATTTGATTTGCGTTTTGTAGATTGTATCCATTGTCAAGGCTGTTAGGTATTCGGTAATTGTTGCTTGATGAGATCGAGCCAATTCAACCATTTTTTTAGTAGAAAGTGTACCGGAAATGAGTCCGATGTTATCATCATCAATATACGTTCCCTTAACATGAAACGCTTTTTCTTCTTTGACATGCTTGCGATTATTGGGATTATAATAGATGGCTTGCGCATCGGCATATTCTTCAGAACGTGGTAATGAATCACGCGTAAGAATCAAATTGTCGGGCATAACTTTATAACCTTTGAGTAATAGGTATTCATAGACAAGCGATTTAAGAAGGGTGATTGCTCCTGTTCCATCGGCGAGAGCATGGAACATTTCAATTGCAATTACCGATCCTCGATAATAAATTTGAAACAAATAACCGTTGTTCTCCTTGGGACTTAACGGTCCGCAAACATGATGCGTTAAGGGTTGTACGTAAAAAGGCCGTTCGTTGTAATCCAAATAATTCCAGAAAAAACCGCTTTTTAAACGGACTTTAAACATCGGGAATCGTTCGATAATCGTATCGGCAGCTAATTGTAATAATTCTTTATCAATCGGTTCTTTGAGAACCATTTGTACTCGAAAGGTATTGGTTTCTTTTTTGTTTGATACGGCTGGAAAGATTTTCCCAGCGTTGTCAAGTTTATACCAATCGCTACGTGAGTGGTGTTTTGACATGGTAATCCTTCTTTCATTCGTTAGTATTTGCAAATTGTTCTTTCAAAAACAGTTCAATTTCATTCCAGGCCTTTTTTGATTCTGGAATTAATCCAAACGCCAATTGAAATACATGAAACATTCCGCGGTAGAGCGTCAATTTAACGTTGACTCCCGCATCGCTGGCCTTTTTCGCAACCATCAATGTGTCGCTTTCAAGAACTTCGTGAGTACCGACGTGCATCATCATGGGTGGAAACGCTTCAAAGGTTCCATAAACCGGCGATATGTAGGGATCTTTTCGATCATGATTACCGACATACTCGTGATTCTGTAGTGGTAATAGGTGGTCTCCCAGCATGGGGTCAAGATTTTGATTTTTTATGTACGACTCACCCGATGAAGCCAAATCGGTCCATGCGGACATGGTTAATAACGCTTTGGGCAACGGTTGTTTCATCGATCGTAACTTCATGGTCATCGCTAATGTCAACCCACCGCCGGCGCTGTCGCCAACCACAATAATATGGTTTGGAAGAAATCCTAAATGAATCAAGTACTGGTAGGCTTCAACCGCATCGTCTAATGCAGCGGGAAAGGGATTTTCGGGCGCAACTCGATAATCTAACGAAAACACGTTCGCTCCTTCGGATCGGCGGAGGTACTGAATCGCAGAACGACGGTACGTATCACTGTAAGGCTTCACGTAAGCGCCACCGTGCAATTGTAGAATTGCATTCTTCGATTCCAACCGCATCGAAGCGATTTTTTCCATTCGACAATGGGATAAGGTAATCCACTCCGACTGAATGTCTTTGGGATATCGAAACGAATCCGTGACCGTCAATGAGTATAGCTTCCCGAAACTCTTGTCAGAATAGATTGGGTTTTTGATAAAGAGTTTTTTTGAAAGTCGTAAAACTTGTTTTGCGAGGCTTCCGCGTAGGGTCTTCTTAGAAAATGATATTTCAAGCATGGATATCGTCCTTTCCTGAAATTAGTCTCATTATATCATAAAATCATAAGAGCAATATCAATAAATAACCGTTTTTATTCGGAAAATATGCCAAAGTATCGTATCATTCATTTTTCGGTGGTCAAGTAAAAATTCATTCAATTCTCGCAGAAATACGTTATAATAGAGTATACAATCATGGAGGAATTTATGAAAGCATACGAACGTCTTCTTAATTATGTCACCTTTAATACCCAATCCGATCCAGATTCAAAAACGTATCCGTCAACGAATCAGCAATTAACATTGCTTAATCACCTACTGAACGAACTTCGCTCTATGGGGGTAGAAGCGTCGATTGATCACTATGGATATGTGATTGGAAAGATTCCCGCCAATACGACAAAGTCAATTCCTAAGTTGGCTTTAATTGCCCATGTCGACACCTCTCCAGATGCAAGCGGAAATGGTATTAAACCCAGAATTATTCACAGTTACAACGGTGATTCGATTGTCCTTAATAAAGAAAAAAACATTTTGTTAAGTCCCGAAATCTTTCCGCATTTATCTCGCTCTATCGGTCATGATCTGATTGTGACAGACGGCACAACCCTTTTGGGAGCCGACGATAAAGCCGGCGTCGCCGAAATAATGACCGTTGTCGATTACCTTCAATCCAATCCATCCGTTCTGCACGGTGAAATTCGAATTGTATTTACACCCGATGAAGAAGTAGGCAGAGGTACCGATTATATCAACATTGACGCGATTGACGCTGATTTTGGGTTCACACTCGATGGTTCTGCTGTCGGTGAAATTGCTTATGAAAATTTTAACGCCGCATCCGCTAAGTTGACCTTTCATGGCGTTTCCGTTCATCCGGGATCTGCTAAAAACAAAATGATTAACGCCATTAACCTGGCATATGAATTTGATTCCATGCTTTCCAAAGAAAAACGACCCGAAACCACTTCCGGTTACGAAGGATTCAATCATTTAAGCCACATCATCGGTGCGTGTGAACTTGCCAGAACTCAATACATTATCAGAAACCATGACAAACAAGAGTTTGAAAATCAAAAACAATCGTTTGTAGAAGCAAAAAATCGAATGAATCAAGCCTACAAGGCAGAACGCTGCGAACTGGTGATTGAAGATTCGTACTACAACATGAAGACAATTCTCGATCAACATCCAACCATCATCGATTTGGCCATGAATGCCATACGTCAACAAGGCATTGACCCCATTGTCGAGCCCATTCGCGGCGGAACCGACGGTGCGCGATTAACGTACATGGGCCTTCCCTGTCCCAATCTCGGTACCGGAGGCTATAATTTCCATGGTCCCTACGAATACGCTGACATTCAAGAAATGGATCAAGCCGTTGAGATTGTTAAAACAATCATTCAAGACATAGTAAAAAAATAATCCGAATTCGCATTCGGATTTTTTTATTTATGATAGCTACTGTGATTGAGAATCGACAAAGCGCGGTAAAGTTGTTCCATCAAGATGAGTCGCATCAACTGATGAGGAAAAGTCATCTTAGAAAACGATAATGCTTGATTTGCTTTGGCTTTCACCTCGTCGGATAGTCCATGCGATCCTCCGATGATGAAAATGAGCCGATTCCCTTGAAACTGCGTCCATGAATCAATGGATGAAGCCAATTCTTCTGATGAAACCATTTCCCCCTCAATTTCAAGGGTAATGAGCGTTCCGTCTTTCGGTAGTTTTTGAAGGATGGCTTTCCCTTCCATCTCCTTTATTCTTTGAATCTCAGCTAACGAATCATTGCTGGGATTTTTTTCATCAGGGAGTTCAATTATCTCGACTTTTGCGTACTTTTCAATACGTTTTCGGTATTCTTTTACGCCCTCTATCAAATACGACTCTTTCAGTTTTCCGACGGCAATAACGACAATATTAATCATTTATTTTTTTCGCCCTTGGATGTGACGTATAAAAAGTCTTCTTTAACGATTCGTTGGATGTTTTGGTATAAATTTGAGTCGTTGATAAGCTAACATGCCCCAGTAATTCTTGAACCGTTCTCAAATCAACTCCGTGATTAAGAAGATGGGTAGCGAACGAATGGCGAAAGGAATGAGGCGTCACATTCAGTGTCAAGGCTTGACGCGATATTTCTTTGTCCAATATGTCACGCACACCTCGCGTTGTTAAAGCGAACCCTTTAAAGTTTAAAAATAAGGTGCGATCATCGGGTTTGTCGTTTCGGGCTTTGAACACGGGTCGAACCAAAACCAGATAATCATTCATACGATCAATAGCCGTTTGATGAATGGGAACGTAGCGGTCTTTTGAGCCTTTACCATGAATCAATAACGTCTTTGTATGCAAATCGATTTCGTTCAATTTAAGTTGAACGAGCTCGCTAACACGAAGACCTGCACCGTACAGCAACTCAAATAACGCTAAATCGCGTTTCCCTTTGAGAGTTGTCGTATCGATGTGATCCAAAAAATCAGACAGTTCGTTTTCGTAGATGAATTTGGGTAAACTCTTCTCTACTTTCGGTAATGCGACATTCGCAAAAGGATTAACCGATAACAACTGATCAGTCATCAATAAGTCAAATAGCGTCCGAACGCTCGATATTTTTCTGCGAATGGATTTTGGTGAATATCGATTGTGCAAATAACTAATGTAAAATTTGGCAGTACGTTCCGATAGATGAAAGATATCGCCTAAATCTTCTTGTGTCAAAAACGAATCCAACGACAAAATATCATCGGTATAAGCGACGACGGTGTTGATAGAATAATGTTTTTGATCTTCAAGATAAGCTTGAAAGTACTGAATCAATTCTTGATTAGTCAATCAAATCCCGTTCCTTAATTTCATTTATTTTTTCGAGCGAACGCTCGACAAAAGCACTTTTTTTGTCTTTTTTCGTAGTAGCTTTATCCAGTGGAAGAAACAATCCAAAATTGATATTCATGGGTTGAAACGTCGCTACATCGGACGTTTCGAAGTACAGCGACTGAGCTCCCAATGCCGTGGTTTGAGGAAATTCGATAAAGGGTTTATTCGAAAGGTATCGGGCCATCTGTATTCCAGCAATCAGCCCAGATCCAGCGCTTTCAACATATCCTTCTACTCCCGATAGTTGACCGGCAATGAAGTAATTCGGATGATCTTTCATTTGATAATACCGATTTAAGACTCTTGGAGCGTTGACAAATGAATTTCGGTGCATGACGCCATAACGGACAATCTCGGCATTTTCGAGTCCGGGAATCAAGCGGATGATTTTCCGTTGTTCCGGAAACGTTAAATGCGTTTGGAATCCAACGATATTATAAAGCGTGCCTTCTTGATTGTCCTGTCGTAATTGTACGACAGCATACGGACGTTTTCCTTTTTCTTTTTCAAGGCCAACGGGCTTCAAAGGCCCATAACGAAGCGTGTGTTCGCCTCTGCGTGCCATTTCTTCAAACGGCATGCATCCTTCAAATAGCTTAAGTTCGAAGTCGTGTGGAATGACGCATTCCGCTTTAAGCAATTGTTCGTACCAAATATCGTATTCTTCTTTTGTCATCGGACAGTTGATGTAGGTGGGTTCTCCTTTATCGTAACGGCTTTTGAAGTACGCCTTGGTCATATCAATGGATTCAAACGTGACAATCGGCGCTGCCGCATCGAAGAAATACAAATAGTCCTCGCACGTCAACTTTTGAAGCGAATTAAACAAAGCTTCGCTGGTTAAGGGTCCTGTGGCAATTATGGTGGGAGTACTGGGTAATTCTGTCACTTCTTCATCTATGACCGTAATTAATGGATGAGAACGGATAAGGGATGTCAACTCTTTTGAAAACTGAATGCGATCCACCGCTAAAGCAGATCCGGCGGGAACACTGACTTTGTCAGCGACGCTCATAACAATCGAATTAAGTCGTCTCATCTCTTCTTTCAAAAGCCCGACGGCGTTATGAAGGTCGTTGCTTCTTAATGAATTAGAACAAACCAATTCGGCAAAATCGTCGGATGTATGGGCTGGAGATTTCTTATGTTTTTTCATTTCATAGAGTTTCACTGGGATGCCTCGAGAGGCCAGTTGATACGCCGCTTCAACGCCAGCCAAACCGGCGCCGATAATGGTTACGTATTCATGATTCATTTGTTCACCAACTTTATACTGAAAATTATAACCGATTTGATGAGATTTGTCGCATTGATTGAAAAAAGCGGAAGTCCGCTTTACTTCAATACTCGAATGGCAATGGGATCTAAAGGCATCTCTAGTTGCCCATTTTCGATTTTCACCATTTTTCCGGTTAATTGATTCTTATACGAACCGTCTTTTAAATTGACATCGATTTTTCCTTGAACGCTGCCAACATTGAAAATTCCATGCCACATTTCCTGATGATTTTCAAATGTCGTGTAACCTACCCCATCCAAAGAGGGCATATGAACCTTGTAGATACCACATGAAAAAGCAGGTTTCTTCTTAATCTTGATTAGTTTCTTAAGATACTCGGAAATATCGTCTTTCCGTATGAAAACATCTTTTTCAAACAAATCGGGTCGATTGGGCGATGCAAACTCGCCACCCGCATAAATCATGTTTGCTCCTTTTTGGAAAAATGAGAATCCAAACCAATTCATGATTTTATTGACATCACCTTTTACATAGTTTGCGATGCGATCGAAATCATGATTTTCCAGATTTTTCATTTTGACGTAATTCGTCGGATAGATTTCGTCTTGACGAGCCAAAGCTTCCAAGTAATCCTTTAGAGGACGTTTTCCGGTTAAGTAATCGTCGTAAAACGGTTGTACGTCGTAATCATAAGCCAAATCAAAGACCTGATACATTTCGGCTTCACTCCAGGCATTAAAGCCACAGTCTCTTATGTATTTGACAAATCCGCCGTGAACCGATTCGCTTATCCAAATGCTTTTTCGATTGATTTTATCGACTTCTTTTCGAGCATAACGCCAAAAATCAAGCGGTACTAGACTGGCGACGTCACAACGGAAGCCATCGACGCCCATCAGCGCATAGGACTTGAGCGTATCCACAAGTTCAATCCAAAGATTTTTATCTTTCGTGTAATCCAAATCGGTAATGTCCCACCACTCGCCGACACGATTATTAAAGTGACCGTTTTGGTCTACATAAAACCATTCAGGATGATTTTGTAAAAGCACAGAGTCTCGTGACGTATGGTTGAAAACAATATCCATGACGAGTTTCATTCCTCGCCGATGCGTCTCATCGATGAGAAGTTGAAAATCATCACGAGTTCCTAATTCCGGATTAATCGACCGAAAATCACGGATTGAATACGGACTGCCTAAGGATCCTTTTCGATTTTTCACACCAATGGGATGAATGGGCAATAAATAGACAATATCAATCCCCAAATCTTTAATTCGGTCCAAATCATTGATAAGGCCTTGAAAGGTTCCTTCATTCGAGTGGTTGCGGACGAACACTTGATATATTGTCATATTTCGATATTTGATGGGTGTTTTGTTCATCAGGGTTTCTTCCTTCCTAAATAACGTCAGACTACATAAAAAAGTTTACTACATTTACCCCTAAATGTCCATTCTTATCCACGATAAAATATGTGTGAAGTAATCTCATGAATGAACTACCAAGAGACAAATGAATTGTGATAGAAATAAGAAATGTAATCGATATTACATATCAAAAAATGCAAAAATCAAACTATGTAAATAATTTACACAAAATGACATGTTTATCTTTCAAAACTATGTAAACGGGAGTATAATAAACCTATGACTGTCTACTTTTAGAAAGGAAATCATCCATGGCAACCATCAAAGATGTCGCAAAACTGGCGCATGTCAGCGTTGCGACGGTATCTCGCGTCATCAACAAAAAAGGATATGTAAACGAAACCACAAAAGAATTGGTTTTGGAAGCAATCAAGGAACTTCAATACGTACCAAACGAACTAGCTCGATCTTTATTTAAGAAACAATCTCGAATCATCGGTATCATCGTCCCTCATTTAACATCGTATTATTTTGCCGAACTGCTCGAAGTCATTGAAGACATTACCGTCAATTACAATTATCGCCTCATGGTATGTAACTCGCAGGACAACAAGGAACGCGAGTCAAAATACTTGAAGGTATTCCAACAGTACAACATTGACGGAATCATCATGATTTCAAACACGACACGTATTATGGATTACAAGAGTCTCAACATTCCGATTATCGCCATTGACCATAAATTGACCGAAGACATTCCTTCTGTCACCAGCAACAACGTATTGGGTGGTCAACTAGCCGCTCAAAAGTTAATTGACAATGGCTGTAAAAAGATCATTCACTTCCGTGGGCCTTCGGTTCTATTGCCGGTTCAAGACCGAACGAGAGGGTTTAAATCAATCATGGAAAAAAATAAGGTCTACAATTTCAGTTTCGATCTTGATTTCAAAAATCCAAGTCAAGAAGATATTCAAAACGTCATCAATTCCAATCTCGATTGCGACGGTATCTTCTGCGATTCCGATATCATCGCCCTAAACGTTATTCAATGCTTACGAAACTGCGGTCGCTCCGTACCCGGAGACGTTCAAGTCATTGGCTTTGACAACATTGAATTTTCAAGAATTCTATCTCCCAAGCTGACAACGATTGCACAATCGACCGATAAAATTGGACATTATGCCGTTGAGACGTTGGTTAAATTAATCAGTAACGAACCCATCGATCATTTTCATCAACTCATCGATGTCAAATTGATTGAACGAGAAACGACAAAATAAAAAGTCACCGCGGTGACTTTTTTTATTCGGACAATAATTGATTCATTAAAGATTCTAACTTCTCTAACGTTTGATCAGAAATGTTGTGCTCGATGCCGCAAGCCTCTTGGTTCGCCAACGTCGAATCAACGTGCAAAACGTCGGTCAAAAAGCGTCGAATGACGAGGTGCTTGTGTAACACACGTTCGGACGTTTCTTTTCCTAACGTCGTTAACGAAATATCGCCGTAAGGCGCTTTGATGACCAATCCGTTATCGATCAAGGTGTTGATGGCATAATTGACGCTAGCCTTCGTCACACCTAAATGGTTGGCTAAATCAACACTTCGAACGTTAGTGCCTCCCAGCATCGAAATGGCTTCTAAGTAGTCTTCCAAAGACTCACTGAATTGAGATACGTGTCGAGTCATGATTCCTCCTTAATACTAGTCTTTTTTCTTCGGTAAATAACAACTGTCTTGAGTGGAACATCCTGAGCAGTTTGAACATGTCGATCCTTTTCGCTTGATGAGGCGAATCACAATGGATAAAACAAAAACAACAATCACGATTAAAAACAAAAAGGATAATAAGGTACCAATGCCCAGCGAACCCAGTTGGAAGATCATCAACGCAATTCCATAGGAGATGACCAACTCATATAATACCGCAAAAATCCACCATTTCCAAGAGCCTAACTCTTTTTTCATCGCAGCTAATGCCGCGATGCAGGGAGAAGTTAATAACGCAAATACCATGAAGGAATAGGCTTGGAGCGGCGTGAAGTTTGCTTGAATGAGAGGATATAGGAGTCCGCCTTCCTCGACAACGTCGCCGGCAACACCGTATAAGATACCCAGCGTTCCGACAACCGATTCTTTCGCAACGAAACCGGACAATACCGCCACGGTTGATTGCCAATCCGAAAATCCAATGGGTTTGAACAGTGGTAATAATGCTTTCCCGACCGAACCCAAAATACTGTACTCAAGTTCGGTGTCGGCGAGTAATCGGAAACTGCCATCAACGGTTCCAAAGAAACTTAAGAACCAAATGATGATAAACGCTGCTAACAAGATGGTTCCTGCTTTGATTAAGAACCCTTTAACGCGTTCCCAGGTATGTAAAAACGTATTTTTGATCGTTGGCATCCGATATTCCGGTAGCTCCATCAAATAGTTTGAAGAAGCATTTTTAAAGAATACTTTTTTAAACAATACCGCTGAAAATATTGCGACCAATAGCCCAATAAGGTACATGGAGAAAACAACCAGATATGAATGGCTCGCAAAGATGGCACCGGCAAAAATACCATAAATGGGTGCTTTCGCTCCACAGGATATAAAAGGAATGATCATCGTCGTCACTTTACGATCTTCGGCTTTATCCAATGTTCGTGTCGCAGCCATCGCCGGAACCGAACAACCAAAGCCAATGAGCATGGGAATGAATGATTTCCCAGACAGTCCGAACCGACGCAATGCACGGTCCATGATAAACGCAGCTCGCGCCATGTATCCGGAATCTTCCAACAAAGCTAACGCTAAGAATAAGATTGCCAACTGAGGCAAAAAGCCCAGAACGGCGGACAAACCACCAAAAATACCATTGATAACCAGTGACGACACCCAAGGTGCCATCCCCACCGATTCGATGGCTTTGGCGATGAGACTGAAGAAGCCATCGATCAACCAAACAAATCCATCGGTAATCCATGATCCAATCGGGCCGAAGGATAAATAAAAGACGGAGAACATAATGGCTAAAAATATTGGTAATCCAAGAATTCGGTGTGTTAATAGCTTATCGATTTTATCGGTTGCGGTCTCAATTTCGTAATCGTTTGGCGTAATGACCTGCGAACAAATATCCAATATCTGATTGTAGCGTTCATTGGGCAAAACCATATCAAAATCAAGATCGAAATCTGCTTTTGCATTCGAAAATGCTTTTATTAATTGTGTGCGTTGCGATTCAGGTGCATTCTTTAAGTCGTCAGCGCGGAACCCGTCTTCAAAGAAACGAACGGCTAGAAAATGATCGGATAATAGCAATTCAAACTGATGTATGTGTTTTTGAATCTTCTCAGGATATTTTGCGTTCGGGATTCGTTTTTGATAATCCGCTACTTCCAAGGTACGAACGATATCGGTTATTCCTTGTTTTTTACTTGCGGTGACCGGAATGACCGGAACTCCCAATAAGGCTTGAAGCTTGGGAATATTCAATGCTTGGAATTTGGTTTGGGCAATATCCATGCAATTGAGGGCGATAATCATCGGTACATCGGAATCAAGCAACTGATGGGTCAAGAATAAGTTGCGCTCTAAGTTCGAGGCATCGACGATGTTGATAATCAAATCCATTGATCGAGAAAGAACAAAATTAGAGGTTACTTCTTCTTCTAATGATATCGTTGATAATGAGTATACACCGGGCAAATCGATGATTTCAGCTTCAAAACTGTCGTGTTTTAAACGACCAGATTTTCGTTCTATCGTAACCCCAGGCCAATTTCCTACCGATTGGTTTGAGCCCGTTAATCTATTAAATAAGGTTGTTTTACCACTGTTGGGATTGCCAACTAATGCAATCTTTTTCATTGGTTGACACCATCAACTTTTTCAATTTGAATGGCTTTCGCCTCTGCCTTTCTAAGGGTCAATAAATACCCCCGAACGACGATTTCCATCGGATCGCCTAACGGAGCTAATTTTTTCACCTTAATGATAGTTCCGTTTGTGACGCCCATATCGATAATACGTTTCCGTAGATTATTTAAAAAGATACCCGTGACTTTCCCTGATTCACCGGGTTTGAGTTCGTTTAATGTCATGTCCGCCTCCGAAAAAGTTAGATGAAACTAACTTTAAATCCAAAAAATAGATGACCAAAGTTAGTCACTACTAACATTATACAAAAGCGGGCATTGACTGTCAACGATTATTATAAGAAAAAATCATGGAATATCGTCCATGATTAGTGAAAGCGGATACCTTCTAGTTCTAGTAGTTTTTTCTTGATTTCGATGTCGCCTGAAAACCCACCCAGCGAACCATCGTGAGCAATCACTCGGTGACAAGGGATTATCAGAGGAATGGGATTTTTTCCACAGGCTTGACCAATTGCTTGATAAGCTTTTGAACCTAATTGATCTCCTATTTGCTTGTACGATAAAGTATGACCAAAAGGAATCGTCGCAATGGCTTCCCACACCCGACGTTGAAAAGGTGTTCCAATGAGACGAATTGGTAGATTGAGGATGGGTTCTTTTTTATTAAAATACGCATTCAATTTATCTTCAATCTGAAAGGGTAGATTCATTCTTTCAAATGATTCGTATTGAGGATTAAAGCACGTGGCGATGATAACATCATCCTCGCATTGAAGCCCAATGGGTCCGATGGGGGAATCGACTATATAACGGTTCATCGCTTGTCGACGGACTTAGTCGCAATGACGCATACATGCGTATCGGCAACGTTATCTAATACGACTTGTCCCATAGAAACCGGAGCGTTCACGACCAACGTTTTGAGGGCTTTCATAACGTCTAAGATTTTATCTTTAGGAATATCGGAAGCCGTTTTAACCGATACCATCGGTTCAATTCCATTCAAAACCGGAACAATGGACGTAACCGTTCTGCGTGGATTGGTCAGCTCTTTTTGAGCATAGAGTTCACCGCGTTTGCATTGGTTTCCGCGTATGGAGTGAATACCGGTTTCATCCATTTCGACTTCCAACATGCAACCAATCGGACAATTGATGCAAATTAGCTCTTTTTTTGTCATATTTATCAATCCTTTTCAATCAAAATGGATATTTTGATCAGTTCCGGTCGATCTTCAATCCATTTCTTGGGTAGTAGGACTTGTTCCATTTCACCAGGAGTAAGAATTCTTTTTTTGGTATGGGTCACTCGTTCATCATCTAAATAGACACTTAAATAGACATCCTTGTACACATCGGACGTACGGAAGCGAATGGTAATAATGTCTTCTAAATCATGGTGTTTTATGACTGAGGGTACTGTATAACGTACCCCAGTCATGGGTATAATTTGTATTGATCGGTCGGACGATAATGTTTTTTCAATGAATGTAACGGCGTTCTTTCCAGCCAGATACGCTTCTGAGCTCACATGGTCAACCAAATCGTGAACGTGCAAAACGTTCCCGCACGCAAAGATTCCGTCAATCGACGTTTGGAGACGTTCGTCGACGATTGGTCCGGATGTTTTTGGATTGATCGATATCCCTGCTTTTCTGGATAATTCGTTTTCAGGTATGAGTCCGACAGAAAGTAATAACGTATCGCATTCAATTGTTTCTTCCGTACCGGGAATAGGATTTCGGTTTTGATCGACTTGAGCAATCGTGACGGCCGACAAGCGTTTATTTCCATGAATTTTGACGACGGTGTGACTGAGTTTGAGCGGAATGTTAAAATCGTCGAGACATTGAACGATGTTTCGTTTAAGCCCACCTGAATACGGCATGATTTCAACGACCATCAATACGTTCGCTCCTTCTAGGGTCATTCTTCGAGCCATAATGAGTCCAATATCGCCCGACCCTAAAATAACCACTTTTCTTCCAGGAAGAAACCCTTCCATATTGACGTAGCGTTGAGCAGATCCCGCTGTGTAGATTCCTGCCGGACGATACCCCGGAATGTTAAGTGCACCTCTGGGTCGTTCGCGACAACCCATCGCTAAAATAACGGCTTTAGCTTGGATTTGTTGAAGGCCATCGGTCTCGTTGATATAGGTTACAACTTTGTCATCGGATACATCAATGACCATGGTATCGAGTTTGTATTCGATACGATGTTCATTAACCAAGTCGCGGTAACGTTGTGCGTATTCAGGACCTGTCAGTTCTTCTTTAAACGTATGCAGTCCAAAGCCAGGATGAATGCATTGATTAAGAATTCCACCGAGTGTATGATCGCGTTCGATTATCAAAATATCCTTGTTTCCAGCTTCGTGTGCACCGATGGCTGCGGCCAATCCGGCCGGACCGCCACCGATTATAATGATATCCTTTGTATTCATGGCAACCTCCTAAAGCGCGTCTTTGTCAAGCCCAACCAATAACAAAGCATCGGTATCGAACTTGGCAATATCGCGTGGGTCTTTGTGGAGCTCTTGAGCTAAAATATCAACGATTCTTGGACCGCAAAAGCCACCTTGGCACCGTCCGGAGCCAGCCCTTGTCCTGCGTTTGATGCCATCTAGAGTGGTTGCGCCTAACGGACGATGAATAGCGTTCTTGATTTCGGCCATTGTGACCATTTCACAACGACAGATGATTCTTCCATAGTCACGATCAGATTCTATCAACGCTTTTTTCGACTCAATTGAAGCCATTTCAAAACGGGCAAACGGAACTCGTTCATCAACGAAATCCGTTTTCTTTTTAGCAGATAGTTTTTTTGAAATAAGTTCGGCTAAATCGTCGCCGATAGCGATGGATGCGGTCAAACCGGGTGATTCAATTCCAGCAGCGTTAAAGAAACCGCTGGCATCGGATGCTTCACCAATAATGAAATCACCACCGATTTCATGCGCTCTCAGTCCTGAAAAAGCCGTGATTATCGAAGCGGTCGGAAGCGCATTGACCGAATCATTGGCCTTTAACAATACTTCTTTTATTCCTTCGCTCGTCGTCGAAATGTCGCGTTTATCGTCAATATCGTACGCTGTCGGTCCGACCAACATGTTTGACTCAGCCGTTGGCGTTACGAGTACGCCTTTTCCATAAGCGGTTGGTAATTGAAAAATGGTTTTATCGACAAAATGACCAACTTCCTTATCAAAAAGACAATATTCGCCTTTACGAGGAATGATGGTAAGTTTGCGTGACGAAACCCAATTATTGACTTCATCGGCGAAGACGCCGGCACAGTTAACGATGATTTTAGATTTGTATGTTTGATTACGTGTTGTAACTTCATAGCCCGCTTGGGTGCGTGAAATACCTGTTACGTTTTCATTAAACCGAAATTCCACATGATTTTGTGAAGCTAGTTCAGCTTGGGCGATGGTCAGTTCGAACGGATCAACAATCGCTCCTGTTGGTGCATAAAGAGCGGCGTAGACCTTATCTGAGAGATTTTTTTCCATCTTTAAAAGTTCGGGTCTGAAAAGAATTTCCAATCCCTCAACGCCATTTTGTTCTCCCTGAGTCTTGAGGGCTTCTAAGGAAGAAACGTCCGATTCTGAGAAGCAAAGAACCAAGGATCCATTTCTTCGATACGGAATTTGATATTTTTTACAAAACGATTCCATGGATTTACTACCAAGCAGGTTGTATTTTGCTTTTAAGGATCCCGGTTTAGCGTCGTAACCACTATGAACGATTCCACTGTTGGCTTTAGATGACTCTTCGCAGACATCACCGTGTTTCTCTAAAACCAACACCTTCAGTTGATAAAAAGACAGTGCCCGGGCAACGCTAGCACCCGTGACTCCTGCGCCAATAATAATGACATCGTACATTATTTCACTTCCTCTTCCGTCGTAGGTTGATTGAAATCTGATTTCGTTGTTGAAGCGATGAAATCACGAACGATTGCTTCGTATTCCTCTCGGTTCATCAAGTATGTTTCTGCATGTTTGGCTGGATGGGTTGATAAATAAAGTTGTTTAGACCCTCCACAAGCCTCAAAGAGACGCTTTGCATGAATGGGAGGAATAAACTCATCGGCGGTACCGTGAATCAGTAAAATGGGCACCGACGTATTTCTTACCGATTCCATCGGTGAGATGGAACGAAACGTTGCCTTGGTAGCGAGGTAAAAAAAGATATTCGCCAGTGGCATGATAAGCCAACTGGGAAGATGGGTTTTGCGCTTTATCAGATAACGAACTAAGAGACTCAAATCAGAAAACGCACAATCGGAAATGACGAACTGGAGTTTGGGGTGCGTGGCTTGCGTCATCAACACCGTCGCTCCGCCCATCGATTCGCCGTATAAACCTAAGGTAATATCCGATCCAAAACGTGTATAGGTATCGTTAATCACATCATCCAAATCATCTTTTTCATGATAACCCAAGGAACAGTTCGGGCCACCGGATTCGCCGTGATAACGTTCGTCGTAGAGGATGATTGAATAACCCAATTTTTTGAGTATGGCGGCATATTTGATTCCGCCATGGTGCGTATACGAATAGCCATGAGCAATAATACAGAATCGTTTTATTCCATCATTTTTCTGTTCAGTTGGCAAGTAATACGCTTTCAAATCGTAGCGATTACGAGTCTCGATGGTATACGTGATTTTTTGCCAAGTATCATAAGCCTCCATCAAATCGGGTGTTTTCGACATTTCGATTTGACGGCTTTCAAGCAAACTTTTCCGATGAGGATGAATCATGCTTATGGCCACATAATAACTAATCAGGGTAATCACGATTACAAGAAATACAAGGATCCCCCATACAAGTAATTCATACCATTCCATAATGTCACCTACTTACTTGATTAGTCGCAACACATAGGTTGCGCCTAAATCCAATGCTTTTTCTAAGATGCTGATTGCTTTTGATTCATTCTTTTCGATAAGCGCTTCGTAGATATCCAAATACCATTGAAAATTTTGAACCGCTAAATCATAGTTTTGATAAAAAAATGATATCATTTTGTGCATGAGAACTTCAAACTCATTATAGATTAATCCATATACGGTATTATGCGTTGCGATTAACAAGGATTGATGGAATTTCGCATCGAGATCAATGAGTAAGTTCAATTCATTCTTTGGGTTTTTCATCCATGATTGAATCAATGCCATTGTGGGTTGAATCACCCCTAGGGATCCCTTCGGATCTTCCATAATTTTACGAAGCGAATCCACTTCAATTGTCTTTCGTAAAACCAAAACATCCTTCAATAATTTTAATTTTAACGAAAGATTATTGGATTCCATCACATCGATGATGATGCCAACCGATCCTGTGTTCAAAATATCATTGACGACAATGTAATGCCGGGGTAAAACAGTGATATACCCTTGGGCAACCAAGGAAGAAACAACACAGTTAATGACGCTGCGACTAACCTCATATTTATTGGCCAATTCTCGCAATGGCAAAAGTCGATCACCGGGTTTCAAGGTTCCTTCGATGATATCATTTTTTAAGGTTTGTACCAATAGGTTTGAATGCGTTTTTGATTGCATTGTATAGCACCTCACTTTGGTTTGGTGGTATGACCACAATACCATTATAGACCCATCCTAACAATCGTTCAAGTACAATCACTGAATCCGATTCGATGGCAAACGGAACAATTTGATTTTTCGAGATTGAATGAAACTATCCAATTGAGTAAGCATCAAAATCGATGCTAGAGCCATGGTTAATCCTTTGATGATGTCTGAAAAATTTAACATCCACCAAATACCTTGATAACCCCACGCCGAAGAAAGCCATATTGCCCCAGGAAGTCGTAACGTATTTCCAACGATACCGGTAATGGATGGCACAATGCTCTTGCCTAACCCATTGAACAATCCGGTACCAATGCCTTCAAGCATCATAAATAATTGTGCCATACTGATAATCCTTAGATATTGTTTCCCATATGCGACCGTTCGAACATCGTCGACAAACAGTTTCATCAACGACTCGGAGAAAAAGAAGAGAAGCGCCGTGATGACAAGAGCATAAGAAATTAAAAGTTGCGACAATAGCAACGTTCCTTTTTTGATTCGATCGGGAGCTTTTGCACCAAAATTTTGACCAACAAAGACCGTTAATGCTGTCTGAAATCCTCCCGCAATCATCCACGTCAATTGTTCTACCTGACTGCCAATCCGTTGTGCAGCCATGACTTGTTCACCGTAGACAAATATCATACGGGCGATGACGATGGATATCGTCGTAAAGAACATGCTTTGAAGCGCAGAAAAAATCCCAATATTGAAGATTTCCTTCATGGGTTTGAGTGCTAATAGTTTGAACTGAAACTGCCAAGAAGTCTTGCGATTGATCAAATAATAAAGAAAGAAAATAATCAGCGTTAATAATTGCGATAAAACCGTTGCGATGGCTGCCCCTTGTACGCCCCATCGCAGTGTTAAAATAAAGAGAGGATCCAAGATCATATTCATGAAGAGCCCCACAACCAGAATGGAAAAATTGATGGAAGTTTTTCCTAATCCTTCGTTGATGGAAGAAAAACCAGAAATGATAAATTGAATAAAAATAAAGGAACCAACAATGCTTAAATAGTCGATTGCGAACTCGATGACCGAGGCTTTCGGAATGTTAAAAATTGAAATGAGCGGTTCTTTAAACATAAACATTGAGAAAGCGTAGACTAATCCCAAAACCAAAGCGATGGTCATCCCGTTTGAAGCGTAATGATTAATTCGATGATGCTCTTGAGAACCAACGGCGTGACTCACTTTGACGCTGGTTCCAATTTTGGCGATGAGCATCACCCCAAAAGCAAACCAAGTCAAGTAACTGGCCGTACCGATACCCGAAATTGCATCGCTTTCGTTTAAACCGATGGCGTCAACTCGTCCAATCCAAAACATATCGGTCAGGTTATAGGCCATTTGTGAAATCGATGTCAACAAAACAGGCAACGCCACCAAAACTAAATTTTTGATGATGGAACCTTTTGTCATATCGTATACTTTTGCCATATCATCATCTCCTAGTTTACCTATTATATCACAACCTGTATTTAGATAATAGAAAGAAAAAGAAACTGAATATCAGTTTCTTTATTAACAGAAGGTTGATCTAATCTAGTTGCGTTTCAACCAAGTAGGTCGCTTCCATATCCGCAAACGATAATGCCAATGCCAATGGAAATTTCTCAAACACAGAGCCCACGTTTTGTTTGTCATCGGTATTGGAAAATCCCATATGATATCGAATCGCAAACGCTTCTTCACGGGTCAATTTCATAAATCCAGAGATGACATAAACGCTTTTTTCACCGTGCCCATAGGGTAACGGATCGTTAAACTCATAATACGGAACCGATTGCCAAACGCCATTCTTATCTTTTACGTTTCGCATTGATTTTTGATAGATATTGATTTTACATACGTCGTGTAATAACGCGACAATGGCGATGGTTTCATCGGAATAATGAAGATGATAATCATTGACGACCCGTTGGCGTTTCAGATAATCAATCAAGCAATCGTGGACATTAAGCGAATGTTCTAAAAGTCCGCCTTCCGTAGACAAATGAAACCGCGTCGAAGCCGGTGCAACGAAAAAATCCGAATTACTCGATAACAAAAACTGAAGAAATTCTTCGCTACCTTCTCGATGAATTAATTGACGATACCGCTGAACAAACGCTTCTTTTAAACTGCTCATCAAAGCCCCCGACACGAAACGGCCGTAGCGGTGACATCGTACGTTTTTTGTTCGAGTTCAACGGGAATCGTTACCGCCAAAATGGCTTCGATAACATACTCGGCATTATCGGCGACATCTTTGATTTTCTGCCCGACATGAAAATCATTATCTTCAAGCGAACCATAAAACACGAAGAGATTATCCTCATCATAACGTTTGGCGTTTCTAAGTCTGAGTGAGGACAGCACATCCATTTTCGAATCAGCCAAGACATCAAATCGATACGGATTTTCTAAATTAAAACGATGGTGCAATCGATCTTCTAATACGGTGTTGACAATGGCATCTTTTGTCTTTTCAACTTCTTTCTTCGCGGTGTCATAAAGTTGAATGCCCATTTTTTTTAGCTTTTGCGATAAATCTTTCAGGGTTTCTTTCATGAACGTGCCTCCTAATTATCTTGATATATTTGACGATACGTATCCAGTAAATACTGTTCGTTCAGCAACGGTGAGAAAAGTTCTTTCGAGCTGACGGTTACGCCGCCCGCAATGGTTCCATACGCCAAGCAAACGGGAAGACTACGGTGATGAACATACCCATAGAGAAATCCTGAAAAAAATGCATCGCCTGCGCCGTTGGCATCGACCATCTGATAGGTATTGATAATCGGTTCGTAATAAAATTCGGTTTTAGTAGCGACACTAGCACCATTTTTGCCGTGTGTGACTACTACCATTTTTTTGCCTAAATTAAGCCACTTTTCCATGAGTTCGCGGTGGTTCTTCAACTTATCTGACGAGAAAAACAGGTAATCGGCCGCTTCGATAAACTCATCGTAATACGGCTGATTTTCTTCATAATCGTGAAGATCGGTCCAAATGGGTTTATGATGTTTTTTGATAAGAGGAATCAAGGCTTTCGTATACGGAATAATGTTTAAGACCACCAAGTCGGATTGTTCAATGAGGTGCTCTATTCGTGATAGATCCATCGTCGGATTTGATGATGTGACAGCTGTAAAAATCGAAATACGATTGCCTTCTTTGTCCATCAAATTGATGTGTCGTTCGGTCGCTTTATCGAGATCATAAACCGCATTGATTCCGCGGTTTTGTAAAAAACGTCGAACCAAATTACCCGAATCGTCGTCACCAATCAAGGAATGCAAGGTAACGTCAAATCCCAAGTTCGATAAATTTAACGCTTTTCCAGCCCCGGTGGAACCCACGGTTTGATAATCACTTCCAAAAAGGGTTTTGGGCTCAGCATTCGGAAGTTGGTTTAAGTGAACGATGGTGTCGTAAGATACGCCACCCATGACCAAAATCTTCATGATACCCTCCTTTTAGAATAAACCTACGATTTTACCATCGATAACATCCATGTTTTCATAAGCTCCCTGCTTTGGCAAGCCTGGCATGGTCATTACATCGCCGGTGAGGGCAACTAAAAAGCCAGCGCCAATAGACGGTTTGAATTCACGAATGGTTATGGTGAAATCGGTCGGTCTACCATATAGTTTTGGATTATCGGTCAACGATAACGGTGTTTTAGCCATACAAATAGCCAGTTTGTCCCACCCTAATCGCTTGTAATAGTCGATTTGTGCGAGTGCTTTGTCGGAATAGACAACCGAAGCCGCACCGTATACTTTCTTTGAAATCCGTTCGATTTTAGCTTCAATAGTATCATCCAGTCGATACAGTTGCGTAGCCAATGGATTTTTCGGCATATTGGCCAACTCAACGACTTTTTCAGCCAAAGCCACACCTCCCAAACTACCTTTACCAAAGACTTCGGATAAAGCTAAAGGATGATGATGTTCGTTTGCCCAATTTGTGACAAATTCGAGTTCGGCTTCACTGTCCGATTCAAAACGATTCAACGCAATAACATAGGGAACATGATAGAGTTGAACGTTTTCGGTATGTTTCTCAAGATTAGCGATTCCTTGTTTTAACGCTTCAACGTTTTCAAGCTTGAGTTTGTCTTTTTCAACGCCCCCATGAGCTTTCAAAGCCCGTATTGACGCAACAATCACAACCGCAGAGGGCATGACATTCAAGTTTCTCGCTTTGATATCCATGAACTTTTCCATACCCAAGTCAGCTCCGAAACCCGCTTCGGTAACGACATAATCCGCCACCTTACGAGCAAAGGATGTGGCGATAATCGAATTGCATCCATGGGCAATATTGGCAAACGGTCCGCCGTGAATGAAAACTGGATTTTTCTCTAAGGTTTGAACCAAATTGGGTTTGATGGCATCCTTGAGAAGCATGGTCACTGCTCCTGCTGCTTTTAAGTCCTGTACGGTAATGGGTCTACCATCATAATCTTCACCAATCACAATTCGACCGATTCGTTCTTTCAAGTCATCTAAGTTTTGGGATAAGCATAAGACAGCCATGATTTCGCTGGCAACGGTGATGTCAAAGCCATCAAAGCGTTTAACTTCTTTGGTCATCGACAAACCCACTTCTATTTTTCTTAATGAGCGATCATTCATATCCATCGCACGTTTCCACGTGATCTTTTCAGGGTTAATTTTTAACGCATTACCTTGAAACAAGTGATTATCAATAATGGCAGAAATTAAATTATTGGCTGCACCGACGGCATGAATATCACCGGTAAAATGAAGGTTGATGTCTTCCATCGGTACAACTTGTGAATAACCACCTCCGGCGGCACCTCCCTTGACGCCCATTACTGGACCTAAGGATGGTTCTCTCAAAGCGATGGCGGCTTTGTGTCCGATGCGATTGAGCGCATCGCCTAAACCAACCGTTGTGGTGGTTTTCCCTTCGCCGGCAGCGGTGGGATTAATCGCAGTGACTAAAATGATTTTGCCGTTTTTCTTGAAACGTTCTGATTGGATTGCATCAAAACTGATTTTGGCTTTGTAGGGTCCATAATGCTCTAACTCATCGGAATGAACGCCAATGCTTTGTGCAATTTCATCGATTTTTAACATGGTGGTCGCTTGAGCAATTTCTAGATCTGATCTCATTTTTGTCTCCTTCTTGTATTTAGTTTTCGTTATATCCTATTTTAGGGTTAATAAGGTAATCGATTCAACGCTGGCGGTATGAGGAAACATATCGATGGGCTGAATGAGTGAAACATCGTAAAGCGACGAGAGTTCAGCGATGTTTTTCGCAAGGGTAGATGGGTTGCAAGAAACATAAATCATTTTCTTGATTTTCGCCGCTTTTAAGGTTTTGATGAGAGAATCATCCAAACCGCTTCTAGGTGGATCAAACATAATCACGTCGGGAGTATTCTTTTTTTCAATGATAGTTGGTAATACGCGTTCAACGCGGTCTTGTATGAACTGAACATTTTTAGCGTGGTTGATTTCTGCGTTGTTTCGAGCCGATTTTATCGACGCCTCAGAATAATCGATACCATACACCATCTTTGCTTTGGCTGCCATTTCAATCGCCGTCATACCAATTCCAGAAAAGCAATCGACGACGATTTCTTTGCCTGTCAATCCAATCAATTTGAAGATTTCATGATAGAGTCGTTCCATCTGCTCGGTATTCAATTGATGAAATGCATCCGGACTGACTTGATAGCGATGTTGATTGAACAAGGTCTCTGCATAGTCCGATCCGATTAACTTCTCAATGGTTTTGCCAAACATAGCGATTGATTTGGGCTGGTTGATGGAGTAATGCACGGAAACCAAATTCGGTATCGCTTTTTTGGCTTGCAAAGCGATTCTCATCAGCGCTGGGTGTTGTTTCGTCACGATAAAGGTTACTTGTAATTGGTTAGTCGGACGTAGGTAACGTGTGACGAGGTTCAACAAAATACCTTCTTTATTTCTGGAATCGTATGCCAATAATTTTTCTGATTGACAAAGGTTTAAAATTAACTGATTGGTTTGATTTATGATATCGCTTTGAACCATACACGAGTCAATTGCGACAAAATGATTTGAATTGGGCTCATATAGTCCCAATGCCAATCCAAAATTCGTGTTACGGAACGGCATTTGCGATTTATTGCGGTAATGGTAATGTTCCTTCATCCCCATGGTCTTTAAAATCGGAATCGATTCAACGGGCAGGGACGTGTATCGCTTAAGCGATTGTTTTAACAGATGTTGCTTATGCTTCAGTTGTTCGGAATAGTCGACATGTTGCAATTGACAACCCCCGCAACGATCATAAAACGGACAAGGCGGAGCAATTCGTCGATTGGATGGAGCGATGACGGATACAATTTTACCAAGGACAAATCCGGGTTTCACATCCACGATTTCCACATCAACAACTTCTTTTGTAATTGCCCCAGGGACAAAAACCGTCAATTGACGATGGTAGCCGATTCCTTCACCGTTAATACCTAATTTGCGTATTTCTAGTTCGATTCGATCACCGATTGTTAAGATTGCCGTTTTTTCCATGATTATCACCTAAACCCATTATATCATTTTCAACAAAAAAAGCATACCAACGTATGCTTATTTTTTAATGGAATAGGAGGGAATGATTCCTTGAATCATCTCTTTGATTTCTTGGTTCTTTAACGATTCAAATATTTCTTTGATTCGTTGAACCTCACCATCGACATGATCGTTGTCATCCGCTTTATCAATGAAGATTTTTTTATTCTCAGTTTTTTCATGATCGATGTTTTTATCAACCAATAATTCTTCGAATAATTTTTCACCCGGACGTAAACCGGTTATCTTAATATCAATATCCTTATAGGGACGAAGTCCGGCAAGTCGAATCATTTTTTCTGCCAAATCAATGATTCGAACGGGTTCTCCCATGTCGAGAATGAAAATTTCCCCACCTTTAGCATAGGCCCCTGATTGTAGAATCAAACCGACGGCTTCAGGTATCGTCATGAAGTAACGAATAATGTTGATATCTGTTACTGTAACGGGTCCTCCACTTTCGATTTGGCGTTTAAAGAGGGGTACCACGGAGCCATTCGACCCCAATACATTTCCAAAACGAACCGCTGAATATTTGGTCTCCGACTGGCAATCAAAATGTTTCATAATTAATTCTGCAAACCGTTTGGTAGCACCCATAATATTAGTTGGGCGAACGGCTTTGTCACTCGAGACTAAAACCATCTTTTGAACATGATATTCATGCGCCAATTGACACACATTATACGTACCGATAATATTCGTTCTCACAGCTTCAACGGCTGAATCTTCCATAAGCGGAACGTGCTTGTATGCCGCAGCATGAAATACTAGTTGCGGTTGAAACTCTTCAAATACGGACTTCATTCGCTCGAAATTGTAAACCGATCCAATCAATACTTTTCGTTTTACAATCGGTTTATCGATATCTTTATAGTGACGATTTAACTCCATTTGAAGATCATAGACACCATTTTCATAAATATCCAATAATAACAAATCGGAAGGTTGATGTTGTATGATTTGCCGGACCAACTCCGAACCAATCGAGCCGCCGGCACCAGTGACTAAAATTCGCTTATTCGCGATAAATTCATGAATTCCTTCTGTATCGAGTTCAACGACGTTTCTTGACAATAAATCTTCAACGTTAACTTCCAGTAATTTTTTAGGAGCATCCTTTTTCAATTCCTTGAATTGTGGTAAACGTCGGATTTTAACCGGTCGTTCTGCAATGAGCTGAATAATCTCTTGAAGTCGATCGTTTTCAATGTTGGCAATCGATACAATAACTTCTTCAATTCGTAGTTCATCGATTAACTCGGGTATTTGACTAATCGGACCATAAATGGGTAATCCCGCCATGAGTTTTCCGATTTTTGAGGGTTCGTCGTCAACGAATGCAATCGGAAGATTATTGAGCATGATGTTGTTTCGTAATTCGTCCATGACAATCTTACCGCCGGCCCCGGCACCGACTAATAACGTGCGTTTGCCAAACGGATTTTTTTGTTTAAAAAACAAATGCTTAATGAGTCGCTTAGAGACTCTCGTACCAGCCAACAAAGCCGATTCAAATAAGGCAGTAAACAATAGGTATAGTTCTGGAATGAAATAGAAATTTGGTATCGACAACATGACAATAGCAACAATCCCTGTCGATAAAAAAACGGCCAGAAAAACACGAATGATTTCATCGAAACCAAACGTATCTAGTACGAGCCGGTACAATTTAAAAAAGGAATAAAAGATAATTTTGAAAATGATTATTAAAACCAAGAGCGTAAAGGCGATTCTGACTTGTTGATCAGAGATAACATTAAATGGAGGCATTCTTAATGCTAAAATGGCCAGTGAGTAAGTGAAAAGGATACATAAGACATCCACAAACATGAATTGAAGGCCTCTTATTTTGATGAAATTTAATTCGGTTGTAAACAACTTCGATTTTTTCATGAATCAATTCATCTCCATATCCATTTTACGTAACCCGATTTTATCACAGGAAACCCGTTAATTCAATAGCATTGAAAGGATTATAGAGGTGTTTTCGCAAATATCTAAAACTGAAAAAATAGATGAACAAATGCTCAATAAAAAGAAAAGAGCCACCTTTCAACGTTTCCATTGATTGGTGGCTAAATGGCTTGTTTCTTATTCAGTTTGTATTTCGTTGACGACTATATAAAACTCTACTCCGTCAGGATGGTTCAGTACACCGTAGTCACAGCCCATGTTCGTCGCTAATGTTTTGACAATCGACAAGCCAAGTCCCTGACCACCATAGGCTCTGGTTCTGGCTTTATCGACTTTATAAAAACTTTCCCAAATCCGCTCCAAACTATCGGAAGGAATGGGTTGACCTGAGTTAAAGATGGATAATTTAATCTTCGACTCATTCAGTTTCACAGAACTTATCTTTAATACACGATCATCATTGATGTGATTAAGGGCATTGGTGATGTAATTGGTCACGATGGTTTGCAAGGAATCGTAATCATACATTACCATGCTATCGGACACATCAACGATAGGGGTGATGGATTTTTCATTGAGTTTAATCGTGTAAAGTTTAAGGGTGTCTTCAACAAAGTCCTTGAGCGAAAATTCCGTTGGATTAAACTGTTGGAATCCGCTTTCTAACTGACTGATTTTCATGAGCCCAACAACCAACTTATTCATCTTATTTGATTCATCCATAATAATGTTTAAGTAGTCTTCTTTCATATCATCCGATAATCCCGACAATTTGAGCGCTTCGGAATAGCCTAAAATGAGTGAAATCGGTGTTTTCAATTCGTGCGAAGCATTGGCAATGAATTCACGACGCATGCGGTCGATGTTATTCTTTAACTCGATATCGCTGGCCAATCGTTTGTTAGCTTCTTGCAAGTCTTTAATCGACGATTCAAGCTGACTACTCATCTTGTTGATGGAATCACCCAAGTCACCCAATTCATCGTTCAGGGTTACTTCAACGCGCTTATCGAAATTTAAGTTCGCCAAATCCTGAGTGACTTCGTTCATTTGCATTATGGGATTCGTGAATCGATAGCTGAACAGGTAAACTACGAGTCCGGAAATGACCATAAACAAGAAACCGATAATAATCGTAAACGTATTAAAAATTGCAATACTTTCATGAATAGATTGAAATGAGACTGTCAAAATGTAGTATAGAAATAATCCATCGGTTTGTTCGTCCGCGACACACAAAGCCAATAATTGAAAATCCTCATTTTCATCACCGTATTCGTCCGTCGGTATGATGCGAGCATAATATGCCAAGTAATCCGAATTAGAAGAGAAAATAATGGGATCAATTTCTTGATTGAACGTTCCAGCCTCTTGACTTTCAAAATTGCGCATAATAGAGGCAATAACGCCATCGCTCATGATGAATTGATTACCGTATATTCGCTCGTAAGGCTTCGGTAAATTAGGAAACATCGGATTATTGGGTCCGATGTCTTCAATGGTTTGTTTGACAATATTGACGTTGATGTTGTAATCATTTTCAATTTCAAGGAGTGATGTCGACAAATTGGGACTTGTCAAATCAAAATCCTTCAAATCCTCGAACGCAACAATCAGCGTTCGTTGACGATACTGGGTGTAAAAATGTTCGAGGTAGGTGTTGTTAAGAATAATCAATCCGGCAATAAACGCTAAAATAATGCCATAGATAATAAGAAATAATCGGCTTTTAATCGAGGTTCTCATTTTCAATATCCAACCGGTATCCGATACTCCGAACCGTTGAAATATAGTTTGACGTTTCACCTAGCTTCGAACGCAATTGTTTGATGTGCGTATCGACTGTTCTTAAGTCTCCAAAGTAATCATAATTCCACACGGCGTTGAGTATTTTGTCACGAGAGAGCGCAATGCCTTTATTATCAATGAAGAATTTTAACAGTTCAAATTCTTTTGGCGTCAATTCAATTTTTTTCCCAGAGACAAACACTTCACGAGAAGCTAGTGACATTTTGATGGCTCCAAAGACTAGTTCGGAGGCTTCCACCTTTTCACGTTTGATGATTTTGTTGATGCGTGCCATTAACACGCTAGGAGAAAATGGTTTGGTTACGTAATCGTCTGCACCTAATTTGAAGCCCTTCAATTGATCATACTCGTCGCTCCGTGCAGTTAACATGACAACCGGTACGGTTGAAAACTCACGAATACGTTCTAAGACGAACCAACCGTCGTATTTTGGCATCATCACGTCTAAAATAACCAAATCCACTTTCGATTTGGAATTGAACATGACATCAATGGCTTGTTCGCCATCTTCTGCCTCTAATACTTTATATCCCTCTCTTTGTAAAAATTCTGCCAGCAATTTGCGAATTCTAAACTCATCGTCCGCAACTAAAACATTAATATTTTTCATATTTCCATCACACATCCTTCGAAAATAAAAGACTGAAACAGTCACTTGTAGTATATCATAAAAAAATAAAAATGGTGAACGATGCGGATTAGTTTCCTAACCCGCACCGTTACTGTAAATTCCATGAACCCAATTTCTTATCTATAGGGGGAGAAGATTTAGTAGAGTTCGAATGAATCTTACACCTCATTATAACGATAATATATGGAGATATTGTGATTATATGAAGTGAATTGTGTTAAAAAAAACACTGAATAATCTCAGTGTCTTTCAAGAATTGTTGTATTGTGAAAAATTTGATCCGCTTTGCTCTTGCCAAATTTTTTTGTAACAAGTTCGTAAGCTTTCGATAAATCATTTTTTCGAAACTCATGGATATCAGAAGCAACAAAATCAATCAGATTTTGTTTAATCATTTTTAAAACGAACTTCTGAACCGAAGTTCCATACTTTCCAGTTATCGAAGACGCATTGATTTGCGTATACGCTCCCATTCGCTTTAACAATTCAAAATCCTTTTGCGTACGGATATAATCATAGCGTTCCGGATGAGCAATAATGGGAAGATAGCCTGCTGCTTTAAGGTTACTGATGGCGTCGGGGAGGTCTTCTTCGGGTTGATCCATTGAAAATTCCACGAGCACGAAACGAGAATCACCCATGGTGGTGATTAATCCCTCACGTAGTTGCTTAATGGCATCAATCGTATAATATATCTCATTGCCTAAGTGGAGACGAATCGATAAGTTTGATTTTTTCAATTCTTCTTCAAATTCAACTAAAACGCGCTTATTTTGTTCATAGGTAGAAACATAATTACGCAACCGCATATAATGTGGCGTCAAGAATAAATCCGTGACCCCAAACTCAATGGCAGTTCGAATCATCTCAAGTGAGGCGTTCAAAGATTTGGATCCATCGTCTACGAAGGGCAACACATGAGAATGAACATCAATCATACTTATTTTCCTTCCTGTGAGGATTCTCCATAGTGATAAGAGTAATACTTCTTGGTCTTACGAACGTCGACGTTCGCCAAAACGCCACCAATAATGTTCGCGTTATTTTGGCGAAGAATCTTAATACCTTCTTTGGAATCGTCTTTCTTCGTTTTATTAAATGCAGCCACAAAAATTACACCATCCGAAAACTTGGAAATAATGACCGGATCAGTCACTGATAATACCGGAGGCGTGTCAATGATGATGTAATCGTATTCTTTACGAAGTGCTTCAATTAAATCTTTTGTTTTTTGTGATTCTAAAACGATATGAGGAAATGATAAATGCTTTCCCGAAAGCAATAAATCAATGCCCGATTCGTCGTGTATGATGAGTTTATGAAAATCGGTATCGTTACGAATGTAATCGAAGAATCCGATGTCGTTAACTTTGTGAAAGGCACGGTGAATTTTTGGACGATGAAAATCAAAATCCAAAATAATGACTTTTTTCATCTTTTCAGCGTAGACAGCAGCCAAATTGATGCTTGTGGTGGTTTTCCCGTCTTCCGGAGTAGCTGAGGTACACTGAATGACTTGAAGTGGTTTTTGCATAGACTTCATGGCAATGTTTAATTCAAGTTTCCGATACGCTTCTGCTTCCATCGAATTAGGTGTTTCAATAACGACGTTCTTGTATTCAAAAAATTCCATTTAGTCCACCAACTTTCTTTCTTTGACCGTTCCGGGAACCGATGCAATGACGTTGATCGATAAGTATTTTTCCATTTCTTCGGCAGATTTGAATTTGTTGTTGAATAACTCTTTAACAAAAACAATTCCTAAAGAAAGGATACCGCCGATAAGGACGCTAATCACAATGTTCAACAGTTTATTAGGTGAACTCGGGACGGAAGGTTGTTTTGCATAATCGATGGGTTTAATCCGATCTTTTATCAATAGATAATTATCGGATTTTTCAACCATTTTATCAATCAGTTTGTTGGCGATAGCCTGCGCTAAAATGGCACTTTCGTCCTCAACTGAAATATCAATAATAGGAACGCTAGTGACCGTAGAAATCGTAATTTTGGAAGCCAATTGAGCTGAGGTCATGTTTGATAAACTGGGTATTTCAGCAATCACCGCATCTAATACTAAGTCCGTCATCGCAAACGCTTTAACCGTATTAACCAGATTTTGAGAAATCGACAAAGCCGATTGGTCCGACGTCGTTGTTTCATTGATTTCAACTTCGATACTGACTGTTGCTTCCGCCGTGTACTTAGGTTCCACTATGACGAATGTATAAAGAATTCCAATGACCGCTACCCACAGGGTAACTAAAAAAACAATCGTCCAATTCGCCCATATGATTTTAAACAGATCGGTTAAACTAATGCCTTCTTCCATAGGGGCTTGATTATTATTGATTTGATCCATACTTACACCTCACACTAAGTCTTCTCTATGATGGTTCTATTTTACATGATAATCAAAAAAAATACAATTAAGTTTCCTTGATTTGCTATTGAGTCATGCCGACGATCAACACAATCATACCAACAAAGAAGGTATAAAGTGAGAAGGGAAGCAAATTGCCGTTGCGAAACAGCTTAAACAGAAGTTTAAGTGCAAAATACGTCGCGAACACGCTGGCTATCAATGCAGCAGCATAGTATAACCACTGATACGAATTGCCAGGATTTAATCCGACGGCGTCGCTATTAGGGTTAAGCAATAACAAATAGACATATTGAAGAAATGATCCTACTGAGATGGGGATATAAAGCATAAACGAAAAATTCAAGGAAGTTTCCATCGACATTTTCCGAAACAATCCGGTGGTTGTCGCAACTGCACTTCTCGATAACCCAGGCAGAATTGCAGCTGTTTGGGCAATACCAATCCAAATCGAATCGGAAAATTTCATACTTTGTCGGCCGTTATTTTTAGCTTTTTCTTTCGCTAAGAACAGGAACGTTGCCGTCATAAGAAGTCCCACTCCGACGATGAGGAGATAGTGGTCTTGATAAAAAGAATTAATTTGTCCCGCAAACAATAGACCGACAACGCCAATGGGGATAATGCCGATAATAACCATTAAACAATAGAAAAATCCTTCTCTTGTTTTCAATCGTGATGTGGGCTTGAAAATAAACAAGATAAAATCAGCACAAAGTTTATAAATCATTTTGCGGAAATAATAAAAAATAGATATGAGGGATCCGAAATTAACAAGAATCAAAAACAGAAGTCCTTCATCACTATCAATACTTAGTATCTGTTGAAATATAGCGACATGTCCAGACGAAGAAATCGGCAACACTTCCGTCAGTCCTTGGACAATTCCTAGAAAAATATACTTAATCAATTCAAGGATTGACATGGTTGCCTCCTTTCGTATCGCCCTAGTGGCGTTTATCTTTCAATTTAATAGTCGTGACTATAATCATACCATAGAAATGTTAACTTTTAATGATGAATAATGCAATTGAGATAAAACCGACTGCAAAACAGTAAACGCTAAAGAGTCTTAATCGACCCGATTTAAAGATATTAAAGATTACTTTAAAAGCAATCCAAGAAGCGACGATTGCACCTACAAAAGCTAAAAAATAATAGAAAAGGTAACTCGCATTCGGAATTTCAACACCCGTTTGAGCAACATCTACTACTGACAAAAGCAACGAACCGATGGATACGGGTATATACATGAAAAATGAGAACTTTACGGCAGAATCAATACCAATTCCCCGTTTTAAGGCAGTGGTAGTCGTCGATCCTGAACGCGAGATTCCTGGAACTAAGGCTACGGCTTGAGCCGCGCCTATTAGAATTGCGTCCAAATACGTTATTCGTGTTGATCCGTTTTTTATCTTGCGTTGTGATGCTAGTAACAACAACGTACCCGTAAATAATAACCCTACTCCGGATACTAAAACATTGTATTCTTTTAACACTGCTTCAATGGCATCGCTGAAGATAATACCAATAATTCCAGCTGGAATCGAAGCAAGCCCTATTTTTAATACGGTATCAAAGCTGGTTCTTGTCGTCTCACGCTTATCAGAAACAAAAAGAAATTGAAAGAATTCCACGAGCAATTTTACGATGTCCTTAAAAAATACAATGAAAACAGCGATTAACGAGCCTGTATTCACAAGAATCAAAAATAAGAGGCCTTCATCAATATCTAGATTAAAGAGTGCTTTGGCTAATTCAACGTGTCCAGACGAAGATACGGGTAATACTTCGGTAACCCCCTGAACCAGCCCTAAAAGCAGATATTTAATTGCTTCAATAACATTCACAATAACACCTTCTATCCGTTCTAATTTAACAAAAAAACCGGATATAAAACCGGCTTTTTAAATGCCTAAAAGATTATTCGATTTCGGTTAGCCACAAACCATGAAGATTACAGAATTCATATACCTTTATGGGCTGATCCGGAATAATTGGGAACGTCCAGATAGGCGTATCTGTCGATTCAAACTTTTTGATTTGATAGGTACTGTCCTGAGCAACAAAAATCCACTGAATCCAGTGTTCTGTAGCCATTGGGTGCAATACACTGCCAACGGTAACTTTGATTTGATCAGGCGCTATTTTTTCGACAACGGGCAAATGCTTCTCATTGCCTTGATCTTGTTTTTTAGGAACCAATAGAGTCATTTCATCTCCGCAACATGTTAAGGTTCCACCACCATAATAAGTATAGACAATCCGCTTACAATGTTTACAATAAAAAATATTCATTGGTCTATTCTCCTTATCGAAAGTTTCATTATTGACTTCATCATACCACAAATACAATGAATAAAAAAGACTTATACTAAAAAACTAGTTTTTCCAGAATTGAAAAACTCGAAAAGTGGTTATTCGGCTTCTGGAAGTGCGTTGAATGCTTCAATCACTTCGTTAAATAAATCGTCTTCTTCAACAGTCGATACGTAGTATTCATCGGCCTCTTCATCGTAATCCAATTCGAACATGACCAAGCCGGACTCTTCGTCCGTGACTTCTTTTCCGTTAATCTTGATCAAATCCAAGATTCCGTAAACGACGCCGTGCATGGGAATGATGCCTAATTGTTCCATTTCATATTCGTTGTTGTCGTCATCGGTCATAATAATGTTGTCTAGGTTGTTTTCGTCCATCATGGTTAAATAAATTTCTTTGTCGTTCATCGTTTTACTCTCCTTTTAATAATGATTTGTTATCTGTTCGGCAAAACCCGTTAGTTGATCAATGATTAATTTGGTTCCGTCGTCCAAAACGACGTAACCTTTGAATCGTCCAAAGACTTGATGACCCAAATTTTTGATAATCAGAAAATTCGTTGTGTCTTGACGATCAATCAAGGGTTCCATCGTCAATTCAAATCGATGATCTGGCGATGTAAACACCCATGGCTTCATATAGTCTGTTGGGTCGATATGAAATTCTACTTGGTCAAGTTTATGAGCTTTTCCATCGTAAAAAAGCATATTTTCGGTTGCTTTTGCGGTGTTTCCAAACCCATAACCGATGTTAAACCCAAATCGTTTTCCATCGACAACACCGGATGCGCTTCCCCAATACCAGGTATTTTTATACGTCCATACACCTCGTCCCCAATCTAGTACCGTGAAGGCGGTGTCTTCTTGGAAATGAACGGTTTTATCGCCAATGGAAACTCGACCATTGGTTGGCATGCAGTTAATCTTTTGATTGTAATAGAATGCTTTGAGATTTTCATTCCATGGGGTTGCAATAACCATGGTTTCATCCTTCATATCGCGAATTTCTAATTTAGCATAAAGCGGTTTGTTACCATCGAATGCATCAATACGGCATTCAATGAGTCGTTCATTGTCCTTGCGGATGAAATGAAAATCATAACCGTCTTTGGTATAATGAACATCTCCCTTTTCAGAGGTCGACGGCATGTTCAATTTGCCAAACGAAAACCATCCAATCTTTGTTTTCTTTTGATAGGATTTTTGATTAAAATCCAGAAATACAGCACCCACTAAATAACTGTAACCCAAATCGGCGATGGTGCATGAGAATCCATAATCGTTGTTGAGGGTCGCATAATAATCCCATTCTTTGATTCGCCAAACGGAGGCCGCTATTTCGTTTCTCGAGTACTCAAATAAGGGATGAAATGCAAAGCCGGGATTGGCAAGTCGACCTTTTTCATTTAACAATTTTTGTTTCTCGGTTATTTGATTTTGCATAAATTCACTTCCTTATTGTGGTTGTCTTTTTGAACGAACCACAAGGATGATGACCATGACCAAAACAAAAGCAAGGCAACCAAACAAGGCAATGTAATCGAGAAGTGATTGATTGGTGGTTCCATATCCTATCTTTGGCAACATTAAAATACCGAATAAAGGAAGTGCCATCATAATGGCGGTCCCAGAGCCTAAGACGAGTTCTTCAGCAACGGGAGTTTCAAGTTGTGGATCCAAACCCTTTAGTAATGCAATACCCGTTGATGCGGTTCCTGTCAACATGCCGTAAAGTCCGACAAAATATTCTTTTGTATTGGTTTGGTAGACTCGTCGTGTAATAAAATCTAGATAAATAATGGTCAATAGCCCCCCTACCGTGGAAACAACCGCCAATAAAACGCCGAACTCAACTAAGAAATCAAGCGTAATTGACAAAACAGCACCGGTGATCATGAAGTTAAAAGCGGTTGAAGAAATGTTCGACAACAAATAGTTGTTCGTTAGCAAATTGGTTCTGTGTCCTTTTTTTGCCAATTTTCTGAGAATCCATTTATACAATACCGCAATACCGATACCAATGATGAAATTGAATCCTTCCAATAATCCAAAGATTGTTCCGCCGATGGATCCTAAAGGTAATAGAATCTTTTCCATTAAAAACAAGAACAGCCAGACAAGACCATAAATAATCAAGATGACGACTAATTGAACGGTCAAGCCATCCATTACATTGACTTCCTTGACCGTATCCACTTCGATGGTTGCTTTTTCAACGGATTGTTCGATGTAACGTTTTGGTTTGATTAAACCACGTTTACGAGCGATAACATTGATTGCAAGCACACCGACAATACCGCCCCAAAGATAACCTAAAAAAGCATACGATGCGCCTAAAGCGACTCCAAAACCACCGAGTTCTGTATTCCACATTCCACCAAAGGATGTCGCAAGACCCGGTCCTTGACCAAAGCCTAACGCAAGCAATATGCCCGAACCGATAAATTTATCGGAAAAGAACAAAAATACTAATAAAATGCCTAGAAATCCTTGCAATGCATACGTACTGGTTATGACCATTCCGGTAGACCAGAGTTTTCGTTTGTTTTGATGTTCAGAATCTTTTAGAGCTAGGGCAATAAAACCGATTGCCAAAGCGTGATAAACAATAGCAGTCATGACTTCTACATCAATGTTGTATGAGCCGGGTATGATTTCACTTGAAAAGAGCAAACCGATAATACCACCCAACAGTGCTGTTGGTATTACAATTCGATTCAAGAAAGGAAATTTCGTTTTTAATACTTTACCAACAAATAACAAAAATCCGATCAGTAAGAAATAAATAATGATGTTCCATTTTTCCATGTGTATTAAGCTCCTTTTTTATCATTTATGGGGTGTTACGTAAAAAAACCAGTTATTTCGTCTCTATGCCCTTCCTTTCTTATAATCTTAAATGATTATACCATAAAAAAAGCGGTTTCATAGAACGCAATGAGAAAAAAGAAACGAAAAGAGTCAATTAAAAAACGTGATAGAAATCATTATTTATTTTATGTGATATAATGAATACGATAAAAACCTACGGGATAATGGAGGCAGTATGAACGACTATCCACTTGAAATTAAAAAACAAATGAAAGCGATGCAAAGAGATGAGTTGATTGGTTATTACGTTTACTCAGCAATCGCTAAAAAAATGAAGAACGAACAAAACAAATCCTTGTTGTTAAGAATTGCTCAACAAGAAAAGAATCATTATGACATTTGGTCTCGTTATTTAGGAGAATCCAAGCGTCAATACCGGTTGATTGTGTTTTATTACCGCATAATCTGTTTCTTCTTTGGTTATACTTTCGCACTAAAAATCATGGAAATGGGTGAAGACAAATCCAAGCGATTCTACGAAACCATTGCCGATTACATTGATGAGGCAGCTCACATCGCCATTGAAGAAGACCAACACGAAATTGAGTTAATCGACATGCTCGATGAAGAACGTCTTAATTACGTTGGTTCAATGGTACTAGGTTTAAACGACGCTTTGGTCGAATTGACAGGAACCTTGGCAGGGTTATCCTTTGCGCTATCGGATCCTAAATTAATCAGTTTATCCGGATTGATTACCGGAATTGCGGCCTCACTTTCGATGGCTTCGTCGGAATACTTAAGCTCAAAAGCGGATAATTTACCCAATGCTGGAAAATCCGCGCTATATACGGGTGTAGCCTATATCGTTACGGTCTTTCTTTTGGTGACACCGTACCTTGTTATACCCAATAATCCATTCTTATCATTGGGCATTATGCTGGGCATTGTGGTTTTCATTATTTTCTTCTTTAATTTCTACATTTCCATTGCGAAAAGCATCCCCTTCAAAAAACGTTTCTTTTCGATGATAGTCATCAGTATCGGAGTTGCGGTCATATCCTTTGGAATCGGGACGTTAATCAAATTGTTCTTAGGTATTGACGTATAAACAAAACACCTTCTCGCAAGTTTGAGAAGGTGTTATTTTTTTAGTTTGAAATGACGCTAATGGTAACCGTTGCGATATCCGTCGCACCGGACGAATCGCTGATACGATACGTAAATTCGTCGACGCCCAGAAATCCTTCGTTGGGTGTGTAGCGAATGTAACCATCTTCAATCGTAGCCGTTCCATGATTGGGCAAATCATAAAAGCTTTGAATGGTGATATCCTCGGCTTCAATGTCGGTATCGTTGTATAAAACGTCAATCGTAAAGGGTGTATTAATCGTCGTCGTGTAAAAATCGTTGTTGGCATTGGGAGCGTCGTTAACTGATTTTACGTTTATGGTTACCGTTCCTTCGGCCGTTTCACCAGAAGAATTTTTGACTGTATACGTAAATGTATCTTCTCCGTAATAGTTGACGTTAGGAATGTAACGCAATCCGCTGGTCATTTTTATTAATCGTCCATGTAAGGGCGCAGAATAATCTTCAATCGTAAGGGTTGTTGTATCAACATCAATATCGTTGTCCAAAACCTTGATGGTTACGGATTGATCTTCGTTGGTTTCAATGGTATCTTCAACTGCGGTCAATACCGGAAGCGGTTCAGGAATCAACTCGACAATCAACATCGTTACTCCGAATACAACAATAAGCGATAAAAAAGATAATAAAAAGATAATTTTACGTGGCATTTTTTTAAACATTAAGGCAGCCTCCAAAACTCGTCAGTATCAAAAAAAGTATATCATTGTCTGAATAAAAAGTAAAGATGCGACTGGATTGAAAAAAAATAATCGAGGTAGTTTCCTCGATTATTGTGACTTGACTTTACATTTGCCCTTTTTGATTTCCCAAATCAACCAGAAAAACCCAAGGATGAGAATGGCTAATGAAATGAGCTTATACGGTAGTCCGGCTAAAGGCAGAACGGCAACGGAGAGCGTGATGCCGATTGCCGCAAAAAACGAGACGACACACGATGTACATCCATAGGTCAGCATTCCGAAAAATACGGCAATGTTACCGAAAAAAGTTCCTTTTCCTTCTTTTCCCGACAACGATAGAAACGCCGTAGAAAAATTCATCATCAGAGCACTGAGAGTCGCCATGATGACGTTAATTACGATATTGATAATGACAAGGAAAATACCATAATTTTCCGTCATTTTTTCATACCCGCCATTGAGGTAATCTAGTAAATAGTAGATTACGCCAAAGACAATGAAAAAAATGATTCCAGAAATCCAATATTTACGTTGTCGTTGCATCGACAAAACAGTTGTTAGCATGCGTTACTCCTTAAATAAATGTACGTATTCGCCATAACCTTCCTTTTCCAAGTCATCAAGAGGAATAAAACGGAGTGCGGCTGAATTGATGCAGAAACGAAAACCCCCTCTTTCTTTTGGGCCGTCTTCAAATACGTGGCCGAGATGAGAATCAGCAATAAGACTTCTGACCTCTGTGCGAACCATATTAAAATTATAGTCTTTTTTCGTTACGATTTCACCGATTGGCATGGTAAAACTGGGCCATCCACATCCATGGTCAAACTTCTCTAACGATGTAAATAGCGGTTCTCCTGAAACAACATCAACGTATAAACCGGGTTCGGAATTATCCCAATATTCGTTGCGAAATGGAGGTTCGGTCCCATTTTCTTGGGTTACGTGGTATTGAAGCGGCGTCAAGATATCTTTAAGTTTCGCTTTCTCGATTTTCTTATAAATCATAGGTATCACCACTTTCTTGTATTATATCACGATTAATGTGATAAAACAAAGAACATGAATTCAAAAAAAATCGACAAATGAGTGGATTTGTCGATTCGTGTATTTATTAATGATAATTGGACTATTTCACAGGTTTGAACGTTGAAGTGAAATGGCGCAATATCGGGGATTCATAGTCAAACGTCAAACCTTTGATTTGGTCTCGTCGTTGGTAAACGTTTATCAAACATTCCGCAACATATTGCAAATGCTGGAAGGTATAGGTTCTACGTGGAATTGTCAAACGCATGAACTCTTGATCGGCTTTGCGATTTTGATAAGTTTGCGGGTCTCTACCCAGTAATAATGACCCGATTTCAACGGCGCGAACACCGCCTTCAATATACAGTTCATTGGTTACTGCTTGTGCCGGGAATTCATCAAAAGGAATTTGAGGACACATCAATCCACAATCAACGAACACAGCGTGTCCTCCGGTTGGGTATTGAATCGGAACGCCGCCCTTAACCAAAAGGTCGCCCAAAAAGCGGATTTCATCGATTCGGTAGGCTTGGTAGGATTCATCCAATGCCTCTTTGAGTCCAACGGCTAAGGCTTCCATATCTCTTCCGGCTAATCCGCCGTACGTTGGAAATCCTTCCATCGGTACGATTCGTGTTTGCGATTGTCGAAAGAGTTCTTCATCGTCTTTGATGGCAATCAAACCGCCAATGTTAACGAGACCATCTTTTTTCGCACTCATTAAGAAAACATCGCCATAGGAAAAGAGTTCACGAGCAATGGCTTGAAGGGTATGGTTTTCGTAACCTGCTTCTCTTTGTTTGATGAAATAGGAATTTTCAGCGTAACGAGCACCATCGATGATGATTTTAACATCGTATCTTTTGGCAATCTGATGAACTTTTTTGATGTTATCCATCGATACGGGTTGTCCGCCAACAGAGTTGTTGGTAACGGTGATGATGATTCCTGCGATATTTTCTTTACGATGATGAAGAATTAGTTCTTCAAGACGTTCAAGATCAAAATTTCCTTTAAACGGATAATCTGCCAAAGTTTCCGTCGATTCTTTACATGCGACGTCTAAAGCGATGCCACCGGCGATCTCAACATGGGCGCGGGTGGTATCGAAATGGGTATTGGATAAAAAAATCATATTTGGACGTTTCAGTAATAATGGGATGACGACTTGTTCGGCACCTCTTCCTTGGTGTGCCGGCATGACGTATTTGTATCCCGTAATATCTTTGACGACCGATTCTAATTTATAAAAACTAGTTGATCCAGCATAGGATTCATCGCCTTGCATTAACGCTGCCCATTGAAAATGGCTCATTGCGCCCGTGCCGGAGTCAGTCAACAAGTCGATGAAAACATCTTCGCTTCTAAGCTTAAAGGGATTGTATCCCGCTTCTTTTAAGCGTTGAATACGATCTTCTTTTGATATGAGTCGAATTGGCTCCACCATTTTAATTTTATAGGGGGGGATTGTGTAGTTTGATTTCATGATATCAATCCTTTCTTATACACCGTTATTATCGCACATTATTGGTCAAAAAGAGAAAAAATCTTTTTGATGTGATAATGAAAACTTTTCATTGAGGAGAGTTTGAAATCATCAAGCCATGATGATAACAGTGTGCTATGATAATAAATAGAAAAGAGGTAATCATTCATGACTAATCATCAAGGGGTACTTTCATGGGTTAAGGAAATAACCCACTTATGCGAGCCGCGCGATGTTCTATGGATTGACGGCTCAGAGGCAATGAACCAACGCATTATCGATTCGATGTTACAAGCAGGATCAGCGATTAGACTTAATGAATCAAAACGACCTAATTGCTTGTTGTTTCGAAGCGATCCTTCGGATGTTGCGAGGGTAGAAAACCGAACCTTTATTTCTTCTAATCTTCAAAGTGATTCAGGTCCAACGAACAACTGGATTGATCCCGTCGAACTCAAGAAAACGATGAGGGCATTATACCAAGGATCGATGCATGGTAGAACCATGTACGTCATCCCATTTTCAATGGGACCGGTCGGATCACCTTTTTCAAAAATCGGGATTAACATTACCGATTCACCGTATGTCGCTGTCAACATGCACATTATGACGAGAACGGGACAAAGCGTCTTGGACGTACTTGGTTCAGAAGGCGAATTTGTACCGTGTCTTCATAGCGTCGGCTATCCTCTAGAATCCAATCAGACGGATTTGACTTGGCCCTGTGCTCCGATTGAACAAAAATACATCTCTCATTTTACCGACGAACGTTTAATTTGGTCCTATGGATCCGGGTATGGTGGAAATGCACTTTTAGGTAAAAAATGCTTTGCACTTCGCATTGCGTCCGTCATCGCTCGCGATGAGGGATGGCTGGCCGAACACATGCTCATCTTAAAAATAACAAATCCAGAAGGTAAGGTTAAATACATTGCCGGTGCTTTCCCAAGTGCTTGTGGAAAAACCAATTTAGCGATGTTATTGCCAACCATTCCCAATTGGAAAGTGGAAACCGTCGGCGATGATATCGCCTGGATGAAATTTGGTCATGATGGTCGTTTGTATGCGGTCAATCCAGAGAACGGATTCTTTGGAGTTGCACCCGGTACATCGTATCAAACCAATTACAATGCCATGAAATCAATTGAGAAAAACACCATTTTCACGAACGTTGCGTTGACCGATGACGGTGACGTTTGGTGGGAAGGCATCGGGTATGATGCACCGGATCACTTGATTGATTGGCAAGGCAACGATTGGTACAAAGCAACCGCAACCAAGCCAGCTGCACATCCCAATGCGCGCTTCACCGTGTCGGCCGCACAATGTCCCGTCATCGCCGATGAATGGGAAAAGAGCGATGGCGTTCCCATCAGTGCGATATTGATTGGCGGTCGTCGACCGAATACGGTTCCACTGATCCATGAAAGTTTCTCATGGCAACACGGTATTTTTATGGGAACCATCATGGGTTCTGAGATAACAGCCGCAACCATTTCCAATCAAATTGGACAGGTACGAAGAGATCCCTTTGCCATGCTACCGTTTATCGGATATCATGCAGGCGATTACTTAAAACACTGGCTCGACATCGGAAAAATGACTAAGCCTTCTTTATTGCCCAAAATATTCTATGTCAATTGGTTCCGAAAAGATCAGAATAATCGATATTTGTGGCCGGGTTTTGGTGAAAATTCACGTGTTTTGAAGTGGATATTTGAACGGACTGATGGTTCAAATAACGCCCATAAAACACCCATAGGTTGGATGCCAAACACAACGGATCTTGATCTATCAGACCTGTCTATTAGTCCTGAATCAATCGATCAATTATTATCGGTAAATCGCGAAGAATGGCTGAAAGAATGTCAATCGATTGAAGAATATCTTAAACGGTATGAACCGAAATTACCTTACGAAATAAAACAAGAACTATCTAACTTAGTCGAACGACTAAAAATCGATTAAATAAAATATCCGCAAGCTTATTAAGGCTTGCGGATTTCTTTATTCTTTTACGATAAACTTAAGGGGTTGATTCATCTTATATCGTGTTAAGTTATCATCCATCAGTTCCACTAATCGGCTTAGCAGTTTGGGACTTGATGAGGAATTATGAGGGGTAATGAGTACGTTCGGTAAGGCCCATAGTTCATGATTCGGTGGTAACGGTTCAGGCGTTGTGACATCCAAACCCGCACCTCTAATTGACCCTTTTTTCAAACATTCGACGAGTGCCTCTTGATCAATGATGTCGCCTCGAGCGACATTGATGAGAACGGCATTCTTTTTAAGATAGGAAAGTTTCTCCTTATCAATCAAGTGCTTGGTTTTCTCTGATAACGGTAATGTAATGATAACATAATCGCTTTGTTTTAAAAGATGAATCAGACCTTCTTCGTCAGAAACGATTTCATCAAAAAAGGGAACACTTTCTTTGGTTTGACGATACCCTATGTTGTGGGTGTTGAATGCTTTTAATCGCGAAGCAATGGTTTGTCCAATGGATCCCGTTCCTAAAATCCCAACCGTTGATTCATACAATTCGGGTTCTCTACGGATTGGATGCCAAATACCTTGTTTCATATTATCGTAATAATGACCATAATTTCGATTCAAAAAGAATATTTTAGCCAAAACGTCTTCTGCCATACTGATGTGATAGATGTCCTTTGCATTGGTAAAAATGAGTTTTTTTTCATGAATCAAATCAAAGTTGGTGCCATCATAACCAGCCGACAACAATTGAATCCACTTTACGTTAGGCAGTCGGTCAAGACGTTCTTTGGTAATGTATTTGGGCCAAGGAATCATAAGTACTTCAATCTTTGGATTCTGGTCATCATTGACAAAGGTGATTTCGGGGTGGCGATGGATTAATTCATTCATCTCAGATTGAGCAATAAACTTAGGGTCAATGTACACGACCATTTTTATTCACCACTCTTTTTAGGAAACCACGGAAAGAAAATGGATGTTCGTTTTGCGTATTCAACAAACTCCGGCTTCTTCATGTATTTCTTTTCAAGAAGCGGAACGCCGGAAACAAATAATAACAAATAAGTAATAAAGGCAGGACCAATGATTGCTACAAATCCCCATTTCATTCCCAAGACAGCTAGAAAGATTGCCCACCACATGACGGTTTCGCCAAAGTAATTCGGATGACGGGTATACTTCCAAAGACCGGATTGCATGACTTTTCCTTTGTTATTCGGATTTTGAATGAATCGACGCAATTGGGCGTCACCAACAGATTCAAAATAAAACCCAATCAAAAACAATACGACTGCGCTAACCGTCCATATCCACGATATCGATTCATTAAGTATAAACGCCGCATGTATGGGTGCAGCAACAATCATCATGATAACCGCTTGGATCATGAAGACTTTAAAAAAGGCATTTATGCGAGGATGATTTCCCCATTTTTTTCTCATGTCAACGTAACGGAAGTCTTCAGGTTTCTTCCAATTTCGAATACTGATGTAAAAGAACAACCTGAGTCCCCATACTAAGACCATTGCCGATACAGCATAAGTAGATAGCGATGGACTAGGCGTATAAATCAATCCAAATATAGTTATGACTATAAAACCCAATCCCCATCCCATATCGACGATAGAATTGTTATTGAGTTTTTGAGCGATAATAAAAATTACGGTAAAGAAAACGACGACGGAGGAAAACGCTCCTAAAAGATACCAACCCATTAAATCATCCCTTCCTTTTCATACGTAACCGCAACGGCGACTGCACCTAATCCCGCATTCATCGCCACGATGGGTGAAATGGACATGGTATATAGCGGATCCATTCCGGTTATTGCCTTTATCTTTTTTGTGAGATCGGCTGCACGTGTATCGGCTTGAGAATGGACAATTGCATACTGTGAGATGGTTCCTTGTTTGATTAATTTGACGATTTGACGAATATTACCACGCAAACTCATCGCTTTACGGGTGATTTCGCCTTTACCGTTTTCGTCGATGCCCACTACCGGTTTCAAATTCATTAATTTCGCTGCAAATCCGACTAATTTGGAAACACGTCCTTGTTTGACCATGTATTTCAAGGTTTTGACACTTACATAGATTTTTGTTTTCTTAGCAAACTCGTTCAGTTCATTTACAATTTCCGTGACCGATTTGTTTTCTTCAACGAGTTTAGCAGCTTGTAAGACCACCAATCCTTCTGCACCCGAATTAAGTTTCGAATCAAATACCGATACTCGTGGATGGTCTTTTGCGTATTGTACAAGCGCATTGTATGTCCCACTCATTTGTGAGGAGACGGTAATGAAAATTACATGTTCGTAATGATCTAGCAAGAAATCAAGATGCCGCTCGATTTGTTTCTGACTGGGTTGAGAAGATGAAAATGAGTCTGCGGATTTCAATAATTTATAAAAGGTATTTGCAGAAATGGTTACCTTATCTAAATAAGGAGCGCCATCAACCAACAATCCTAATGGCATTTGATGGATTTGATAGTGATCAATGAGCGATTGCGGTAAATCAGCGATGGAATCCGTCACGATTGCAATGGGAGGATGGGGTTTTCTGACTGCATCTAATTGTCTAACCATGTCGTCAACTTTTTGTTCTAAGATATCACAATGTTGTGACAATGTATAAAAGAATTCATCCGGATGATTCGTATGAATGTGAATTCTTGTCTTATCGGAACGATTTGAAATAATGAGTGAAGATCCGTGTTGAGCAAAAATCATCTTTAATTCTTCAGATGTTTTTTTCATATTGGTTATCAATGCTTCCGTACAGTAACGTTCTTCACACGAATCCACATGAATGTCTTCTACGGTCGATTCAACTTCAATGGGTTCAGAAAAGTCAAATTCACCGGTCGCAAAATAATGGTGCATACCTTCTAAAAAGTCAGAGAACCCTTTCGCTCCTGCATCAACGACGCCCGACGATTTCAAAACAGGAAGTTCGGTCGCTGTTTCAACGACGGCTTTCTTGGCAATATGAAGAACCGACCCAAAAAAGTCCTTAATGGAAGAATACGACAAATCGACTTCGCTGACTTTTCTAAAGACCGTCAAAATGGTTCCTTCAACCGGATTCAGAATCGCTTGATACGCCTTTTGAGCAGCGTGCTTGAATGCATTCTTAAAATCTTGGATTGAAGCCGTCAGTTTCCCTTTGAAATGTTCGTGAACACCGTATAGAAATTCTGAAAAGATCAATCCCGAATTGCCTCTTGAACCCGATAGCGAAGCGTTCGCTATCGATTCCATCGTCAGCGAAACACTTTCATCGGGCTTGGCTTCATTGATGATGGTTTGCATCAAAAATGCCATGTTCGATCCGGTATCACCGTCCGGTACAGGAAACACGTTGATTTTATTCAATTCATTGCGATCTTGAATGATCCGTTTAGCACCAACAATGATCGCTTTGTACAAATCAAATCCATTAACAAATGTCAGTTCCATAGTTTATTTCACCATCCAATAGGTAATAAGCGAAACTAATCCTCCTAACGTTGATCCCCAAGCCAAGTCAATGATGGTTATGGTCAATGGCCAACCTTTTAGTGTCGCCAAATTGGTTAAATCATACGTCGCATAAGTAATAAGTCCAAACAACATGCCAACTAATAGGGCATAGCTCCAAGATTGTTTGTCAACGGCAGGGGTGATAACGAAGAATACCAGCCCAACGATAAATAATAGATAAAAAAGAATGGCTGCGACCCAATTGACTCTTGGGGCCATCAACGATCCCAAATAGTTTGAATAAAGATTCTTCGCAATCAATCCAAGCCAAATTAAATCAATAACAAGAAAAACAACAAAAGCAATCAGATAATATTTCAAAAATTCCATGGTATCATTCTCCTACTATTACTATATCATAATGCGTATACGAGGGGTTAGGGTTTGCTCAAAAAAAAGACGCTGGGAAACTAAATCCCATAGCGTCTTTATGAATTGTTATTTTTTCTCGCGTTTGAAACACATGAACCAATCTAAGCAATATTGGTCATCGCTCTTTGTTTCCATCCGTTCTTTAGCGGTACCGCATGATCCGGCAGTAGGAATGATGACGTCATCACCCGGACGCCAGTTCGCAGGCATTGCAACTTTGTCTTTGTCTGCTTTTTGTAAAGCAAGAATGATTCGTTTAATTTCATCAAAGTTACGACCTAATGATAATGGGTAATAAAGAATCGTTCGGATTTTTCCTTCCGGATCAATAACGAAGACAGCACGAACAGCTTGGGTGTTAGATTGACCGGGTTGGATCATTCCAAACTTATTGGCAACTTCCATTTTGATGTCTTCAATAAGCGGGAAGCGAACCTCTACATTTTTCATGCCATTCCATTCAAGTTCTTGAATTTTACGTAACCACGCGATGTGAGCGTAAAGTGAGTCGACCGATAAACCGATTAACTCCGTATTCAATTGTTTGAATTCATTGGCCATGGTAGCGAAGGTCATAAACTCCGTTGTGCAGACGGGTGTGAAGTCTGCGGGATGAGAAAATAGGATGACCCATTTCCCTTTGTAATCTTCCGGGAAGTTGATAATTCCTTGAGTCGTGACAGCGGTAAAACTGGGAGCGGCCTCACCAATTAGTGGCATTTTGTAATACGTTTCTTGTTCCATAATAACTCCTCCTATATTTTATATATCCCTCAAAAGCATGTCGAATTAAAGGGATTTTATGTAACCAAAATTAAGAATGTTCATTTTTGATATAATTGACATAACGCTATGAAAAAAGAAATACAATAACGAAAATATGAAAGAAAGATAACTATAAATAGTATAAAAAGGAAATACAAATCATAAGCTAACATAAATATCAAAGTATCAATAAAACCAAAAGAAAAGAAACAATTCATAACTAATGACAAACAAATTATAGAATAAATTATAACATATGTCAATAAAGTTGCTTAAACTGAAATATACATCACTCATAACACCTGAAAATAAGGTAAATAGTGCATTTAAAATTTTTTTGTCATATAACTTTGTTGGCTATTTTTAGGCATTATGCTCATATTCTACAATAATTTAGGGAAAATACAAAGTGTGAATGACATCATAAAATCAAATGTATCTAATACAATTATCCCTATACACTAGATTAAAAATCCATCGATTAGCTCTCACAAAAATGGTTTTTAGATCTAATTTTAGCCATCAATGCTTATTAGAAATTTTTTTGTTTTTATCCTAAAAATGCGTGTTTTGATGCGATATTTTGGCATATTTTGTCGTATTATATCAAAACTATCCAGATTTGAGAGTGCATCTATTCCATTATTCTTATCTCAACTGAAGAATCACGATAATTTCTCATAGTAGTGGACTTTTTTGTATTGATTCATAATGTCCGATAAATCTCTATTTACAGCCATTTTCTAAACTATTATATGTGATGTACTAAAGCAATATTTAAGTTATTTCAATCATATATGAAGTCGAGGTACTTATCTAATGTATACTCTTCATTAGAAAAAATTTCTACCGACACTTGAGCTTAAACTAGTAATCTACCCTGTCTGATGAGTCTTATCTTGGTTTTGAGAAGGTTGGACAAATTTCTGATTCATATTCCTTTTTTATCGACATGACTCGCTCTGATTTAAGTGAGTTCATACGGTGATTCACTTTTTTTGATTGACCGTCTTTTTTATCGATAATACGAATGGTGTTTACTAAATCCTTGAGTTCGTTTAGGATTGATTTATTAATGCCACAATCCATGTATACTTTTCTTTTATCTCTCATTCTACGTATGGAATAATCGGATAGTGTCATCTCGATCATGGAACTGTATTTCGTGGTATCCAGTGTTAGTATACGGTGATTAAATTCTAATATGACAGCACTTCGATGAAGTGTTATTTTTACCAATAGACGACGGCTTTTAAATAGAAGTATTGGCTTGGCCCGATTGCTATCATTATAAAAATATGTTCTATTTTTTCGTGAAACGATCCGATGCGGAAACTTAATTTCATCTTTCAGAATCTCAACTATCTGATTGTAAAGAAGACTATTCGATGAAATATTTTCGTTAAGAAAATCGTCTTTGATCATGATTATCACCTTGATTTCAGTATAGCATATCACTCAATTATGTCGATATGAAATGCATAAAAAAAGATGATCCGAAGATCATCTTATTCGGTTCTTAATGCTTCGACTGGATCTTTCTTAGCGGCGATTCTTGACGGTACCAAGCCGGAGAATAATGTCAATACCATGCTGATGGCAATCAAGGATATCATAGCGAAACTCGAGAAGCGAGCAATGTTTGCCATTTCAGGAACGAGGTTATTAATGATGGCATTGATGGGGAATGTTAACCCCCAAGCAATGGCTACGCCCATAACACCTGCTGTAAATCCAATGAGTAACGTTTCTGCATTGAAGACACGACTGATGTCTTTTTTACGAGCACCCAAAGCTCTTAAGATACCAATTTCTTTGGTCCGTTCTAGTACGGAGATATACGTAATGATGCCAATCATGATGGATGAAACAATGAGTGAAATTGCCGAGAAGGCTACTAAAACATACGTGATGGTATCGATTAACGTCCCAACCGTATCGGTAATGGTTTCCGCTAAATCCAAGTAGAGAATACTGTCATCCTCTGACAAACCTTCGTTATACGTATCAAGATAAGTCTTGATCTCGGTTTTAGTATCGAAATCAACGGGATAAATTTGAATGGCTGAGGGGGTTGCTAAGGCACCTAAGCGTCTTAATTCTGACGTTTTCATTGCATCGGTCAAAGGTAATCCCGAGAGCACCGATGTAGACGAAGCTGATTGTGCAAGAGCGATTTGAGAGGCACTGGCATTACTCATCAAGCTATCCTCCAATGAAGGATGATACTTGATTCCCTCTGAAAGAATGGTTCCGTTGGCGTCTTCTTTAACGCGAGCAATACCGGAGATTTCTACCGTAATGGACGAAGCGTCCGAATACACACTTTCCAAGTCGGTGGAAACAGAATAAAGTCCACTAATGGATGAATACGTATAATACGTATCGTTCATTGCGATTTTAAAATCAAGTCCGATTAAATCGGAGAAGTCGAGTGAACCTTCAGATTGAGATAAACCAATCGCAGATAGAAAATCAACTTCTATGGTATTATAACTGTCCACTACCAATAATAATTCATTGGCATTATCAGGATACGTTCCTTGTAAGATATCATAATTAGCATTGATAAACTCGGTATTATTCGGTAACTCTTCCCAACCAATGTCGGACGTTTTGATGGTCGAGACGCTGTTAGGTGATGTTTCTCTCAGTAAATTCATCGCTAAACTCGTTTGAAACGTCATGTCATTGTAGAGGGTAGAATCTAACCCTTGAACAAAAGTTATGTAATCATCTGTCAATTGATTGTAATGGAGAAATGTATTTTGAGAAGTATCGGTGATTAAGAGCGAAGTACCCGAAGGAAATTGACCTTCCGTATCGTCACTCATTCCCGGACGTTGTCCTGGTCGCATTTGCATGAACATCGGCGATTCGCTGATGGTGAGTGGATAATCCGAAAGCGTACCGGTTTCTAGAGCACTGATTTCCTGATTGAGCCCATTTGATAGTGATAACACCAATCCGACTCCGATGATGCCTATGGACCCTGCAAAGGCTGTGATGAGTGCACGACCCAATTTGGTTTTAAGATTATTAAACGATAAACTTAAGGCTTGTTTGAAGCTCATGGATGTTTTTTTAAGTTTGTAAGAAAGTGAATTATCGATTTCTTCTTGGTAAGGGTTGGTATCTTCGATGATGTTTCCATCACTCATTTTAATGATTCGATTGGCGTATTGTTCCGCAATCGCCAAATTGTGAGTGACTAAGATGACCAGTTTGTCTTTCGCTATCTCTTTAATCAAATCCATGATTTGAATGCTCGTTACCGAATCCAATGCGCCGGTTGGCTCATCGGCCATGATTATTTCTGGATTGTTCGACAACGCTCTGGCAATGGCAACGCGTTGCATCTGACCGCCGGATAGTTGGTTGGGACGCTTGTGCATATGATCCTTTAAGCCAACACGTTCCAATACTTCAATGGCTCGTTGCTTACGTTGTGAAGCAGGAAGACCTGATAACGTCATTCCCATCTCAACGTTATCCAATACGGATATATGACCGATTAAATTATAATTTTGAAAAACAAAACCGATGGAATTATTTCGATAAGCATCCCAATCGGGATCACGAAAATCCTTTGTGGATTTTCCTTTGATGATGATATCACCGGAATCATACCGATCCAGTCCGCCAATAATATTCAACGTCGTTGTTTTTCCAGATCCAGAAGGCCCCACAATCGCAACGAATTCATTTTGACGAAAGCTAACCGATATTCCATTCAACGCAACTTGTCGAAAATCTCCGACTTGATACGCTTTTCTTACTTCTTTTAACTGTAACATGAATAACACCTTCTTCTAACTTAAAAACATAGGAATAGTATACAAAATAATTATATGGATTCTGTGATTGTTTGAAAAATAATACAGGAATACTGAATAATTATCTGTCATTTATTATATCAAATCGCAGATAGAATATAAAATGAAACGGCTTGGAAGAAAAAATTCGATTTCATGTCGAAATCGAATTAGTTTTTATTCTTGATAATGGCGACGAACGGCTTGACTGACCTCAGAAAAAATGATTTCGCTCAATACCTGATAGCCAAATTCCGACGGGTGAACTCCGTCTGGTAAAATCTTATCCATGGGATAGGATTGAGCCATACAAAATAGAGCGGATTGCGTTGGCACAAAGGGGCATTGATAATTTTCGGCTAGTTTCTTGATGGTTGCTTGTTCTTTTTCCAAGTCATGAGTCCAATTAGGATCAAATTCACCGATTGGAAAAGCAAATGGCTCGAGCAAAATCAACGTGGTGTTCGGCGCTTCTTTTTTTGTTTTTAAGATAATCCGTTTCACATTGTTATAATATTCGTTGCGTTTGAGGGGCGTTTGAAAGCGATAATAGTGCCAAATATCGTTTATGCCAACCAAAAGCACGATGATGTTTGGATTGAGAGCCAAGGTTTGATTCCACCGGTTTAATAAATCGGCAGACCGGTGACCACTGATTCCTAAGTTAAAGATTCGCGCATCCGGGAAGAATGTTTCCATGCGTTTGGCATGACCGTTGCCCAATGATTCCAAATGGTCACGATCACGTGACGCATCGGTAATGGAATCACCATCAAAAACGATAATGGGTCGATTGTCGTGGTTAGAGGCTGTGACCGAATGGCCAATATGATACTCGAGCAATTCCAATCGTTTTCCCGCCGAATTAATCGTATCTTTGCGGCCAAAAATCAAACCACCCAATTTTTCAGGGATTCGTCGAGAGGGCAAATTGCGACGATCAACAGGATAAATAAAGTAGTCAATTGGATGACGTTGCTTAACATCATCCATGACAGCGATGATGCTTTCTTGTCCGTAACCCATTCCTTGAGCGCTCAATTTGAGCCATATCCCAAGTTCCGGTGTTTTCGTCGGCAAATTATGGACGCCCAAACAACCTAAAAATTCTGAAGTCTCTTGTTTCAAAATCACATAGACGACTTCTTGATGGCGTTGATAGTTTTCCATACTAGAAGCGATAAATGTCATTGTTTCATTGATTGTGGTAGCCGGTTGTGGTCCCATATACGTACATACTTCAGCCGAAAAATAATCGAATACTTCGTTTACATACGTCATATCAATGGGTTTTAATCGTAATCGTTTGGTAATAATGTCCATAACTTGTCTCCTTTAGTCTATTAGTTGTTGTAAGATGGTATCGATGTTACGATGACATAATTGCTCGCATATTTGGCATAGTCTTTGATATTGTTTGGGTTGATCAGCACGACGATTATAAGAAATCGGTTGTTTGTTTTTAAATACCAACCCGTCTTTTGGATGTTGTTCTATCAGCATTTCATAGGTTAGAGCGGGAACGCTTGGATCCGTTCCTCTTTTTCGACGGTTCGACCACACCCATTGAACGAGTTTCGAGGTGTGTTTGTTCGCAATGTCGGTATTGACCAATCCCGGATCTACAACATACGAATGAATCGAGAGTGGTAATAACTTTTCATTAAATGCTTTGGCCGTCATAACATTGGCGAGTTTGGACTGACGATAGACCGAATAAATGAAATATCGATGTTTGAATCCGATGTTTTGCCAATGGATAAAGGCTTTTTGGTGTGAATACGAACCGGTAAACAGAATGATACCATTTCGCAGATTCTTTAGAAGATTCACAGATAATAAGAACCCAGCCATCTGATTGACGGCCCATTGGTACTCAATTTTATCTTCTGTCATACAATACCGATTTCGAACGGCTCCAGCATTATTAATCAAAACATCCAACGATCCGTTGCCCGTCCGATTAAGATACTCATCAACTTCCAACGAGAGTCGATTTACTTCCGATTGTCTTGACAAATCCGCATAAAATCCTTGGCTTTTTCCGTATGAATTAATTGATACCAGCTCATTGACGAGCCGATTGATCTTATCAGGAGAACTACCAACAACCAATATATGGTGTCCTTTCGATAGTAAACGTTTTGCGACCTCTTTTCCAATTCCGGAAGTCGCTCCAGTGATTAAGATTGTTTTACTGGTTACTTCGTTATTAGCGTCTTCGGTTTTCATCGTGCAAACAGTCATCAATAAGAATAACCAATGCCAATAAAAACTCTGTCAGCGATTCGTCGTAAATGGTTACCTCATAGGAATCTCCCCACGAAATCCATTTTTTATGAAAATCCAAAACGGTTTGTCCGTTTAATTCGACGGCGAAATCGTGCGCCAAAAAGTCGCCCACCATCGTAAAGTTTCCAAGTTTAGAAGTGATGTCTAGCCGGTGAGACAGAAACGATAAACGTTTATGAATAACCGCAATCTCATCTCCAGAAGCATCCATAATGTAATACTTCGGAAGTAACGTCAAAACCTGTCGCTTAAGTTGATACAAAAGCGTACTATCGCTTGTCAGATAGAAATCCATTTTGTGATGAATTGAAAATAGTTTACTATCAATATGATAGTGAACAATCTGGTTTTCATCAAATACTTTGTATCGATCCGTTATCGCAAAAATTTTTTGTTTCAAATAAAATCGTTTCAACGTTATCACTCCTTTTTTCACGATTCCATTGTATCAAAACGATGGCTGTAAGTAAACAGCCATCGCGTATCATTTATTCAAAAGTGTCTCTAAATACGAAACAACCGGAATGTCTCCTTGAGCAAAATCAAGCAGGTTTAACTCCATTACGTCGACCCATCGACATTCACGATGAACCGATATCATAGGCTTTTGGTCTCCTATTGTGCATAAATATGCGCTCAGCAACATGATAAAATCATCGTATTCATGCTTTACAGTCATCAGGTAAGATTCGACGTTTAAATCACAGTGGAGTTCTTCTTTAATTTCTCTAATCAGAGCGATTTCCTCGGTTTCTTCCGATTCAATTTTACCGCCCGGAAATTCCCATAAATTCGCTAAGGGTCGATGCGGCCCTCGTTGACACGCCAAGACCATTCGTTCTTGGTGAATCACAGCACACACTACTTTTACAACTGGTTTTGAACTCATCTTAATACCCCATCCAATAAGCTAGCACGAGCAAAACGGCCGTCAATACCAATACACCGAGTTGCAATAACCCACTAAACTTGAACCACTTGGTGTACGAAACACCGCTGATTGACAGCCCTACGAGCATCACGGCGCTGGTGGGGAAAATGACATTGGTATACCCATCACCAAATATAAACGCCAAAATCATCAATTCTTTACTATACCCGACCAAAGAAGCCAACGGGATTAGCAAAGGGATAACCAAATACGCTTTAGCTGAAGCTGAACTGATGAAAAAATCCGTAATGAGAACCAAAGCATATATGAGCAAAATTCCGATAATGGGCGTTTGGTCCGTTAACACGTTCGACAAATAAAATAAGATTGTATCCATCACATTTCCGGATACAATGATATACTTCACGCTAGCAGCCATCATAATTAACAATATCGCAGGTGCAACCGATAGCATTCCCTTCGCATAGATTTTAGCAATCGCCTTCAAATTGCCATTAACGCGAAATCCGGCAATAAATCCTCCTACTAAAAATACCACAGCCATGACTGGAATGGTGGGAATCGATACGATTTGAAATAAATCCAAAACACTAATCAGTACGATGGAGCTTAAGAAGATTATAAACATGATGGTATATGCGTTAAAAATCGTTTTTTCTTTTTCAGGCGTCAACGACTCCATTGCCTTAAAATGACGATTCTTCTGACGATCTTCATCGTAAGTAATACTGGATTGTGGATTTTTATCAATGCGTTTGGCATACCAAACTAAAAAGGTTGATAGTACTCCGTACAAAATCAAAAACACAATGATTCGATAGCCGACACCACTTAAGATATTGGTTTGTGCCATTTCCGATGCAATCCCAACGGAAAAGGGATTGGTGATTGCACTTGCAAATCCAAACCCAGCCGCTAACATTGTCATACCCAATCCAACCATCGTATCCCAGCCTAATGAAAGCGATAAAAGCACCATCATCGGAACGAGAGCAATCGATTCTTCAAAAATTCCAAAAAACGCACCAAATATCATGAATGCCAAAACAACAATTCTTAATAACGCATACTTTCTGGATTGGTATCGCTTGATGAGTCGACTTAAGATAACCTTGATACCACCCGTTTGATCCATTAACGTAAACGTCCCGCCAAGGACCAACAAAAAAACGGATATGACGATGATGGTCAATCCATCATCGGAGGCTAACACCTCAAACGGAGAAGTCAACCATCTCCATACGGGGAACCCCCCGGTTTCTTGTAGGGTTTGATACGTCCCTTCTAAGATAAGTCCGTCTTGTCGCTGATACTCGCCTTTTGGAATTAGATAAGTTAAAATCCCTGCAGCAATCATCAATCCTAACAAAATGAGTAAAACGGTGATAAAACTTTTTTTCGATATGGAAATTAAGTTCGTTTCGTTATTCATGGTCTCGCTCGCTTTCTTTTATAAGATTGATGCGTTGAACATACTCTTCAATATCAAATTTGCGGATTAATCCATTCGCATTCATGTATCGTAGCTTCCCAAAAATTAATCGTTCCGTCCAAGCTCGGTCGTGTTTTCCAAAACACCAAGCTATCCCTGCGTAAGAATTCGGATCTCTTCCATCAATAAAATAGGCGTTATTGATTCTGAGAATCCGTTCATAGGCTTCTTGATACGACGATGACCACTCTATGATTTTTTTAGCCCAATACATTCGCATGTAATTATGCATGTATCCCGTAATGGTCATTTCGTCCATCGCTGCATTAAAATACCGGTCATGCGTTTTGGCGTTTATCAGTTCCTCATCTGTGTATTGTATGGGACGAATATCGGATTCATGTTGATTCATTGTCTCATAAGCCCACGGTTCAGTCATGGTTTTAAACTGATAATAGCCTTCCTGATAGGTAACATAATTAAACGCTAATTCACGACGTACAAGCAATTGTTCGAAAAAAGCTAAATAGGCTTCTTGCGTTACGTTCTTTTGGTGATAGGCTTCAATTAAATGGTCCAGTATTTCCAGCGAACTAATCTGCCCAAAATGGAGATACATCGATAATTTGGATGTGTTATTGAGCGATGGGTCGTTGCTTTTTGGATACGAATTGATATTTGTATCAAAAAATACGATTAACGCCTTTTTAGCATTATCATAGCCCCCATGGTAGTATTTAGAAGGCACTATCAAGTGATTAATGGGTAGGGTTTTGACTAATGATGAAATATCCATCAAATCATGATCGCTTTCAATATCAATCGATGATTGATTGACAAGTTCATCCAATATTGGATGGTCACGGAATTCCGAATACGTTTGGTGCAATTTACTACGAAGAGTATAGGCTCCATATTCGGCTTTTTGTGATGCCATTGAAACAGGGACAATCAAGTCAGATTCTACCGATGTGATAGTCAGTGGTAAAGCCATTTTTTCACAGTACGTCATTATATCTTTTCGCCACTCGCGTTGATGACGGAGATAACCGACATCAACGATTAACGTGTGCGTGTTCTCTAAAAACGGAAAAATGACATCCGGTATCTTCCCGATTTTGAATACAAATGAAATACCCTTTTTTGCGAATTGAGGCAATAAAGATTGAATGCCTTCTAACATGAACGTATAATGACGAGCGTTGGCATCGGGGTAATTCGGTGTCAAAGCAAAAATAACCAATAAGGGCAATTGGTTTTGATTAGCTATCATAATTGCATGCGATAATGCATGATTGTATTCAATCCGTTGACTTTGTTGCATCCAATAGACAACATAACGAGCATTCGGATTGTTAGTCCCTTTTTTTAGTAACTTAATACGCTTTTCATTCATGCAATTGCTATCCACCTTTCTTTATAAAATCAGTTTGTGAGCAAATTAGACCCGTAACTATAAAAACTTGATATAATAAAGTTGGAAGTTCAAACAATATTTAGGAGGATTTATAAATGGAACTTGAAAAATTAGCCAAATTAAGACGTTTTAATCTTATTATGGGTGGTTTACACTTGATTCAAGGCATTTTGATGTTGTTTTTAGCCACCACCGTTATTCAAAACATTGCCGAGTTTAAACCCACCATTACCCAACTCTTTCTCACGTATGACCCAGCAACCCAATCGTTGATTACTAACAGCAAAGAACTCTTCCAATTACCATTTGGTATTTTAGTAGCTGTCTTTTTGTTATTATCAGCACTCGCTCATGCACTCATTTCATTACCCAAAAAATTGAATGACATTTATTCCGTCGATTTACAAAAGGGAATCAACCGTTTCCGTTGGTTTGAATACGCACTCAGTTCGTCGATCATGATCGTGTTAATTTCAACCTTGTTTGGAGTTTATGATTTAGCATCGCTTTTATTAATCTTTGTGGTTAACGCATCCATGAACTTATTCGGTCTTGTCATGGAACAACTCAACGTTGGCAAAGACAAAAAGAACATCAACTGGGGTCCCTTCATTTGGGGTTCGATTGCCGGATTAGCTCCCTGGGCAGTCATCATCATTTACATGACTGGTAATAACAACCTAGATATGGTTCCTTGGTTCGTATGGGCCATCGTCGGAACGTATTTCGTCGCTTTCAATACCTTCCCCATCAACATGATTCTTCAGTATTTGAAGGTTGGTAAATGGAAAGATTATCTTTACGGCGAACGGACGTATATTGTCTTGTCCTTAGTCGCTAAATCGATTCTTGCTTGGCTTGTCTTGTTTGGCGCAATGCAACCTTAAATTTTTAAAAATATCGATGCTTAAGCAAGCATCGATTTTTTTTAGTCATAATAAATTTGTAACTCCAAATAATAATCTTGATCGCGATCCTCTTTGATGGTGAAACCTGTTTTTAATAAGAAATCTAATCCGCGTTGATTGTGCTTCAAAAGGTACGTTCCAACGGTTCGTACGTTCCGATTCTTTAATTTTTGAATGACATCCAACATTGCGTTTTTACCAACACCACGGTTTTGATACGCCGCATCAATCATCATGGCTTTCAGAAGATAATGGGTTGGTGAAACATGATGCATGAACACAATTCCAGCAGGACGTTCCTGCGATAAGATAACGCATAGGTGATCGTGTTCGTCTTTACCTAATTGCGACAAAACTTCGTTTGGATTCGGATAGTATAATGCTTGTTCATCCTTTAAATGCATATCCAAAACGTTGGTTTCCAATTCATGGGTATAATCGGTGAGTCGTACCATGATATCCTCCATAATCGTATGATCATTTGAGATAATAGTATCAATCATTTCAATAATTTTCAAGAAGTCGGTCAAAAAATCCAGATGAAAAAATGAAAAAACAACGCATTTCCTACCGATGAACAAAAAAGACATCCTTAGGATGCCTTTTTGGTTATAAGTATCGTTCGCAACCGTAAACGGCCGTAGCGCCATCAGAGACACTGGTAACGACCTGACGAAGTGATTTTTTTCTGACATCTCCTGCAGCAAAGACACCTTTGATGTTGGTTTCACAGTCTTCATTCGTTAGGATCCAATCACCCTCAGCGAGTTCAACTTGTCCTTTGACAAATTGTGAATTCGGGTTCATTCCGACGGCCACAAACACAGCCGATACGTCGAGACGGCGTGGTTCGTCAGTTTTTTTGTTTTTGATATCCAAATATTCAACGAATTCTTCGCCTCCAACTTCCGTTGCAATCGAATCCCAAATGACTTCAATATTGGGTATCGAGAAAAGTTGGTCTTGCAATACCTTGGCGGCACGCAACTGATCGCGACGATGAACTAAGTATACTTTGGGGCACATACGGGATAAGTAGATGGCATCTTCGACTGCCACATCGCCACCACCGACCACGACGGTGTTTTTGCCTTTATATAACGCTCCGTCGCAGGTTGCGCAATAAGATATCCCTCGTCCGAACAAGCGATCCGCATTGGGAACTTCCAACGGTTTCGATTTCGCTCCGGTAGCGATGATGACCGTTTTGGAGTAATAGGTGTTTTCATACCCTACAATCTTCTTGATGGGTTCTAGCAAATCCACTTCCTTTACTTCATCGGAAGTAAATTTGACACCTAAACTTTCGGCATGATCGACCATCATTGTCGTTAACTCCATCCCTGAAACGTGTTTAATTCCAGGGTAGTTTTCCACTTCATAGGTGTTGGCAATTTCACCACCGGGCAAGTATTTTTCTAATAATACAAAATCCATCATTGCCCGACTGGCATAAATGCCGGCAGCAATTCCGGCGGGGCCTCCGCCAATAATAACAAGATCGTATAGTTTTTCCATCATATCATTCTCTTTTCTATGTGATTATGCCATTTTCATCAGATAATACTCGATAATGGCTTGCGTACCTAATTCGGAATAGTTATCATTGGCCAGTTTGGAATAGATTTTTTCCACTTTTTCCAATACTTCTAATGGCAGATCACCTTTTTCGTCGATAGCCAACCGTAAATCTTTTAAAAAGTGTTTAATATAAAAACCAGGTCGGTAATCATGTTCAATCATTTTCGCTCCGTTAATCTGAGCTTGCCACGATTGCGCAGAACCACCAGTAATAACCTTAAGCATGTCGGTTTTGTTCAATCCTTTTGATTCAGCGTAAACCAAGGATTCGGCAATGCCTGCAATGTTTCCGGCAATCACGATTTGATTGGCGAGTTTCGCATGTTGACCCGATCCGTTATTGCCCATGTAAGTAATGGTTTTTCCTAACAAGGATAAAATGGGCAAAACCGATTGAAAGACGGATTCGTCGCCACCAACCATAATCGATAACGTCGCATTAATCGCACCCAAATCACCGCCGGTAACCGGAGCATCCATCATTGTAAAACCCAATCGATTGGCTTTTTCGGCGAGCTCGATGGCAAGGGTTGGTGATGAGGTCGTCATATCAATCAAAATCGCACCTTTTTTTGCGTGTAAAAAGACTTCCTCATAGACGTCTTTCACATCGTTCGGATAGCCGACGATTGAAACGATAAGATCGGCATCATGAACACATTCTTGAATGGTCTCACATGCGTGAACCATGGGTTCTAAGGCTTGTGCTTTTTCAAAGGTTCGGTTGTAAGCATTAACGGTATATCCTGCTTTGGCTAAATGTAACGCCATGGGTTTCCCCATAACGCCTGTTCCTATCCAAGCTATTTTAGTCATTGTCGTCCTCTCAATCTATAAATGTCCGTATTTATTATATCAAATTATGGGTATATTTCATCCATTATGCTTCGTCATAACTGCCAAAAAACAAAAAAGATTGACAGAATCGTCGCTGATCCGCTCAAAAAACTGTCAATTTTTCTTTCATTTATTCAAGGGTGACAATCAGTTTTTCATCATACTGTGTTCGTGGTTCCTTTTCCTCATCGGGATAGCCAATATGAATCAACGCCAATGGCAATAATTCTTCTGGTAACGACAGTAGTTCTTTCACTCGTTTTACGGGGGTTACCATGGGGTGCAACCCACACCAACAACTGCCTAATCCTAACTCAACGGCTTCTAATAAGATGTTTTCAATCGCAGCTGAACAATCATGAATCCAAAAATCATCGTTTCGAGAACTGAGCCGTTTCTTTTGATTTCCACAAACAATGATCATTAAAGGTGAATCATAGTTGGTATAACGACTGACGGTCTTTAATTGGTCTTGCATTGCTTTGTTCTTCACAACATAAAAAACCCAAGGGCGTTTGTTACAGGCCGAAGGCGCAGCCATGGCCGCCTCTAGCAATGAAGTAATCTGCTCATCGGAAATGGGTGTGTCTTTAAAACGGCGGATGCTTCTTCGTGCCAAAATGGCTTCTTCAACATTCATAGTTTCTATGTAGAGCGTAAATGCACTCTACTTCTCCTTTTTTTATGTCATTCTTTTTTTTAACATTAAGAAACATAATAATTAAATGTATTTTAAATCTAATTGGTTACAAGCCAAAAATAATGACTCGTTTTGTGACTATTTTACTGTTCTATTTCGATTCTTAGATAACCACGATTTCGCAAAATCAACGGCTTCTTTAATATTAAATAATCGAGAAGAACCCATCCCAATCAATCCCTTAGAAACGGTATATGATTGTTCAAAAGCTAATCCGCAATCGGGAAAATCATCACTTTCGTATGCATACTCTTCAAATTCAACCCATTGACGTTGATTGTTTACCAACATAGCTGTTCCATTCCGTTCTTTGGGTGTTGATTCTATCAACGTCTCGGCAAGATGAAAACACGTGTTTGAATCGTATCCGACTCCCAGTAATAAAACTTTCGCTGACAGTTGATATAATTTCCCCAAGGGAGAGTTCATCCCCAGTTGCGGAAATAAGGTTTCATCATTCAAAATAGAGTGACTAAGCGGTCCTTTCGCCGAGAAAGATAATTGAGGGTGTTTCGACCGGTATACACCGGGTTGTAACCGAAACAGCTCAGCGACAGTCCCAATTCCTCGTGTTTTCGTCAAGTTAGGATCATAAGCCGGCATGGTTTCTTTGATAATGGGAATCCATTCTTTTGGCACAGGCGGGTTGCACCAAGAAGTTGGATCACTCCAATCACCACTATGAGAAGGCATTACGATGGTTCCGGTTTCACCAATTGTCTCTTCGAGTGCCATGATGACCGTTTGTGCACCACCACAAACCCATCCCAATGCTGATAGTGAGGAATGGACCAAAACAACATCGCCTTGGTTGATGCCTATTGTTTTCAAGTCACGTTTTAAGTCGTTTAAGGTAATGGGTTTAGAAGAGTTTAGAATTACATTTTCTTCACTCATGATGATCTTGTCCTCCTTCGTCAGCATTGATAGCATAACAAAGACATGTTTGTAATTTATCCTGATGCATCATCGTCATTTTGCGATTGATTCGTTTCATCCCACATTTTTCCATAACGCGAAAACTCGGAGTATTGAAATCAAACGCACACGTATAGATGGTTTTATACCCTTTATGAAACAAATCATCGATGACTGCTTTCAGCATTTCGGTCGCAAAACCCATATTGTGATAGTTCGGATGAATGACATACCCGATCTCAATGGAATCTTCTTCAATATCAACGTCGTTGACAAATCCTATTAATTGTTTTTGATAATAGATTCCGTATTCATAATGTTCCGACGAATGTGAATACGCCATCAATTTGTGAAAGAAACGGCTTGCTTCGTCGAAAGAGTAAAAATCGGGAATAACGAAACTTTTACGAACTATTGGATTCATCAAGAGTTCAATCATGCTTAGTTCGTCTTGATCTGAATAGTGATTAATTATAAGTCGATTCGTTTGAATCATCAAGGTCACCTCGAATAAAAATGATATACATTTATCGTCAAAAATAATATAGAAATTTTTAATTTTGTTTGTTCTGAATTGATTCTTAAACATCTGTATGGATATTATACAATAATATCGTAGGTTACCCACCGATTAAAAAGCATACCAAACCAATTGATTTTAGTTGTTCGAACTAAATTATTACTTGCTGACCTTAACATATCTTTGATTTCTTGATGTAGGCTTATCAGGAAATTCTAACTTAATTAAACCACTATTTATAGCTGGATTTATATAATTTTTTCTAAAGGTTTCTTTTGATTTTAATCCTAATAAATCCATTATTTCTAATGCAGTCATAAAAATGTCTTCTTCCATAACATCTAATAGTTTTTTAACATATAAACTTATGTGTGAATCTTGCTTGGATAAATCAATGCTAACATCATCTATTGTTTTATTAATCATTTCTAACATAAAAATGATAAATTTTGTAGATTCTCCATCAATATGTGAATCAGATATGGCTTTATAATACTCCTCTTGGTAATCTTTTATATAATGTTCTAGTGGGAGCCAATAAAATATTGAATAATATTTACCCAAGATAGCACTTTGTAGTAATCTTGCAGTTCTACCATTACCATCTTCAAAGGGATGTATAAATACAAATTCATAATGAAATGCAGATGATAAAATTAAAGGATTAATAATATTCTTATTTGTATTTACCCATTCATATAAATCACTCATAAGTTGTGGAATATATTTCGCAGGGGGTGCAATAAAAATACAATTATTACCATCAAACACCCCTTCTTCACCATTTCTAAAGGGACCTGAATTATTAACTAAATACATTGTCATTTCTTTATGTATTTCTAATAAATCTGATAATAAAAATGGATTAATTTGTTCAATAATACTATAGGCTTGTATTGCATTCTTAACTTCTTGAATTTCTTTTTGAGGTCCAACTACAAGTTTACCATTAATAATATCTTTGACTTGATCTATCGACAAACTATTAGCTTCTATGGCACAAGATGAATGGATAGATCTCATTCTGTTTTGTTTTCTTAATTTAGGAAACTTATCTAAACTTTCATAATGTTTTATTGTTCCTATTTTTTCAGTTATTTTAGCAACTAATGATACCATTTCATCTGTAATTTTATATGGTGCCTCATAAGCCATTTTCATCATTTCCTTTCTACGTATTAATTGTACCATAATAAAGGATAACATACAATATCTTGCTTATTATCTTACTTATTATCTTAATTGTTATTACATAATTATTTGATCACTTCGAATTTCATACGCGCTGTTCCATTAGAAGATCTACAGGTTTTTTTTAGAATCTCGACCTTTTCTTTCTCTTCGTCGAGTAATTTCTCTTTTTGCTTCAGTTCTTTTTCCAGATCTTTGATCTTGATATCTTTCTCATCTTTTCGATAACTTGTTCGCTTGACGATCCCTTTTTCCTCTGCATAGGAGGTAAGCTTGTTTTTTCTTCGGTGATCTCTTACCCATCGACAGATAGTATTCGTGTCGATTTCAAGTTCCTCTCCAACAGAGGTTGCGGATCTTCCGGATTCATGAATAAACTTACTGTTTTCTCTCTCTTCTCTTCGGAATACTTACTATTATTACTTGACATGGTTATTCCCTTTCATTTTCTATGCATATGGTATCATATCCCACTGTTCAAAAACCATACCAATCCAAACGGTATCAAGATTCAGTTAACGCTAAAATCGTAGACTGATATCAGCCTACGATTTTCATATCTCTATATAGATGAAGGTAAATTGGTCGCCTTATAACATGAGTTATTTCCTAATTCCACTTTCCCATTATATCAAAAGATGAATAGGCGAAAATAAAACAATGGTTTTCTATGAATATGATATCATAGGTTACCCACTGTTTAAAAACCATACCAATCCAGATTCATCTTAGCTATTTCCTTTATCTTTCTTTATTAGATGAGATTCTTAGTTGATACCATTTTGTACCTCATATACTTTGTTCTTTTTATTATTCCATTATTTTAGTATCTTCAACCACAATTGCTCTGTTTCAAAAACCAAAGTTGCTATCAAATGAACAAATTTCGAATAATTTAATGTGGTATGTGCAGTATCTAGCGCCTCATAATATGCAAGTCTACTTTCTTTTTTAATAACGATTGGTGGATAACCATTTGACATTAAAACTAAATTCAAGAGTAGTCTAGCAGTTCGACCATTGCCATCAATAAAGGGATGGATTTTAACAAATTCACCATGCAATAACGCAGCTCGAACAACAGGGTGATAATGAATCCATTGTCGATTGTCTTCATAAACTAAATTCTGCATTAGTACTGGAACCATAAGATAATCTGGTGGTATATGTTTTGCCCCGCTAATCAACACATTTTCCATTCTATATTTACCAGCATTTGAATTATCAATGTCTTTAAGAATGATTTGATGCAAATTTCTTATATTCCACTCAGAAATTTCTTCTTGTCTATCAACAATGCTTTCTAAAAACAGGATGGCATCTCTATGGTTGATCGTTTCTAAATGTTCGACAACACTTTTCCCACCTATAGTAATACCTTCTAGTACAACTTTTGTTTCTGATAAAGTCAACGTGTTTCCTTCTATAGCATTACTGTTATATGTCCATTCAACAATTAAGTTATTTCTTAGAGTGTTATATTGGTTTTTTGTTAGTGGGCGACGTAAATCAATAGCCTTTTTTTGTTCATCGATTGCATCAAATTGATAATCTATTCCTTGAAATCTTGATTTCATTTTAGTTCGGTTATCAATAGGTTTCATTGCATCAGAAGGTACTGACCAATTACGGCCAATTTTGACCGCACCTTCAATTTTGCCTTCTGCGCATAGTATTCTGATACGACGATCAGAAATTCCCCATTTTTTACTTGCTTCTTTTGTTGTCATATAGTTCATAAAATCACCTCACAATCCTATTATATGCCGATATCGGAATAATAGCAAGTTTGAACGATTTTTTACTTGGATTGGATTAAGTGGAATTTAATCAGTAGTTTTGATTTTTTGTATCTTGGTACCTTTATTTTGTATTGTTTTGTTCTAAATTAATACATTTTTACTTAATAAATAATACCACTTACACAACCGAAAATAAAGCCTTATTAGTAAGTATGTAACCCATCGGTGTTTGATAATTGGGCGTTGAATGAATTCTCTTCCGGTTGTAGAAAATCTCGATGTAGTCAAACAGATCAATCTTGACTTCCAATAAGACCCGATAGTTTCTTCGCTCAATTGAAGAAGGAATGAACATATAAAAAGATTATGTCTTTAGGTTCTAATATGCTCCCACAATGGTTACTATTTGTACACATAGAAAGAAAAAGCCATCAGATACCTTTACAAAGGTTCTGAAGGCTTTTAAATATGTCACTTGAAATTTGTTTATATTTTTAAGAGGCCGTCAAGCGGTCTCCAAGTGTCATTATAGAGAAAGCAATGTAACAGATTCAACATGCGTGGAGTTTACCTAATTGCTTTCAAAACGGCACAATTTCATTCGAATAATGTAGGGCGGAAATATATTTTGTGCACTTGTCACAAATGGAAAATGCAGGGTGGAAACATGACAGCAAATCTTCACGTAGTCATTATGTAGGCAGGTCAATCACAGAAAGAAAGGAGTTTCCATTATAATGTGAAAACTCCGTTCGTTTCCTTGAATGATATTGACAGATGATAAGCAGGTGATTGTTCTCTTAATGAAAATGAAAAAATGTATTCACTGTTTGTTAACCATACCAATCCAACTAATAATTTTTAAATGAACAAGTCTATTCCTACCCGTCATGACTAATATTTTTTAGAGAAATCAATTGATGTATGGGTGGTCTGGTCAATAATCTGACATTTGTCTTTGAATGTTCTCGTGAAGAAAGAGTGAATGGTTAATTCCAAAAAGCGTCTATAAACACATTGAAAGAATTTCACTTTTTCACCTTCAGATTGCTGTAATATAACCAAACGATATAACCTCTTTCCAGGGCTTCTTTTAATGAAAATGACGTCAAGAAATAAGAACATTAGTAAGGACAATAGTGATAGACAAAGGAACACAAGATGAATGCTATTTGGGAAGAAGTTTTTTATTGATGGGAAGAGAAGACCAAATAGCACTTCTGGAAACATACAAATTAATATGTCAAAGGAAATGCTTTTTTTATATTTCTTTAGCAAAATACTATTATTCTCTTCCATTGCTACCAACTCCAAAGAAATCTATTATTATACCGAGTAAATTTATGTCTAGATAGGCACTACCTGATCCATAAGAAGGTATCCCTCCTGAAATGCCAAGTGAAATGCCACCTCCCCATGAATTTATGTCTTGAATATTCTGAGGATCGAAAGAAATATAAAATATTGAATAAGAATAACTCTGAGTGTCTTCGCCTTCTGAAGAGGAAATACTAGAACCATATAATCCATATTGAACACTCGTAGAAGTAAACTGACTACATTCTCCATACAAATCACATGATGTACCGTTCTCAATGTACTGAATGTCAAATCCTTCTCCAAGAACATCATAACCAATCTCAACTGGATCTGGCGTTGCAGAAAACGATACCGAAATGTTTTCTCCTGATCTTTCTTCGGGTGGAGTCAAAGCAATTGTTGTTAATAAAAACAATACAACGACCACAAAAATAATTAAGTGCAGGAACTCTCCTTCGGGGTCTATATACATTACTGGATTAATGTATCTACAATGAAGCAAAACAATTGCTTCAGGTGGAAATTATCTAACTAATTATCGATTAATACCCCTATTTTTGAATGCTCCAAATATATGATTTTATAGGTCTCTCCTAACTCCACAAAATCTACAATTCTTATCATAATTTCGATACCAGTTTCGTTTGATTTGATGATTGGATTAGAATAGATGGGATTATTGGGAGAATTTCCTTCTCGTTGCACTGTAAATTCAATTACCTCTCCTTCAACGTAAAGGAAATCATTGTTATTTACAGCCCTTAAATCTAAAAATCTAAAACTAAAGAAATACCCACTTATGATTGCTCCAAGAAACAGAGTAACAATTAAAACCAACCTTATGAGATTCGAATATTTTCCATATGATTTAACTGGAAAAAGGTGTTTCCTTAAAAGGAAAATCAAAACGGAACTGATTAAAAGTACCACAGTAAGGGTCAATAATAGCCAAAATGATTTGAAAAATGCATCAACTAATCTTTGTTCACTCATATTTACTCGTCCCTTCCTAATATACATAATCAAATACAAGCAATGAATTCTGATAGGTTTCATTATTTGATTGAGATTTTAAAAGATAGTCATAATATCCTCTCATGACTCCTCTGTATAAAGGCCTTAGGTCTCCTGGTAGCCCAAAAGCAGTAGCACGCACAAAAACATCAAATGCATATTTTTCTAAAGAAAATGATAATCCTCTTGTTCCCATTTTCAATAACTGACTTGCTCCTGGCCTAAAAATTGCATCAGAAACAAATCTCCATCCTAGGCTTACGTTGAGTCCTTTAGTCATTCCTCCGAAAGCAAATGCTATTGCGTAATCTTCCCAAGTCCCGAAATCCTTTCCAAATGTACCAAGAGCAATTAAGTCTGAAGCAAATTTTGATCCTAGAGATCCTAATCCTGAGAATATAGCCGCAGATCCAAGTCCGATAACCGCGCCTACTGCCCCTCCAATTACTGCGCCAGAAAAAATACCTACAAGTATATCTTGACCGCTATTTGCAGCAGTAATTCCACCAACAGTACCACCTACTACAGCTCCAACGACAATGCAAATTATCAACGTTGTTAAGACAAATTTCCCGCTAGGATCTAGATACATTACTGGA
>CAZCSO010000001.1:0-178267 GCA_964501315.1 uncultured Candidatus Izemoplasmatales bacterium | reverse complement strand
TTTTTCAAAAATTATGGTATAAAAAACCGCTTAAGGGATAGACCTTTAAGCGGTTTTTATTAGTATTCTATTAGAGCGCGCGATATTCCATATTAAATGCTTCAGCAACACCTTGGCATGTTATTTTGCCATCATAGGTATTGACGCCGGCTTTTAATGGACGAGAAATTTCAATAGCGTGTTCCAAACCATATTTGGCAATGAGCAATCCGTACTTAATCGTTGAATTGTTTAAAGCAAGGGTTGATGTTCTTGGAACGGCGCCGGGCATATTCGCTACGCAATAGTGCGTAATGCCGTCGACAACGAACGTTGGGTTGTCATGATACGTTGCTTTGGACACTTCGGTCGATCCGCCTTGGTCGATGGCAACGTCAACGATAACGGAACCCGGTCTCATGTTCTTGTAGTAATCGCGTTTGATTAATTTGGGCGCTTTCGCTCCAGGTAACAAAACACCACTGATAACTAAGTCTGCTCTGGTAACGGCTTTTTCGATGTTTGCGGCATTTGAGTAGAGTGTCGTTACTTTATTGCCATATAATTCATCAATATACGTTAATTTCTTTAAATTAACATCCAAAATCGTGACATTGGCTTCGAGTCCAACAGCCATTTTAAGTGCGTTTTCGCCAACAACGCCAGCACCGATAATGGCAACATTAGCTCGTTCAACACCCGGTACACCCGATAATAAAATCCCTGATCCGCCAAATGGTTTTTCAAGGTGTTTAGCACCTTCGATGACGCCTAAACGTCCTGCAACTTCACTCATGGGTTTTAAGCATGGGAGTGATCCGTCTTCTAAAACGATGGTTTCGTACGCAACGGATTTAACTTTTTTTGCCAATAATGCTTTGGTTAATGCTTCGTCGGCAGCTAAATGCAAGTACGTGTAAAGAATAAGTCCTTCACGGAAATAAGGATATTCTGATTCTAAGGGTTCTTTTACTTTGACGATCATGTCCGACAATTCCCAAACGTCTTTTGCTTCCACAACGATGGAAGCTCCGGCATTTTCATAATCGACATCGAGGAATCCAGAGTTTTCGCCTGCTTTAGTTTCGATTACAACTTTGTGGCCCGCATTGACATATTCTCTAACAGCACTGGGCGTTAAGCCAACGCGGCTTTCGTATTTCTTGATTTCTTTCACACATCCAATAACCATAATTTCACCTCTCATATTTACCTCTATTTTACCGCAATGATAGGGTTTTCACAAGCAAAAGTTTTACCCTTTCATGAAAATGAATTGTTTCACTTACAAGAAAAAAAGTTGAACGATAATTTCGTTCAACTTCACTCTATCGAGGTTCACAGGCTAATTGATAAATTTTCTTCGCATCGTCCCGTGATAATGGTTTGAAACTCCCCATTGGGAATCCACGATTGATGGCCAATTTGTCCAACAACAGATTGATATCTTCTGCTTTTGCACCAATTTCTGCAAACGTAAGTGGCATTTTAATTCCTTTGAAGAATGATTCCAATCGACGAATCCCTTCTAATGCAACGGAACGAACATCATTTGGATTATCTTGAACATCAAACACACGCGTTGCGAGTTGATAATAACGATTAAGATCGGCATCAAGCGTATAGCGCATATAGGCGGGGAACATTACAGCGAGTCCTGCTCCGTGCGTTACGTCGTACAACGCAGAAAGTTCGTGTTCCAAACCGTGCGTACTCCAATCTTCTTCTCTGCCAACACCTAAGATACCATTATGGGCGATGGTTCCTGCCCAACAAATGGTGGCACGCGCTTCGTAGTTGAGTGGATCTTTCATAATCACATTGGCCGCATTCATAATCGATTTTAACGTTCCTTCACAAAGTCGATCGGTTAATTCAACTCCCTCTGTGTGCGTTAAATACCGTTCAAAGATATGACTCATCATATCGACAATACCAGCGGATGTTTGGTAAGTGGGTAACGTATACGTCAATTCAGGGTTCATAATGGAAAACACTGGTCGCAACAAATCCGATCCCATCCCACGTTTCAACATTCCGTTTTCATGGGTGATCACCGTCGCTGTCGAAGCTTCGGAACCCGCTGCCGGAATGGTTAAAATGACGCCTACAGGCAAGGCTTTTTTGACGTAAGCCTTATGATCATAAAAATCCCAGAAGTCGCCATCGTACAAAACGCCTGCGGCGATGGCTTTCGCAGAGTCGATTGCCGATCCGCCACCGACCGCCAATACGAAGTCGACGTTTTCTTTTCTTGCCAACTCGATGCCTTCATACACCAACGAGCTTCTTGGATTCGGTTGAACGCCACCTAATAAAAGATAATTGATTTTTTCAGCTTTCAAAGCCGTTTCGACGCGATCTAATAAGCCGCTTCGAATAATAGACCCGCCGCCATAGTGAATCAGTACTTTGGTTGCGTTAAAGGATCGTAGTAATCGTCCGACTTCTCCTTCGGTGTTTTTACCGAAAACAAATTTCGTTGGACTATAAAATGCAAAATTATTCATTGAAAACCCTCCCTTTTCGATTTGATTATATCATATATTGTCGATAAAGTGCCAAGCAACGCCCAAAAAAGGCGTTCCATCATCACTATTTAGTGTTATAATGATACCTAGGAAGTGATAACATGAAAGATTTGACGTGGATTAAGACATCCTTATTTGCTCACCGGGGATTGCATACTCAAGATCAAACGGTCCCTGAAAATTCGATTCAAGCGTTTAAAAGAGCCATCGAAAAAGGGTATGGAATTGAGCTAGACATAACCCTTATGCGAGACGACTCTGTCGTAGTATTCCATGATAAGGATTTGAATCGGCTTTGTGGTGTGAACCGAAATTTAAGTGATCTTTACTACCGTGACTTAGAGCCCTACCGTTTGGTAAAGACGGAAGAAAAAATACCACTGTTACAAACCGTTTTAGATTTGGTTGGTGGAAAAGTTCCTTTATTAATCGAATTAAAACCCCATAGCAACCATCAACGACTATGCGAAGAATTCATGAAACTTATGGATCGTTATCAAGGCGTATGGGCCATGCATTCGTTTCATCCGGATATCGTCGGTTGGTTCCGTAAAAATCGACCCGAAGTCATTCGTGGACAAATCAGTGAATACTTTAGAAACGACCCCAAGATGAATAAAATCAATAAGTTTTTAATGAAACATTTATGGGTCAACTGGTATTCAAAACCCGATTTCATCAACTTTGGAATCCATGATATGCCCAACAAGTACTTAGATCGAGCTCAAAAAAAGGGAATTACGGTCATCGGTTACGCTGCTCACTCTCAAAAAGAGTTGGATTGGGTTAAGTCCTACTATTCCAACGCTGTATTCGAATTTTTCATTCCAAAAGAATAAAAAAAGCATTTCACAATCGAGTGAAATGCTTTTTACTTTAGTCCATATCAACGTCGAAATTTTCGAGCGCTGATTCTTTTTTTATAATCTTGGCGTCGCCGTGTTTGACGAAGAACATCGTAACAAATGCCAAACCGACAAACAGTGCTGCGTAGGGGAACAAGACTTTCCGTCCGAGTGCATCCATAAGGATACCGGATAAGATCGGCGTTAAGATCTGAGCGGCCATCGAGAAGGTGTAATAATACCCTGTGTATTGACCCACATTCGAACCTTTTGCCAGTTCAACAACCATCGGATAGGAGTTGACGTTGATGGTCGCCCAACCAACACCGGTCATGGCGAAGATGAAATACATTAAGAAACTGGTGCTTTCGGTAATGAAATAGACGCTACCGAAACAAGCGGTCAAAATGGTAATCCCAATTAAGATTGTTTTTCTTCTACCGATTTTCGTAGCGATAATCCCAATCGGTAAGAAAGCAATTAAGGCAGCGCCTTGAGCGATTAATAAAGGCAATGAAAAACCCATACCCAATACTTTGGGTGCATAATCGGATAGTTTGGTCGTAACGGCATTATACCCAATGAACCATAAAAAGACGGAAATTAAGATTAAATAGAGAGAAATCCGTTTTTCTTTCGATAATGCTTCATAGGATTCATGTGTCTTGTCTTCTTCAACTTCAACCAAATCATATTTGATATCTTCAGCCAATTTTTCTTCAACCAATTTAGGTTCTTTAACTTTCCATAAGAAGATGGCCAATAAAATTAACATAAAGGCGCTGACGGATACAAAAGCAGGCATATAGTTCACATACGATACTTTATCAAGCGCAAAAACCGTCAACAATAAAATGGATAAAATTCCTCCGAACGTTCCCATCAGATTGATGATGGCGTTCGCTTTGCTTCGTAAGGGTTTGATAGTAACATCCGGCATCAATGCAACAGCGGGAGAACGGAACGTCGCCATGGAAACCAAAGCAATAAATAACGTGACGACAAAGATAATAAAGACAGCCGGCTGGCTCATAGTCTTCTCCCAAGCCGCTTGCGATAAACTGGCATCATAAACGTTATCATAGATTTCATCCGCCCAATAGGAATACTGAGCTTGTGTCAAACGTTGGTGTTCGGTTGCATATTGAATGGCTTTGTCCATGTTAACATAGACATTTTTATACCATCGATCGTATTGACTTTGAGAAAGATAACCAGAGGACAACTCGTTATTTTTTTCAACCAATAAAACATTATCCGTGATTTGACGCCATTTAAGGATGTAGGTTTGAAAATCACTTTCCCATTGACGATGTTCAGCTAAATTTTCAGCAATTTGTGTATTATATTCATCCAGTGTAATATCGCCCGAATCATAGCTCGCTTGAATGGATGCTTCGTTCTTTTTGTATTCAACGTAATGGGCCGTCAAATCATCCTTGTTGACGATTCCGCCCAACATTACGCTTCGTTCTTCCAAGAACTGATTGTAGGATTCCACAATCCCCGTTTCGGTTTTGATGACATTGGTTTGATAATTATCGGCGAACGATAATCCAACGAATGCAAACGCTGCGACGATGGTTCCGATAATAATATACGGAGTTCTGCGTCCACGTTTGGAATGAGTTTTATCGGATAAGCTACCAAAAAGTGGTAATAAGAACAAAGCCAATACGTTATCAAACGCCATTACCACACCGGACCAAGTTTGATTCAACCCGAATTTATCAATCAATATCTTTGTGATAATCGAATCGTAGGTTTGCCAAAACAACGAAATCAGAAAAAAAGCTAAGCCTACATAAATTGTTTTTTTGTAATCTAACTTCATAACAGTCTCCTTATTTTAAGAATCATTTGCGTTCAATCGCAGTTAAAACAATTATAACACGAGCGGGCTAAACAAAAAAGACGAATAAAAAAGAAAAACATCCGAAGATGTTTTATTCTTAATCGATTAATTGTTAATTAGGCTACATGTACTTGTCCAGCAATGTATTTAATAGCTTCTTCATTGCGTTTGTTGGGAATGAATTGAAGCGATATTTTTTCTTCAAATCCCGATTTAATCGTGACCGCTAAAAACTTTCTACTGGTGAATAGTAAAACAAGCCCAAGCGCAATCAAGACGCCACTTCCACCAAACAGATAGAGTCGATAGGGTTCAACTACGGCCAGATAATCAAATAACAAGCCTGAATAGACCCCATACCCTACAGCGGCGAATAAAACTACCAGTAAAAAGCCAAAGAAATGACGGAGACCGGTTCCGCGAGCGTATTCTAAGTAATGTTCAAAGCGATGGATGGAACGCAAATCCAACTCATTCATGACTTTGCGTTTTACTTTTTTACCTTTATGAAGAACGCGACCAAATGTGAAAATGACAAGACGCTTATTCGTCACTAACATCGAACAAAATGTGTTTCTTGCTTTCATATCATGATAATCACGCAAGATTTTCTCATTTTGTTGCAAGACAATGTTCTTTTGGATCCTCATTTTCATCGGAATCACTCCCAAAACCATTCTTACTTTGTATTTTACTCTATTTAGTGGGAATTATCAACCATCTTAAAAAATGTTATTCACGACTGTATCGGTTTTTTTGAATCTTCGTTTTAAATGATTGCGTACGATCACGGATCAACCATTCGATGACCATGGCCAACCCAATTAGCAGCAGCGTCCAAGCAAAGACGCTCGCATAATCCAAATTGACTTTAGCAAGGTAGAGCGCGTTGCCAATTGATGTTTTTGTTTGTGCTAGGTATTCTGCCATAACCAAAACTTTTATTCCCAATCCCGCCGATTGTAAAAGAGCGGTTTTAATGGATGTTTGTATCAGTGGTAAGTAACAATATTTCAACCCATCGATCCAATCATCATTTTCCAGTCGATAAACATCGATTAATTCTTCATCCAGTGATTCCAATGCATCCGAGACACCTTGGTAAATGATGGGAAAGATCATTAAAAACGTAATGAGATACGGTGTGAGCGTAAACCCGAAAATCATTAACATAATGACGACGATTGAAATGACCGGAACGGTTCTTAAAACACTGACGATGGGAGAAAAAAATGCTTTGAAATGAGGTTTTAATCCCGTTATAACCCCTAATGACAAACCCAACAGTGTGGCAATGGACAAGGAAACGATGAGCCGAAACAACGTCATCGCAATCGCACTTAATCCTTTAGAAGTCATGAACAAACCCCCTAGGGCTTTAAGCGTATCCCAAGGAGTTGGCATGATCAAATCATTTTGCATGAGTGTCGATAGTAAAATCCAAAGCAAAAATAATACAAAGATTGAAACCAGTGTTTTTTGTCCGTTCTTCATGACAACCTCCTAGGGTTGGTAATAGAAATCCTCTGAAGGCAAGCTTCCGCCGATAAGCGCTGAATTTTGATTGAGTATGAGATTAAAATACGCTTCTAATGCTGCTTTGGAATCCATCGCTGATGTAAAGGCTAAATGGCTTCTGGGTATCGCAGCCGTTACCACCGCTTTGGTAAATCCAAGTTCTAACGTCTCCGCTAATTCTCCGGCCGCGACCGGATCGTCGTTGACGTTTTGGATCGATTCATCCAAATCATCTAAAAAACGATTGATTTGTCTTCGGCTCAATTCAGTCGATACGAATACGCCCGCTTGCGGATAGGAATCCAATCCGGTAAGGGATTCGTAAACCGTTTGAAGGTCAATTGTTTGAATACCCGTAACCTTGGATTCTATGACCGACAAGGATGGTTCAGCGACCATCACGATAAGATCGGTGTTGGCGATAAACATCGAAGCGGCAGTTGCGACCGAATCCACATAGGTCATCGTCACCGACAGATTAAGTTCATTTGTAAGATACTGAATAATGATGTCGGACGTTTGATTTTGTCCAAATACGACGATGTCTTTTCCAGAAAGTTCCGACATCGTAAACAAATCCATTCCTTTGGTAATCAAGTAATAATTGCCCCAACTGATGGTTCCGGCAAATTGATAATTCGGTAAATTCTGGTATAATTTCGCACCCAAGTTCGTGGGCGCAAAGATGATGTCGTAAGACCGTGTCGTCTCATTGAAAGCCACAACCAAGGGATCCGCTCCGTTGACAACGTCGACATCATAGTTTTCGGGTTGATTTTGTATATACAACTGTGCTAGTGCCGGCGACCCTGCTGGAACAATAATCGTTAAGGCTTCTTGGTTTTGACAGCCGAGCAATAACAATGAAATGATGAGTAAAAGACTTCCTGAAAAGATTTTTTTCATAAATAACTCCTATAAGAAGATTCAAGAGGGACAATTTGGTTGTCCCTCAAGCTGTCTAAAATTTGGTGTAGTAATCGCGTTTGTGGTAATGCGTGTGCAATAATTCGTGGGCAACATGCGAACCGGGTTTGTGTAAAAATTCCTTGTAAACCATTTGGACCGCTTCGCTTTGATGCGACTTGCGGAATTCTGAAGAAGAATCAATTTCATACAAGACTTTTGCACGCTCTTTACGAACATCAATCTTTTCTTGAATTTTTGCAGGAATGACGGGTTGTCCACCGCCGTTGATACAGCCGCCGGTACATGCCATAAATTCGACAAAATGATACTGTTTATCCGTCGTTTTTAAATGATTTAAAAATTCGCCAATGGCTTTTCCGCCATGAACGACAGCGACGTTAACGGTTTGTCCTTGGACTACATAACTGGCCTCTTTGATGTTTTCCAAACCACGAACATCCTCAAATTCAACCGGAGTCGAATGACCTTCTAAGATTTCGGTAACCGTTCTGAGTGCAGCTTCCATAACGCCGCCCGTCGCTCCAAAAATGGAAGCGGCGCCGGTATAAGTTGCCAAAGCACCAAATGGTTTGATCGGCGTTAAATCTCTAAAGGGAATGTTACGATGACGAATCAACCGGGCAATTTCACGCGTGGTCAGAACAATATCAACGTCCTTATAGCCGTCGCGGCCCATTTCAGGACGATTGGCTTCCGCTTTTTTCGCTACACAGGGCATGATGGATACCGATACGATGTCATTCGGTTCTAAGCCTAATTTCTCAGCGTAATACGTTTTGATTAACGCGCCGGCCATTTGTTGAGGTGATTTACAAGAAGAAACGTTGGGAATATATTCTGGGAAGTATTGTTCTAAATAGTTAATCCAACCCGGTGAGCACGATGTGAACATCGGTAGCGGTTTGTTATTGGTTAACCGATCAATAAATTCGGTACCTTCTTCCATAATCGTCAAATCGGCCGTGAAGTTGGTGTCGATGACTTCATCGATTCCCAAAGCCTGAAGTGCCGCAAACATTTGACCTTCGACGTTGGTGCCGATGGGATAACCAAATTCTTCACCCAATGCCGCACGAACGGCGGGAGCGACTTGACAGATGACCGTTTTCTTGGGATCACGAATGGCACGTTCTAATGCTTTGATATCGTCTTTCTCACGAAGTGCGCCCGTTGGACAGGACTGAATGCACTTACCGCAATAGATACAACCGGCATCGTCTAAGTTATGGAAAAGTGCAGGTCCGACAAACGTCTTTGATCCACGACGATTGAAATTCAAAATACCTAAACCGGTATAGTGTTCGCACGCAGATACGCAGCGTCCGCAAAGCACGCATTTTGAAGAATCGATAACAATGGCATTGGACGTATCGTTTAACAGTTTATCTTTAACTTCGAATACTTCTTCGTTGGCAAAATCGTTGTCAACGGAGAAACGACGCAACAGATCTAAAAATTCGCAATTATTCTCACGAGAGCACTTCCAACATTCAAATTTATGGTTGGCCGCAAGTAATTCAAGATTGGACGAAATGGCGTCATAGACTTCCTTGGAATCCGAGACAATTTTCATACCTTCTGCGACTTTGGTGCGGCAAGAAGGTTTCAATCCTTTTTGGCCTTCGACTTTGACAACGCAAACGCGGCAGTTTCCTTCTTCGTGAATGCCTTCTAAGAAACACAGTCTGGGAATGTCAATTCCTGCGTTTTCAGCCGCTTTTAAGATGGTATCGGTAGCAGGGACTTCATAGGGTTTTCCATTGATGGTAATATTCACTAATTTATCCACGGACTTCACGACTCCAATCTTCAGGTTTTGACGAGATGGCACCGACTGGGCAAGCTTTCTTACAAGCACCGCAACGAATGCAGACATCAAGATCAATCACATGTTTTTGTTTTATACCGCCACTGATTGCATTAACAGGACAGTTCTTAGCGCACTTGGTACAACCGATACAGTTGTCCAAAATGACGTAGTTCGTCAGGTTGCGACAAACGCCGGCACGACAGACTTTATTGACGACGTGTTCGACGTATTCCTCACGGAAATGTTTCAACGTTGAAAGAACAGGATTTGGCGCTGTTTGGCCAAGACCGCATAGAGACGTATCTTTAATCATATTGCCTAATTCTTCCAGCGTATCCAAATCTTCTAGGGTTCCTTGACCGTCACATATTTTATTCAAAATATCCAACATACGGCGTGTGCCTTCACGGCATGGCGTGCATTTTCCACACGATTCGTCAACGGTGAAATCAAGGTAAAAGCGGGCAACGTCAACCATGCAGTTATCTTCATCCATGACAATCATACCGCCCGAACCCATCATCGAACCCAATGAAATCAAATTATCAAAATCAATCGGTGTATCCAATGATTTTTCGGTAATACATCCACCCGAGGGTCCCCCGGTTTGTACGGCTTTGAATTTACGACGGTTCGGAATGCCACCGCCGATATCAAATATAACTTCACGAAGGGTTGTGCCCATCGGGACTTCTAACAAGCCGGTATTAACAATTTTGCCACCCAAGGCAAATACTTTGGTTCCTGATGATTTTTCAGTTCCGATGGATTTAAACCAGTCGGCACCTTTTAGATAAACAACCGGTACATTCGCAAACGTTTCAACGTTATTGACGTTGGTTGGGCGGTTCCACAACCCTTTTACAGCTGGGAACGGTGGTTTTAATCGAGGCATTCCGCGGTTGCCTTCAATTGAAGCGATTAAGGCAGTTTCTTCACCGCAAACAAACGCTCCGGCACCCAAACGAATTTCAAGATCGAAACTGAATTTAGTTCCAAAAATGTTGTTTCCGATTAAGTTCAATTCCTTTGCCTGATTAATAGCATGTTGCAACCGTTCTACGGCGATGGGGTATTCAGCACGGACATAAACATAGCCTTGGTTTGATCCAATGGCATATCCACAAATGGCCATCGCTTCAATAACGGAGTGAGGGTCGCCTTCTAAAACGGCGCGGTCCATAAATGCACCGGGATCGCCTTCATCGGCGTTACAAATGACAAACTTTTGAGTATCGACGGATGCGGCCGCAAATTCCCATTTTAATCCGGTTGGGAATCCCCCGCCGCCACGACCTCTGAGTCCGCTTTTCTTCATTTCGTCAACGGTTTCTTTTGGCGTCATGGTTGTCAGTACTTTTCCTAGTGCCATATACCCGTCTTTGGCAATGTATTCGTTGATGTCCAATGGGTTGATGTTTCCGCAGTTACGAAGCGCAATACGACGTTGTTTGGAATAAAATTTTAGTTCGCTTAAATTTTTAACTCTTTGTTTATCAATCGGATCACGAACAATCAGCCGTTCAACAGGACGGCCTTTATAAAGGTGTTCTTTACAGATTTCTTCGACGTCGGATACTTGAACGTGCGAATAAAACGTTTCATCGGGATAGACAACGACGACGGGTCCTTTTTCACAAAGGCCAAAACAACCGGTCATAACCAAACCGACTTCTTCTTTTAAATTCATGGATTGCAAAACGGTTTCGAATTGTTGCTTTATGTCTTTCGATTTCGAACTTAAACAACCGGTTCCGCCGCAAATCAATACTTGCATTCTCTCTAACATCTTCGCACCTACTTTTTAATCGTCGAAAGCATGGATTTTTCCAACCGTTTGTGTTGGATTAAATGACTTTCAACAATTTCTGAAGCGATGGCTTCATTGACTTTAGCATAGGTTGTGTGTGTTCCGTCCGCATCGATTATTTCAACAATGGGTTCAAAAGCACATTCGCCCATACAGCCGACTTGAGTCACAACAATGTTGGGTAATTGATGGTTAGCAATTTCTTCTAAAAATCGATTTAAAACCGGACGTGCTCCTGCAGCGATGCCACAAGTTGCCATTCCTACTTGGATGCGCGTACCTCCGCTTTGATACCGCATTTCCATGGTTTTAATCGTTTGCTCACGGAGTTTCTTTAGATCCTCGAGCGATTTCATGGTAGCCTCCTTAATTGTGCTATAGATTCTTTAATATAAGTGATTAAATACTGCATGATGACACCTTCTGTCATAGGCACGCCGTCTAAGAGTTTCATAATTGTGCTTTTTTCAAGTTTGAAAGACTTATGATGATATACATGCATGTAAGTTAATTCCGAAAGTTGAGGATGGATTAGCAATGGGTACACCGTTTCTTCAAGGTTGCCCAGAGGCGGTGTATTGATGTGATGGTAGTCAAAGGTTGCAATGAGTTTTGTTCCCATGTTTTTTTGAGACGTTATTTCAAATGATCCATCAGCAAGCTCGCAAGCCATTTTGATAAATGGAATGCCGAGTCCGACGGCCCGTGATGTGCGGGTGGTATAGAATGGATCAACTGTTTTTTTAAGTTGTAACTCATCCATCCCGTCGCCGTTGTCGGTAATCGTCATTCGAAGTTGATTCGATTCAATTGCTTCTTCAATGACAATATCGACTCTTGTTGCATTGGCAGATAGAGAATTTTGAACGAGATCCAAGAGATAAAGCGACAAGTCATTCATGAGCGAACTCCTTGAAAAACGCATCGATCGATAGGTTTGGTAAATCAAGGACGTTATGGTCGCCTATTTCCAGTATTTGCATCAAATCATGTGCATCTGAATTCGATAACAAACGGTACTCTTTGAGATGATAGGTCATGATAAAATCTTCGTTAGCGATATCCATCAGTTCGATACCATTCAATCTGGAATCGGTGTAGATTGACAATGAGGCAGGTTGTTTGCGATCGAGATGTGCTAGAAACAACAAATGCTCATAACTTTGTAATTCTTTGCACAGTTCATCAAAGGTCATGCTCAACGGTTCGCTTGAGATGGTCGAATACGTCCGAATGATGTTATCTTCGATGTCACATACGCCTGCTTCGGTATAGGTTTGAAGCGGTTGGCGGTGATGATCGAGCACTTTTTCGAATTGATAAGCATCGTCAATGGTTTTGAAATAAGCCAAGCAATGAATGCCTTCTTGAGTGGTAATTTCGACTCCAGGTACTAATATAAAATCATAGCTCTTCGATAATTCCATCAAGATTGGATATTGCTTCAGGCTATTGTGGTCGGTAATCGAAATGAGGTTTAAGCCTTTAAGCATCGCCATATTCAATAAGTTGTTTGGCGTCATTAACACATCGGCACACGGGCTTAAAACCGAATGAATGTGTAAATCATAATAAACTTTCATAACCGATTCCTCTTGGCAAAATCAATGATGACTTCATGCGAAGAGAACGCAGTTTTGATCAGTGCTATGGATTCTTCGTTCGCCTTTTGAATCATAGCTTCCGAAACATCCATATTTTCTGTAATAATGACTGCAGGAAACTCTCGCAAAGAGGCAACGGCCAAGGTATTCATATTGGCCAACACCGTAATTAAAATTGCTCCTGTCTTCGCTTTATGGAGCACCATGCTCAATAAATCGCCCGAATAGACACCCGTAAATTCATTATCAAGCAATGAATCGTCGGATAGCATTAAATAATCGGGGGTCATTAGGGATCTAATGGTCACAATTTCAATCCTCCTTTATGAAGAATTTCAGTTTGAGGACAGTTCCATTCGAATCCGATAAAATGCGCATGTCATCGGCACAACTTGAGATGTTATTGAGTCCCATGCCGGCTCCAAATCCATGAAGTTGAACCAATTCATTCGCTGTGGTAAATCCGGGAGTCAACGCCAAATCAATATCCGGAATTCCAGGTCCACAATCGATAAATTGCAATATGACTTCGTTGTCGTCAATCCAAACATCCGCATAGCCGCCCATGCTATGAATGACAATGTTGATTTCAGCTTCGTAAGCGGCCACAGAGATACGTTTGATTAAATCAAATGAAAGATTCATTTGCTTCAAATGTCGTTTCAAATCGCTCGACATTTGGCCGGCTAAATCAAAGTTCATCGGTTCAATAGAATAATGCTTTCTGAACACACTCATTTTCGTGCGACGATTCCCTTTACACCTTGTTGATACAAAGCTCCGCTAAAATTAAACATCGTCCATTCAGTTTTGATGAGTGTTATATTGGCTTCGTTCGCCAATTCAATAACGGGTAATGCAGGGGTTTTTCCACGAACCAAGACCACAACCGAAATATCGAGCATCTCTGCTGTACGAATCGATTGATTAGTCGCTAATCCAGTGATCAAAACCGCATTGTTTAAAATGGTTTCGTCACGAACAGTGTTCATAATCATCAACGCATCGCTCATCAAGTCCGCGCAAAAACCATGGGTGATTTCTTTTTCTGGTTGATAGCAATCCGGCGTATATACAATCGCCTCGAATTGCTTCACAATGTCATTAAGTTTCATAATTAAGCCTTCAGTTGTTGAATTAATTCTTTTGCTTTTTGTACGTTCATGTTGCCATGTACTTGACTGTTAATGGTAAGTACCGGTGCTAATCCACACGCACCGATGCATCGAGTCGATTGCAAGGTATATTTACCGTCTTTTGACGTTTCGCCTGGTTTCAACTTCAATTCATCTGAAAATGCATCGAGCAATCCTTGAGCTCCTCTTACGTAACAAGCAGTACCTAAACAAACGCTGATGATCGTTTCACCCTTAGGTTCAACTGAGAATTGTCCATAAAATGTGACAACTCCGTTAATCTTGGCAATGCTTTCGTTTAACCCTTTGGCAATGATTTTCTGAATTTCAATCGGTATGCACCCGAAAATCTTTTGCGCATCGTGAAGCGTCGGCATCAATGGACCCGGTTTAAGTTTATTTTTTTCCATTGATGCGGACAGTAGAGCAAGCTTTTCTTCAGTAATCTGAACTTTTGCGCCCACAGATATTTATGTCTCCCTTCTGTAATCTTTATCACCATAATGATAACATGAAACGAAAATAAAAAAAAGCGTAATAAAACGCTTTCTTTGATGAAAACGATAATCATTTCTTTCGGTAAACACAAAACCATATCACATTCGATATTAATGCAAGAATAAAAATCCCACCTCCGGCAAAATATAGCCAATATTTTTGTATGAATTTTTGTTCAGGTTTTTCGGTATCAATAAGGGTATCCGGAAAACTGATATCACTGTAATTGTTCTTTTCTTGAACAACTATTTCAAAGGCTTTGGACAGGGCAATATTGCCATCGTTATCTTGATATTCTAACTTAAGATGATATACACCTGGAATGGTTGAATGATCACTATAGGAATCAAATAATGTCTGAACTCGATAATTGATTCCGCTCATTAATTCTCCCGATTGAATCAATATACCCGCAAAGTCCGACAGCGATAAAATGGATTGATTATAAATCATGATAATCGAAGTATCGAGATAGACAACCGGTCCAATCGAGTCCGTCACTCGAATCTCAATTGTCTTTTCGGTCTTGTTTCCGCTGGAATCGACCGCCGACAACACAATTGGATAAAGACCGATATCTCGTTTATTCGGTGTGAATTGATCCAGTTCGATGACAATTTGAGAGGACAAATCCAAGTCATAATCATCCATTACGGATTGCGAAGAAAGAATGTATTCCATCGAAAGGTTTGAATCATAGCCGATTGTAAATTGATCGGGCCCTGTAAAACTGGGATAGGTTTGATCAACGAGGACAATCTCAACGGTATGTTCCGACTCATTTTCCGATGAATCCACAATGGATAAGGAAACCGTATAAAAACCGAGCAATGAGGAATTCTCAGTATAATCTTCACTGGTAACAATCAATGAAGAAGAGATATCTCCATCCACATTATCGCTGGCATGAAATTGCGCCAGTATATCCTCCAAAGTCAATACATTCGGATAAATGACGCTTATTTCGGTAGGACCCGTAATAACCGGATTGGTTATATCAACAACCTTGACGGTCAACTCAAAGGTGGTTTCATTCCCGCTTGAATCAGAAACCGAATACCCAATTTCATACGTTCCCACTTGATTACTGTGGGACGAGTATTGATCAGATTGAACGATTAAGCTGGACGATACATCGCCGTCGATGGCGTCGATGACGTGGATTTGTTGTGTAATTTCTTCTAAAGTATACGCATCATCAATGTTGACAATAATAATACCTTCACCTTGATAATAAGGTCCGTTGATATCAATGAGGCTCCCCTCGACATAGGGCTCATAACCTGTAAAGGAAGCTCCTTCTTCCAGCATCAAACCCAAAACACCGTTTGTCAGTAAATAATTGTTATTATCCGAAATGCCGACGGTCATGTAATTTGCTGTTGCAGGTAACTGAAACGTATAATACGCATACCCTGGTTCTTCCATTTGTATGTCGAAATCGACGGATGAAATCACCATCGACTCAAGCATCATCGTGTTTGAAAAAAACGTCATTGATATCGATACTTCACCTGGATCGTATAATCCTCGAGGAAGACCAAACGTATAATAAGCGTTGGCTTTTACAGTAAAAGGCTCAATGGTTACCACCTGATCAACGTCATATTCAAAATTATCATTGCAGAGGTAATTTTTACCTCCAGGTAAATAATGTGGTGAATAAACCTCCGCAGATACACGTTGAATACTTGGCATGAGAAACAAGAAAACAAAAAGGATTGGCCATCCTTTTTTTAGCATAAAATCATCTCCTTTGCCATAATACTACCCTCGAGTCATCAATATTCTTTATTTTGTGACAAACAAAGTTAGGTTTCACGATATGTTCTGTGATGTTATTGAAATAAAACTAAAAATAAGGTAGACTATGACTAATATGGGAGGTGAGGCTGTGGGTAAAAAGATACTGATAGAAAAATTAAAAGACGCTGTCATGGCCGTGATGCCTATTTCCATTGTTATCATTCTACTGGCATTTATTACAAAAACCCCCACTTCATTACTGATCTATTTTTTTATTGGTGATGGCTTGTTAATCATTGGATTGACGTTGTTTTCAATCGGTAGTTATCAATCAACGATGGCGATTGCCGAATCCATCGGCGAATACATCGTTCAAAAGAAACGATTGTGGTTTTTTATTCTCATTGCCTTCTTGGTTGGTTTTCTGATTACGCTTGCTGAACCTGCTTTATGGGTTCTATCGGATCAAATTAAGAGTGTGATTCTAGAACCTGTCTTAATTGTCACCGTTGCTTTTGGTGTAGGGTTATTCTTGATGCTCGGACTGCTACGAATTCTCTTCCAAATCAAATTAAGAACGTTGTTTATTATCAGTTATGGTTTGTTATTTTTGGTTGCGATGATGGTTAGTTTCTTCAATCCTGAATTTATTCCGTTAGCGTTCGATTCGGGTGGAGTAACGACAGGTCCCATGGCGGTCCCCTTTATCATGGCACTCGGACTTGGTATATCCAAAGCGCGGGGTGACAGAGCTTCTGAGGAGGACTCGTTTGGTTTGATTGGTGTGGCATCCATTGGGCCAATCCTCTCGGTTTTATTGCTCGGGCTTTTCAAGCGTCCCAGTACGCCTATTTTCGATACATCAACATCTTTATGGGGGTACCTTTGGTTGTATGTAGGGCAAATGGCCATTGCCATTTCACCCTTTATCCTCTTCTTTTTAGTCTTTCACCTCTGCGTGTTCAAATTTAAACGATCAAAGGTTATCAAAATTTTTATCGCGTTTGTTTATACGTATCTTGGTCTGGTTTTGTTTCTAACTGGCGCAAACGCTGGACTGGTTAATCTTGGATTGCACTTAGGTGATTATTTGGCAAACACATCCATTCAATGGGTATTAATCCCCGTTGGGATGCTATTTGGGATTACGATTGTCACTGCGGAACCTTCCGTTATTGCCTTAAATAGACAAGTCGAATCAGTATCTGCGGGTGCCATCAATCGTCGCTTCATGATGGTATCACTTTCACTGGCTGTTGGATTAGCGATTGGCTTGTCGATGATCCGCATCCTCTATCGAATCTCCCTATGGTGGTTTCTAATTCCTGGATATCTTTTAGTCATTGCATTAACGTTTCTAACCCCTAAAATATTCGCTGCGATTGCATTTGATTCAGGCGGAGCCGTATCAGGGGCAATGACTTCGGCGTTTTTAATCCCCTTCGCCCTTGGCGCTGCCATCGCTAATGGATCCAACATCCTTCTTGATGCCTTCGGACTCGTCACATTGGTCGCAATGATGCCACTTATTACCATCCAATGGCTCGGATTACGTTATCAAATGAAACTGAAAAAAATGATTGTCGTCGAACCCGATGATGAAATTATTGAATTAAGTGAGGTAAAGAAATCATGAAATTATTCATCTCAATTGTCCCTAAATCGTTATCCGATGATGTATCAGCCATCATCGGTGGTGAAAAAATTGATTTTCAAACCACCATTCCCGCTTTGGGAACGGCGCCTAGCGAAATTCTTGAAGCGCTCTCCTTGGGAGAAGCGGAACGAGATCTCATTTTAAGCATTGTTGACGATGACGACATCGAAAAAATTTTTGAACGACTTAAGAATGAACTGGATTTTCTCAAATCAGGTCACGGTGTGGCGTTCACCTTACCAATGAATGCCATTACCAAAATGGGAAGTCAGTATCTTTATCATCAATTACCCGAAACGGAGGAAAACTAAAATGACAACACAATCTAAAGAATTAATCTTATTCATCTGTAATCATGGTTTTGCTTACGAAGCCATGACCGAAGCTAGAAAGGCAGGAGCCAGAGGTGGTACGATTATCCATGGCAGAAGCTCGATTTCAACAGAAAAAGCCAAATTTTTCGGAATCACCCTTCATCCCGAAAAAGACATCTTACTGATTGTTTGTCTCGAAGACCAAAAAACATCCTTGATGAAGGCCATGACCTCCAAATACGGTGTTTCAACCGAAGCTCGTGGACTGTGTTTTGCGGTATCGGTTGACGAAGCTATTGGCTTTTCATTCGATCCAATTCCGTTTCCAAACCAAAACTAAAAAAAAGCAGGAACTTGTCGAAAGCAAGTTCCTGTCTTTATAAAATGATTCCGAGAATAACCATCAGCACCACAATCAATGGTGCTGGTATTTTTTTAATCCATAACAACCCTACCGTTCCGATTAACACTAAGATATTATCGAGTGAAAACCCATTGGATTGCATTAACACAACTGCTGAGGTCGCAATCAATCCAGCCGCCACCGACGTTATCCCGGGAATTGCCAGTTGAATGGCTTTTATTTGTTTAACCTGACTCCAGATTGGATACACAAAAAAGATTAATAAAATACCTGGTAAGAAGATGGCAATACCCGATAGGATTCCTCCCAACACGTGCGGTACACTCGAAAAAGAGTTCATCGCCATTCCGCCGGCATACGCAGCGAAACTGAACATCGGTCCCGGTATGCCTTGAACCAATCCAAATCCAATTAAAAATGCTTCGGATGACATAAATTGATGGATTTCTACCAAATCTGAAAACATATAGGGAACTACGACTTGCCCGCCACCGATAACCAAATAGCCGTATTGAAAGAAATGGGTAAATAAAAAGACAAGTCGGTTTGAAATAGATTGATTAAGTAATGTTGAGCCAATCGCAATCACAAGAAAAATAACAAAATACTTCCAAGGCGGTATTACCGTTATTTTATTCCAGAGACCGGGTGTTTTGGATAGCGCAACACTTACAACCCCTCCCACCAGCAATAAAGTAGGGAACACCCATACTTGTCTAAAAAAATATGTTAATACGGCTCCCATTAGAAACAAGACTCCATGAATCGGCTTCTTTATTACTTTTTTACCAATACGAAATGATGCAAGAACAATGAATCCGACGGCCATGGGCCCGATATAGCGAAGCCATTGATAATCCCAATGAGCGTCTGAAAATAACTGCGATAAAAAAGAAAATAACGTCATGACCACAATGGCAGGTAACGCCCAAACAAGAAACGTTAAGAAAGCGAGTATGGGCCCACCCACTTTATACCCAATCGCAATCAACGTTTGGGTGCTGCTGGGTCCCGGCAAGACGCCGGTCAAGGCAATGAGTTCGATCAATTCGTTCTCATTCAAATACTGTTTTTTGACAACCATTTGATCGGTGAATACCCCGTAATGAGCTTCGGGGCCACCATAAGCTCCTAACGAACAAATGAAGACATCCTTTAAGAAGGTACGCCATTTGATGGTGGTGTGCTCTTTCATAAAGTCTCCTTATTCGACGATGGGTTCGCTTCGACGTAACGCAAAATAACGTGAGGTCAATCCTAAAAGCACTATGCCGACAGCCAGTACTAGATAAGGATAGATAGCTATCGTAATCTTATCAAAAGCCAAACCCGCCAGTGGTGTCAGTACACCAAAGCCGATATAGCCAACAGCCATCTGTAAGCTGATAATCTTCGAAATCTTTTTTCGTTCAAAATAATCGTTATTCAAATACATCATATTGGGGTAAATTGGCGCACACCCAAATCCATACAAGAATGCGATGACGAAGTAGGTCGCTAATCCTTCAAATGGATTTATTATGAGTAATATACTGGAAATAACGATAATAATCTGTCCCATCAGAACCATTTGTTTTGGCTGTAGCCGTGGTGACAAAACCCCGCTTAACAACCGTCCAATGGTTAGCGCTAAATAGAAGGTCGTTGTGAACAACGCTGCAGTTGCGTACGATACCGATTTTTCGATAAAGAAGTAACTCGCAATCCAAACGCCACCCAATGTCTCAATATGAACATACGCAAGAAAGATCAAAATCGAGTTGATTGCGCCTTTGGATTTCACCATCGTTTTCAACGATACGTGTGCGTGTTCTTCTTCTCGGTTATCCTTTTCTTCTTTATTCCAAAGTTTAAACGATAACAAAACAATCAATGCAATCACCAACAAGATACTTCCGATTATCATATACCCTAATCGCCATGAATTCTTCGAGAGGGTATAGGCCATAATCGAAGGGCCTAACGTCACGCCAATACCGTAGAACGAATGCAAGTAATTCATATGGCTTGCCTTGTAATGTTTGGTCAAATAATGATTTAACGAAACGTCGATGGCGCCCGCCCCGACTCCCAGCGGTACTGCAAAGAACAGCATTTGCCAAAATGCATTCACTTGACTCATGACAATCAACGCCACTCCCGTAAACGTGATACTGACGACCGTAATCCATTTGGTTTGTAACAGTCGCAGTAATCTTGGGGCATTGAAGGTCGCCAGAAAACTCATGATATAGACTAAAAAACTCATGACCGACAACGACGCCAACGTTACGTTCAAATCTGTTCTAACTTTACTCCAGGCCGAACCCAACAAAGCGTCTGGCAGTCCTAATGCAATAAAAGCGATGTAAATAACCATTAATAAAATCAATGCTTTTTTCTTCACGATCGTAGCTCCTTAATCCGTAGTTATCGTCTCTATTATAACAAATTAATAGGTTTATGGGCCGGTTAAAAGCGGAAAAAAATCCGGTCAAACCGGATTTTTAGTTATTAATGTTTATTTCGTTAATTTTCGAGTAATTCTGAGTGCAAATAATACGATGATCCCAAAGAATCCGATGAGTCCAGGGATTAGAACGTATTCCAGTATGTCCAACGCCTCCATCGCACCGGCAATCATGGCAATAAATGCATAGATAGCCAAGAAAATACAAAATGCACCGCCTAAAAGAGCCAGTAAATCAATGATAAAACTGAACTTGGCTTCGAACCAATCAATGCATCGGTTAATTCTCTCTTTCATAATAGCCTCCTAAATAAGAATTACTATTTGTCTTCCACAATTAAAAACGGTAAGTCCGCTGAAAGACAATCCTCAAGCGAAATGACGCCTTCATCCATGGCTTCCTTTACGGAAATTATCTTACTGTTTGCTTTGAGATAATAATACGGTCCGGTTGTACAACCAGATGATCCAAAGTAAACCAAAGTGTCATCGTCTTCATAGATGATTTCCATAACATACATTTCACACGCGCCATGGCTTTGATAATAGAGCGGATATCCCGCTATTTCATAATCAAGTTTTTCGTAGTGATCACAAGCCATGAGTGAAAAAATCATTAGAAAGGTAAAAATGAGTTTTAATCGTTTCATACCATCACTCCCTACTTATCTAACCACGAAAAAGCTTTTTTTATTGGCTATACGATAACGGTCGTGAATGTTTTTGCCGGAATAATTTCGGAAGATACCCAGCCATCCTGATTGTAAAAATTGACTTCGATGGCTTCGTTTGAACTGTTCCATACCATCGCAACCCTTACACCTTCTTCCGTTTCATAGATGGAAGAGGTAACACCCATCTGAAGTTCCATCCACACGTCGGCGGTGCGTCTTCCAAGGGTATCGAGTGCGTGAATCATCCAATAGGTTCCCACTAATTCTGCCGGATAATCGTCATTCAAGATCAGTGTTGCGTCAAACTCGTCGATGGCTACCGCAGGATCGATGATGGCTTGAATCGCCCACATATTACTATACCAGGTGTCAATAACGGAGTCTTTCGCTTCCAAATAAGTTGCGTATATGGAAGAGAACTTTGTATAATCCGCATCCGTCAAAGCATAATTGGTTAAGTATTCACCGGTTGGCAACCATTGGATACCATAGATAAACGTTGGGTTAGCCCCAAACCAAGTGGCGTAATCGTGTTTTCCGCCCCAGACCATTCCGGCAACGTCCGTGTACTGTCCAAACTTCGGATCCCAGTTTTCATCGGAATAATCGAACCAATATTCTTTAATTGCACTGAGTTCGGTCGTGAAACCATAAATCGCGGCTTCCATTCGTGCGGTATCGTTGGTCGCAAGCGCCCATAGATACCCTGCGTTCCATGAGTTTAAAGCTTCCGAAGTGGACTCTAAGTTATTGCCTTCCGCAAAGGTTCCAAAGCCATGAGCCCATGAATGTCCAGCCCATGCGTCGAAGTTCCGTAAGTAAGCAAAATTCGCGGAGTCTTTCTCGGGATAGAGATAATCATTGAGCAACAGACTCACCATATCTTTGTATTCGGTTTGAAACGATGAATCGTACATGGCCAAAACAGCGGATGCATAGATTAAATACCCGTGGGTAAACGAATGGTCGCTCAACGTCGAAGCGGTCGCGAAATCGTCGTTGGAATAGTAGACGCTTCCCCAAGCGTTGTTGTAATACAAATAACGCTCGTCGGATGAACCGCTGTAGGTGTACCAATCGGTTAAAAGCGCTGAAAGCTTGTTTATAAACGATTGTTTGAGCGTATCGTTTCCTAGTTGGTCAGCGATGATGATACCTTGTGATAACGGGTAGAGAGCTTTTGAGTTCCAATAGGGTCCATCATCGTTGTAGAAGTTTTCCAGATTGGCGACATTAATTTCGTTATCAAGAAGCGTTAAATACGATTCCGTTAACGAACTCGAAAAAGCATCATTTTGTGGTAAGGTATAACCAGGCAATAGTCCGTTGAAAGAAAGTTCGGTTTGGAACGCTTTGTCTGTCATCACTTTTAGGGTACCGCGAACGGTGCGATATTGATAATCGGTGAAACTGACATCACTGTAACGGTAGTGATGAGGCATTAGCGCTATGGCTGGTTGTGTAGAAAATTCATCGTTCAGGACTTGTGTTCTAAATTGATAATTCGTCGTCACAAGACTGGTTTGATAATCGATATCGTAGTCGATGTCACTGCCGGTAATCATGGTATAACCGTGTTGATGGTAAAAAGCCGTTTCGGATAAATCGTTGATGGAAGCTATCGAGATATAATTGCCCCCGTTGAGCGACATCGAAATCAAATGATCGCCGATGGTGAACGTCGAATCTTTGGGCGTATTGATCAAATAAAATTTATCCGTGTATTCGGGTTGCCCAACATTCGCGGGCGGTGTGCAGTCGTAACCGGAATGACGATGAACAAGCTCGACGATGATGCCATCACCAACATGGGTAGTTCCCGACAGAAGGGTTCCCTCTAAATCGTAATAATTCACGGAAACCGAAGAATCGATCCGGTACGTTAACGCTGATTTGTCTCTCGTTTCTGCGAATACATAGGGAGAACCTTGAACAAGCGTCACGATGACTTCATCGAGAGCGGTCTTGTTATTTTTCATGGCGACTCTTACCGACGAAGGTGAGTAGTCGATGACTTCGGTAATGTAGGTAGCATTCAAATTTTTAGACCGAAGATAGGTATCTTTTAGTGCGATTGGGAATTGGGCGATGGTTTGATATCCATCGGGATTCCAGAATTGAACGAATCCATCCAAAGGATTGGTGATTTCCATGCCTTCGTTGTAAAAAGCCATTCGAAGCGGATTGGTATAAATTCCATTTCCACCTCCCATGTTTTGAACAAGAAGACTTGTCCACCAACCGCTCGATGGAACGGCTGTTTGTAAAAGACTGTTTTGGAGATTCGTGGGGTTAATGGGATGTGCAATCGTCGAATCGGTTCCACTCATCACCGAGCCGCTTCCTAGCATAGTCAAATCATTATAAAGAACAGGACGTGTTCCTATAGTTGGGGTATAGGCAATATCCGCAACAGTTATGTCGATTGTTTGATTGAATGTATCCTCATTATAGGATAAATCATAGGTCAAGGAATAGGTGCCGGCAGTGCCATAATCGATGAATCCATTTACTGTCATCGATGACGCTAAATCAACACCATCCACAGAAAGTGCAGTAACGCCGGCCATTGGATCAACATAGTGACCGATTGCGACCGTCCGATCTTCAACGCCCAAAACCGAAGCAATGGAATCAAGGGGTTGAGTTGTGGTTGTCGTTGTGGTCGTTGTCGTGGTGGTTGTGGTCGACTGTGTAGTTGACGTGGTTGTTTTAGGGTCGAGAGTAGAGGGCGTTGTTGTGGTGGTTGTGTCGGTACAACTAATCAACCCCACCATGAGAATTGCCATAAAACCAATCAGTAATTTTTTCATTCGTTTATCGTAGTTAAGAGCACTACTTCCTTTCCATAAAGTACTTCTCATTTAATGAGAAGAGTCTTACTTACCCATTATATCGTAATCGCCATGATATTGATACTTTATTCATAAAAACTCAGTTAGCAATTTTTATACAAACGAACCCATAACCAATCAATACAATCTAAGAAATGTAAAAACAAGGCTTTCGAAATTGTCAAAAAAATGATATGCTATTACTATCCTATTACTTCGAAGAGGTATCCTATGAGAATTGGCATTATCGGTCCGATTGGTAGCGGAAAATCTACCTTATCACACTTATTGTCAACTTATTATCATGTTCCTATGGTTAAAGAACCCGTTGAAAGCAGTCCATTCTTACCGCTTTTCTATGGTGATAAAAAGAAATTCGGGTTTATTAGCCAATGCGCTTTTTACGGAGAATTGTTTTTATCGATGTGGGAAACGAAAGACGAACCGTTTTTAATTTGTGATTCAACCATGTTTTCGAATTTGGTCTTTACCGAACTCTTGAAAAAAGAAGGCATGATGACGGATGAAGAGGTTGAATTAACCTATCAAGTCGCCGACGCCCACATGAAATTAGTGCCCGAATTAGATATGCACATCGTTCTGATTCGAAATGAAGAAAGTTTATTTGATAACATTCGTAAGCGTTCAAGGAATTTGGAAAAAGGACAATACGACTACTTGAAATTCCATTACAAGTATTATTCAGAAGTATTGGAAATGATCTTCAACCGTTATAACGTTCCGAAGGAAAAGATCCTCTATTTAAAAGTCGACGATATGTTCAATCAATTGCATTTCAATGATTTGATTGCCCAAATCGAACATCAGTACCAACAATCTCTTCAACCATAAAAAATATCCCGATTATCGAAAACGATATCGGGATTTTATTATCATTATAGCGTTTAAGCGGTAATATCCTTTTTACGGTAAAAGAACCAAGCAGAGATAAATGAAAGTCCAATCATCGCCAGGGAAATCACTAAATAGAGGGGTTTAATCATCTCATCATTCACGATCGTCACGGCATTGATGTACTCATAGGGAGTAAAGTATTTCAAATACTCGAATTCATCGGTTAACTTGCTGATGAGGTCAACGACATAGAGCCCGATGACGATTCCCAATCCCGTGCTCAATACTTTTCTGGATTTGGTAATAAAGACACTGATTAGAAACGATAGGCTCGCAAAGATCATTTGGAGTAAGAATGGCGCATACGAGAATAGCAACCAAACCGGCACATTCAAATCACCGTAAATGGAAAAGGCAACGAGAAGTACAATCGAAACCACGGTATTTAATATCAAAAGATTGATCGCAACTACAATCGCTTTTCCGATTAATATGGCATCACGACTAATGGGTTTGCTTAATAAAAACTCAATGGTTTTGTCGTCTTCTTCTTTTGAGAGAATGGAGCCGCCTAAAATAGCTGCGTAACTTCCGCCAATCAAATTAACGAACAAATAGCCCTCAACGCCAAACCATCCATAAAAATCACTCATGTCAAGTCCGCCTTCACCCAAGCCAAACGCTTCTAAGAATGCTTCTGGATATACCGCAAGGAAATTTTCTATCTCAGAAAATGCGTCTTTGAATGCTGGATAAAGCATTAACATCAATATGACTAGACCAGAAACAATTGCCGTCCATAGTGCTAAACTTTTCAGGTTTCTTTTCCATTCGGAAATCATCATGATTTTCATTGGACTTCCTCCCGTTCGTAATAATGCATAAAGATTTCTTCTAAGGTCGGTTCGGTTATGGATACATCATCCAGGTTCAATGTGGATATCAACGCGACCAATGATTTCATCTCACCGGTGTATACGAACGATACATACCCATTGATTCGCTCAAAGCTAATCATTTCATGGGTTGGTTCGATGATATCTTGAGTTTTGATGCGAACCGATTTTGCTCGAGTTTTCATGATATCGTCAATGGTTTCTACTTTGATGAGTTTTCCTTCTTTAATAATTCCAACGCGATCGCAGATGCGTTGAACCTCACTGAGGTTATGAGATGAAAAGAAAATGGTTGTTCCGCGTTTCTTTTCATTTTCTAAGAGTTGAAAGAAGACGGTTTGCATGAGCGGATCGAGTCCAGAAGTCGGTTCGTCCAAAATCAAAATTTTTGGATGCGTCGCAAGCGCAGCGACAATCGCGACTTTCTTCTTGTTTCCAAATGACAAATCTTCTATCCTACGCCATGTATCTAATTCAAGCTTACCGACTAGTTCCTTTAGATATGGTTCATCGACGTTCCCATGGAACCGACACGCATAGCGAATGAAATCACGAACGTACATATCGCCATAAAAAGAAACTTCGCTGGGAATATACCCCACCATCTTACGAATGGCAATGGTATCTGAAACAATATCCAATCCATCAATCGTGGCGTTTCCACTTGATGGGAAAATCAGATTGAGCAATGTTCGAACCGTCGTTGATTTGCCGGCTCCATTAGGCCCGATAAAACCGAAGATTTCACCTTGTTTTATTTCTAAAGAAACATCGAGAATTCCTCTTGCGTGCTTTTTATAGTATTTAGATAATTGTTCAAGTTTAATCATCGTTATCCTCCTTGTGTACACTATCATTATACCGTTTCTGTCTAAAGATTGACAAAAAAATTGACTATTAGAGTAACAAACTAAACGTGTTATCTGATAATTGGACAATTATTAACGATGGTATTGCCATTTCAGCGGGTAAAGAGCATACTATATTTGGTGAATGCATCGTTTGGATCTGCTCTCTTAAGGAGGAGCGTTTATGAAAAAAACATGCTTAGGAATCATGTTACTAATCATTTTTATGGTGACTGGATGTGATCGTAGCATCACCACAAGCCACACGAAATCGTCTACTACCCTTGAGTCCTTGTCGTCTTCCGTCACGCACGATGAAACGGCACTGCCGACTCGTATTACGTTTTTACTCGAAGTGCTTTCTGGGATAGATTCCTCAGAAATGCCTAGTATGGTTGAATCTGATTTATTTTTAGGCTATGTCTCTGACCCGGACAGTCCCGACGATTATCTTGTTTATCTCTATGATATTCGTTATTTTTCTGGTGACGACTTCTTTTTCACAAAAACACCCGTATTCCCCGATCTAGCTGTTGACTATGAGGTTGCCTCCATCGTTGGCGATGCGTCCGACTATATTACCATCAGTTCGGATCGATTTACTGTGGATTGGACTAATGCTGGCTCTGAAGCGCTTCAAGGAACCTTAACATTCAATGTAATAGGCCTTGGATTGATAAGCATCCCCATTACCATCAAAAGCGTTGAGAGCGCCTATGCTGCGTATTTAAGTAGTCTTTCGACCGACTGGCCACCCTCTGAATAGAATATTTATCGAATAAAAAAAGTCCATATGGACTTTTTTTTATAGTAATCATCGACTTACTCAACAATCAATATAAATACATAATCAACCAGTGCGACTTCAATATCGGTGGTATACCAAATGGAAAGATAAACTTGATAATTGCCACTGGGCAGTTCAGATAACCTTTCCCACGAATCAATTGTATCAATGATTTGATCTTCTTCATCATATAAAACTATTTCGTGAATTCTAGCTGTATTGGGAATCGTAAGTGAAACAGTATCTAAAGCCGATATTGAAGGAATCAGAGCCGTGTCAGTATCCAATTCAGCCTGGTGATAAAACACAAAATCATAATGGGTCCAATAACGTCCGCTCCATACTTGACCGGAATAATTGCTTGTCACAGGATAGATTAGGAAATCCTTCGTAAAAATCAAGATATCACTGGAAAGAGGGCTTTTGTTATCGTTCTCATAGTGATTTAAAACATAATTAGATGTATTTATGTTAATGGCCGATGTTACACCAAACACAAACAAAGTTATCGTGGCAACCAAAATGGAATACACATATCGTTTTTTAATCACAGGTTTAGTGGCGAAATACAAACCTAAAATCAGATTGATTATTGAAAAATCAATCAAAATAAGCAAGATGTATTCCGCAAACGGAATGGTAAGGAAAAAGTAAGCTCTTGAAGCAACTATCGAATAATTCCCACCCACTGAACGATATTGATAGTGAAAAATTAAGAACACAATAATAACCAATAGCATTGCAACGATGCCAGTGGGGTTGGGTATCGGTTTTCCATCATCAATCGGCAATGCCTTGATTTGATTGATGTAAAGAATAAGAGCAACGCAACTCCCGGAGACAATCGCGATGAATAAAACGCTTGCGAAAACATGCATCAAGTATACCTGAAAAAATAAGATGATAAAGGTCATCACAAAGGAAATTAAGCCGATTGTCAGAACTCGAATAATCTTTTCAATGTATAACGAATCCAGATATCCTTTTTTACGTGAATTAATGACAAACCGAATAATCACAATAACGAGCCAAACAATAATGGCTGTTCGGATACCTTCTATGACATAATAAACAACTGAATAAAATAGAAGAAAGTTAGTTTTGAAAACTTCAAAAAGATATACTATATTGTATACGCATAGTGACACTAATAAGAAGCAAAGCGTCAATGCAGAATAAATAAAGTATCGACCTTTTAGAAATACTTCTAATTTTTGGAATTCAATGTATTTAGTATCATCTCTCATAGTATCATCTCATCTCTAGATAAAAGTAGCACTCAAACAATGTGTATTCAATACATAAACTTGTTTTTTTCGACATCCTAAAAGTATAAAAAGCGTTTTGATGGGTATCATGGTATCTTAAGAATTATCAATAAATCAATAGGAAGTAGAATTATCTAAGATTCTAGCGTGAGATAAATGTCTAATAATTTCATAAAAATGAATTTTTTGATGATTTTAGAATATCATTTATGGTTTTGTTTCGCAACCTAAAATCCCATAATTATTTAAATTGTTTAAAACATTCAATCATAATAGCCGATAAAAAAGGCCCTAAAAGGGTCAATAAACTTCCGATTGAATAATTAATTACGGCAATAGTTTAAAAACTAGATAAAATAAAACAACACCAATTATTAATATCACATAACATACCGCCACATACACAATCGATTTTTTAACATCGTATTTGAACGCATATAAATAGGAGTAAAACCCGATGACGGCAGTACCCCAATCCAAAACCGAGACGGTTATCGCCAATACCGCCCAAAGTGTTCTCGCTGATTTTTCAGCTTCATACAAGAGCTCGCAGCTGATAATCGATAACGCAAACATTGTTACGGACGCTATATAGATAACAAGCGGACTAATATTGGCTATAAATTTTTCTTTTTGAACATTAACTACTTTTTTCATTTTCTGAGTTCTCCCTAGTAAACAAAAGGCAATGTAACTTGTAAAACTTTTTTTAGTTTTTATTTTATTTGGTTTGATTGATGAGATGGAACGTATGCGAGAATACTTGTAATAATTGCTTGCTCATTAACGCGTCCAAAGTGATAAAATGCCGTTTCAAAAATTCGATCATCCTTTAAAAAGAATGTCGCGAACGACGTGTTCGACGCTAAGATTTTATCACCATGAATATGTCTAATATTGACTAATTTTACATCCTTCCATTCAATTGACAAACCTTTACGATTGAATCCGCGAAGTCCTTTGTCACTGGATGAGACTTTATAATGAAACACGATTCTGTTTGAATCAATCTCAAGATAGCTACCCCATTCAAACAAGGCGATAAATAAGAACATTCCACCGATGAAAAACAAAAAGAGGAATAAGATTATAATCATATCATAGTCCTGTCTGACAATAAGAATTATTGAACAAACAAGACATACTAAAAAAATTAACACGGCCGCCATCAAAGCATATAAAAATGATTTTCGTCTTCGGTAAACGATCATAGAATTCCTCCGATAAAGAAAAAAGACAAATAGTAACAAACCCAATTACATCCATACTTCATCAGTCAACATTCTGATTAAGCGCGATATGATTATTATACCAAATAAACATAAATAAAGAAATATGAATAACCATGTAGCGATGGTTTGATCACCATAAATAAATGAATCCGTAAGATGATTGCGATATAAAAAAAACCCATAAAATGGGCGAGATTAATTCTAATGATGAAAGTGGTAACAAAGAAAACATAACGATCATTCGAGATTACTAAGTATCTTATATAAATTCGTCAAAATAAAAAAGTTAATGAGCAGTAAATTTGTTGTGCTCATTAACTTTGTTCTATTAATCAATCATTATCGTTATTATAGTTTGTTCAATACGATAAGAATTATTTAGATCCATGGAGTAATTTATATTTTTTCTTTACCCTCTGGTAATGTTTTAACTACTATTAATTCAAGAATAGTGTCACTTTCGTTTCTTACATTCATCTTAGTTTGAAAAGGTATCTGAACCATAATTCCCTCTGTATACTCATTGAGAGGAAGATCATTCAGACCAAGCGTCAATGTCCCTCTCATTACCGTCATAAACAAATCGGCATTGGACATATGAATGGGTAGCCCTTCATTCTTTGGGAATACCATATGCAAATAATGTCCTCTATTCTCCATAACAATTTTTTCGATTTTTTTCTCGTTTCCTTGGTATAATGTGTAGACTTTTTCAATCATTTTTCTATTGGGCATACTCAGAAAAATCAATGTTATTGAGTATACTTATCCTTTCTTTTTGTTTTTATTTAGGTAATTTATTATATTGAAACTTTTTAAAACTTATTCCACTGTAACGAACTTGTAGAATACATAATGTTTTATCACAACAATCACAACCAAGACAATTCTTATCCAAACATTACTTAACAAGACGAAGTAAGCAATGCAGAGACCATCAACAAAGAAATTTAATATCCATTTCTTTTTACGAGTCATCTTCATTCCCGTAAGATAGTTTCGAACAAACTTACGATCATGAAACCATTTTGAAAAACGATGAGATCCTTTTGAAAACGCATAAGCTGTGATTAGAAAAAATGGAGTTGTCGGCAATATGGGAAGGACGATTCCTAAGGCTCCCAACCCCATTGAAAGAAAGCCTACTATAATCCACAACTCTTTCATTGTTTCATCAATCGTTTTTCGCCTTGCAATTCTCTGATGGGCTTGATATCCTGTGTCACTTCTAACGTCCCAAGGTATTCACCTTTTTGATTTCTAATAGCATAATACCGTATATGGACGAACATCTTATTACTATCAATCCAAAAATCCTCATGATCTTTTGATCCGTCTTTAAAACTGTTAACGATTTTTTCCACCACATCAACACTTTGCGGTGGATGACACATGTTGACATGTCTTCCGAGAATGGTCTTCGGCCGTTCGAATATGCGTTCCTTTCCTTGGGTAAAATACTTCACATGTCCATTCTTATCTATAAAGGTCATATCAAACGGGATGGTATTAAAAATCGCATTGATTTCATCGGGCATTAATTCTCCAGCATCAAATGATACGCTATCAGTTTTTTCATTTTCATCTGTTTTATTTTCAGATGTTTTTTCATTCTCTTTCTTGGCCCAACTCTGTTTCGGTTTTTGTAAGAAATAGCCGATTTCATCTGATCCTTGATCAGCCATAATCCAATCATACAAACTTAATGTATCGGAGAGTAATGGCAATAAAATATTGTTTTCTTTGACAATCATGTCCTCAACACGTTCAATCGTTTTCTTGATGGAAATCATTAGAGCCGTTCCATCAAAATTACTAGATTGTAATTGACTGTTAACGTTCTTGATTGATTCACGTATTTCATTATCCACTCCCCACATCACTTTGGGAATTGAGGTGACTCCTCGTTTTTCTAACCCCGGAAACAGCAAGTGTTCTTTTCTTGAATAATGTTTGTTAATATCACTCAGACGTTCAAACCCAATTCGTAACATTAATAACGACGTTTTATCGTTTCGATTGATAAACGGTTTGATTTCATGGTCAATCAGTAATTGAATTCGTTCGTTTTCTTCCCTTAATATCTGTGCGGGATGTCCGGGAATATCGGTTATATCCTTAGCTTTGTGAATATCGGAAATCGAACCATCAAAAACAGCCGCATGGACATCGCAGAGGCTTTGAACTTCTTTGATATCCATGCCCTCTTCAATTAAATTATGTTCCATTTTAGTAATCTCTTCTGTGGTAATAGATCCAAATTGTTCTCTAAACATTACCTTAGCTTCTTCTAAGGGAAGACCGTTATGAATCTTTATAATAATTGCTTTTAATCGTTCTTGCCGATTATTGATGAATTCACTCATTTCATTACCTCCTTGAAAACATTACTATTATGACATACAAAAAAGAGATCGTCTGTGACTGAAATCACAAACGATCAAATGTATAACTATTTTTATTCACGTGTATTATGTTATTTTCTTGCATTTTTGATAACTTTCTTGATAAGGTTTCTCTTCGAATACCGATAATATTAGCAAGTACGGTTTGAGTGAATGGCAACTCCATCTCAACAATATTTCCTTTTATCACGCCAAACTTATTCGCTAGTAATTGCAATGTTGCCAATATCTTCTCTTCTGTATCAATGTTGTTGGTTTGAAATAATTTATTTTGAAACATCGTCGATCGTGTTACTGCACAATGCATACAGGTGGCTTTGAATGTCTCGTTGGATTCATATGCACGAATGACATTGTTATACGATAATCGAACCAAACTGACATTAGTCAACGTTTCTGCGCTTGCAATGTATTCTTTTTTATTTTGCAATACTGCGAGCAACGCAATATAATCCCCAGGGCCCAGAATATCAAAAATCTTTTCATCTCCGCTCGGGTGTATTCGATTCATCTTAATCAAACCGTCTTTGATTCGATATACATATTCTAAGGGTTGGCCTTCCAAAAAAATGATTGCTTGTGAAGGGAATGTAACGATATCATGAGGTAATGATTCATAGATGCAATGCATACAATATTTGTTCATAGTATCACCATCATCATTATACTATGATTTGAAATATAATCATAGCAATGTGGTTTTATGTCATAAAGACCATCGATTAGTGAATATCAAAAATTAAATCAGAATAAAAAAAATCCGTGATATTGTCACATAAATAACAACTAGTCAGTCATAGCATGACATGTTTATAAAGTATAATATAATGAAACCCAAGCGTAATTGACAAAAAGAGGAAAATTCCTCTTTTCTAATTTCTTCTTTGATCTTTGAGATGTTTTGTAGTGAACAAAGCTCCTGATGTAAGTAAAGGCACTTCCACAATGATCATCGTCAGCCAATTCTCAAAACCATTTCGGTAGAACTTAAATAGGAAGAACAAGCCGATTGCGAGCGCAAACATAATAATCCCAAGGATGAGTTCTCGCTTCCAAAGCAAAAAGATAACGACAAACAATACGATGCCTGGAATGGAATTCATTAGAAATTCTAGCAACATACCCCAGAAGGTATCCGTCCCATCAAATGAATCAAATGCCATGAGAACAATGAAAGCTCCCAGCAAGAGAACCAAGATCTTGCCTATTTTGACAGCCAGTTTCATGATATCGCCTCCTTCAACTTAATTATAGTCCTCTTAACCAATAAAAAAAACCTATTCCCATAATAATTAGTCATTAGTAAATTTCCTTATTTATAAGATCCATCACAAAACTAATTATTTTGAACAATTATTCGCATATCAAAAATACTTTGTAGCGAGTCTTTTGCCAGAGCTTTTTCCGTCTGATTAGAGGCAAATTTATAGGATTCTACCAGACGATAACCGAACATCAGTAAGATGATGTTATGGATGTTTTGATAAACATTTCCTTTGATGTCAACGTATTGGGAAAAACCTTTTACGTAAGCAGCTATGCAAGAGCGAAAGTAATCGACCATTTTTGACGGATCTGTCTCATCAGCCACCAAACTGGCGATGTCTTCGCCAAAATAGCCATAACCGGCCGTATCCCAATCAATCGCAATAATCCGATCATCCAAATAGAATAGATTCGTATTCCAATAATCTCGGTGGCAAAAAACAATCGGAAGTTGATCCAATTGTTCAAATATTTCATGGTCATTATCATCGAGATCAATTATCATTTGGCATATATCTTTCGGCAGATCACACTCAGAAGACCGAATATAATCATAGACTTCATTCCATGAACAATAATGATAATAGAATGATTTGACATAGTCTTGGGAACTAAGGTTATTAATTTTGGTCATAATGTCTGGCTTGTCTCGAAATAAGTTACCTTGAAATCGGCCAATGGCTTCTGCGGATTTTTGATACATCTCTAATGTCAATTTTTGACCCGACGGGGCATCAATATATTCCATCCATAACTCGAACGAGTCATTAGTCAAGGCCATATGATAACACTCTGGCCATGAAAAATCACTTGGAAATGTTTGATTCAGATCGGAAGCGTACAAATCGTATTCTCTTCTCCAAGAGTTGATATCTCCGTATCTTTCCCATTTGTTTTGTATCTTGAGAACCAGTTTATAGGGTTCATTGATCTGAGCATTTGAAGTAGCTACCCCCGTAATTAAATAAACAATGCCAACGGTCCCACCCTGTAACGTTTGAACTTCATGAGAAGCTTCTATGATATCTTGATTAAACTTTGTTGATAATACTTGAAGTAAGGTCTGATAGAACCTCTCTCCAAGTTCGTTTCTTAATCTCATGTTTTTAACTTCTACTCCTAGTTTATTAAGTGAAAGATAACCTACTAACTATGTTAAATTTCATGAATACGATTTACATTAATAAGTGGTATTAATCGGTACATATTTTTTATATTTCTACCTTTTTCTCGCTTTTAAATGCGATCAATAACGGGATCATGATAAACAAAACAGCGATGGCCGAAGCAATAAAGATTGCCGGTGTCGGCACGGGTTTCATGACACCCAAATCATCGTAGAATACATTGCTATTGCTAATGACTCGCGCACCGATAAAAGGACCGATTATCATCGGAATCATGACGTAAAATATCATTCTCAATCCTTGGAAATGACCCACTTTATCTAACGGGGTATAATCTCTTACTTTCACATTGAAGATGGCAGATAAAACAAGATTGCCACTCATCATGATAAAGCCTGAAATACCCACTAAGATGGCATCTCTCGTCAAGAATAACAAAATTAATCCAATCGTCATCGTTAACATGGCTGGGATAAAGAATTTGTTCTTGTTATTGGCTTTTATGAGTCGACCGATGACAACACTGACAACGGAAGCGAGCAGTAAGACGACGCCTAGTAAAATAGCATAAGCCTCAATACCGAGATATCTTTGAATATAGATTATGAAATAAGGCATGTATATTTGTGTTGATATGCCAAAGATGGCCATGCCTATTAGATAGATATACAATTTCGAATGTTTCTTGATATTTTTGGGAAGGAATCCATACGATAATGTCTGTAGGTAATTCGATTCGGATTTTTTGACGTCGGATTCTTTGATTAAAAAGATTCCGACCAATCCTCCGATGATCACCAACCCTCCGGAAATCATAAAGAACAAGGGCCAATTGTCTTGTTGAACCATAATATCAAAACCACCGAAGATAATTAATAAGGCCAATAACGGTAAAATTGCCAAAACGCCCTCAATCTTGCCGCGATTATCTTCGTTGGTCGAATCGGTTATCCAAGCATTGAAGGCACCGTCGTTTGCCATAGATCCAAAGAACGTCATGATACAATCCATAATGATGACAATGAGTACCGTGACGAACACGACATTTCCCGAAGAAGAAAGAATACGAGAAACATTATCTACCGAGATGAAGGCAAACGAAAAGGTCGCAAGCCCCCATAACAGATACCCAATTGACATAAATCGTTTCCGTTTTGAAACTCGGTCCGATAACGCCCCCATAAATATGGTCGTCAAGGTTGCAGTAACGGCGCTCGCGGCTACCATCCAAGCGATGGCTTTTGGATCTCCTGAGATGGTATTGTACAAAAACAAATTAAAATACATATTTTCGATTACCCACGCCAGTTGTCCAATTAACCCAAACAAAATCAATGTTGCCCAAAACCGTCTTCCAATTTTCATTAAATACTTCTCCTTGTAAAGTGTGTCTTTCTTAATAGTGTAAACCCATAGGGTATCAACTTAACATCGATATTCGTTTTGGTATCTAAATCAAACCCTTCGACAATCAAAGAATAATCGTTGTTATGGAATGATTGATTATCTTCTTTCACTATTTCTTCTTTGACGATGACTTTATTATGTTTTGTACATAAATCCACATGATGGTTTTCCAATGCTTTATACCCACGGTCATGGAATGGCTTATTGCCTTTGATATAAAACTCTTGATGTGGAATCGGTATACTCAATAATAGCGGGCCTTTTTTTACGCTGATTGTATTGTCCTGATTCTGAATGGTTTCTACGTTGAAATCGAATTCAAGATTGATTTCATCGTGTTCTTTCAAACCCGTCAATTCATAATCATCTTTTCCTTGAATCGTTGTACATTCGTTGTTAATTTTGATTAGTGTATTTGCCTTATAAGGAATCCGTAACATCAAGGTCGGACATTCATTTTGTGTCATTTTAAGAATCTTGATTACTACTTTTTGTGAAAAGGGATAATTCGTTTTCATTTCAAATTCTATATAACCATCATCAAAATCAACTTTGAACTTACCCGAAACGTATAAGAAGATAGCAATGCTTCGGTCTTGCTTCATCACCGATGTTAACATCATTTTGGGCCACCCTTGATGCATGTTGGCGGCGCAACATCCGTAGTTGGGTTCTATACCAAATGTATTCGCATACCGATTGGTATCAAAGAACGGATGCGTTTTGATTTCACAATCGAGTTGATTGACTTGTTGCACATACTGATGAGCTGTGAAATCGCGAGATATGGTGGTTAATAGTGCGTTATAGGCATAGTATTCTAATCGGTTGCACGCTTCAATACTTCCCGTCAATCGTATCGTTTCTTCCATCGAATACATCATTTCAACGACATTACACAGTTCAATCCCTCGATCGGGTAAAACGCCGTGCAAATGTTCATCGGAAGAAAATATTCCTGTCGCATTCCCATGATATTTAAGGACCTCATCCAACCCTTCCAACATCGTTTTGTCACTCTCGTTCCAATAGGTTAGATACTTAAGTGCCATAGCAATGTTAACACCATGCGTTTGTAAGAAGACGAGATTATTCTTATTCTCTCTGTTATTAAGTATCTTCTCTTTATTAATCTTAGGCGGTTTGACTCGGTTCTTTAAAAAAGCATTCATGACATTGGTAATGTATTTAACGATCTTAAACAATTGTTTTGGAAGATAACGTTCGGTACACTCCGGATAGGGAAAATGACGATAGTATTCCGTCCAATTCAGTGTGTTCTCTTTTAGTTTGGTTTTTAAAGTTTGTACGACTTCATCATTCAATTGATCGTTGAGAAAATCAATCATTTCCCAACCTTCCATACCACGGGCATATCCCCAGAAATCAAAGGGAATAGAATCAATGTTGTCTATAAGGTAACTCAAATATTTTTGGACAAATATAATGATTGCTTCATTCTTGGTCGCAAGATAAGCTGAAACCATCGCTTTTAGTACGACCGCACGAGGCCACCAATCTGGATTTTTCTCTGGGCCAAAAAATCCCGATTCTTTTTGCGAATCTAAGATCGATTGAATCCATTTGTTAGCTTCTTCAATCAAATCTTTGTCATCTAAAAGATAAGCTAACGGAATCAAACCATCCGTATAATAGGGCCCTCTTTCCCATGCTTCACCATTTCCGCCTAACCATGCTGAATCATCCGATAAATCATGAAATACTTCTTTTATATGTTTTGTTAACCCGTCTCCTTGTTTCTTCAACAAATCTCGGTGTATTCCAGATAGATGAATATCATCCAAAAAAAGCTTTTTCCAACTCATAGAATCAATCCTTTTTTATTTAGAGATTAAATTAAACATAAAATGCGTTGTGTTTCAAATGTTCCATTCATCATTATTTCTTAACGCATTCTGTTATTTTTGATTATACCTATAAATGAATAAACTTACAATCCAAGATGATAAATTGGCGTCGTTAAAATATAGAAATGGTGCGATTAATCCTAAAAAAAGTCAATAAATAAAGCCCAAGATTGACTTGGGCTTTTTATGATGTGTAATCCATGAACGGTTTGATTATCTGTTTTATTCCTCTTTTTTAGCCACAATCAAATAACGATGTTCATCCCCGATAATGAAACCTGTTTGATTCAATTCCTTTTGGAGTTCTATTAACGTATTATAATGGGAGTCAACGCTGAAACCAGGAAACTCCCACTCGATAATCTTGGCAAAATACACCAAAGCAGCTATATCCTTAAACATCACTTTTGGATAATACTCTTCCGATTGTTCATTATGAAACCCATGATTTTTTAGTCTTTCAATCTCCGTTCTAACATCATTGTCATACACAACCCGATTATGGTTAGATCCCAGTAATCGTTTGGATAATTTCCAATTGTTATCGTTCCCGACTTGCTGAGTAATAAAGTACCCACCCGGTTTCAAGACTCGTTTCACTTCTTCGACAATAAACGATTCATGTCGATTGATGACAACATCAAATGAATTGTCATCATATGGAATGATTCCATCTTCATTGATTTGTTTAACTTGGATTCCAAGAGGTGCTAATTTCTCTTTGCAGAGAAGAAAATTGGGTTCGTATCCTTCCGTAATTGATGTCATGTGATACGGATGATTAAGTGTCAATAAAAACTCTCCACCACCAGTGCCTAAATCGAGTAACATTATATCATCTGTCAGGTGTTCAAGGACAATGTTCTTATAGTCCCAAGGCAGAGGTTCTTCTATCATTCGTCCTTCTAGATGACTAAAATTCCATCCTTGAAATGCCTTATTTTCTTCTTCTTTCCATCGCTTATAATAATCCATTCGATACTCCATTTCTACCATGACATTCATACTGTAATTATAGTATTAGAGGTAGCCTAATTCAACCAAAACTAGTGTAAACGAAAATAATTGTTGAATAGCACCCCGCTGACAATAAGACTGGGAATGTAATTCTCATTCAATCGAGCCTTTACTATCAACAAAAAAAGCCCTTGAAAAGGCTGGTTATCGTAATGTATTAGGGCGCAGTCTGAGATTAGTCTTGGCACAATAAATAGACGTCATTACATGCAATAAATATTCAGAAGAAATGAAAAACAGGACCTCTCAATACGAAATTCAGGGATAGGGCGCAATACTAGATAATCAGTTACTCAAACGAATTGATATTAGTTCTTCAAATTTTTAACAACATTATTAATCTTGGCATTGAAAAAAACACTGTCAAACTTTGCTTCTTTAACGGCCCGGTTAGTGGGTTGATATCTAAATGTTAATATGATACCAAACCAAGAAGTTCCAACTGCGTTAACAAAAATCCATCCTTCTTGTTCGTTTTTATTGATAAGTGCTTCCATCAATTTGGATCGTTTATTAACACCCATAACATACTTAATAACTTCAGTTTTATACATGGTTTCTACCTCGTTATAAAAAAACTATACTGGATTCTGAATACGTAATCTATTTGCCCATTTTGCCAGTAATGTGATCAATCTCAATTTCAACAATGGTGGTAATATCCATTTCTTTTTTAATCATGATATCCGCTTTATCCAAAGAAATCGATGCGTATTTATTAATCAAAGCCATCAGTATTTCATACGACGCATCGATGATTCTTGCTCTACCAAATAAGGTTACACTTTGATATAACGTATTTAATTCTTCACCGATGACTTCAACATTATCATAAACCGTAAAGGATACTTTATTGTTATTCACTATGTTATCTAGTTTATGACCTTCTTTTGCGCAATGAAAATAAACTTTGTTATTAAAAAATACATAGTTCAAAACAACGGTATAAGGATAACCATTCTCGCTGATGGTCCCAAGAATTCCTTCTTGCCCACGTTCCAATAAGGCAAAAGTATCTGAAACGGATAATTGTTTGTCAATACGACGCATTTCTCTAAACATCATTATTCTTTCTCTTTCGGTTATGAATTATTCATCTTGGGTCTTTAAAAATGCATAAAAATCCTTTTCTAATGCATCATTATCTTTCGACACGCTACCCACGGGTGATACCAAAATGGTAAATTCTTCTTCACCATCGAGATTAAATAATGTATCACATCGTTCTTTATTAAATGCACCAATCGCACATGTACCTAAGTTAATCGATTCTGATGCAAGATAGAGATTCTGACATACATGACCGATATCCACCAATATAATGCGGTGAGCGAAATAAGAATATCGCCACTCTGAACGATAGGGAATAACGCTCCAATAGAAGATAACACTCGCTTTCGTTGCCCATTTTTGATCTTCTAATGATTTTGAAATGGTTTCATCTAAGTCATCAATCGATTGGATGAACTCAATTTCATGGGTTAATGGTAAGTAGTGGTAAGCCCCAATTTCTAATCCTTCGACATGTTTCGCAATAAAATACGTCTCAAATTCATGTCGAGCGCCACCGCAAGGAACGGTCCTTAGCGTGGCGTAATGATTACCTCTTATGCTTTTAACACCTTGCGTTGTCCAAAGCAAGTAAGATAATTCGAGTAATGTTATCGTCTTTTCAGTATAAACACGATGACTTATGCGTTTGTTAATAACATTTAATACACTTTGATCCATTGTTAATTCATCAAAGTTAATGGGTAGAACGATCTGCTTATCCGTCATCTTTTCTTTAACGAGTGGCGGTTGCGGTAACTTCAATTGTTGATCAGATAATTCATCAATTCCAAAATCATTCGATTTTAAGAATTCACGACCTAACTTAATTAAATGCTTAACTTGGTCACTAGGCATTATAGGCGCTCCTCTACTAACAAATATTCGTCATGATATGATTTAACTTATCTAAAGTATACCACTACAACAACTATGACGCTAGAAAAACAAAAGTTATTACCCCCTGTTTCATAATATATACTGATATATCTACAAATATTCAATTTTTAAAAAGCCCATTCAAGGGCTTGATTTCGTAGTTTATTGGGATTGGGCTGTAATCGACCCTGATATAATGAATATCAGTTGTCTCATACGCTAATGCATCTTTATTTTTCAGTTGTTACTTTTTTGATAATGATATCGCATTCTGGGCAATAATAGACATCCTCAAGTTTATTTACGGTAAAATTCTTATACCATGGTTGAATTTTTCTATTTGAATCATCCTCTTGAGATCTCCACACCATAGGAAACCATCCATTATGACAATGGATTGAGCCTATTTTCATTGATTGTTTACAATATGGGCACTCCATGTCTTCCTCCTAGTTATTTCTGTTTAAAAAAACAAATGATTTTCAACTATCTAGATAATCATAAAAGTATCAATACACGGAAAACTATTGAGGTTATTATTGTTCTTTGGGAAGTATAATAATTCGATAGATCGTATAAAGCCATAAAATAAAAACTAAAAAACTTATCACCCAACAAAAAACTGCGCCAGAAAGTCCTGTCGCCGAAAGCGAAGAAAATCCTGCCCCGATTAAGACCGTAATAATAAAGCCCAACAATAAGGTGAACACAAAGATTGCAATCCATTTAGGAGTCTTCTTGCCTAGTATTTTTTCAAGTATTTCTATCAATAAGAATCCTGTAATATCTTCCATACGATCTCCCTCTTATTACCATAATAATTGGATTATCAGTCATTGACAAAAAATTTCTTGACTAATTACAATCTTAAACATACTAATTAGCGTTTTTACATCCAGAAAAAATACAAATGATTGGTTAATTGATAATAATGTCTTCGTATGTCATGCCAAGTTCCATCAGATATCCTTTAAGTATATTTGTGTACACTTGATTCTTGTAATCAGATACCGGATGCTCGAGGCATTCTCCTTCTCGAAGCAACCATGTATCGGTTTCAAGATTGCAGGCACAGAGTTCGGTGCTGTAATCTAGTGTGCCGTTATTATACTTGTAGATATAAAGATCCTGTGACTTATAATTTAGTTTGTAGCTCATCATTGGTATATATATTTCTTCGTCTAAGCCTGTTGTACCAAGAGAGAAAATTTCAACAGTCATAAGCATTAACTCGAAATTGATGTTAACACGAATACCTCCCCCATCGGTCCCACTGATGATCAAACAGGCATGGTCGGTGCATTCAAAATCATTGTCGATTAGATAGCCCATCAATACATCAATGTTTTGATGAGGATCTACCGTGGTCTCCAAAACGGTCGTCGAGGTCGACAGTGACTTATCGCAACCAGACAGAAAAAATGATGCTAGTAAAATAACGTTAAGCAAAATGACCTTTTTCAACATTCAAAACATCCCCTTTTGAAAAATAGCTAAATTTTTATCTTTTTTTTCGGTAAAAAGAGAATCAAACAACACTTGCGATCCGCCACATAAGTAAATCAATATAATCATTATATCAAAAATATATCTGCAAGTAAATTTGGCTACTAGAATTTTATTATTAATTTTTATTGTCAATGTATCGAAAGTGGATTTTTATGTATTACTTAAAATTGTATCAAAAAAAGACCTTAAAAGGGCTAAATTTCGTACCGTATTGTGGCTCAGGCCAGGACTGAGCCGGCGATACATGGATTTTCAGTCGTTTCATGCACAAGACATGCGACTTATATTTTTTCAATTGGATATGCTAATAAATTATCTCTTAAATATAATTTGTCTTTAACTAGACATAGAATCATTTCATTTTTGACGGTATATCCTATTGATTTAAATAGAATTTTAAAGTGTTTTGCCATCGCTATATTAGGGTTCATTGACTTTTTTATTTCGATTGGATATAAAGCTCCATCATGAGTAATTATCAAATCAATTTCATTCATATCCTTATCTCGATAAAATGATATAGGCGTTTCAATAAATCCGTTATTTTTAAACGATTTAACAATTTCAGATACAACATAAGTTGCGAGAATTTGTCCACTCATTGCTCCATCTTGTAATGTTTCTTTCGTATACCATTTCAATAAATAACTTACTAAACCTGTATCCAAGAAATAAATCATTGGTGTTTGCACAATTCGGTTCAACGCATTATTTGAAAAAGGCGATACAATGATTATAATTCCAGATGCCTCTAATACCTTAGTCCAACTCTGAATTGTCTTTACGTCTACGCCAATCTCGTTGGATATATTAGAATAATTTACAAGTTGACCACTCCTTGCAGCAAGACTAATCATAAATTTAGAAAAAGCATTAAGGTTCTTTACATTTAGTAAACTTCTAACATCCCTTTCAATATAGGTTCTAACATATGAAGCATAATATAAACGCCAATCTGTATCGCTTTTCTTGTATAATTCCGGCATACTTCCCCGATGTATAACTTCCCATAGCTTAAATTCTTTTTCTGATAAACGAAAGGTATTAAGAAAATCATCATTTGGGATAAATGGTTTAGAGAAATCATCTCCTATTATTTCTCGATAAGACAGTCCAGAAAACTCTATGATACCTATTCTACCAGCTAGTGTCTCAGTGACATTTTGCATTAAATGAAAGGTTTGAGAACCAGTCAAAATAATTTGACCATAGTCGTCATTTTCATCAACAATTCTTTTTATCTCTTTAAATAAACTAGGACATAATTGAACTTCATCGATAATAAGGGGTAAGGGATAATTGTAAAAAAATAGTTTTGGATCATTATTTGCAAGTTCTAATGCACTGATATCATCCAAAGTGATATAATGATATTTTGAACTGAACAGATGTTTAAGTGTAGTGGTTTTTCCCACTTGTCTTGGCCCTGTAACTAAAAGAACTTTAAACATATCTTTAATTCTAATAATTTCAGATTCTATATGTCTTTTTATGTACATAATCATTCTCCTCATTTCGTCTACTTTGGATTTCAATTCTATTTTAGACGGAATTAACGTTTTTGTCAATACGAGAGTGGATAAAGTTTTTTTGATGAGTGGCCATATATACATATGATAACAAGGGTTATCCACTGAAAAAAAGCCACTTATTCAATTATTGATTATACTATCATTAGCATATCATATGAGAAAAGAATGTAAATTATCTATATGCTAATTACATTAATAAGTTATTTGTCCATGTATCGTGTAGCCATTCTCTAAATAGCGTTTTTTGACAACAAAAAAAGCCCTCGAAAGGGCTAGATTACGTACCATATGGTGGCTCAGGCCGGGATTGAACCGGCGACACATGGATTTTCAGTCGTTTCCTTCGGGTCAATATTATTCTTTTCCAGTTTTGATAATCCGAATTGGCGCATTTCTTATAATTAATAACAAGGGTATGAGTAGTGTAATAACACCAATGAATAAAATGCCCAAAAACGACATAGCAAAGTCATTAAAACTTAGCGAGAAAAACACTAGATCAAATCCAATGATTTCGACGAAATCAAGATTGATTATCTTTGTTAAGTAGAGTGAAGGCAAAATCGATAATACAGTACTCAATAAAATGATTATGATAACCTCAACCCCATAAACAAATGAAATCCAAATATTGTTATATCCCATTGACTTAAAAACACCAATCTTGAACATATTCTTATGTATGACACGATAAGTAAAATTAAAAATTGACATAATACACAAACCAATCAAAACAATTAATATCGTGGTTCCAGAATTTTTTATCGCATCCATATAATGATCTGCTTCTAAAATCAAGCTAGTATAAGGTGTATATTCCATATATCCTACATTTTCATACGTAGGATTATCAAGATAAAAAGACATTTCCTTAATTTCAGGATATTCAAACGATTTAAGTGCCTCTTTGTTCGTATCCCAGTCTTTGTCTAGTGAAAGGAATACATTCCTAAATGTTCCATTTTGGACGGTTGAGCCAGATAATCCATTTGGATAATATCCATAGATATAGTCGTGATTCATTTCATCAGATTCATATACCCCAAGAACTGGTAATACACGTGTTGAAATCCACGATTGTTGAGCGCTTTGGTCCATTAATGGGTTATTCAACCTTACTTCAAGATAATTATCTAATATAAATTGTGATGTAATATCTAACACATCGATATTTAACATCTCTGCTATTTGTAAATTAGATAAAAGAACACCCTCATCCGACATGGATTCTGGTGATTTGATAAAGTTCAACGAACTTAAATCATTCATCAAAATCATTTTGCGCATATAGAAATCATCACTTACTTCTGATTCGGTTGAGTTATAAATTGATAAACTATTGAATGAAATATACTCATCTTCATTCATAATACCATCTTTAAAAGCGGGCAGTGCAAAAATTGATTGTAACTCAGATAAATATATAGATTCAAAGGGATATTGATTGGGTTTTCCTAAGGAAGTATAGGAATACTTTTCGTATTGACTGATTAAAATACCGGAAATTATCATCTCTAACCCAGTGTCCATATCCGTTAATTTATATCCAACCAACTTTTCCATTGAATCAACATTCGTCAGTGATCCAGTATTAATCAGTTGCATTGCCATAAAATCGTATATTAACACTTCGTTATCTTCGACAGGTAAATCTCCGTATCGTAATGGTTGATTAAACAGACTAAAATCATCCACAATAATCATATCGGTAAAATAGGTTTTATGATAAACATCACTAGGGTAAGATCCAAACTCATTGGCCTCAAATGTATAATCAATGAAATCTTGAAAATGCTTTAAGAAAAAATACGAATTGTAGGTAGGAAGTAATTGTTTTGTGAGTTCTTCTACCTGAAATATATCTTCTTCATTCACCCGTTCATAGGTGGGTGATACTCCATAAAGATAAAGTTCATCACCAATGAAAACAGAATGATCTAGATAACTTGTTACTTTAACAATGTACTGCTGATTGTATTCAAGAGTATCAATAAACGTGTCATAAGAATTGTAGTTTGATATTGCAATAAAAGTTGTTAGAGTAACGAACGAAAAACATAAAACAACTGTAGCTAAAATCAAAGACACTAGACTGTTTTTTATATTACTAATAATCAATTTCAGTGAAAGCTTATTAAAAGATGGAAAATATGTCATAGAATTATTATTTGACTGAAATGGAATCGAACTCGAATTAGTCACAATCGTAATCTCGTTTAATAATGTCTCCTCAACAATTTTCCCATTATCCATCCTAATAATCCGATTGGCATAGTCTTTAGCCAAATCTTCTTCATGGGATGAAACCATGATTAACTTATCGAAAGAAAGTTGTTTTAATAGTTCAAATACCATCTTGGAATTTTCTTTATCAAGATTACCAGTAGGTTCATCACACAAGATAACCTTGACGTTTTTAATGATTGCTCTTGCAATCGCAACTCTTTGTTTTTCTCCACCAGAGAGTTCCGATATTTTTCGGTATTTAAATCTAGAAAGACCAACATCACTGAGCGCTTTATCAATTTTATTATTGATTGCTAATTTGTCCTTTGTCAGATTGGCAATAGCTAAAGATAAATTATCGAAGACGTTCATGTCTTCAAGAAGATAATACTCTTGAAAGATAAACCCTATTTCATGCTTCAAGTAGATACTTCTTTTATTATTATCAAAAGCGTGTAAATCTTGTTCTTCATACAGAATAGATCCACTAGTTGGTTTATCCAAACCACCCAATATATTTAAAAGCGTTGATTTTCCTGCCCCGCTCTTTCCTACAACAAAAATTATCCCATTATTCGGTAACGATAATGAAACATCATTAATTGCTTCTACTGTTTCTTTTTTGGGTGTTAAGAATGTTTTTGTTACATTGATTAATTCAAAACTAGTTTCCGCCATATTTATAATACCACTCCAAATTATACTTGTCGCAATCACTATAATCAACATATGGTTGAGTTAGTTGATAGAACATTACAGTATATCCGATTACTTCTTGTTCTTCATAGTCAATTAATCCCAAAGTATGCCCTAATTCATGTAATGCAACAGTTTTTTTCTCATCAGTAGTTAATAAGTCCATTAAATCAGCAAAAAAAACTATATGGGAGTAATATATTTTTGATTCATTATTATCGTTTAAAATGTAATCAAAACTATTTATTGCTATAACTTCCTCGTCATCTTTTATTGAACAAACTATCGTTGATGTATCACCTGGTTTAGTAAAAACACCTGAAGATCCACAACCTTCCCCATAAGAGGGGGTTACAATAATATCTGGATATGCGCTATCTCCTTTATAAAAAGAGAATTGAGTTGTGGATAATAAGTTGAAAGTGAATGAAAAATTAATACCTTCGATTTGATTTGCAGCATTCAATGCATACTCACTTATAAATCTATATTCATTATAATAAGAACCAATCTCTATCAGAAAGATAGTGTTCATTGGATCCTCGAGAGTGACAATATTGCCGTTTTGATCCAAGATATATGCTTTTTCTTCTCCATACATTTCAATAGAATACTCAATTTCTTGAATTGTACATCCCATTAACAAAATTACAAGCGATAAAACATAAATCAATACGTTAATTTTAATAATATTCATATATCCTCCCTATATTAATATATATCAATTTTACACTTTGAACAGTAAAAATAAATAAACACCATTATGCAATCATATCATCCAAAAAAGCCCCATATGTAACTTTTATTCATGTTTATCATTTTACTAATATCAAATATAATAAATATGGCAATCTATCTATTAAAATAATTCTAATTAATAAAAAAAACAAGAGAATTAATAAATATTTTTAAAGTCGTGGATCTTTATAAATCCAAAGCATAGAAAGAGAAGACAAAACATATAAAAAACGTGGAAAAAGTGAACCTTTACATTTTTACTTCTTATACTTAGGATTTTTGTATTCTGATACTATTTTTGTCAATCAAAATCTAATTACTTCTAAAATATAGATTCTGATTTAAATACATACAGATAATTGTCACTTATGTAATTTTAGTCTAAAAGAAATAAAAAAAGCCCTTAAAAGGGCTACAGACTGTTGAAAAAGTATTTCAAAGTAGAATTTGAGATACTTTTTTTATTATTTAATTGAATTTTATGTAATTTTATGGTATTAACTATACAAAGTATAGTTAAAGTGATAATATAAGGTTAAAGGTAAGGTGATTTCAATGTATACGAAAGATGATGATTTCAGAAATGAATATATTTTATATACCATTGAAGAATTAGTACCAGAAGATAATCTATTGCGCAAAGTAGCGAAGTATGTCGACTTCAATTTTATCTACGATTTAACGAAACCGTATTATTCTGATAAAGGACGACCAGCGATTGATCCTGTTGTCTTGTTTAAAATACCGATTATTAAGTGTTTAATGGGAATCTCATCGATTAGACGTACTTGTGAGGAGATTCATTTAAACATCGCTTATCGGTGGTTTATGAACTTACCCTTTAGTGAAAAGGTACCTGACCATTCAACCTATTCTAAAAACTACACACAGCGCTTTTTAAATACGGATATCTATCGCCGAATCTTCGAGAATGTATTAAATCAAATTATCGAACATGGATTGATTGATTTTACGAATATCAATATTGATTCAACCCATTTAAAAGCTTCAGCGAATAAGAAAAAATTCGTTGAGAAGGTTATCGAAAAAGAAAAATCTATTTTCGAAAAAGAAATGTTAGAATTTATCAATGAAGAACGCTCAAAAGACAACGATAAACCCCTACCACCTTCCTCAGGTTCTGGGACTAAACGAACAAAAGAGTCCACGACAGATTCCGATGCAGGATGGCTAAATAAGGGCGAGAAAGAAAAAAACTTTTCCTATAACGCTCATACGTCGTGTGATAAGAACGGTTATATTCTTAATACCGTCTTAAAACCTTCTAATATCCATGACTCTCAAGTCTTTTCTGAAGTTTATGATGAACTAGTAGAAAAATATAAGTCATACATAACCACAGTCGCCATTGACGCTGGATATCATTCTGGACCACTCATTAAACATATTACCGATAACGGACATCTTCCCTTACTACCAAGAAAAAAAGCAATGGGAAAAAAGATGTATGAATTATATTCAACCCTTACCTATGATGAAACAAATAATGTTTTTATCTCTTTAGAAGGCTCCATTTATCGTTTTTATTCAATTAATCGTCAAGGATATCGAATTTATCGAAATGAATCTAAAAAGGAATTAAGGGTTTCAATCTATCAACTATATTTTGATTACGTACGAGAATTAAGGTTGTCAGATTATGGGAAAGAAATTTATAGTCAGCGAAAGGAAACCATCGAACGATGTTTCGCTGATTTCAAGGAGCGACACTTTGGTCGCTACACGCATTATCGCGGACTTAATAAAGTAAGGGATCACACCTTACTTTCTTTCGCATCGATGAATATGAAAAAAATGGCTAACTTCTTAGCGAAGGTTACCATTTCTCTATCATCATTTATCACTTTTTTACCCTTTTTTCAAAAGAAAAAGCACTTTTTTCATCTAAGTTTATCATAACTTATTTGAATAAGTGCTTTTATCGACAGTCTGAAGCCCTTAAAAGGGCTATTTCTCGTGATTTATGGTGGCTCAGGCCGGGATTGAACCGGCGACACATGGATTTTCAGTCTTTATAGTCAAAAAACTTATGTATATCTATTAGATTATCATATATAAAGTATAAATATATTAGTGAAAAAATGGGAAGTCCATTTATTCAAAATTAAACGTATACATTAGTTTTGATAATAGAACAATAAATTTGTGTTTAACAATTGCTTTTATGGTTTTAAACAACCCAAAGGAATAACATATATTCCTTCTTCGGTTTGATATGCTAAATCAGTTCCTGTAAGAATCATTAAAAATGATGGAGCTTTTAATTCGTCAACTTTATTTTGTAACTTTAATAAATTTTTCGTCGCTTTTTCGATTTCATTTAAACCAGTCTTGACTTCGATTGCTCCCCATTTTCCATCCGGAAGATGTAGTATAAAATCAATTTCCAAATCATCACTATCCTTGTAATGAAAAAGATGCCCTCCAAGTGACTCTATATAAATTGATAAATCTCTCGAACACAATGATTCAAATAAAAAGCCAAATGTCTCCATATCTTTAATTAAGTCATTAGGCTTAGCCCCCAAAGCAACTGCTGCTAGTGATGGATCTATTAATTCCCTTTTATCTGTCGTTCTTATACTGCTTTTACTTCTAAGTTTAGGATTCCACGCAGGGATATTGTCAATAATATAAAGCTTTTCTAGAGCCCTAATATACGAATAAAATGATTCATCACTGATCTGCTCACCATGCTCAGAAATATCTTTAACCATGGTTTGATAAGAGGTTAATGTCGAAATGTTTCTAGAAAACGATTTGATAACCGTTTTTGCTCTAGTCTGGTCTCTTTTGATATTATCGATGTCAACTATATCTTCACTTGTCAATGTATTGTAGTAATTTTCTACAGCCATGATTGCCTTGTCTACAGATAAATACATTGACCCCGGCCAACCACCTCTGCAAATCAGTTCAGATAAATCTTTAATACTTAATTTTGATTCATGAATTCCTACTTTTTTATTTTCAAATAAATCTTGTAAAGAAACCGAACCATTAGAATAATTCATTTCAAATAGTGACATAGGTCGCATTTTTACTTTTACAATTCTACCAGTTCCTGTATGTCTTTCTTGATCTTTAATGGGCTTAGCTGAACCAGTTAATATGTACATTCCTCTTTCATTTTTTTCATCAATATCTAACCGTATAAAATCCCAAAGATTTGGTATTTTTTGCCATTCATCAAACATTAGGGGTTTATCCCCGGCTAACAATAGATTTTTATCAGTAGAAGCATATATTTGATATCTTCTATTCACTATAGGGTCTTGAAGTTTTACAACAGTTTTGGCATAACGTTCAGCAGTAGTAGATTTTCCTGACCACTTTGGCCCCTCAATTGCCACCGCCCCCATAATAGATAATTGATCTTGTATTGACTTTTCAATTAACCTTGGCATATATTTTATCATGTGTCACCCCACCCTTTGATTATATTATACTTGACATGGTCGATATTTACAACACCATTTGGATGTTTATGATGTTTTTGATTGGTCATTTATAGCGATTTCGTTTGGCCATATGATGATTTTTTTATCAATATCGCAGCTTAAATTCTGAAATTGATAATATTGATGATCCAAACTTGAATCATCACAGCGGCAGAAGTATACCCATGCGATTATAAATTATATTTCATAAGAGCATAAAAGAAAGCCCTTAAAAGGGCTAATTCTCGTAGTTTATGGTGGCTCAGGCCGGGTTTGAACCGCCGATACATGGATTTTCAGTCGTTTCATGCAATTAAATCTCTCAAAAAAAGTGACCTTGATAGATGGATACAAGCATAGTAAATAACAGTGAAAATAAAATAATAAATCACAAGAAAATGATTAAAATATTGAAATACAATATAGCAATATACTAAATATGCCAAAGGATAAATTAATGCACTATAAACCAATGTATTTATATCTGGGTGTAAAACAAATATTAATCCTTTGAAACTTTATCTACATATTTTTTTAGATTCATATAGGTCTTTATTCCAAGAAAGACTGATAATAAAATGAGGCAGCTAAATATTGAAAGTAATAATACATTTAACCAAGTAGGAAAGTCCAACAAATCTTTTAATACTAAATCTAATGAAAACAAAGCAATTGCAATTATTAGGTATATTTGATATCTAAAAAATAATATTGTATTTTTTGTAATAAAGGAAACCTGTTCTTCTGATAAGCAATTATCTTCTTTTATCTCAGAGATTTCATTCATTAATAATTCTTCATCTACATTGTTTTGAGATTCTAACTTCACTTCTATCTCATCTATATATACTTTCATTTTTTTCTCGTTTTTTCTTTGATATCCATAAAGCAACCAGATAAAAATTATTAATACCATAGATAATGCAATGCCAATTATTTTTATAGAAAGATTATAGTCAGGTAATACTACAAGAGAAGAAATTACCAAAATAAAAACACTGGTGTAAAAAATGGGTAGAAATAAGCCGGCTTTAAAATACCCTCTAAGCCCTTTAACATATTTTTGACTATCAGTTTTCTTCATTTTTTCCTCGCATAATAACTCTTCAAATATACATAAAAATAACATTTTACTCATTCTAGTATAAATATATTATCTATTCTAGTTTATTTTGATTATACCATAAACATAACTTCAAGAAGATATCTCTAATTGTTTTTTATTATTAATGCAGTTTGTCCATGTGTCGAAAAGGTATTCTCTAAGTATTGGTCTATAACAATAAAAAAAGCCCTTAAAAGGGCTATTTCTCGTAGTTTATGGTGGCTCAGGCCGGGATTGAACCGGCGACACATGGATTTTCAGTCCATTGCTCTACCAACTGAGCTACCGAGCCAACAAAATGGCGGTCCCGACGGGACTTGAACCCGCGATCTCCTGCGTGACAGGCAGGCATGTTAACCACTACACCACAGGACCGTGGTTGCGGGGGCAAGATTTGAACTTGCGACCTTTGGGTTATGAGCCCAACGAGCTGCCGGACTGCTCCACCCCGCGATGTGTTATATGTGCTATCATCATATCAAACCGACCTACGATTGTCAACTGGTTGTCAATCGAAAGAATCATATGATGTAGGTTTTTCATGGTGGAGGTTGACGGGATCGAACCGCCGACCCTCTGCTTGTAAGGCAGATGCTCTCCCAGCTGAGCTAAACCTCCGGATGGTGGAGTATAGCAGGATCGAACTGCTGACCTCCTGCTTGCAAGGCAGGTGCTCTCCCAGTTGAGCTAATACCCCATTTATGGTACCCAAGGCCGGACTTGAACCGGCACGTCATTGCTGACATTGGATTTTAAGTCCAACGCGTCTACCTATTCCGCCACTCAGGCATTACGTGGTGACCCGCAGGCGACTTGAACGCCTGACCCTTTGATTAAAAGTCAAATGCTCTACCGACTGAGCTAGCGGGTCATTTCGAGCTCTCTTAGTCTTGTAACGAGCTTGACAAAAAACACAAGATGGTGCCGACTATAGGAATTGAACCTACAACCTACTGATTACGATTCAGTTGCTCTGCCGGGTTGAGCTAAGTCGGCGTGATGGCGGAGAAAGAGGGATTCGAACCCCCGCGACGCTCGCACGTCCTGTCGGTTTTCAAGACCGATCCCTTCAACCGGGCTTGGGTATTTCTCCACATTATGATTGGTGGACCCGGTAGGACTCGAACCTACGGCCAATCGGTTATGAGCCGATAGCTCTAACCAACTGAGCTACGGGTCCATTATTTGGTAGCGGCGGAGAGACTTGAACTCTCAACCTCACGGGTATGAACCGTACGCTCTAGCCAGTTGAGCTACACCGCCGTAATAATGGTGGAGAATAGCGGGATCGAACCGCTGACCTCCTGCTTGCAAGGCAGGTGCTCTCCCAGTTGAGCTAATTCCCCGTAAAAGATGGTGGGCCTAAATGGACTTGAACCATCGACCTCACGCTTATCAGGCGTGCGCTCTAAACCACCTGAGCTATAGGCCCACAAAAACACTTTTCAGTGCGAGTAATATTTTACTATTTAAGTGGAGGTTTGTCAATTAAAAAATTCATAAAGTTTTGACAACCGAAAAAAAAGATGAATCGAGAGATAAATTGGCCATTTCAGATAATAATCACAGGTTGATAAAATGACTAAAAGTGGCTATTTTTTCTCAGGTTTTGGATATTTGACATTATTTTTTTCGAGTTTTTCCATAATCAATTCAACGGGATCGTAACCGAGATCGTGAATCATCGCAAGGGTATATATTAAGACGTCTGCGAGTTCTTCTTTAACGTTCTCGGAGTCGGGTATTTGATCCGGCCATTGATAGTTTTCTAATAATTCAGCGGCTTCGATAATGATCGATTTTGCTAAGGCTTCCGGGGTATCGTGTTCCTTCCATCCTCGTTCGTTTCGATAATCAATGATTGTTTTCAGTAATTCCTTCATGAGTTTCTCCTAACACTTTCTTGATGGCTTTTAATAGTTGAACGCGGTCAATCATTACAATTCTTCCGCATCCTAAACATTTGATTTTACAGTCAGTTCCAAACCTGACAATCTCCCAACGGTTGGTACCGCAAGGATGTCCTTTTTTGAGTTCGAGCACCGAACCCAAATGAATGTCGTGATCAATCATGTTACAATCCTTTCTTGATCATCTTAACGACATGATCGAGTTCTTCTTCGTTTTCAAAGGAGATGATCAACCGGTTTTGATTGATCTTGATGGGCTGTGATAAATGTAAGTTCTCTTCCAATATTTTTTTGGTTGTTTTCAATCGCGTCTGCATGGCTTCGGGAACGGGCTTGCGGTTGATTTGAACTTTTTTCTTTTCAGTTTTGACCAACGCTTCGATATCACGAACGCTCATGTGACCCGAGATAATCATTTCGGCCAGTTTATGAATACGATTGACGTCTTCGAGTTTTGATAACGCCCGGGCATGGCCCATCGAAATATTGCCTTCGTTGATTTCTTGGATGATGGCCTCGGGTAAGGTTAAGATTCCCAATGTATTGGATACATAGGAACGACTTTTCCCGATTTTTTGAGCTAGTTCCAGATGAGTTAAGTTTAAAGAAGAAATCGCATTTTGGTACGCCATGGCTTCTTCAACGATGGTCAAGTCTTCGCGTTGAATGTTTTCAAGCAACGCTAACTCGGCCAAATAGTCGTCGTTATAGTCGCGAATAATCGAAGGTATGGTTGAAAAGCCGGCGATACGAGCTGCTTTACACCGGCGCTCTCCCGCAACTAACAAATATCCCTGATGGACTTTCTTGAGAATGATGGGTTGAAGCACGCCGTTCATACGAATTGATTCGGCCAATTCGTTCAAAGACGCCTCGTCAAAATGACGACGTGGTTGATAAGGATTGGGCTCAATCAAATCCAAATCGATATCGAGCACTTCTTCTTTTCCCACATTTTGGATTTCGTTTTCAGCTAATAAATCATTTAATCCGCGTTTCACAAATGTTTGTTTAACCATTCCGTGAAATCACCTCTTTCGCTAATTGACGATAACTGATGGATGACTTGCTTTTGGGTGAAAATTCGGTAACCGGAACGCCGTAAAACGTTGCATTCGAACAACTGACATTTCGAGGTATGATGGTTTGGAAAACCCGTTCGCCAAAATAGGTTTTGACTTCATTGACCACTTGGAATCCCGATGAACTTCTCGTATCGAGCATTGTTAATAAGACGCCGAAAATCGTCAAGCTTTCCATGTTGACCTTTTTCTTTGATTGCACCAAGCGAATGGTGTTAAGCAATTGCGTCAGTCCATCCATCGCTAGGAATTCGCACTGAACCGGAATGATGATGCCGTCTGATGCGACCATGGCATTAATGGTCACAAATCCTAACGAGGGTGGGCAATCAATTAAAATGTAATCATACGCCGATTTGATCGGTTTTAATTGGGTATGCAAGATAAAATCGCGGTTGGAATTGGCAATAATCTTTTCTTCGATGCCTTCTACCGTCGTTCTGGCAGGGAGAACATCAATCAACGGATTATCGGTTTTTAAAATGGTGTCGGATAGGGTCGCTTCTTCGGTCAAACAATCAAAAACACTGGATTCAAACGACCCACGATTAATGCCCATACACGTCGTCGCATTGGCTTGGTAATCCAAATCAATAAGCAATACTTTTTGATCAAGATAACTTAATGAACTGGCTAAGTTAATGGCGGTGGTGGTTTTTCCTACTCCGCCTTTTTGATTGGCTATGGAAATAATCGTACTCATAATCATCCTCATTCGTCTTTCTTAGATAGATACTGTTTAAATAATTCGGCATTGTCGTTGATAAAAGCAATTTGCGCTTCATCCAAAAATTCGCTCATCGCTGGTGAAGCGAATTCTCTCATAATCTCTTCGTGCGTCAAATGACGGGTCATTCGAGCTTTGGGGTCTTGTGTTGTCACTTCGTTTGCAAAGTAAGAATAAAGAAGCGCCAAAGCAAGAATGGTTTCATCGCTTTCGTTCGTTAATTCCGGTAAAGCATAATCATATCGATTGGTTCGGTACGGTTCTGTGTCACGAAAACGTGTGTACACATTCATAATCAGCGATACCATGTTCGTACGTCGATTTAATAAATAATGGTTCAATCGATACGCAACTTTTTTGGTCGGTATCGAAAATTCGTCGCTGGAAATGATGGCGTTCATACCTTTTTCATGAAGGTAAATGTATAAATCAAACACATTGGCGATGTCTTTACCGCGTTCGTGCAATTGTTCGTATAAGAAAATACTGATTTCGCTGACCGCTTTTTGGAAAGCGACGTTTTCATAAAGCGGATCGGTTTTTTTGGTTTTTCGAATATCATCTAAATACGCCATGGTTTCGTCTTGATAGTTATCAATCAAATGAATCATTTTGACCCATTCGTAATTGAGTTCCGTATAAATCTTTTCATTGGCCAATATCTGAACTAAGAAAACCAAATAGAAGATTGTTAAAAGACCGCTGTATACATAAACGGCTCCGTTTATGTTCGCGATGGTAGAAAGTGCGTCTTGATGGAAGAAAACGTAATAAATCCCCATTCCCAAAAGTAAGGTTCCATAGGAAATATACGAATAAAGTTCTTGGTAAAAGACAATGATCGTCATGCCGATAAAGAAGAACAAATACGCATAAAAACTCGACGTCCCTTGCGTATAATAGAGCGTTAAGGCAATGACGTAAATGATGGAGATTTGAATGGCTGCCATGATCTTGTTAAAACGAATCAAGAGCGTGATAAGACCCGATATAACGACGAGACCCGCAATAAACGCAATTTTGACACCAATCGGATAGTCCAAAAAGATTGATAAAAGAACCGTGATGGCGGTAATGATCACCAAGAAAATCATCACCAAGGTAACTTTCAGTTTACGAACCTCGCTCATCGGCAAGTATTCGGTATTGATAATCCGTCTAAAGAATTGTTTCATTTCAAACCTCCTTCGATTTGATCGCGAATAATCGCATCAAACACTAGGTGGTTTTCAATAAATAATTTCATGATTTTCGTATCGATGACGTAATAGAAATCAGTCGACGACAAGGTTTGCAAAACGTCGTCTGATGATAAAGGTTCTTGAAGATCAAAACCCAACCGAAGCGATACGTAGAAAACCGAAAAAGCCAAGACTTTGATTTCGAGTGAATCGTACGTATGATTGAAACTCTTCAGTTGCATCTCCGAAAACATTTCACGACGTTTGATATCCAGTTCTTTCGTTTGGTGATACTTGATGATGATTTTTCTGAGTTTATGATGCGACGTCAAACTCAAATCTTGAAGACGACGTAATTCATCATCACTATAGGAAGGGTACTTGGCTTGAATGGTCGCAAATGAGCCATTTTTCGCCAGCATCGACATGATTTTGATTTTCTCGGAAAAGACATTGTCAATCGATAATTTTTCACAAAATGCTTTGGTAAATAAATCCACGGTTTTATAATAATGAAGTTCGTCGGTTTTCGTTTTAGTGGCTTCGTTTTTCGCATCGATAAGCAAATCGATGTTTCGAAACTCGCCTTCTTTCGATAAGGCGATTTGACGATACAAAAATCGCTTTTGCTTGATGATGATATAAGAAGAAATGGTCAAAAGAATCAAGAATAATGCAATGAAGAAAAAAGTACCCATGTCATTGATTGCGAGCCCAGTCGTAAATGCCATATACTGAGGATAATTCATTGCAATCATGACGATGGTAAAAAGTAAGTATATGTCACTGACAATGATGACTTTAATGTCCTGATAAAAAGCGGCGATGGCATATGCGATGAAGAGTCCGGCGATAAAAACGGGCGATTGAAAGATAAAAATCATTGCCGTTGCGATACCAAATACACCCAACGAGGTTATAAATTTATTGATGGTATAAAACGATGTATCGGTACTACCATAGGCTAAGCACGTGATATTAAACAAAATTAAAACAAGATACCCTGCCAGTAGCGAGAAATAATAGACGATGGGAAATCGAACGACGAGCATATAGAGTGTGGTAATGAGCAGCATAAAAACAATCAGAATTAACACCAGATGATTCTTCGATCTGAGGTGCTTCATTTCCAACTGTTCTCGGTACTCTTCCATTTCACGAAAGCGTTCAAGCGGCTGTTGCTCCATCGGAATTCTCCTTTCTTACAGGGGTTTTTTCTTCATGATTGCCAGGGGTCTAGGATAATTAAGAGACGTTTCTTTGACTTTTTCGATAATAATCAAAACATGGGTCGTTTCGTTATCAAGATCATAAGGAATCACGTTGACGTTTGCGCCACCTAACAATGAAATGGCGTTTTTGGATTGTGCAAGTTCTTCTTCGTAATGAATGGATTTCATTGCGATGAAGACGCCTCCGACTTTGACAAACGGTAAACACCATTCGACCAAGGTGGGAAGTTTGGCAACGGCTCTTGCCGTTACTACGTCAAAGTGATTTTTGAGTTCATAATCTTCAATACGCGAATGAATGAGCGTCGCATCAATCCCTATCTTATCCGAAAGACGCGATAAAAAATCAATTCGTTTTTTTAGTGCGTCGACAATAACGATACTCTTATCCGGTTTGACGATTTTGATTGGAAATGACGGAAATCCCGCTCCCGAACCGACATCCAATAAGGTCTTAGCCTGTTCTGGCATTCCCTTCAACAACCATAAGGAATCCAAAAAGTGTTTACGATAGACGTCGATTTTTTCGGTTATTGCGGTCAAATTCATCACTTGATTTTGTTCAACAAGATATTGATAATACGTTTCGAATTGGTTCAATTGATTATCTGTAAGATGAAACTTATCTTTAAACCAAGGATCGTTCAATGTAGAAGTCATAGCATCACCCTTATACAGTATTTTATCATAAACCATAAAATAATCCTATGGTCTAAAAAAGGATTCATAAAAAAGACCTGATTGAATCAGGTCATTTTGAAGTTTTTTTCGTATGGTCTTTAATGTGGAGAATCAAGGCGGTGATATCCGCCGGATTGACCCCGCTGATGCGAGACGCTTGTCCAATCGTCAATGGACGGATTTTTTCGAGTTTGACCCGCGCTTCCAATGCGATGTTGTGAAGCGATGAATAATCAAAATCGGCAGGAATCAATATTCGTTCCTCTTTGGATAATTTCTCAGCTTCTTTAATCGCTTTGCGAATATAGCCATCGTAGGTAACGGATATTTCGATTTGTTCGATGACTGCTTGCGGAAGCGTTGACGTTTCATGATTCAGCGTCAAGACGGATTCATAGGTTAATTCCGGACGTTTGAGAAGATCCAAAAGCGATAATTTTTCTTTTAATTGTCCTGAACCGAGTTTTTCTAAGGCCTTGTTGACTTCGTCTGTTGGATAAACAAAGACACTTTTCAACCGATTCATTTCCAACTCAATCATTTTTAATTTATCTTGGAATTGTTGATACTGCTTTTCAGAAATGAGTCCGATTTGATATCCCTTTTCCATCAATCGAATATCGGCGTTGTCATGACGCAGTAACAAACGAAATTCCGCTCTGGACGTTAACATGCGATACGGATCCATGACACCTTTGGTAACGAGATCATCGATAAGTACGCCGATATACGCTTCATCGCGGCGGAGAATAAACGGTGGTTTATTAAGCAATTTATGGGAAGCGTTAATCCCGGCCATTAATCCTTGACAAGCGGCTTCTTCATACCCCGACGTTCCGTTGACTTGACCGGCAAAAAACAGATTTTGAATAATCTTAGATTCTAACGTCGGCCATAAATCGGTTGGATGGATGGCATCGTATTCAATGGCATAAGCGTACTTTGCGATGACGGCGTTTTCCAAACCGGGAAGTGAATGAACCATCTGTTCTTGAACATCGTGAGGCATCGACGTTGAAAACCCTTGAAGGTAAACTTCGTCAATGAATTGCGATTCCGGTTCGATGAATAGTTGGTGGCGTTCTTTGTCTGCGAAGCGGACGAGTTTATCCTCGATGGAAGGGCAATATCGTGGACCAACGCCTTTTACTAAACCGCTATACATGGCGGATTTCCGTAAATTGAGTTGTATGATTTCATGGGTTTTTGGAGCGGTATGGATTAAGTAACATGGCCATTCTTTTTCGAGTGGTTTGAATACCGAATCGTCAAAACTGAAGTGATACTTGAAATGATCGCCCGGCGATAGTTCCATCTTGGAATAATCGATCGAATCTTTTTTAATCCGTGGTGGCGTTCCGGTTTTCAGACGGATGGTCGCATGCCCCAGTTCGCGTAGATGTGCCGATAATCCCATCGATGGTTTTTGTTTGTCCGGTCCTTGCGGTGTAGTGGTACTGCCAACCAAGACCACAGCTTCCATGTAGGTTCCCGCTGTTAAAATAACTGCTTTTGAGGAAATAGTCTCTCCGGATTCAAGTTCTACGCCCACACAAACGTTGTCTTCAACCATCAACCGTTTGACGTAGGCTTCTTTGATATCCAGATTTGTTTGATTTTTAAGAGTTTCTTGCATTTCACGCGGATAAAGAACCTTATCGGATTGTGCACGGAGCGCTCTCACCGCCGGTCCTTTCGAGTTATTGAGCATTTTCATTTGCAGCGAAGTCTTATCCGTCACTTTGCCCATTTCACCGCCCAAAGCATCAATTTCACGGACCAAAGTGCCCTTCGCGGGTCCACCGATGGAAGGGTTGCACGGCATCGTCGCAATCATCGATAGATTGCCGGTAACTAATAAAGTTTTGTGGTGGAGACGGGCTGTTGATAAGGCTGCTTCTGAGCCAGCATGACCGCCGCCAATGACGATTACATCGTACATAGTGTCACCTTCTTAATCAATCAAATGAAAGGTTTGTAAAGCGTGTTTGATACCGCCGTCGGTAACGTCTTTCGTCACAAAACGTGCTACAGCTTTCAAATAGGGATGGGCGTTGCCCATCGCAATGCTGTTTTCAACGGCCGATAACATCGAGATGTCGTTAAGGCCGTCACCGATGGCATAAACATCGGAAATCGGATAATTCAAATAGTCAATCAACCAACGTACGGCATCGGCTTTGAGATCACCTTTCAGGTTGATGTCATAGCCCATCGCACTGGTTTTGTTAAATTGAAGTTCTGGAAATAGTTGACGGGCATCGTCAACCCATTCGTCACTAAAAAAGACGCCTGCCAAAATTTCTTGGTTGCGATGAAACGTTGGATTGACTCTGGGGTATTCAATATGATAAACATCCGAAAATTGATCCACCAATATTGTGTTTTTTTGAATGGCAACGTAATCATCGGCGGTTTCTAAAACCAGATCCAGTTCTTTTTGCATGCAAAAGTTAACCAATCGCTCGACAACGTCGGAAGGGATCGGTTTTTTATAAATAACTTGATTTTGATAAAAGATATATTGCCCGTTAGCGGCAATGTAATCGGAAATGCCTAACGTGTTATGAATGCCATAAAAAACGTGAGGAACACGCCCTGTCGCAATGATGGGTTGATGTTGATTCTTTTTGAGTAAAGCGATGGTTTCGATAATTCCTTCTGCGGGTTTCCCTTTATCAAGAACGGTTCCGTCCAAATCTAAAAATACAATGGCCATACGTGATTCTCCTACCTATTAAAAATCTCCCACCAAGCATCTCCACCCACATAAGAACCTTACTTAAGGCTGCTTCCGTCAAGATCTGACCTGATTCGTGGGCACTTATTGAGTGAAGATGCTTCATGGGAGATTTCACACTGATTATATCATACTTTCCCTGAAAGACAATTATTTTTGTTTCCGCAGTTGTTGGAAGAACTGCTTTAAAAGATTGGACGATTCCGTCGCCAAAACCCCTGAGGTAATTTCAACTTTATGATTGAAATCCGCATCAAACAACCGAACAATCGATTGATGAGCGCCAAACTTGGGTTCTGTGGTTCCATAAACCAGACGCGACAACCGCGCTTGAATCATCGTTCCAGAACACATCGCACACGGTTCAACGGTGACATACAACGAACATCCTTCTAATCGCCAATCGCCGAGTGTTTGACAAGCTTGGTCAATCGCCATCATTTCGGCGTGTGCAAAGACATGATTCGATGTTAAACGTTGGTTGAAGCCTCGACCGATGATTTGGTTGTCTTTGACCACAATCGCACCGATGGGTACTTCTCCCATATCGGCTGCTTTTTTGGCTTCTTCTAACGCCAACTCCATGTAATATTGATCATCATTCATGAGGTTTGCCTTGATATACTTTGGGTTTGCCGGGAACTTCATGACAATGACGGCATCGCGCTTCGTAGGAATCTTTCGCTCCTACTAAAATGATGGGGTCGTTATAATGAGCCGGTTTTCCATTGATAATTCGTTGCGTACGTGTTGCGGGGGTGTGACAAACGACGCAAATCGCCGTTAGTTTCGTAACGTCTTCGGCGAGCGATAACAACGTTGGCATAAAACTAAAGGGTTCTCCGCGGAAATTACGGTCCAACCCGGACACGATGACGCGGATTCCAGAATCAGCCAAATGTTCACAAATCGGAATGACTTCTTCATCCAAAAATTGAATTTCGTCAATGGCGACGACATCGGTGTCGTCGTTGACATAATCAAGGATTTCCGATGCTTTTGAAATATTCACAGAACGCGTCCGTGAGTTGTTATGGCTGACAACTTCGTTATCGGCATAACGATTATCGATTTTCGGTTTAAAGACAACAATGTTCTGTTTAGCGAATTCCAGACGTTTGACTCGACGAATTAATTCTTCGGTTTTACCAGCGTACATGGGGCCGGTGATGACTTCGATCCATCCTTCACGTTGTTTTAGATACATTGTTACCCCTCCTGAATGATTTTTATCACTTATTATCATACAACTTATTCAGAAAATAGCCAATTGAAAATCCAAAAAAAGTCAAAGAAAAAACCATTCGAAAATGGTTTTTAACTTATTTGCTCTCGATGTTATAACGTTTGTTAAACTTATCGATTCTACCGTCAGCGGCTGTGAATTTTTGTTTGCCGGTGTAGAAAGGATGGCAATTTGAACAGGTATCAACTCTAAAGTCCTTTAAAGTGGATCCGGTTTCAAACGTATTTCCGCAAGTACTGCAGGTCACGGTGACTTTGTTGTATTTGGGATGAATGCCTTGTTTCATAGTTAGTCTCTCCTTCTGCCATGATAATTTATCATAGTAAGTCCTAATTAGCACGGTTATTATATCAAACAACCAACGAAAATGCAAGCAATAAATGATATCGATTTGGATTAATTGTTTTTTATCACTTTTTTCGTAATCATCATGACTTTAGAACGAGAGAGTGATATAATAATCGTATCAATGATGAACGAAAGGCGGTCATTTATTATGGATCAACTATCATCTGCGTCGTTGGCTCTGCACTTGGAAAACAAAGGGAAACTATCCATAACCAGTTTGGTTCCTCTCAAAGACAAACACGATCTGTCGTTGGCGTATACACCGGGTGTGGCAGCTCCGTGCCAAGAAATCCATAAAAATCCAAACACCGTTTATGACTATACAATGAAAGGCCGTACCGTCGCAATCGTAACGGATGGCAGTGCCGTATTGGGATTGGGCAATATCGGTCCCATGGCTGCTTTACCGGTTATGGAAGGAAAAGCGGCACTTCTTAAAGCGTTCGCAGACGTCGATGCGTTCCCAATTTGCTTAGACACGCAAGATCCCAAGGAAATTGTCGATGCCGTTAAAAATATAGCGCCCGTATTTGGCGCAATCATGTTGGAAGATATCGCTGCACCCAAGTGCGTCTGGATTGAAAATCAACTTCAAGAAACGTTATCGATTCCCGTTTGTCACGATGACCAACACGGAACGGCGATGGTCGTCGGTGCCGCAATCATCAACGCATCACGCTATTTAAACAAACCCTTAGACACCCTTCGCTTGGTTTTATCAGGTACCGGAGCCGCCGGTTCTGCCATCGCTCGACTCATAAAGGCATTAGGGGTCAAAACCATCCATGCCTTTAACAAACAGGGCATTATGTCACAATCAAAATACGACGAGTATGACGAGGTTTTAAAATCATTACTAGATGAGGGTATTATTGATTCTTATCCGATTGGAAAAGAAGATACGCTCGCCGCACTCGTCAAAGGCGCCGATGCGTTCATTGGCGTCTCCGCTCCCAATATCGTTACCGTCGACATGGTTCGCTCCATGGCCGCTAACCCCATTGTTTTCGCAATGGCCAATCCCGTCCCGGAAATTATGCCGGACTTAGCCTTACATGCCGGCGCAGCCGTTATCGGTACCGGACGCAGTGATTTTCCCAATCAAATCAACAATGTTTTAGTCTTCCCCGGTCTATTCAAAGGAGTCCTAGCGGCCAAGTTAAAAACCATTACGATGGATCTCAAACTTGAAGTTTCAAAAACCTTGGCAGGATTAATCGCTGACGAAGATCTAAGAAGCGATTACATTCTTCCTGATAGTTTTGATAAACGCGTAACACCTTTGATTGTTCAAGCCATTCAAGCTTATCATCCATAAATAAATCACGAAATTCGTGATTTTTTTATAGATAATCGATTAAATCTTTAACGGAATCAACGACCAGATTCGGTTGATACGGTGATTGTGTCAGATCCCCTTGGGTTGTTTCCCCCGATAAGACACAAATACTCATGACATCGGCTTTTATCCCGCTTAAGATATCGGTATACAAACGGTCGCCAATAATAACGGCGTCTTCTTTGTTTGTCCCAGCTGCTTCAAGGGCATAGTTGATTATGCGTGGATGTGGCTTGCCGATGACTTCCGGATACCGTCCCGTTGCATTTTTGATCATATCCGCAAACGATCCGCAATCAGGGACAAACCCAAAATCAATCGGGCAAACATAATCCAGGTTGGTCGCCAAATAGACGATATCCCGTTTTAATAACCAACAAACGTCCACGAGTTTTTGATATGTCAGTTCGGTGTCGTATCCTAACAACACAACATCAATCGCTTCATCAACCGATTCGGCCAATCGAATCCCTGCTTGTCTCAATTCGTGTTTTAACGATTCGGTCCCCATGCAATAAACGCGTTTGTTTTTATGATGGTGATTAAGGTATAAAGCAGATGCCATCGAGGAGGTGAAATACTCGTCGGCAGTTGATTCAATCCCAAGAGATTTCAGCTTCTTTTGATAGTCAGCTACTGATTTTGAAGAGTTGTTCGTTATGTAGCGAATGAGTTTGCCACGTTGCTTAAGGGCTTGGATAAATTCATAAGCTCCTTCAATTAACGTGCGCCCAATGTATAACGTTCCATCCATATCCAGTAAGTATAATGATTTCGATTGTAAGGTTTCTAACATACGTATTCTCCTTATCGTTATCATCATTATACCATAGAAAAAAATGAAAAGAAAAACCGTTTGGAAATCCAAACGGCAATTATCTTATTTATTCGCTTTTGATGAGTAAGAAATCATCAAAATGCGCCCAATCGCCACCACTGCCTTCGCCTCGGACACCGATACGAACGGTTGTGGTTTCGGTCAGTGTGAACGAAACACTAAACTCTATGTAATTCGGCCAACTGGTCACGATGCAGTTGTCGGATACGACCAAATCAACCGATGTGGTTGCGTTCGCCGCATAGAGATAAATCGTAGGTTGATCGGCAGCGGCTCCCATGGCATAAAACGAAAGTTCATACGTTCCTGCCTCTAAAGCAATATCTTGATAGAAATCGTAATCAAAATCAGCGGAATACCAAACATTAACGTGTCCTTGTCCGGTTCTTGCGTCGGTTTGGTTGGTTTTAACACCTTGATCGTCATCGCGGTACCAAGGAGCGATGACTTCTTGTCCGGTTGACCCACGTTCTTCCAATCCCGGATTGACGATATAATTTTCGACCGCTTGAACATTCGCAATGATTTCAATCGATGAATCGCTTTCAAGTGTTCCATGAATCACGTAATTTCCAGGTCCGCTCATGGCGTCAATTTCCGATTGATTCCAAACAATCACTGCTTTCGAGTAACGATGCAAACTATCGATGGCAACGGTCTCTGTCGGCAATGTTTCGTTAAGCGCAACATTTAACGTCACATCCAATGTTGTAACTACTGAATCAGGAAGAATGGTGATGTCAAGATCGTCCGTGGCGTTCTCGATTAAATCCATAATATAAAGCGAGGGAAGTGCTTTTCCGGTATAACTGAACAAAGCTTGGTTAGCCCAGGATGATTTTCCTTCTTCATCCGTACGACCACTGGCAACCGATGCCCATCCAACGCCTTCAACAGGCAACCATGCAGGCTCCCAGTAAAAAGCGCCTAAACCCATATTATTGGGTACGTTCGAAACGGCCTGAATGACATCGCGGAGATAAGATGCTTGTCCTTGAATGGATGTTTTATAACCGCCGTCGTCTTCTAGCGATTCGTTGTAAATATTAGCAGAATGAATGTGATCTTTCGTGGTAAATCCGTAGGAGATTTCCATAACCATAACGGGTTTTTGATATTTCGCGCTAATCCGATCCATATTGTCTTGGAAGTCAGCGATTGTTCCATGCCAATACGAATAATAGGATAGCCCGATGACATCATAATCAACGTCTTCATCGGCCATGTGACCAAAAAAATTATCGAAAGTTTGATACGTCGCGCCATTGGCGAGATGGATGATGACTTGAATATCCTCTGATACGGCTTTTGCAGCGGCCGCTCCCGAGGAGATTAAATCGGCAAGACGTGTCCACGAAGAAGGTTGTGCAGTTATTTTGCCTAAATCATGAAGCATTCCCGAATTGATCTCATTACCGATTTGTACATATTCGGGAAGCGCATCATACTTTTCAAAGATCTTTAATGTTTCGTAGGTATAATCATAGACTGTTTGAACCAAATCCGAAAAACTTAAGTCAGCCCACGCTTTAGGGGTAACTTGTTGACTGGGATCAGCCCAAAAGTCGGAGTAGTGAAAATCAAGGCAAACGCCGAGTCCTTGCGATTTCGCCTTAATGGCGATAGACAATGCGGTGGGTAAATCACCGGTCCCGCCACCATACGATTCACCTTGAGAATTATAGGGATCGACCCAAAGACGAATGCGAATGTAATTGATTTTAGCTTCTTTTAGGATAACGAACAAGTCTTTTTCGTTTCCATCTTTATCGTAATACTTTCCACCTTGTTCGTAAACATCCATAACCGTTGTGATATCAACGCCATAGATAAAATCGTCACGAAGGTTCTCCACTGGCAAGACTTGAACATTCGTTGCGGTAGGGTCGTCGTAGATCTCGACCAAATCCGTTAACGATTCGTTATTCGTCGAAGTGCCGACTGAGTAAGTACGTGTAACCACATCCGGATACGGATCGGTGGTCGTCGTAGTTTTATCCGTACAACCAAAGATACTGATTGAAACCAAACTAAGAATAACCATTAAAATCCATTTTTTCATTATCGATAATCCTCCTTATTTTTTTTAAACTTCATATCTTGAAAATGTTTCGGTGATAGACCTTTCACCTTTTTGAATTCACTGGAGAAATGGAGTTGATTGCTGTATCCGACTGCCATAGCAACATCCTTAACCTTTATCTTGGGATTCATAAGGAGTGCGCACGCTTTGTCCATTCGGTACTTGGTCAAGTACTGTTTTGGGGAAATCGAAAGGGTTTCTTGAAAGATATTCGAAAGGTAATTCGTCGTAAGATTGACCGATGATGAAATATCCTTAACGGTAATGGGAAACTGATAATTGTTCGTAACGAAATCTTTTGCTTCTTTGACATGACTTTCTTTTTGGGTAAGCATGCGTTTTGCCGTATCATAAGCTCGTGATATCAACGCTCCCAATAAAACGTATCCATACCCAATCGACCGAAGATCTTTTCCCCCGGATCGTTGAAAATGATAGATTAACTCATGGAGCGTATCGTTAAGCGTATTGTCTTTGATTTTCGAATAGATGGGTTGATCGAGGGATAGGTTAGAAAGCGACAAATACGTTTCCGCTTTGGGACTAGCAAATCCCATCCACGCATACGTCCAAGGTTCCTTTTTATCCGGGAAGTAATGTGCCTCCCATCCAGAAGGAATATAAAAAACATCGCCTTTTCCTAATGAAAAGTTTTTGTTATTGAGAATAAAAGTGCCTTTACCGTTTTGAATGAAATGAAGTACAGGATAGGGTTTTGCGTACGAAACGATATCCTTGATTGGACTGCATTTTTCTTTTCCGCATTCGGTAATGTGAAACTCCCAATCCGTCTCTAAGGATGGCCGAGATGGTTCGTTCCAATCGTTTTCCATGATATCCTCTCCTCATCTTTATTATACTCAAAGATTGGGTTTCTGTCTCTTTATATATAAAGATATAAGTGAGTTTTTTGTATATAAAAAACAGATTGATTATTCCTCAACCTGTTTTTGCAAGCGTTTTCGCGTTTTTGGACCATTAGAAACCAAAATGACAGTTCCCTTATGGAAAAAATACTTAGATTTTTATATAGTTCGGTTGTTTTGAAATTGTTTTAATGCTTCATTTTCGGTTAATTCGTGGTAGACTCGTGAAAGCGGAAGTCCCATCACGGTATAATAATCCCCATAAATACCTTTGATGAACTTCCCCCCCAACCCTTGAATTCCATACGCTCCTGCTTTGTCAAACGGCTCATTAGAAGCGATATAGTCATCGATTTCGGATTCGGTTAACGGGTAAAACGTTACTCGTGTTTTTTCAAAAAACGATTTTGAGAAGGATTTGCATATCAGCGCACATCCCGTAATGACTTCATGGGTTTGATTGGATAACATTTGAAGCATATTTTTGGCTTCTTCTTTGGATTTCGGTTTTCCCAGAATCTCATCGTCCAAATAAACTAAGGTATCAAACCCTAAAACCAGATCATCCTTATGGGTTTTAAAGACATCCAGGGCTTTTTGAAATGCCAAATCCATCACCAAATCCGATTTGGATAAATCCTTATTGATGATCTCATCAACTTGACTGACAATGATATCGTACTCTAAATTTAAAAGATTCATCAATTCCTTTCGTCTTAAGGAATTGCTTGCAAGTATAAGTTTGTTCATCTTAATTTCCTTTCAAAATAACGGTCGTAATTATTATACCAAAAACCGCATCATTTTGCATCGTAAGAACACAAATCGTTCGTTTCACACGATATGTTGACAAGAAGACCATTGAATCATCACAAGAAACTGTTAAAATCTTGATTATTCGGCGGAATATTCGTTAATCCTTTGAAAAGTAACAATATAAATTGTTATCTCTCTAAAAAATTGATAAAATAAGAGTATCGTTTATTCAAAGGAGGATGACTATGACGTTATTAATTAATCATCGATTGATTGATCCATACGACGTTGTCGTCGTTTGCGTCAGCGGTGGCATTGATTCAATGGTCATGCTCGACCAATTGAATAAGCTTAAAAAAACGTATCACTTAACATTGATTGTCGCTCATATCAATCACGGAATTCGTAAAGAATCCGATGAAGAATTCGAGTTTGTGAAACAACGTGCAGAGGCTTATGGCAATGCATTTGAAGGTCTTGTCATTCGTAAGTGGCCAAAAACCAACTTCCACGATGCGGCACGAAAAAAAAGATATGAATTTTTCCTGAGTGTGGCTAAGAAGCATAATGCATCCAAGATTGCCTTGGCACACCATTTGGATGATCAAGCGGAAACCATTCTGATGCGTTTGGTTCGTGGAACAAGTTTTAAGGGTTACAGTGGCATAAAAGCATCTGTTTCAACTTCAGATTGTATCTTCATCCGTCCGTTATTGAAAATCAGCCGTAAGACCATTGAAACGTACCAATCTTCTCAAAATCTTCCTTATCGAAGCGATGCTTCCAACGAAAGCGACGCATATTCGCGAAATCGATATCGTCATCACATCCTTCCGCTTGTCGCTTTGGAAAACCCTAATTATCTAGATAAGTTCGAACAGTTTTCAACTTATATCGAAGAAGCCAACGATTTGGTTGAATCCTTAAGTAACGTCTTTATCGATCAACACGTCATCAAACGGGATAACGCGATTACTTTTTCGGTTGAAGCGTTTAATCACCTTTCCCGAATAGTCAAACGCGATGTGCTGAAACGTTTGACCGATCGGTTGACGAATGATCAAGTCGAATTGAGTTTTAAACACATGCAACAACTCTTGTCTATTCTAGAAGGATCAAAGCCGCATGGTGATTGCGTTATTCGCTCGCCGTACCGAGCTGAACGCAGTTACGATACATTCCGTTTATACCATTTTGATTCAACAATTAAAACGCCCGATCCCATCACAATTAATTCATTCGGGACCTTCGAATTTGGAGACGATACATTTGTTGTTTGTGATACATTACCAAACAATATTCATGGCATTTACCTTGAATTATGGTATAATAATCTAGATTTGATATTCCCGTTATCACTACGACTTCGTCAAGAAGGCGATCGTATTCGTATGAAACAAGGAACCAAGAAGGTTAAAGATCTGTTCATCGATTTAAAACTTCCGAAATCGAAACGCGATCGTATGCCCATTCTTGTGGATTCAACCGATACGATTCGCTGGATTCCTGGTGTATTCAAATCGCCTGCTAATCTATCCGGAAGTAACGTCTTATACATAATCTATAATCGAGGTTAATTATGCTGGAAAAAGATATTTTAAAAGTTTTGGTATCCGAATCTGAAATTAATGAAATCTGTCATCGATTAGGCAAGCAAATCACGCTTGATTACGCTGATAAAAAACCGATTATCGTCGGTTTGTTAAAAGGTTGTATGCCCTTTATGGCGTCGTTAATTCGCGAAATTGACTTGTACTGTGAAATCGAACTGATGGGTGTTTCAAGTTATCATGGCGGAATCACCTCTTCTGCTGACGTAAAAATCACCAAAGATTTAGAAGTGAGCGTTAGTGGTCGCCATATTCTCATTGCCGAAGATATCGTCGATACCGGAAAAACATTGGATGTCATATCGAAGTTATTGATTCACCGAGGAGCAACTTCCGTGGAGGTTGTTACGTTGTTAGACAAACCCGCTGGACGGATCATTCCTTTCGAACCCAAATACGTTGGCGTCACCATTCCTAAAGAATTTGTGGTCGGCTTTGGGCTTGATTACAACGAATACTATCGTAATTTACCTTATGTGGGTGTTTTAAAACCCGAAGTCTATAAAAAGAACTAATCAGGAGGACTATAATGGCCGATAACAAATCTAATATTAAAAAGCCCATTAACAACCGCGGATCGCATTTCTTAATGATTCTTCTGCTGGTGTTTTTGGCCATTGCCATCATTTATAGTTTTAGCAATGTCAGTGCCCCAACCGAATTGCGTGGAGACGAATTTGAAAGTGCACTTGTAGCTGGTGATGTTGCCTCAATGAATGTGACGCAACTCTCCGGTGAAAATAACTACCGTGCTTTTAAAGTCACAGGAACGCTGCGCGACAATACAAACTACGTATCCTATCTAGCAACCGAAGCCGATTACGACTACGTTCAAACGATTGTACGATCATTGAACAGTGATGCGGATGCAAATAATGATGTTCAATATCGCTATGTTCCTGCCGCTACGTATAATTTGCTTAACATCCTCTTCCCCATCTTGTTAGTAGCGGGAATCATCATCATGTTGGTATTTATGATGAGAGGATCGAATAATGCAAACAAACAAGCATTCGATTTTGGTAAGAGTCGTGCACGATTAAGCAAAAACCAAAAGACAACGTTTGAAGACGTTGCCGGAGCCGATGAAGAAAAAGCAGAACTTGCTGAAATCATTGACTTCCTGAAAAACCCGAAAAAATACATGGAATTAGGCGCTAGAATTCCCAAAGGCGTCTTGCTCGTTGGTCCTCCAGGAACCGGTAAAACCTTGATTGCCAGAGCCGTTGCCGGCGAAGCCAATGTTCCCTTCTATTTCGTATCCGGATCTGACTTCCTAGAAATGTTTGTCGGTGTTGGGGCATCGCGTGTTCGCGATATGTTCAAAACCGCCAAACAAAATTCACCGTGTATTCTCTTCATGGATGAAATCGATGCCGTCGGTCGTCAAAGAGGAACTGGACTTGGTGGCGGTCACGATGAACGTGAACAAACCTTGAACCAACTGTTGGTTGAAATGGACGGTTTCGGACATAATTCCGGCGTTATCGTTTTAGCCGCAACGAACCGTGTCGATATTCTTGACCCTGCGTTGATGCGTCCAGGACGGTTTGACCGTCAAATCTATGTGGGCACGCCCGATATCAAGGGTCGTGAAGCCATTTTAAAAGTTCACTCACGCAAGAAAAAAATCAACCCTGAAATCTCGTTTGCGGAAATCGCTCGAAGAACCCCTGGTTTTACCGGAGCGGATCTGGAAAACTTGATGAACGAAGCGGCTTTGTTGGCTGCTCGTGAAAATAAAACACAAATCGAACTTTATCACATCGATGAAGCGGTTGACCGAGTTATGATGGGCCCCGCCAAGAAATCACGCGTTTTCTCGAAGAAAGAACGTGAATTCATCGCTTATCACGAAGCGGGACACGCCGTCATTGGTTTAAAACTTGAACACGCCTCGATTGTCCATAAAGTAACCATCATTCCACGTGGGCAAGCCGGTGGGTACAACTTGATGTTGCCTCAGGAAGAACAAGCCTTCTTACAAACAAAACAAGGCCTTATTGAAATGATTACCGGTCTGTTAGGCGGTCGTGTCGCCGAAGAATTGACATTCAACGAAATCTCAACGGGCGCTCATAACGATTTGCAACGAGCTACCGCAATCGCTAGAATGATGATTACCGAATACGGTATGTCCGATAACTTAGGACCTGTCACCTACGAACAAAACACCGGACCTGTTTTCCTCGGCCGTGACTATGGCCGTGACAAAAACTTCTCTGAAGCCATCGCCACTGAAATTGATAAAGAAATTCGATCTATCATTCATACGTGTTACGAAAAAGCGACGGGTGTCATAAAGGAAAACCAAGATTTACTTAAAAAATTAGCGCATTACTTACTAGCCGTTGAAACTTTGACCAAAGAAGACATTGATGAAATCGTCTCGACGGGAGAACTGGCTCGCTATGATCACATTTTAGCTTCCAATCCTGATAAACCAAACACCCAACAAGAATAGCCTGAATCGAAAGAATAATTTTGGGAGGGATACCGAGCGTATCCCTTTCTTTTAGGAGACACATATGAGATTAGATAAGTACCTGAAGGTATCCCGCATTTTTAAACGCCGAAGCGTCGCTAAGGACATCAGCGATCACGATCGTGTTTTTATTAACGAACGATTGGCCAAACCCTCTTCCGACGTCAAAGAAAATGATGTGATTACCATTGTCTATGGAACAAAAATATTAAAAATACGAGTAATGGCTGTTTTAGAGAACGCCAAGAAAGATGATGCACAAAAAATGTATGAGGTCATAGAAGAGAAAAAAATCGACCTCCCAGACGAGGATTTATTGCCTTAGTTCGATAAATCATATATAATATAAGACACAAATGAGGTGGATTGTCATGAAAAAAATCATTGTTACTGTTTTCGCAATCGCCCTATCGTTCATACTTATGGCTTGTGTTCAACCTGAAGAACACGATGTTTATGTTACGGTATATCCGATGGAGTACGTGGTTGACCAATTATTTATCGATACCGAATTAACGGCGGGCATGGTTCCGGGCGTCAGTTCGCATAACGAAGCCATCGATTGGTCTCCGAAAGACATCATCGCAATGGGAAATGCAGATTTGTTAATCTATGTCGGTGCTAATTTTGATTACTACATCGAATCGAAAGGCGAAGAGGTTTTTACTAATAAAAACGTTGCCCTTATTAAAACCGAAGGTAATTTGGTTGATTTTATTCCCGGTATTACGCATGAACACACCGATGGTGAAGCGCATGTCGATACCGATGAACATACCTTAGGATTTGACCCTCACTTTTGGGTTAGCCCCAAACGCATGATTACCGTTGCCGAAAACGTATACGATTTGTTAATTGATACTTACCCGGATTATGAATCGATCATCACGGATAATTACGATCAACTCATGACAAAACTTCAAGGTTTGGATAGTTTGTTCACAACCACGATATCCAATCAAACCCGAATGATAATGACGTCTACGAATCTTTACAGTTACTTGCACGAAGATTACGATTTGGAATACTTACCCATATCCCCTGGCTATCATGAAGAAGCCGATCAATTCACGACCGCACAAAAACAAGAAGTTGTCAACGAAGCCGTTATCCATGAAATTACGCATATTATTTATGAACGTAATTCGACGTCGCCTTTATCAACAGCCGTCTTATCGACGCTACAAGATCTCGGCTACAGCGTGGAAAAACTTGAGTTTATCATTATGGACGCATTGACCATTGACGATGTCAAACTCAACCGCGATTATTTAATTATCATGAATCAAAATATTAACGTCATAAAAGAAGCCTCACAAGATGAAGGAGCCAACAATGGATAATCGATTAACCGAACAAGAAATCGTCCGCAGAGAAAAAGCGGTTGAACTACTTAATAAAGGTTTGGATCCCTATGGAAATCGTTTTGATCGAACTCATAACACCGAGACGTTCAAAGCGGATTTTTCCAAGTATACCAAAGAAGAATTACACGACATGGAAAATCCTCCCGTCGTCAAAGTAGCCGGAAGAATCATGACCAAACGGATTAAGGGAAAAGCAGGATTCGCTCACATTCAAGATCAATACGGTCAAGTTCAAATCTATGTAAAAATGGACTTAATTGGCGAAGAGGCGTATGAACTATTCGATAAGGCGGATTTAGGCGACATCATCGGCGTTGAAGGCAACCCGATGATAACCAATACCGGCGAACTCTCAATAAAAGTATTGGTTTATACGCATCTGGTCAAAGCCTTGCGTCCTTTACCCGATAAATTCCATGGCCTTGTGGACGTCGAAGAACGATATCGTCGGCGTTACGTTGATTTAATTATGAACGAAGAATCCAAAAACCGATTGATTCTTCGCTCCAAAATCATTTCATCGATGCGTCGTTATTTGGATAATAAGGGCTATTTAGAAGTCGAAACACCGATTTTGCACCCCATATTAGGTGGAGCGAATGCACGTCCGTTCATCACCCATCACAACACATTGGATATGCCGTTCTATCTTCGAATCGCTCCAGAATTGTATTTAAAACGATTGATCGTCGGCGGCTTCGATTGCGTCTACGAAATCGGTCGTTTATTCCGTAATGAAGGTATGGACCCAACCCATAATCCAGAATTTACGACCATTGAACTCTATTTGGCTTATTCGAATTTGGAAGGCATGATGGATCTTTGCGAAGATTTGATTTCCTCCATCGCACAAGAAACATTGAATACGACCGTCGTTCCCTTCAATGATAAAACCATTGATCTATCCAAAGGTTGGCGCAGAGCCCACATGGTGGATTTGATTAAAGAAGAAACAGGAATTGATTTCTTTAAGGTCACCGATTACGAATCCGCTAAAAAATTAGCGGATGAACACCACATCAAAGTCGAAGCTCACAATTACGGATTCGGTCATATCGTCAACCTCTTCTTCGAACATTATTGTGAAGAAAAAATCATTCAACCGACTTTTGTTTACGGTCATCCGATTGAAGTATCACCGTTAACCAAAAAAGACCCGAACGATCCTCGTTTCACACAACGGTTTGAACTCTTCATCGATACCAGAGAATACGCAAATGCGTATACCGAACTCAATGATCCCATCGATCAAAAAGAACGGTTTGTCAATCAATTAAAAGAAAAGGATCTCGGAAACGAAGAGGCCAATGAAATGGACATCGATTTCGTTGAGTCCTTGGAATATGGCATGCCCCCAACCGGTGGCATCGGTATTGGTATTGATCGGTTGGTCATGTTGCTGACAAACGCACAATCCATCCGTGATGTCTTGTTATTCCCTCACATGAAGAACCGCGGAAAATAAATAATTTAAAGCTTAACTGGTTATCTGGTTAAGCTTTTTTTTATAAAAAAACGATGATAACTAATCATCGTTTTTGGCTTCTTCTTCTGTTTCTTCTTGGGGTTCGTCTTGACTGATTTCAATTGATTCAATCTGTGAAACATCTTCTTGAGGTAGTATTTCTTCTGCTTCTGCTTCCGGTTTAATGACATAATCATAGACGGAAACCAATCCTTTAAATTTCTTTTTGGCTTGCAATGCCGTATGATGACTTTTTCCATTGGCAATGACAAAGGCCAAGCACTTGTCACATTCCAAATCATCGCCGATTTTTTCATAGTACAAAGCCAATCGATATTGATAGATTAATTGAGTGGTAATGTAACCGTCGTTTCTTAAAAAATGACGATCAATGACGTCTTTAAAATTATCCAACGACACATCAATTTGACTCAGTGCTTCTAATATTTCTTCGTAGCTTGCGACGAAATTTTGGTATTTTGGTGAAACGCGCGACTTAAGACTCTTTACTCGATCAAGACCTTGTTGGAAGGTTTCCATATCATTGATTTCAAACGCACAATAGCTTGAAAAAGCGAAAATTAAAACATGATACAACGTATTGAGCCGTCTTAAATCAATGGTATTGAATGTTTTGATGGCTTCTTCGTAAGAACCGGAATAATAAAGACCCATACCGTAGTAAACGTGATACAATTCTTTGACGTTAGCAGTCGGTGCGTTATCCATGTATTCTTTTGCCAGTTGAACGGCTTTATCAATATCCAAATCGTAATCGACAAGCATGGTGAAACGGGTCGCAAACATTTGCAACGGTCCGCTGACTTTGTACTTAATGAAAATATACCCAGCGGAAGCGACGAGCACGATCCATAACCATTCAACCCGACTTTCTTCTGGCAAAATTGCGTTGATGATGGTTGCTGCCACGACAACAGTGGCAATAACAATCAATGAAATAATGTATTTTTTGCGTGTGAACATGATTCCCTCCTAAAAGTCCTTGCCAATGAGTATTTCATCGACATCGTATAAATCCAATCCCAGAGTATCCGCAATATCAACGAAGATATCGACGATACCATATAACTCAAACGATTCGTTCGTGTAGACTTGTTTGACCTGATCATCCAAATAAAGTGTAAAATCCGAATCGACGGGTTGTTTCGAAGCCATCATCGTTTCCAGTTCGTCTTGTAACGCCTCCAAACGATCACGGTTGTACGAAATCTTCTTTTCTTCCAGTTCGTATTTAAGGTCGTCTATGTACAACATGGCGTTGATGAGCGAATCAAACTGTAAAAATTCATGTACGTCCCCATGGAAAGTTGTATCGAGATACAATTTGCAAGTTTCCAATTGATCGAATAAAAATTCCAATCCGACGGAAGCGATTTTTTCAATATCGGCATCGACGGTTATGTCGTTATTTTTTACCCGATTAACCAACGTTTCAATAACCGCTTGAACGGGGTAAAGACGATCATAAATAAGCGATTCATGATGATGAAGTTCGTTAATAAAATCAAAATTTTCGTCGTACCATTGTTGGTACTCCATAATCCAATTATCCATATCGTTCCTTTCAGATAATAGTAAAAACCACTAAAACTAGTGGTTTACGTTCATTAAGCTTTATTGACAGAACCAAATAGAATCATTTTTTCGCGAACAACTTGTTTGATTGCTTCGGTTCCGGGGGCCAATAATTTGCGTGGATCAAAGCCTTTGCCTTCCAAATCTTTGCCTTCTTCGATGTATTGACGTGTAGCTTGGGCAAAAACGAGTTGACATTCGGTATTGACGTTGATTTTTGATACCCCTAATGAAATTGCTGTTTTAACCATATCATCCGGAATTCCCGTTCCGCCGTGTAAAACCAATGGGGTCGAGGGAACCAATGCCTTGATTTGACGTAGTACATCAAAATTCAAACCTTTCCAATTGGCAGGATATTTCCCGTGAATGTTACCAATGCCAGCTGCTAAAATGGTGACACCCAAATCGGCGATGGTTTTGCATTCGTTGGGATCGGCGAGTTCGCCCATGCCAATAACGCCGTCTTCTTCGCCGCCGATGGATCCTACTTCCGCTTCGATGGAGATACCTAATTTATTACAGGTTTCAACCAATTCTTTGGTTTTTGCTATGTTTTCGTCGATGGGATAATGGGAACCATCAAACATGATGGATTTAAATCCGGCGTCTAATGCTTTTTTAGCGCCTTCGTATGTTCCGTGGTCTAAATGCAATGCGACCGGAACGGTAATGTTTAAACTTTCTATCATGGCGTTAACCATAGCCACAACGGTCTTGTATCCCGTCATGTATTTTCCAGCACCTTCTGATACCCCTAAAATTACAGGTGATTTCATTTCTTCGGCGGTCAATAAAATCGCTTTGGTCCATTCCAAATTATTGATGTTAAATTGGCCAACCGCATATCCGTTTTCAAATGCCTTTTTTAGCATGGCTTCTGCAGAAATAATACTCATTTATATCCTCCATATTGAATTGATTTGAACGATTTAATTATACATAATTACCCATTAAAAGTAAAGATTTATCACCGAATCCACATATAATGAAAAAGGACCAACTTAGCGTTAGTCCTTTGTGTTTATAGTCCTGAAACAACCATGGGTCCAACTTTGATCGATGGACAAGTAATACCAAAATAGCTTTTCTTTGAGTCAGAACCGATTGCTTCCACGTGCTTGAGCAATTCAATGAAATTACCGGCTACGGTTATTAACGCTACCGGTTTTGTTTTTTGGCCATTTTGAATGAGGTACCCCATCGCTTGAAGCGAAAAATCACCTGAAACCGAATTAGCACCTGCGTGCGCGCCTTGAACATCGGTAATGAATAAACCATCCTTCATGGCTGCGATTAAATCGTCCTTAGATTGTTCGCCTGGTAATAAAACCAAATTGATGGGTGAAACCGATCCGTTAAAACCATTTCCCGTCGACGTCACGTTATCTTTTTTAGCGGTTGTTAAATTATGAAGGTACGTCGTCAAGGTACCGTTTTTAATCAATTCTTTGTATTTTGTGGCGACGCCTTCGTCATCGAAGGACCGACTGTTATGGCTTTTCTTCAAGAAGGGGTCGTCGACAAGCGTTACAATGGGTGCGCCAATGACGGTATTGAGTTTCCCTTTTAGCAAGGAATACCCTTTTTGAACCGATTCAGCTGAGAATACACCAGCAAACGCCGCTAACAACGTCGCAAAAGCCGTGTTTTTAAACACGATGGGATAATTTCCAGAAGGAATGGGTTTCGCACCTAATGAATTGGTTGCGTCACTAACCATTTCTTGGACTAAATCATCGAATTGGAAATCGTTGATATCGTTTGAAACAATCAAATCAAAGTTCGTGCGTTGATCAACGTCGTTTTTAACTATTACTTGAGCTCCTACCATTGCGCCGTTCACTTTGTTGTAAAGTTTCAAGCCTTTGGTATTTTGAAGTAAAACTTCTTTGGTTTCTTCTGAATACATGGTTTCTACAATCGAGACGCGATCGTCGGCAGAATGTATTTTTTGATCCAACGCCTTGACCATATCAATCTTGTTTGACACGTCCCATTCGGATAATGATGGACGGTATAAGTCTTTTAATTCTTCGTAATGGTCGTCCCCTGCGTACATGATGGCTTCATCGGGTGAATCAATGATTTTTGCATTTTCAATAAGATGGCTGACGATACTGTCAATCATCGAATCATCCAACACTTCAGTGGAGTACGTTGCCATTTTTTGTTGGTAAATGCCACGAACGACCAAACTGGTCGAATCCGAAATTTCGTATTTTTCCAAATTGCCCGCAAATACTTCAATCGACAATTCGTTTTTATGACTTAAGAATACTTGTACGTCGGAGATACCCTTCGACTTGGCTACTTCAAATAATTTTTCGATTGTCATGTTACTTCGCCCCCTTCTTTCCACCGACGGTAATCGATGAAACTCGGATCGTTGGCTGACCCACATCGGCGGGAATCGAACCGGATGCCGATCCGCACATGCCGCGTGCGCGATCTAAATTATTGGCAATCATGTCGATTTTCCATAAAATCTCAGCGCCGTTTCCAACTAAAGAAGCGCCTCGAACGGGTTCGGCGATTTTTCCGTTGCGAATTAAGTACCCTTCTCCAACGGCGAAATTAAAGTCACCCGATCCGGGGTTAACCGATCCGCCACCCATTTTCGCTGCATAAAGTCCATATTCCGTAGCGGCGATGATTTCATCAAACGTTGACGTACCGCTGTCAATGAACGTATTGCTCATGCGTGATGTCGGTGAGTATCGATACGATTCACGACGAGAAGATCCCGTCGGTTGATGATTCATACGGCGTGAATTCAATTTGTCAACCATATAGGATTTTAAAATACCGTTTTCAATCAAAACACGGCGTTGTTGCGGATAGCCTTCGTCATCAAAATTAGCCGATCCCCAACCGTTTTCGATCGTACCATCATCGATGGCCGTCACGATAGGAGAAGCAATCTGTTGATTGAGTTTTCCACAAAATACCGATGCGTCTTTAGCTACTGAAGTTGCCTCTAAAGAATGACCGCAAGCTTCATGGAATATGACGCCGCCAAACTTGTTGTCAATAATTACCGGCATAACGCCACTGGGGCATTCGTCTGCGAATAACATGGTCTTTGCGATTCTGGCCGCTTCTTTGGCAATGGATTCGATATCGACGTCTTCATAAAAATATTCGTATCCTTTGCCGGTGCCCGGACCTTCAAAACCGGTTTGCATAACACCGTCTTTGCCTGCTACGGCATTGATACCCATCCGAATTCGTGTTCTTTCTTCGGTTACGTAACGGCCCTCGCTGTTCGCTATCCATACATTTTGAACCCAATCGGTACAATAAACCATGACTTGTTGAATGACCTCATCATAGGATTTGGCTGCGTTGTAAGCTTTTTTGATTAAGGCAACCTTATCTTCTTGTGAGACCGATAAGGGACTGATTTTTACTTTGTGACGTTGTCCTACTTCTAGTTCTCCTAGTGGAACGACTTGAATTCGTTCTTCTTGGTTGTAAGACTTAGATAAGTCACTGGCAAGTTTGATTAAATCCTCTGGATTTTTGCTATTGGTATAACCATAAACGCTTTGAAGTTTATAAGCGATTCGAATACCTACTCCCGAGACTTTTCTGCTTGAGACTTTCTCAACGAGTCCTCCGACCGATTGAATCGTTGAAGCAACGGTTTCTTCCATGAAGATTTCAGCGAAATCGCCACCGGTCGATAATGCGGTTTCGATGAGTTTTTCAATGAGTTTTTTTTCTAACAACTTGATATCCTCCTTATCATCGTATTGACGAAATTATAACATAAAATTACGAAAGAAAAAAGGCTTTTTATGAAAGCCTTAGTTTTCAGAATTACGAATGGATGCTTGAATAAAATCACGGAAGAGAGGGTGGGGACGTTCGGGTCTTGATAAAAATTCGGGATGATATTGTACGGCCACAAACCAAGGATGATTTTTAAGTTCAATGACTTCACAAAGTTTCGTCTCCGGATTGATTCCAGAGAATATCATTCCGTTCTTCTCAAACACTTTTTTGAACTTGTTGTTAAATTCATATCGATGACGATGGCGTTCTTTGATGTGTTCGTTAGCATAAGCTTGATACGCTAATGTGTCTTTTTTCAAATCACATCGATACAATCCCAACCGCATAGTACCGCCTAATTCAATTCCAACGTATTGTTCGGGTAAATAATCAATGACGTTGTAGATGGTTTCGGGTTCAAACTCGGTTGAGTTGGCCTCCGGGAGACCACATACGTTACGTGCAAATTCAATAATCGATAGTTGCATTCCAAGACAAAGTCCCAACAAAGGAACGCGGTGAGTTCTGGCATACGTGATTGCGTGAATTTTTCCATCGATCCCACGAGAACCAAATCCTCCAGGAATTAAAACACCGTGACAACCACTTAACAACGATTCAACGTTATCGGGCGTTACTTCACTTGAATTAATCCATCGGATAATGACCTTTGTATGATGAAAATACCCTGCGTGTTTCAGCGCTTCAGACACTGATAAATACGCATCATGAAGACTGGTATACTTACCGACGAGTCCAATCGTGACCTCACGATTCAAGTGTTCGATGGTGTCAATCAAAGTTTCCCATTCAGTCATATCCGGCGATTGTGTGACAAGATTTAAATGATTGCATACAATCTCATCTAACTTCTGTTCTTTAAAGTTAATGGCGACTTTATAGAGTACGTCAACGTCGATGCATTGGATAACCGCTTCTTTCCTGACATCGCAGAATAGGGCGATTTTCTCACGCATTGAATTTGTCACTTCATGACTCGTTCTCAGAACGATGACATCGGGTGTAATTCCCAATGAACGAAGTTCTTTTACGCTGTGTTGCGTAGGTTTCGTCTTTAATTCACCGGTTGTCTCCAAATACGGAACCAATGTGTTGTGAATGTAAAGCGTATTGTTATAACCATAATCTCGACGTGCTTGACGTATAGCTTCTAAGAAGGGAAGTGATTCGATGTCTCCGACCGTACCGCCGATTTCGGTTATGATAACATCCGCATCCGAAATGCGAGCGGCAGCTTCTAACTTGGATTTAATCTCGTTCGTAATGTGAGGAATAACTTGCACGGTCGCACCTAAAAAATCACCGCGACGTTCTTTTTCAATGACGGAAGAGTAGATTTTTCCCGTCGTAACCGATGAGTGAATAGAAAGATTTTCATCAATAAAGCGTTCATAATGGCCCAAATCAAGATCGGTCTCAGCACCATCGTCGGTCACAAAAACCTCTCCGTGTTGGTAAGGAGACATGGTTCCGGGATCAACATTGATATACGGATCGAACTTTTGCATATAAACCTTCAAACCGCGATTTTTAAGCAAGCGTCCTAGCGATGCGGCGGTAATGCCTTTTCCTAAAGAGGAAACGACTCCACCGGTTACAAAGATAAATTTTGTTTGTTTCATTCCTTTTCACCTCAACCAAATACAAAAACAAAAGGGTTCCCCTGACGGAGAACCCTTGATTTTAATGGGCTCTTTAAAATTATAACAATTTAACGATTCAAAAGCAATTGCTTTTTTGATTATTTATTCGTCGTACATGTCCTCGTAATCGTCCATGTATTCGTTGTACTTATCATCGTCAAAATCGTCTTCTTCAACGACTTCTTCTTCGTCATCGATATCGAAATCGTCTTCGTATTCGTCCTCAAATTCTTCTTCTTCATCGAGTTCGAATTCGTCTTCTTCTTCCTCTTCGTCTTCTTCGTCGAGTTCGTCTTCTTCAAACTCTTCTTCTTCATCCAAGAATTCTTCTTCTTCTTCTTCGTATTCAGGGAATTCTTGATAGTAAGCGCCATCTTTGTCCCATAAATCGATGGATTGACGAGATTTGAGATCCCACATGTCATCGCCGGTATAGACAAACTTTGCCGAAATAATGAAGTCTGCGTAGAATTGGCTGATTACATTAGCGATTTCTTCTTGTGTGAATTCCTTCGCTTCGCTCATCACCTTAAACAAATCCAAGAATGTCATCGGACCTTTATTCTGTTTTAGAATTTGTTCTGCAGCTTCAATTAAGGATAGTTGTTTTATTTCTGCCATTTTTTCATTTCCTTCCATTTTAAATCCACTCCAGTACCAGACGGTGTCGACTGGTAACGGCTTGTTGATCCATCATTTGATATTCGGCTTTAAGACAACGATCAGATATCGTCATCTCAGTTGTCAAAATCTTAAAAGTGAAGGTCAATTGATGAGATTGAAACGATCCTTCCGACGATTGATGGTTAATCAGTCGTAGTTTTGTCGACGTCAATCCGTTTCTTTCAACGTAAATTGTATTGGTATCATAATCGACGATGTATCGAAATCCTTCTTCGTCAGAAAAATAGATTCGATGGCCTTTTTGACGGGCATTGGTTTCGAAGTCCGCTGTAATATCGTTATCTACGGCTAAATACCAATGTATTTTTACGTTTTCCATGATTCACCCGATGGTAATGCTTTATTATTATATATTAAAAAGATTTGAAATACAAGTATCATTTATTTCATTATTTTTTTTACGATTTTTTAGAAGAAATTATCATCATGCGAATAGTTTTCTGACAAGACGTTTACGACCATGTTATTACAATGATCGCCGATTCGTTCCATATTCGAAAGAATATCAACGTAGAACCCTGCTTCAGTTTCAGAACACGTTTTGTCATTTATCCGATTGATATGATTTTTGCGGTAACGCTTTACGAGTTTATCCAATTCATTTTCTCGAACATTGACTTCAGTTGCGATGTCTTTATCTTTCGATTCGAAAGCTTGTAACGACTGATGAAGCGTCTTTCGTAACAATGTATAAAGGTCAATCAAGTCCGCTTTTGCTTCAGGATGCAAATCGATTCGAAGATTGTATCGTTCTTCAAAGAATTCGAGGAGATTGGTCAAATGATCACCAATCCGCTCAAGGTCAGTGATGGTGTCAATTTGTTTGGCAACTTCCGTAATTTCATACTGACTCAAATCGTTGGCCCCAACCTTGACCAAGTAGTTGTGAATTTTGTCATCCATACCATCGATGATTTCTTCACACTGCATGCCCATTTCCAAATTTTTTGGGTTGTTTTCAAATGAGAAATCGTATGCGTATTCAAACATCGCTCGGCAAACATTCCCCATATTGATAATGGCTTTTTTAGAGTTTTCCAAAGCCAAGACGCCCGACCGCTTAATTAACGACTCGTCTAACACAATATCGTCAATGACAACTTCGTTCTTAGAAGGAATGAGCTTCGTGATTAGCCAAACCATTTGTTTGATAAACCAATACAAGATAAACACGTTGATGACGTTAAACATAACGTGAGCAATAGAAACTGTCATCTTGTCGGTTAGGTAATCCGCTCCAAAAACATGACTGCTTATGAAGGTTACCAATTGCGTATACGGTTGAATTAAAATAAAGAAAATAATCGATCCAATCAAGTTAAACATAACATGAATTCCAGCAGCTCGTTTAGCGGGTGTCGGTGCTCCGATTGAAGCAATAACGGATGTCACCGTCGTTCCGATGTTATCCCCTAAAACAATGGCGATGGCACCGATAAGTGGAACTCCGCCGGTTGAATACAAACCTTGTAAAATACCAATCGTGGCAGAGGATGATTGAACAACGACCGTCGTTCCAAATCCGACTAAAACGCCTAGAATGGGGTGATCGGCGACCGATAACAACATCGCTTTAAATTCTGGTAATTGAACCAATTGTTTTAAGGAATCTCCCATCAATTCTAATCCGAAAAATAACATACCAAATCCAAGAATGGTACGGCCAATGTCTTTGACTTTCTTTTTTTGCATAAAGAAGATGAGGGCGCTGCCCACGAACATGATGGGCATGGCATACGCTCCGATATCCAGACCAATTAATACTGAGGTTACCGTGGTTCCGATGTTCGCACCAAAAATGACCCCGACCGCTTGAGGAAGCGTCATCAGACCAGCACGAACCAAACCGACGACCAAAGCCGTGGTCCCGGATGATGATTGAATCAATCCTGTGACAATAATACCAACAAATATACCTTTTAACGGTGTATTTGTGGTTTTTTCCAGGATAATTTTCATCTTTTTTCCTGCTATTTTTTTGAGCGCGTCTCCCATGGAGTTAATCCCGTATAAAAAGATGGCCAATCCACCCAATATATGGAATATCGTCCATTCCCAGTCAATCGTTGTACTTAATATAAGCATTTTTATCCTCCGCTAGGCAATGAATTGACTTACTATCGATGCATGCTTATTAAATAAGCATTTTAACCGCTATCATTATAACAAATCAACGGGCAGAATAGAACAAGTAAAAACGCTTTCAATGAAAAAATCCGAAAATTATTCGGATTTTCTCGATTCTTTATATTCTTTTACTAGATTATCTGCGTCAGCTAACAACGTATCGACGGTTTTCCAATCGCCAACATTGGCACCACAGGCCATGGGATGACCACCGCCGTTATAACGATTGGCCAATTCGTTGATCGCAGGTCCTTTTGAACGCAGTCGGGCACGAACGATGTTGTTTTCGTATTCGGCGAACAACATCCATACAGGACAATCTTCTAAACACGATAATTCATTGACCAGTGACGTTGCTTCTTCTAAAGAAACGTTGTATTGTTCAATAATTTCTGGTTTCATTTTTATATAAGCAACGCCATTAGGAGTTTTCTGGAAATTTTGTAATACGTAGCCTTGTAGTTTCATTTGATTTTCGGTTTTGACATCCAGTGTTGTCAAAATATTCGCAAAATCGAGTCCGAAATCCAAAAGATGAGCCACCGCTTTAAAAGTGTCGGCCGTAACACTTCGATATTTAAAGCGACCAGTATCGGTCACGATTCCGGTGTACAACGCTTTAGCCGCATCCATGTTTAATTTCAATACGTTCGAATATTCCATATAAAACTCTAGAATTATTTGTGACGTAGCCGGTCTAGAAGTGTCAACGTACTGATAATCACCGTATTGATCAACCGGCAAGTGATGATCAATTTTGATTACATATGCACCTTTTGAATAGCGTTGATCGGCAATTCGGTCTTTTGTGGCAGTATCGACAACGATTGATAATGCTCCTTCGTAGTACTCATCGGGAATGATATCGACATCGCCGATAAACTTAACATAATCCGCTGTTTCACCAACGGTGTATACTTCTTTGTCCGGAAACGATTCTTTGAGAATGTGCTTCAGGCCGAATCCAGCACCATAACAATCCCCATCAGGACGCATGTGCATGTGGATAATGATGCGTTTGTATTCTAATATTTTGTTTAAGATCAGTTGTTTATCCATGATAATCCTCCATTATTTGATCTAATTCATTTAATAAGACATCGGTTTCTTCCCACGTTGCAACGGTACACCCGCAAGCATTTAGGTGTCCCCCTCCTCCGTGTTTCTGAGCTATGCTTAAGATAGGAATGTCTCGACTTCTGAGTTCACACACGATTGATTGGGTTGATTCATCGTAGGTGAAATTCGCCCAAATCAATACTTCTTCAATACCTGCCATTTGATTGACCATACCACGACTGACGGTATTGGTATCAACCTGATACGTTCTCAAGAAATCCAAATCATTTTTACGATAGGCGACCTTATTTTTCGTTAGTTGAATCGTGCTGAAGAAAACGGCTTTTAATTGTTTCATTTTTAAGGGTTCTGAGTACATTTTATTGTAGAGTTCTTGAATATCGACGCCCGTTTCCAAGAGTTTCGCAGCCATATAAAACGTTTGACTGCTGACGCCTTTGTACATAAACCGTCCCGTATCCGAAACGATACCAGCGTATAAGGCTCGAGCGGAAAGGGGTGGAATCGAATAGTGATGATCGAGCAACCATTTCGTCACCATTTCAGCAGTAGAGGAAGCTTCTGTGTTTCGCAAATAACAATCGTAGCGAATATCGGGTTGATTTTGGTGATGATCGATGATGATGAGTTTATTAGCTTGTTTATAATAGAGATTCTCCATCATCTGTTCTGATCCAGTATCCAAGATAATCACCAACGATTCCGGATACACCTCAGGTGAGACTTCATCGAGTGGCTGAAAATAGTTCAAAGAATTCGTATCGCCGACTGCATAGATGGCTTTATTTGAATAGCGTTCCTTTAACGCATAATAAAGACCAAACTGAGACCCATAAGCATCTAAATCCGGTCTCCCATGTCGCAAAATAATAATGGAATTAAAATCATTAATTAATTTCTGTATGGTATGCATTAATCTTACCATTCCTTACTAAATTATTTTAGTATTTCATTATACCATAAAAGTGTACTTGATTAAAGCGTAACGCTGTCAATTTAGGATAAATAATGGACTTCTTTTTCAATAGAATTGGTCTTTTGAAAAAGATGTGTTATACTGGTGATACACATTCATAATAAGGACTGATTTCTATGAAAACAATCATGAAACGATTTCTACTCTTTACCCTACTTTTTATCACAATAACAGCTTCTACCGCATGCGGTTTGTTTACCTCAACAACCACAACTGCTACCACAACGAGCGAAAGCACAACCTTTGATACCATAACCGAACATATTACAACCGGTACATGGTGGTCGCAAACCGTTGATTTGGAATTATCTGGCGACTATCAAACTGTTTATGAACTCGATGAAGCATTGAATCTAGAAGGTCTCGTTGTTGAAAGCGTCAACGGTCTAGGGGATAAAATCACCCTTTCATCCGATGCCTATACCGTCGATGGATTCGATTCACAACAATCGGGTATGCAAGAAATTACGATTTCATACGACTTAGTGAGCGCATCGTTTTATGTCTACGTAAAAGAAGGCGTTCAATCTGGATTTACGTTAAGTGTTGTTCCACCAACAAAAACAGAGTATCTGATTAATGATGAAATCGATACGACCGGGATGGAAGTAAGACTGGTTGCGGAAGACGAATCCTACATTATTTTAACGCCCGACCAATACATCTTGAGCGGTTATTCGATGGTAGAAAACGGAACGCAAACCGTTACCGTAACTACATTAAATCTTCAAACAAGTTTTGAAATTACCGTCAGTGGGTCTATCCAACTATCCGAATATTATGAAAGTGCTGAAGGGCTTACTGGAGATGCATTAAAAAATCAACTTCATATCATTATCAATACCGGATTCCACGGCGTCACCTATGGCGACGCTCGTTACATGCTCGATGAAACCGATCGTGATCCCAATAATTCAAGCAATTTGATTCTACTTTACTTAGGTACATCCGTCAGTGGCGAATGGGATTTGGGTACCACTTGGAACCGTGAGCACGTATGGCCGCAATCTTTGCTTGGTGTTCCCGCCGACAACGGCACGGTCAATGCTGCTAGCGATTTGCATAACTTAAAACCCGCAAACCCATCGGTAAATTCCAGCCGCGGAAACAAATATTTTGATGATATCACCACATCCGTTGCCTATGCCCCAAATCGTCTTGAAGCTAGAGGCGATATTGCACGAATCTTATTTTATATGGAAGTCATGTACACGATTTATCATCTCGTAAATACGACTCCCAATACCTACGAAATGGGTAAACTTGATACCTTACTTGAATGGCACGAATTGGATCCGGTAGATGATTTTGAACGAAATCGTAACGAAGTCATTTATACAAAACAACACAATCGCAATCCATTCATCGATTATCCCCATTTTGTAGAATTGATTTGGGACTAATTGTAAAGCCGAATCATCGGCTTTTTCATTACAAATTAATCTATTAGAACGATACTGAGGAGTCTATGTACCTTAAAAAATTGACGCATCCTGAATACTTTCAGGGGAATAAACATAAAAAACACTACTTTGAAGGTTGGTATTACAAATTCGTCAGTCATGATGAGTCGGTGACGCTTGCCTTGATTCCGGGAGTATCTCTTACCAAAGACGATACCCATGCTTTTATACAGGTCTTTTTGTCGGAAACAAAACAAGATCAACCTGAACTAAAAACGTATTATTTCCGATATGATTACTCAAGTTTTCACTACCACCAAGATCGATTCCAAATTCAGATCGGTAACAATACATTTACCAAAAGTCTCGCGAAGATAATCCTTAAACAAGATGACTTCTCGTTGGAAGGCTCATTGAAAATGGAGCACATAACGCCGATAAAATCGAGTCTTTTAGTCCCCAACATCATGGGCTTCTTCGGGTATTTCTCTTTTATGGAATGCTACCACGGTGTTGTCAGTATGTCACACCAACTGACCGGATCGTTCATCATCAACAATCAACCTGTCATTTTTGAAAACGGAAAGGGCTATATCGAAAAAGATTGGGGAAAGTCGTTCCCCAAATCGTATGTATGGCTTCAGAGCAACCATTTCACGGAATTAGGTACTTCCATGATGTTTTCCTATGCGACGATTCCGTTCTTAAAAAGAGAATTCAAAGGTCTCATTGCCAATGTTATTTATAGAGGTAAAGAATACCGCTTCGCAACCTATAATTTTACAAAAGTCGTCAAAAAAGAAATCGAAGATAATCAAGTATCGTTCACGCTTAAGAAACGAACTTATCGTCTTGAAGTTAAAGCAAGCACCCGTCACCAAATCAATCTAGTATCCCCTCGAAACGGAAAAATGATTGAACAAATCAAAGAAGGAATGTCCGGTATTGTAGAGTTAGCCTTGTACCGTGATGATAAATTAATCTTCCGTGATTTAGGAAATCATGCGGGCATTGAAATTATGATGAAATAAAAAATCACGCTCCTGTCGGGGCGTGATATTTTTTTAGTCGGATGTATGCGATCCTAAATAACTGGCTGTATCTTTTGGATAAGCATCCCATTCGAGGGTTGGATCATAATCGTCATACGGATCGGTATCACCGGATGTAATGTATGTTTTTCTAACTAACGTCATATCTTTCGTAGATACCGTTGAGGGATCTCCCCAGTAATCAATACCGGTTTGCCCGATTTTGCCAATACTGTCGATAATAATACCGTTGTGTTTTAAGACGACCACGTCATTGCCATTAAAGTTCATGACATCATTATTGTTAATATCGCCTGAAGTGGGTGTGTATATGATGATGGCGCTTCGATTATTATAAACAATAATCACATCATCGGTTGCTAGTGTGCCGCTTAAGGTCATTGTTTTTGATGCTACTGTAGCGCCATTGACATACAATTCAAGCGTATATTCGGATAAATCAATGGTCGTTCCTGTTCCGTTATATAGTTCGATGTACTTGTTATAGTCTCCGCCTTCAATGTATTCTGATATAAACAAATCCGATGCCCCTTGAGCAGCCAATGCTTTGACTGTAATAGGTACAACAACGTCTCTAAAGGATGATTCAATCATAATTCGAACGGTGATAGATCCAACAACATCGCCTTCTTCTGCAGTAGGACGATTGATGGTATACAATCCTTCTTCAAATGAAAAATACCCAGCAAGCTCAACACTGACGCTTACGTTATCGTATACCGAAAATTCAAGTGAGGGTAGGGCAAACGTATCGGTTAAAACCATCGGATTATCCAAGGTATCGATGTCAATTTCAAACATTTCTTCTTCAGACAGTGGTGTTGCAATAATGTCTTCTAAGTCCCCATAAAACAAAACGCGAATTCCATCAGTACTATGCAACGTGTAATACAATACATCGATTGTCACTTCGCGACCGATGTATTCTTTTAATGCGTTGATGGAGTCAGTCAATGAATTATAATAGACGACTGCAATAAAAGTATCGTTAGAATAGAGGGCAACATTGCCTTCACCATTCAATGCCAACGTGACGGTTACTGTGTATACTTTGGCATGATTCAGTTTAACAGAGGAATCAACATCTAATAAATCTGTTGCATCTTCTAAGATCGTTGACGATAAAGAAACGGTGTTATCACTACTGTTAACGACTTGAGAGGTTAACGTCGATATTTGAAACAAGGTATTATACTGTGCATATTTTCCAGTTATGGTTACGTTATCGCCAACACTTACCAACTGAGCGTTTTCCAATGTTGTATAAACAATCAGTGAATCTCCACTGGTATCGGTCAATACATAGCCATACTTGTAAAGCACAGAAACATAACCAGTGAATTCAACCGATTCATCCAGTGTCGCATATTGATATAATTTAGAAACTAAGGTATACGATCCTGTATTGACGAATGGTTTTACGGTGATGGTAAACATTTTTGTGTGTGTTTTCGAATTTAAGGTGAATGTCGCTGTTAGAATGACGATGGTATCGGTGTTAAAGGGATCTAACGTAACCGGATAAACCGTGGATTCACTTTCAGTTATGGATGACGAAGCGATATTAACAACCGTTGGGTTACTGCTGCTCCATGTAATAGTGACACTTTCATAACTTGCAGGAAGATTAAAGTTTTCGGTAATCGCAGTCGCATTAGCGATTGTAATCGCATTAGCGGCATCAATTAGATCAATCATGTCTTGATCTTGTGTGGTGGTCGTTGTTGTGGTTGTGGTCGTTGTCGTGGTGGTATCTGTAGTTTGGGTTGATACGGTTGTTGTGGTTGTGGTTGTGGTTGTGATATCTTTGCTACAAGCAACAACTCCAAAAACAACAATACTAATAATAAAAAGAAATAGATAATTTTTGAACTTGTTCATAAAAACCCTCTCAATCTTATGTATTTATAAAACATTACCTTCATTATATCATTAAAGATCTATTATTCGAGGATTTTTTCAAATAAGAAAAGGCGCATTCGAGTGAATGCGCCTTTATGGTTAAATGATAATTTTTTTAGCCGACGACTGATGAAACGTCGCCAACATTATGATAGCCTAGATAAGAAACAGTGTTTTGTGCATAAGCAACCCATTCAACACTTGGATCATACGCATCCGTGGGATCGGTGTCTCCCGACAAAATAGTAGATATTCTTACAAGCGTCATTTCACTTGTTGCCACGCCATTAGCAGACCAATTCGTTCCAGGATCGGTTCCATTTCCTTGGCCAATACTATCAATGATTACTGTACCGTTCTTTAAAACGATCGTATCGTCGCCATTATAGTAAGTGATTGAATTTGAAACATCACCTACAGCGACAATTTCTGGAATTGACGAAGCGTTGTAAATTACATAAACATCGCCAGCAGCTAACGTTCCAGATAGTGTGAACGTATAATTAGGCGTTCCAGTTGTTAAAGCACCATTGGAATATACTTCAATAACATAGGTTGATAAATCTACTGCAGCATTGGTTCCGTTGTAAATTTCAACCGCTTTATTATTGCTTGAACCTTCGATGTATTCAGAGATAAACAAATCAGTAGCATAAGGTAATACTGTAACCGTGATATCTTTTGATCCGGATTCCGTTCCAACTGAAACATTCACAGTAAGCACTCCAGTAACAGCTGCTGAACCCCCGGCAGGTCTCGTCACAATCAATTCACCACTTACAACACTTAAATTCGTTGAAAGAGTAACATCGGGTGTAACAGTACCATACGTTCCTGAATAAAGGAGCGGTTCTAAAATAAAGTCTTGAGCTAAGTTCAGCGTAGCAGGCATATCAGCAATCGCTAATGCTAATTTTTGTGCATCCGTTAATGCTTTAACAGTAACAGGAATCGTTACTTGATCAGATACCAATCCTTTGGTAACGGTAAAGGTAATCGTTCCAACTTTATCCACATCGGCTAATGTGACAACGCCGTCTGTCGTGAAGTAGCCATCCAATTCAACGCTAACTGCAGAAATCGCAATGGTAGCGCCAAATACAGGAGTTGGAATCGTGTAATTTTCCGATAACGTTAAGGATTCTGGTAATAACTCTTTGTTTACGTCAACGGCTTGTTGATCGGTCATCACTAAGTTTTGCGGTAAAATATTAAACGTTGTCACGTTATAAATATTGTACAAAACGAAGTTGAAAGCTGGGAGTGTTTCGCCAACTTGATAAACATCATCGAGCCAATTATACGTTGAGTTGTTGAAGTAGAATGACAACATGTAGACAACTGGCGTTTCTTCGCCTACCGATGCCCAAATCATGTCTAGGTAGTTGCCTCTGAATTCTTTGATTTCAATGCCTTCAACGTTTACCAAACGGCTTCCGTATTCGTAATAATTCGGAACAATAGCAGCTAATTCAGCGACCGTCATCGTTGTTACAACCGGCGTGTTTCCGGTAGAAAGCGTTGCTTTAAGTGTGAAGGTATTCAATTGACGAATGGAGTTGTATTCACCTAATTTTGTGTAGATGACAACTTCATCACCAACGTTCAAATTCTTTAATCCATGAGCATAAATGCCATCACCGGAAGCATCTTGTAAGAAGGTTCCGCTCGTGCCGTTTAAGGCTGATACGATACCTTTAATGTACATCATGTCGGTTCCGGCAAAGGTCCAAACACCGTCTGTTTTTTGGTTAAATACTGAGAATTCGGTTACGATGGTAACAGGAGATACAACAATCGTAAATTCTTTCGTATCCGTAACTTCCGGTGCTGCCGCGAAGGCCAACGTAGCCGTAACAGTTACGTTGTATTCGCTGCCAAGATAGTCAAGTGTTAAAACATTGACTGCTAAAGTTGCATTGTCCGTAGCGGTTAATGCCCACGTAATGACTGAGCCATTCAATCCTTCAACTGGAAGGGTTACGACATCAAATTCATTGGCTGTTAAAGCTACAGTTAAGTCTGCTTTATCTTCAGCTATTTTTTCTGCATAGGTGGAAATTGTAACAGGGTATTCAACCGTTGTAACGATAGGATCGCCTTCGGTTGGAGTATACGTTACCGTTGCGACTAACGTAACTTGGGTAGCGGTGGTAACCGTTGCGTACGTTACGTTACCGTCAGCGATGGTGGCGTTGACATCAGCGTCTTTTACCGTCCAAACAATCGTGGACGTTCCGCTGGTAGCTGGAAGTGCTTCAACAGCGCCACTGACGACGGAAGTTGAAATTTCGATGGCATCGACATCATTTTGAGCAACTTGTTCTGGTGTATAAACGATGCCAGCTGCGCCTTCTTGGTAAACAAATTGAACAAGCGTCATTGCCATTCCGGAATCATTGCCGGTATAGTAGTAAACCAAATTCATGGTTGCTTCCATGTTGTTTTCAGCTTTTAATGCATTGTAAGAATCGTTGATGGTTGAACGATAGTAAATAACAGCGAGTAAGGTATCTCCATCATAGAGGTAAACGTTATTGAATGAACCAGCAATCTTAATGGTTGCGGTTACGGCATACGTTTGACCGGCAACCAATTCGGTTGTTCCAGGAACGTATTCAATAGCGGTTTGTTCGTAAGCATTGCCTTGGCTAACCGTTTGTTTAACCGTGGCGGATTTAATTTGATATTGACCGTTGTAAATATCAACGGTACCAAAGATAAGTAATTTGTCGCCTAGTAACGTTCCGGCAGGAGCGGTCGTATAGATAAAGATCATTCCCGTTCCGTCGAATACGTAGTAACCGTTGTTAATAAAGAAGTAGACAGTACCTTCAACTTGGGCAACATCACCTTTTTCCATGTCCCAAACCGACGCAATGGTCGAAGTGGTAATGGGGTTAACGGTAATTGTGAAATCTTTTGTCGTTGGATCAACAACGCCGTCGATGGTTAACGAAGCGGTTAAGACAACGGATTGAACAGCGGAAACATCAACGAAGCTTACTTTTCCGCTAGCAATCGTAGCGTATTCAGAACCCGTTTTAACCGTCCAAGCAATGGCTGAACCATAACCGCCTAGATCCGGTAACGTTAAGGATTGTCCGCCAATAACTTCGCTTGGAATAACGATTGCAGCGGCATCAGCATCTAATGCTTCTTGACCAACAAGTGGAGTCAATTCAATACCAGCAGCACCTTCTTGATAAACGAAGTATACCAAATCGTTATACGTATAGTAGTAAACTACATTAATGGTAGCTTCTTTACCTTTGTTTGCAGTTAATGCAGCGAAAGAATCATTGATGGTTGAACGATAGTAGATTTGTGCTAATCTCGTATCACCATTGTACAAGAATAAGTTCGTGTATCCACCTTCTGTCAATTCGGTAATCGTAGCAGTAACTGAATAGGTTTGACCAGATACAAGTGCTGTTGTTCCAGGTACATAATCAATAGCGGTTTGTTCGTGAGCATTACCTTGGCTGACGACTTCTTTAACCGTTGCTGATTTAATTTGAGATTGACCATTGTAAATATCTACCGTACCGAAAATGACGAGTTTGTCGCCCAGTAACGTTCCAGCAGGGGCGGGCGTGTAGATAAAGAGCATGCCAGTTCCATCAAATACAAAGTAACCGTTATTAATAAAGAAGTAGACGGTACCTTCGACTTGAGCCACATCGCCTTTTTCCATATCCCAAACTTGAGCAATGGTTGAGGTGGTGATAGGGTTAACGGTAATTGTGAAATCTTTGGTTGTTGGATCAACAACGCCAGCGATGGTCAACGAAGCCGTTAACACAACCGTTTGCGAAGCTGTAACATTCGTGAACGTTACTTTTCCGCTAGCGATTGAAGCGTATTCAGATCCGGATTTAATTGTCCAAGTGATGGCTGATTCGTATCCGCCGACACTGGCTAATGTTAACGATTGTCCACCAACAGCGGTTGCTGGAAGTGATAGATTGGCTGCGTCAGCATCCAAAGCTTCTTGGCCTTCAAGTGGAGCCAATTCGATATCGTCAGCAAGTCCGTCAAAGATAATGTATACTTCCGGTACGCCAGGCGTTAATACGGAAGATCCACTGTAGAAGGTGTAATAAACAACGTCGATGGTAACAACTTTACCAACAACTTCCTCTAATGCATCGATGGATGCAGCAGATGCGTTATAGTATACGGTAGCGACTTGAGTTTCTCCAGCGAAGAGATAAACGTTGTTGTAAGAACCTCTCAATTGTGGCGTAACCGTAATCGTATAAATTTGACCATGTATTAAACGATCCGAAGAATCAACATCCAATAAATCCGTTGCATCTTCAAAAACAACCGGTGTAACGTTGAGATCGTTGTCAGAAGATAATACTTCTTGGAACGTTAAACTGGAAATTTGATAAAGGGTATTGTATACAGCGTATTTACCTTTAATGCGAACTTCATCGCCAACAGCGACTTCGCTTGCATTGCTTTCAGTAGTATAAATCGCAATATAATGGCCATCGCCATCGGTCATGAAATAACCGAGTTTGAATTTAGCATAGACAACACCAGTCAAATCAACGTATTCGTTGATGATGGCGGTATTATGCAATGTTTCAAATGATTCGTAGACTTTGGCTAACGGTTCAGCAATAATACGAACTGATTTGTCCACCGTAACAGATACTTCGCCAATTGCTAATGTAGCGGTTAACGTAACAGACGTGTTGACGCCGCCGTCTTCAGCTTTTGGACGAGTAACCGTAACTTCATACAGACCGTCTTCGTTGACAGCAGCTGAAATTTCAACCATATCTTCATTACTCGATACCCAGGTAATCGTTGCGCCTTGAGCGGTCGATGGTAATTCAAAATCGGTAACGATAGAGTCGGATGAATCGATGATAATCGAGGTTCCGATTCGATTCAAAAATGCTTCTGCTGTTTCTGCAAGAACGGTAACATCAAACGTTTTTGTTAAGGTCGCTTGATTTAAGGTAACGGTAACCGTTAAGGTTGCAGTTGCATTGCCTTCAGCGAATGTCGGAACGGATACTTCACCCATTACGTTGATGATATCGGCATCACTGGTTGACCAGGATACAGACACACCGTTTTCGGTTGGTGAAGGTAACGTTAAGTCGGATGTAATCGCGGATAAATCTCCTAAGGAAATGCTATCCAAAACATTTTGTACTTTTTGCAAGTCTGTCAAACCGACAGTGGTATTGGTGTCGCCGCTGATTGTCGTGGTGGTTGTGGTATCAGTACAGCCCACTAATACGAACATAGCAACGATTGCCAAACCCAGTAAAGCGAGTTTCTTAAACGTCAATTTCATATAAATCCTCCTATATAGATTTTTTATTACTCTAATACTATGACATCGTCTGCAGATGTAATCATCAATTGAAAGTTTGCTTTTCGGTATACGTACGATGTATCGGATGAATCATAATCGTAATCGTAATAACTTAAAGGTCCTGTCACGGTGATTGCAGCGCCTACGGTAAGTCCTAATGAATCAGCGGTAAATTCAGAAGAATCGTCGATACGGATTGTAAACGTCCGATCGAGACTATCTTTGACGTAAATACTTGTCTTGGCATTATTCATGCCGGTAATTATGAGATTTTCGATGGTAACCAACGTTCCGATGCGTTTGAATTCAAAATCATCGTAGGTCACCGTGATGGGTTCAACCGGTTCGGTCGATTCATTCACGGATAAGTTGGATTTGTTAAAGTTGGATAATTGAGGGCTTCCGCCAAAATAAGTGGGTGTCAGCGCACCGATGGTTAGGTTCGCTCCAACTTGTAATTGGGCTGAGGTTGTGTACCCAGCATACATGTATACCCCATAACCAGTGTCGTCTTGGAAATAAACGTTATTGCCGAGTTTTCGAGTGATGGTTCCCGTAATGACCACTTTTAATCCAACGTAATCATCGAAATTTTCCATTAAGTATTGAATGGACATCTGGGTGCCTTCTTTGGAGTAATCGTAATTGGGATCGAGTTCTCCCCATACACGACGTTTGGTCATCGAAGCATTCCAGTCGGCCAATGTTAGAACCGATGTGTAGACGGATCCAACGGAGACTTTGTTTTTTGAGTACGCAAGTTCTACCAATTCAAGATTCAAAAGGATGAATTTGCTTTCAGCGGTGGTACGGTACCAAACCCATGCTAGGTAACGCCCGTTTCCGTCCATCCGATCGCCTTCGCTCATTAAAACGATGGTTTCGGCTGATTTTAAAACGGCTTCTGTGTATTTTGCAGCCGTTTTGCCCCAAGGTTCATAAAGAGCCGTTGATTCGGGGGTATCGATTCCGAGATAACGAACCGAGAAGGTGGTTCCATTGCTTTCAAACCAGGTTGTATCCCCATCCACGTAACGTTCCACTGTAACAACACCGATACCGTCGGCGATGAATTCTTTGCCTTGATAATCTTCTACTTCTAACTGAAGCGTTTCGTCATAAGCTTCCAAATCATCATAATAGACAATATCTAGCAAGAGCGGGGTTGTGTAAACACGGACTTCGGATCCTCTCAATACTTGAGACCCAGAAACTAAATCGGATCCGTATCGAACAAATTTATCGTACTCTGTCTCGCTTTCATAGACTTTCGAAACATCGATGTAATACTTGACAGTCAATCCAAGATCTTCTAATGTTTCAGTAATGGTTTCTCGGTTTGCTCCTGTTAAGTTTGGAAGCGTCACCATGGAATCGGTCGTGGTTGATGAAGTGGTTGTGGTGGTCGTCGTTTTTTGGCAACCAACAACCCCTAACATCATCACGACTGCAAGCAAGAGCAGGGGTATTTTTTTGAGCATGTTAATCATTCCTTATAATAAGATTTTACCAATCAACTTGATTCAAGAAGAAGTTCAAAGCTTCGGTTGGTGTTTTGGTTTTATTGTAGATGTTTTCGATACAGTAACCGGCTTCAACACGAACGGTTGCCGAACCTGCACTCGATATTCCAGCTGGGAATGCGGGATCGTAGTCATAATAAAGTGCTTGGTTTCTAGCAATATTGACAACCATTGAGGCATGGAGATAATCCCAACGTTCATCGGTTTCAACCCAATCGACGTCACCTTCGCTATTCCAGAAGTCCTGAGCAATTTCTAAAAAGTCATTAAACGTCGTGCTAAATGTTTTGGTTAATTCAATTTCGACGTCGCTTGTATAAGCGGACAAACGAACAGGGAGATAACCGGTATCCATGGACCAACGAGCGGTGTTTTCAGCGTTCGTCAAATACTTGATGAATAGCCAAGCAAAGAGTTTTTCATCGGTAGAAGCATTTTTGAAAATACCGATATTCGGACCTTGTTGAACGGCGGATAACGAACCTGAGAAGTTATAGTTATTGGTTCCGTCCGATAATGTAATGGCGCCTTCGGTTTCTGCTACAGCTTGAGGAACTTGTAGGAAGTCAACATCGAACACACCAAATTTCAAATTGGCTTGAACGTCACCAGCGGTTGGAATGTTATAAGCAACACCAGCCGTTGAACCAACGGTCATACAAATATCGCCGTATTTGAAGTTTGTTGATCCATAGGTTTGGCTAAATTCAATGGGCGAAACGAATATACGTTGATTGAACATCGCGTCGATGTAATTTAACATGGATTTGGTCGTATCGTTATTAATTAGAATTTCACCGGCCGAATTGGTGTAAGGAGCATTAAATTGACGGCTCATATTGATGAACATGTTGCCAGATGAGTCGTAGTTTAGAAGGTATCCACATTGATAGTTAGCTACGTCAGTTTCAGCAGTTTCATTCAAAATAATGGTTCCTAACGTTTGGACTTGTGCAAAGGTTAACGGCGTTGTGTGCGAGAAGAAACCTTCATCTGATACGGTGATTCCAGCAGCGCGAATTTCGGCAACATGATTTTTGATGATGGTGCGGTTGATTGCCATGGTTTCGGTTGATTTCGAGAATGGCATTGAATAATATTGGCCATTAACATATTGGTTATTTTCAGCCAAGTAACCAGGAACAAAATCTGCTAAATCAGTGGATACGTCAACGTATTCACCAAAAATTGATGAAGCCGAGTTTGTGATTTCATAACGAATGTTGCTGGTTATGAAATTGTTGAGTGAATAAGCGCCACCGGCTTGAATATAAGCGGCGAAATGGTCGGGGTATCCCAACGCCATGGTCGGAACTTGTTGAACGCCAAGACCTGTATTGATTTTTTCACGTAAGGTGTTGTAATCGGATTGTGATTGCGATTCGATGGTCACATTTGGGTACATCGCTTCAAATTCAGCAATCATTTGATCAAGCAATGCTGATTTGTCGGCTCCAAAAATGTGCCAGAACAGAATCGTAACTTCGTCATCGGGAATTTCCATGACTACTTTAGTCGTGGTTCCCGTTCCTGAGGTCGTTGATGATGTAAGTTCGTATGTCGTGGTGGTAGCGACATCGATACATCCCACGAGAACGAATACTGAAACTAATGCAATAACACTTAACAGTATTTTTTTCATATATCCTCCTATATAATAATTACTTTTAATCGTATCTAATCCGCAAAGCGGTTTTAGCCTTTGATTCCACTTCGTGATACACCGCGCATAATTTGTTTGCGGAATACGAAGAAGACAATTAATAACGGTAAGGTAACCAACGCAGCCGAAGCCATTTGTTGTCCGTAATCGGTACGACCCGATCCGGAATCGGTGAAGGCACCACGCAACCCGTTGGATACCAATCGGAATTCGTCTTTTGTAGTAACCATAGCCGGCCAGATATACGCGCTCCATGCGCCCATCGAATTCAAGATAATGATGGTAACGATGGTTGGCATCGCTACGGGAATCATGACCTTCAATAAGTATTTGAAATCCGATGTCCCGTCTACTTTTGCGGCATAGTACAATTCATTAGGAATCTGTTTGAACGTTTGTCGCAAATAAAAGGTATAAAAGACGCTGGTCATAAAGGGTAAGGTCATCGCCAAGATGGCATCCATGTAGGTTTGATTCATGATATCGTACCAACCCGCACGGGTAATGGTGACGAAGTTGGTCAATATGAAGATTTCGCCTGGAATCATCATCGTTCCGATAATGATGGCGAATACTAAGTCACGGCCTTTGAAATTCAAACGAGCAAAAGCGAAGGCTGCTAAAATGGTTGTAATCGAGGTTCCGACCGTCGTAATTAACGAAATTACGATGGTGTTTTTCATGTAGGTAAAGAATGGGAACAACGGTTGTCCAGAACGGGGTCCGCTTTGGACAATTTCAAACAAAGAGGTATAGTTCGATAATTCCCATTGTTTCGGTGATAAGAATAAAATCGGTGGTTGTGCTTCGATCATCGTCATACTCTTCAAGGATGTCAAAATCATCCAGTAAAACGGAACCAAAACAGCGATAGCAACCGCAGCTAAGAAGCCGTAGGTCAGAATGTTGCTAACAATTTTTTGTGCTTTGTATACTTTTTCATTGGTTACATAAACATCAGCCATTGTCAGCACCTCCTAGTAATGAACCCGTTTTTTGCTGACCATAGTTTGTACCAGCGAAAAAATGAGGGTTATAAAGAATAAGATAATTGCAGCCGCAGCAGCGTAGCTATAGTAACCTTGGAACGCAAAATCAGAACGGTATTTGTAAACGAAAGCAACAATGGTGATCATCGAGTAAGGTTGACCGCCGAGTTTTTCTCCGAATAATCCAATAACAGAGTTATAGGCTTTTAAGGCGCCAATCATGGACGTAATCGAGATGTAAAGAATTAACGGTGATAACAAAGGAACTGTAATTCGTTTAAAAATGGTCCATTTGGAAGCGTGGTCAATCTTTGCGGCGTCGTAATATTGTTTGTCAATATTTTGAAGACCGCTGGTGAAAACCAAGATTTTAAATGCCAAACTTTCCCAAATGGTAAAAATCATCAGCGCACCCATTTGTGCCCACCAAGACGATCCTGATCCAATCCAATCTACTGCTTCCATTCCAAATAAGTTGAGAACAGCGTTGAATAACCCATAATCGGTATTAAACATAACAGCGAACGCCATCCCAATAGCGATACCATTGGTGACGTACGGTAAGAAAAAGATGGTTTGAAATAATCCTTTTAATTTCGGTATCGATTTTAACGCTACAGAAATAAACAGCGAAATGATGATTGATACCGGAACAGAAATAAAGGCCAAAACAAAAGTATTTCTAATGGATTGCCAAAATAATTGATTTTTAAAAATAACGGCATAGTTGGTTAAGACCAAATTTGCTGAAGCAACTGATCCCGTACCACCGTTGGCGAGTGGTAAGTACCCATCGTAAAAGGAAATGATGAAGGCATTAATCAATGGGTAAAAGGTGAATATCAACATCAGGATAAGCATGGGCGCCAAGTAAAACCATGCTTTCCAATTATTCCTTGTTTCCATAAATTATCGAATGACTTTCCCGTCTAAGTCAAACAAATGCATCTTATCGGGTTTAATGGTGAAATGAACCGTATCGCCGGCTTTAATTTTGTGAGACGCATCGACGATGGCTTTAAAGGTTAACTTATCGAGAAGGCTGCCTTCGTTACCTGGTACCTCGATAATCAATGTTGTATCGCGACCAATGGTTTCAACCAAGTCAATTTCAAATTTAAATTCGCTTGTCTTCTCGGCGTCAACAACAAATCCTTCTGGACGAACACCGATTTTAACTTCTTGATCTGCAAATTTGGTTTTAGCAACAAACATATCGTTGATGTATAATTTTTTATTTTTAATCACACCGTTGAAGATATTGATTTGTGGTGTTCCTAAAAATTTGGCAACGAACAAGTTATCTGGGAAATCATAAACGTGTTGTGGCTCTCCCATTTGTTGAATGACGCCATCTTTCATAACGACGATTTCGTCGGAAATGGACATCGCTTCTTCTTGGTCATGTGTTACGAATACGGTTGTAATTCCGGTCTCGCGTTGAATCCGTTTAATTTCTTCACGAGTTTGTAAACGCAAGCGGGCATCTAAGTTAGATAATGGTTCATCAAGCAACAACACACGTGGTTTTTTTACAAGAGCACGAGCAATTGCAACGCGCTGTTGTTGTCCGCCGGATAATTCCTTCGGTTTACGATCGAGCATCTCTTCAAGGCCAACCAATTTTGCCATTTCAATGGTTTGTTGTTTGGCTTCTTCTTTTTCAACTTTCAGATTTTGAAGTGGGAATAAAATATTTTCCCGAACTGTCATATGTGGATACAATGCGTAGTTCTGAAATACCAATCCGATTCCGCGTTTTTCGGGAGGTGTTTCTGATACTTCATCGTCTCCAAAGAAGATTTCTCCTGAATTTTGACGCAATAACCCTGCAATTAAATACAGAGTTGTGGATTTTCCGCACCCTGATGGGCCTAAAAGACCAATCAGTTTCCCAGAAGGTATCGTAAGGTTGACATTATCAACGGCACGCACTTCTTTTTTGTCTTTGGCGACGAAAATCTTTAGTAAATTAATCATTTTGATTTCCATGTTACAGTCTCCTATTCGTAATACAATGTATATAACAGCATATTTCGATTATAATAATCGAAATTTTGTTAATCAAACCATAAAAAAAGACGTTCTAAAATACAAAAAAAGAGTTTTGCTTTCCGAAAAAAGCAACACCCTTTTCTTTACAGTAGTGTTGAGAGTATGGTGCCTGTCAAATTACCTAACAGATCCGTGATGATGCCTTCTGTGTACAAATAATACCCAATGGCACCAAGAATGGCTAAAACTAAGAACAATTTAAAGAATTTCTTAATGAATACAAAAACGCCAATAACGGCAAATAAAGCCAAAGCAAGCAAAATAAGTCCTTGTACCCATACTGGGAAACCTTCCAGCAACGATAACGCGCTGGTGATTAAGGGTTGAAGATAACCTTCAATGGTTTCTATAATACCGCCGAACACAAAATTATTGACCATTATTTCACCTCAAAAAATAGAGTTTATTCAATTTGTATTACTATGTAATAATATTATACCATTTTGATAAAAATAACCAACATTTATTTTAAGGGTTTTACATAAAGATTATTTTTATAAAATTTCTTTACGGTTTTCAATGGCACGGAAAAGCGTTTCACTGTCGGTATATTCAAGATTGCCTCCAACCGGAACGCCATAAGCTATTCTCGAAATAATGATATCAATCGATTTCAATACGCGATGAAGGTATAAGGCAGTCGCTTCGCCTTCTTGTGTCGCCGATGTGGCAATGATGATTTCTTTAACCTGTTCGTTTTGAACACGTTCCCAAAGGGTAGGAAAATTCAAATCGTCAATACCTATGCCATTCAGGGGAGACAATGCTCCATTTAAAACATGGTAAAGTCCATGATATTTTCCTGATTTCTCAATCGAAAAAACATCCTTTGTTGATTCAACTACCAGAATTTTTGAATGATCTCGATGGGTGTCGGAACAAATAACACACGGATCGACATCGGTCAAGTGCCCACAAATTGAACAGGGATGAATTTGTGTTTTTGATTCCACTAAAACATCAGCGAACCGTTTGATTGAATCGATATCCAATTTGTTAATGGTAAAAAGGGCATACCGTTCAGCAGTCTTTCGACCGATACCCGGGTATTTCATAAATTCAACAATGAGTTGTTCAAGCGATAACGGATAATCCATGATTTAAAACCCCGGAATGTTCATTCCTTGAGTAAAAGCACCCATGGTTTCTTCTAATTCTTTATCGACTTGTCGGAAAGCGTCGTTCAACGCTGAAATAATTAAATCTTGAAGCATTTCGATATCGGTTATGTCGACTTCGTTTTTATTAATGTCAATCCGGACTACTTCTTTGGTTCCTTTGACCGCTACCTTAACAACGGCACCGCCCGATTGACCATAGAAAATCGATTGGTTGATTTGTTCTTGCGCATTTTTCATATCTTCTTGCATTTTTTGTAATTTCTTTATCATTTGGGGATTAATCATGGTAACACCTCGGTTTTTATTGTTTTCTGATTCGGACCAAATCGCCAAATAAATCGACAGCTTCTTTAACAATTTTTTCTTCTGTCGTCGACAGTTGAGTTTCTTCTTCTTGCGATACGTCACGTAAATCAGGGTGGGAAATCGGTGATAACTTGATGTCACGATTTCCTAATTTCCATAAATAAGCAAATTCATCTGCAATCGAGTTAAAAACTTCTGTCGGCAAGGCCATATAATCCATTTCGCGATCAAACGCTTTTTTTAACAAATCAATAATAATCTTCTTGACCGAAGGTTTCATGACGCGGTTGCACATGGCTGGGTTATCAAAGGTTACGATAATGCGATCGACAGAACTAGCCTTTAGTTCGCTGGAAGCAAAGATAGAAACATACTGTTCGGAATTACCACCCAAACGGACTCGTTTCAACCGGTGCCATTGACTGATTAACTCGTTTTTATCATCACGATTCCCATGATTTAAAACATCTTCTACAAAAGCGATGTTGTAGGTGTTTGACAGAATTCCGTTTGGCTTCGTTTCTTGTTTTTTCGGTAATTCAACCGGTTCTTCTTGTTTGTCGGAAACCTCTTGATTAAGCGGTATTTCACTTGTCTCATTGGTGTCGATTTCAAACAGGTTAACCGCCGATTGCGTCTCGATATTTGTATCTTCAACTTCTGGTGAGGTTGTCGTAGGAGCCTCTTCAATATCCTTAGGCATTGTCAATTCTTCTTTGGTCTCAAGGGGAGTATTTGTATTCGGTTCTACAACGGGTTTCACGGTCGCTTCTGGACGTTTTTCGATTGATTGAGACGTACTTATAACCGGTCTATCTTCGACTGTTTTAAATCGATTTTCTAAATCGTTTAGAGTCTGCCAAAGCTTTGCGTCGCTTTGAGGTTCCTCGTCGGTCATTTTAATAAACGCCAGTTCCAAATACAATCGAGGATTATTACTCCATTTAATATCATTGAGAGCCTTGTTAAGTAAATCGAGGAAAAAATACAACCGACGATTGGATAAGGAGTTTGCTAATGCGATGAATGATGGGTTGTTGTATAACTTGGGTGTTGATTCGGTAAAACCAACATTTTTATAGATTAAAATATCTCGGAAAAATTGAAGAAGATTTTGTCCTATTTTTTGGACTTCTTTTCCTGAAATAAGTAAATCATCCATTAAACGTATAGCTTCTGATGCATTCATTACGATAAGGGCTTGTACGATATCCATCATCATTTGCAAAGACAACGCCCCACAGATTTGATTGACATCATCAATGGAAATATAGGAAGGACTAAATGCGAACGCTTGATCAAGTAATCCAAGCGCATCTCGAAGTCCACCTTCGGCGTACTGTGCGATTTGTTCAATCGCCGTATCTTCTATTTGAATATGTTCTCGTTCAATGATTTCATTTAGTTTTTCAGTTATTTCTTGAGGAGTTATGGCTTTAAAATCAAATCGTTGGCAACGAGAATGAATGGTCAAAGGGATTTTTTGTGGTTCGGTGGTACATAAAATGAAGATTACATGAGCCGGCGGTTCTTCCAGTGTTTTTAACAACGCATTGAACGCGCCTGTTGAGAGCATGTGAACTTCATCGATAATGTAAACTTTATATTTGACGTATCCCGGCAAATAACGAACCTTGTCTCTGATTTCACGAATTTCATCAACGCCATTGTTGCTGGCGGCGTCGATTTCGATAACGTCGTTGATGGTTCCGTCCTGAATTCCCAAACAATTAGGGCATGCATTACACGGATTCTCAGTGGGGGCTTTTTCACAATTGACTGCTTTTGCCAATATTTTCGCAATCGATGTCTTGCCCGTACCTCTAGGGCCGCTGAATAAATAGGCATGAGCTACTTTTCCGTTCTTAAGAGCGTTTTTCAAAGTGGTTGTTATGTGTTTTTGACCAGCAACCTCAGTGAAATCTGTCGGCCGATAGGTACGATATAACGCTTTATAACTCATGCTGTTCAACTCCTTTAATTTGGTAAAAATCTAAATTATCTTGGTTAGGATTAACGATAACAATTCCGCGAGTGGCGTCCATCAAAACAAAATCGTTGTTCTTAATGAGAGCACTCGCATTCGGTATCAACATACTCGGAATGGCTTTGCTTTGAGCAATCATGGATGCGTGCTGATTGACGCTCCCTTTTTCAGCGATGACACCCATAACGTGTTTCTTTTCAAAACCGAAAATCATCGAAGGTTTCATTTCTTCCACCAAAACAATCTTGGGTGAGTCAAAAGATAGATTAATCTCATACTCAACGTCTTGAATAGCGTACAACACTCGGTCGGTCGCATCTTGAATATCGATAATACGATATCGGAAGTAATCGTCCGTTAATTCACGAAACTGATCAATGAATTCGTTAGCAGCTAGTTGATAAGCTTCGTACGCATTTTTTCCTTCTTGGATATACTGATATGCCTTTTCTATTAACAAAGGATCATTAACCATGAGCTTGTGGGCCTCAAAAATCATCTTGATGGTATCGTTGTATTCGGATTCAGATGTTTCTACCAATCGTTCTATCGCTTGAATACTTGATTCAATCGCTTGGTCTAATACTGCTTTTTGATTTATTAATAAATCAAGGTTTGATTCCTTGTTGGAAGTTGATGAAACATAATATACTTTACCGTAGGCAATGCCCGATTGAATGGTCAAACCGTTATACTGTTTCATCTTCAACCAACTCCTTATTCTCTATTATACTAAAAAATCAAGCTAAATGACAGCCCTAGACCGACTTATTCTCGATTTTTTCGTTCAATAATTCGACAACGCAATTCATTGCTTTGCCTTCAACTGTCTTAGAATCAAACTTCTTAAGAAGTTTGGCGCAATTGAATATCTCATTTTCACCATTTTGATAAATATAGAGTGCCATTTTTAAAGATTCTTGAAATTTAGGATTAATTTGTAATCGACGGAAATCTTCTACTAAGAATTGATTGCTTTCACGCATCTTCACATTCACCGATTCTAAAAACCGATCTTCATGGTTGTTTTTATACCGTTTGTCCGTGATTTTTTGTAAGAGTGTGTCGCCACCAAAATAGACTCCCACAAATAACAAGGGCAATAAAAATAGATTCCAAATGTCCATGGCTTCCAGTTGATCTGTGAAATGCAGATAAAGCGTATATCCTCCCATCAATACAAAGGTGATTAGTAATAATAATGCATAGAATTTGTTTGGTTTCTTATATCGTTTCATCAATTGATTGCCCCTTTCTGTCTTCAAAACATTCGTCTATAAAGTATTATACCTTATTATTTTGAAGATATGATAAAATATTAACGGTGATAGTATGTTATTTGATACCATTGTTGGCCTTGCAACACTCCAAGGAATCAGCGCAATAAACGTTATTCGTGTATCGGGTGAAGATGCGATTGAGATTGTCAATCGTCTTTTTGTCGGAAAGAATTTAGTCGATGAGCCTTCTCATACCGTCCATTACGGGCACATCATCGAAGACGGCGTTACACTCGACGAAGTATTGGTCACTCTATTTATCGCTCCTCGTTCTTTCACCGCTGAAAACGTGGTAGAAATCAGTACACATGGTGGTTATTTGGTCGCTAACCAAATCATCCAAGCGTTGATAAAACACGGTTGTCGAATGGCTGAACCGGGTGAATTTTCAAAGCGAGCATACTTGAATGGACGAATCGATTTGACTCAAGCCGAAAGCATTATGGATATTGTCAATGCAAAAACGATGACGCAATTAAACGTCGCTACACAAGGTTTGAGTGGTGAAGTCAAAACATTAATTAACGCTTATCAATCACGCTTGTTATCACTCATAGCATCGATTGAGGTTAACATCGATTACCCTGAATACGACGATGCCGTCGTGATGACCAATGAACTCATCCTACCTGAATTAAAAATCCTTGTCGATGAGTTATCCAAAACCATCGAGAATGCTAATACCGGACGAATCATTCGTGACGGGATTAAAACGGTCATCATAGGAAAACCCAATGTTGGAAAATCAAGTCTCCTCAATAGTTTGTTAAAGGAAGAAAAGGCCATTGTAACCGATATTTCGGGTACCACCCGGGATTTGATTGAAGGAGAGCTGAATTTGGGCGGATTGCTCATTAAGTTAATTGATACCGCTGGGATTCGTCAAACCGCAGATGAGGTCGAAAAAATCGGAATCCATCGAACCAAAAAAGCATTGTCAGAAGCCGATTTAGTGTTATTGGTTTTGGACCAAAGTCAATCGTTGACCGAAATGGATAAAGAACTCTTAGAACTGACACAATCACATAATCGGATTTTGGTTGGAAACAAAGTCGATTTGGGGGATTCTGTCAATCTAGATAATGAGAAAATAGTCCGTATTTCCGCGAAAAACAAAATCGGATTAGATGCTTTGGAAGCGGAAGTAAAGCGTATGTTCATCGATGAAAATATTATCGATAACCATGAGCCAATTATCTCTAATAACCGTCATATTGGAAAATTGAAGGAAGCCAAAAAAGCACTTCTTGATGCAATCGATAGTTGTGAAAATCATTTCCCTGTCGATATGGTTGAAATTGATATCCGCAAAGCTTGGGAATCGTTTGGTGAAATAACCGGCAAAACAGGAACCGATTCGCTTATATCAACGCTCTTCTCTAAGTTTTGTTTAGGTAAATAAGGTTTCACGTGAAACCATAAATGAAAAGCAGTCACAAAAACGACTGCTTTTCTTCACATATTACCCATCTTTATTTTGTATAATCATCTAAGAAAGAGTATCGATGATCATCGTCATAATAGCCCAATATGGATTTTAAATTGACATTTTCGGCCGATCTGAAGATGTTGATGTCGATGTTCTTATATTGTTTTCTAAGCGTCTGAATAAGATCTTTCATTTCTTTTCGTTTAGAATCCAACTCCCGTTTCGCGACTCGACAGCCACAACTCATAGCTTCGATGTGATTGTATTTTCGAAAACGTTCTATGTCTTTCTCTTTGATGAAATACATAGGCCGAATTAACTCCAATCCCTCATAGTTTTCTGATTTTGCCTTTGGTAACATCGTCTTAAATGTACCGGTATAAAACATATTGATGAGTGTTGTTTCAATCACATCGTCAAAATGATGACCTAAAGCCAATTTGTTACACCCATAATTCTGAGCTGTTTTATAAAGGAACCCGCGGCGCATACGTGCACACAAGTAACAAGGACTTTCTTTAGCAATCGAATCAGTTATCGAAAAAATATGAGAGTGATCGATTTTTAAATCAATTCCCAACGATTCACATAGGTTTTTATGTCGATTGATATCCTCTTCGTGAAACCCTGGATCCATCGTTATAAAGACCAAATCAAAATGAACCTGTCCGTGACGTTGATATTCCTGAAAAAGTTTCGCCATTAATAGACTGTCTTTTCCACCGGATAGAGCGACGGCTATCCGATCGCCTTCTTGAATCAGCTGATACGTATCAATCGCTTCTAAAAATTTAGAATATAACGGCCCACGATAGTTTTTTATGATACTGCGTTCTACGCTTTGTTGATAAATCAAATCTCGCATACGTCACCTCATAGATACTATTATTATACTGAAGAAACACGCGTTTGTAAATGGTCAGGTGATTTCAAATAATTAAAAATAATTTTAAATAATCGTTGATTATTCGAAAGAGATATGATATAATTAGACATGTCCCAAGATAAGGGTATAATGGAGGTTGAAATTATGACGAATTTTGTTTGGGCATCAAAAAAGCCACTTGATGACATCGCCACTTTGTATGATTCCAACATTACCCTCAATAAATCAGCAAGCAGTTATTTTGAAAATGCATACGTCGTTTTATTGGGGTTGGACCATGTTAATAAGAGGATTGCCATCAAACCAGTCACGAAAGAGGAAGTATCATTAGGGTATATTCCTGAAGAACAACGGCATAACATTACGTTAAAGTCTAGTTACTCGCGTATATGCAATAAATCGTTTTTAACTGAAGTATCAGAATTAATGAATTTAAAGTTTGGTAACAACGAGTCTTACAAATATAAGGCCGTCTGGAGTGAAAAAGATAACGCCTTAATTGTTGACTTAACCCATAGGGAGGGATAATTTATGTTTTTAGAAATGTCATTATCCGACACAATGATCATCATTTGGGCAGCAGTGTTTGTCTTTGCAGGCATCATTGAGGCTTCGACGATGGATTTGACGAGTATTTGGTTTTCTGGTGGCGCGCTTATCTCGCTATTAATCGCCATTATATTTCCTAACAGCCTCGTTGCACAACTTCTCGTCTTCGTTGTTGTATCAGCTGTCTTCTTAATTTTCTTGCGTCCTATTTTCAAACGTTATTTGAAACGCAATGAAGTCAGAACCAATGCGGACCGTCTTATTGGAAAATCAGCGCTTTGTATAAAAGCAATTTCTCCAGATGAACGCGGAGAAGTAAAAATTGACGGTAAGATTTGGACTGCCGTTGCCAATGAAGTTATCACACCTAATGAGAAAGTTGAAGTTTTAGCAATTGATGGCGTAAAACTAGTGGTTAAAAAGATACAATGAATGCAGGGTTTTTAAAAAGAGCGATGTCATCGATCATCGATCTCATAATTGTCTTTTCGGTGGTCACCATGACATTCTTCCTATTCGGAAGAGCCATAATTCGAAATCAAGTTCCTAACTTTGAAGAGATATTCACGGCTTACAACGAATTGGTTGATGCCTACAATTACGACTTGGAAACCATTACTACTGAGTATACAGCCGCTCTTGAAATTGCCGGCGATGACGAAGCATTACAAACGTTAGCTCAAGAGGATTATGCATCCAAAAAAGCCGTTATCGACGCTCAAAACTTGGTTGATATCGAGCCGTATAATATCCCATTAACTGGCTATTTCCTAAATTGTATTTATTATTTCTCTGTTGGTTTCTTAATTCTTATGGGCGTGTATTCGCTAGCAACCAACAGCAAAACCTTGGGAAGAAAAATAATGCAACTTAAGTTGACGGGTCCGGTTAATCCGATTTCGATATTCTTCCATGACATCATCTTCAAATACTTCTTTATTGTCTTAGTCTTTTCGGTAAGCATGTATGCTGGCGGTGCACTACTACTGTTATCGCTCGCTATTGATCTTATCTTATTATCGTTTACAAAAAACAAGTCTACATTGCGTGATATCCTTCTCAAAATGTCGGTTGTGAAAACCGGATATGGATACTAAAAAAATATATATAAAGGAGAGTTAAAAAATGTTTGCACCTATGTTTTTAATGAGTGAATTTGGTTTAGTTGTACTAATTGTATTAGCCGTCATTATTTTGGTCTTTATCGGATCAAGAATTCGGATTGTTCCACAAGCTACCGTTTACATTATTGAACGATGGGGCCGTTACGAAACCACTTGGATTGCCGGTTTGCATTTCTTAATTCCGTTTGTTGATCGTATTAAAAAAACGTACAACGGACGCGGACAAGTCGTCGAACAAATTTCATTGAAAGAACAAGTGCTCGACTTTGTACCTCAAGCTGTTATTACAAAAGATAACGTCACGATGCAAATCGATACCGTCGTCTTCATGCAAATTACCGACGCCAAGCTCTATGTTTATGGCGCAGAAAATCCTGGATTGTTAATCGAACACTTAACCGCTACCACCTTGCGTAATATCATCGGTGAACTAGAGTTAGATCAAACCTTAACAAGCCGTGATATCATCAATGAAAAAATGCGTTTGATTTTGGATGAAGCCACCGACCCATGGGGGATTAAAATCAACCGTGTTGAATTGAAGAACATCATTCCTCCAAAAGAAATCCGCGAAGCAATGGAGAAACAAATGCGTGCCGAACGTGAACGTCGTGAATCCATCTTAATCGCTGAAGGTAAAAAAGCAGCTGCCATTTTGGAAGCTGAAGGGGAAAAGCTTTCTGCTATTCTAAGAGCCGAAGCAAAAAAAGAAGCTGCGATTCGTGAAGCTGAAGGTCAAGCAGAAGCCATCATTAAAGTTCAAGAAGCGACCGCTCAAGGTATTCAGTTAATTAAAAAAGCGCAAGCTGACCAAGCGTTCTTAACATTAGAAGCCTATAAAGCAATGGAAAAAGTCGCTCAAGGCCAAGCTACGAAGATTATCATTCCTTCGGAAATGCAAGGCGTTGTCGGTTTAGCAAGCGGGTTAGCCGAAGCTTTAAAGAAATAATCACATCATTAATCAAAAAAGCGTCCATCCATCGATGGGCGCTTTCTTTCTTTATCGAATAAAAAAGGTTTCTAATACGTATACGGAATCGACTTCGATTTGAATCTCTGATGTTTTTGAAAAACCGTACGACACGACTTTGATGTAATCCTCGGTAATGGTAATGACTGGTACGACGGGATTGGATTCGATGAAGGCATAATGAACATCGATTCCCGATGATTTTTCATTACCATAATACTTTGTGCCAGCCGTGTTACCGACCAAATACGTTACACCAAGCGACGATTGATAATCATTGAAGTTGTTATCGTTTTGAGGATCGTTTATGAGCGATATCGTTCCGAGTGTATAAACATCAGATTGAGAAAATGGTATTAGCGTTCCGTTTTGATAAATCGATCTGGAATATTGATGATCGTGGCCTGAAACAACTATATCCACATCATAGGTATCAAATAAGGAAGTCAATTCCTCTCGTATGACAGAATTATCATACGATAACGAGTAAGGACCTCTGTGCAAATAGACAATCGTCCATTTTTGCGAATGCGACGTCAGATCTGAAATCAACCATGTTTTTAACCTATCAATAGCAGATTGGTCAGACACCGCACAAGCGGTAGTTCCATCGCACAACACTTCCGAATTAATCGAAACAAAATGCGTATTTTGATAATCGAAACTATAGGTTTTTCCTTGATCGATGGTTCCGGGACGATCATCGTTTTCAATATCATCAAACGAATCATAGGTGGGTCCGTTGTTGGGTAAATTGAAGTAACCGTCAAACTCAAGATTCAGCATTCGGTCACCCGAAATCCCCGCCATATCGTGGTTTCCAGTGGTTGCGACAAGTGGCGTGTCATAAATGAATGGGGAAGAATAGGTAAAGAACGCATCCCACTCCATTCGGATATCTGCGTCGTTGACAATGTCACCGACAAAAAGATTAAAATCAATGGGTTGATCAAATGTATCCATGGCATTTAACAATACATGTGAGTAAGCCATATACCCTAATACTGAATTTTCCTGAGGATCTGCCAGGACCATAAAAGAGAATTCATCATGACTGGAAGATGCGGTTTTAAACGTATGCGATTCGCTAATATTCAACCAAGCTTCATCACGAATTCGATACTCATAAGTTGAATCGGGAAGTAAATTATCCATTGTCGTTTCATAATGATGGAGTATTTTTTTACCAACTTTTGTTGATTTGTACGTGGCTTCCTGTTCGAATACAATCTCAGAGTCAAGCAGACGATACTGAACAAACGCACAGGTTTCTAAAGGTAACTCAAAATTGATAGCCATTGATGTTTCTGGATTATTTGTCAAGAATAAAGCGATGCGGAAGGTATTATCATAAGCAGCGACTTGTTCTGAAAACGAAAGATTCGTAATATCGCTTGGATAGTTCCATGACGTATCAATGGTGGTTGTGGTTGTGGATGATTCTGTCGATTGAGTCGTTGTGGATGAGGATGTTTGATCCTTACATGCCACCAGCCCAAACGCAAAAAGCAGAATCATGCTAGATGCAATTACTTTTTTCATCTTAAAACTCACAGTTTTTGGGAGTTCGTGGGAAGGGAATTACGTCGCGAATGTTATCGACACCCGTCACGTACATGACCATACGTTCTAAACCTAGTCCGAAACCGGCATGCGGGCAACCACCGTATTTTCTTAAATCGAGGTACCACCACATCTCTTCTTTCGAAACATGCATTTCTTCCATTCGTTTTTCTAAGTAATCCAAGCGTTCTTCCCGTTGGGATCCGCCGATTAATTCTCCTGCTCCCGGCACCAACAAGTCCATTGCCGCAACCGTTTTTTGATCGTCGTTCAGACGCATATAGAACGCTTTGATTTCTTTCGGCCAATCGATGACAAATACAGGGCCATTGAAATACTTCACTAAATATTTTTCGTGTTCGGTCGCTAAATCTTCTCCTTGTTTAGGAGCGTTTTCAAATGATTCTTTGCTGTTGATTAAAATCTCAATGGCATCGTGATGAGTAACGGTTTTAAATTTCGATTGAAGAACGTTAAGCAGTTTTGATTTTAATCCTTTTTCGACGAACGCATCAAAAAATTCGATTTCCTCAGGTGCTTTTTCCATCACGTAAGAAATCACGTACTTAACCATGCTTTCTGCTAACGCCATATCATCGTTGATATCCGCAAAAGCAATTTCAGGTTCAACCATCCAAAACTCTGAAGCATGACGTTGGGTGTTTGAATTTTCCGCACGGAAGGTGGGTCCGAACGTATAAACGTTTCGGAACGCCATCGCATAGGTTTCGACTTGTAATTGGCCCGATACGGTCAGATTGGTTTGTTTGCCAAAAAAGTCTCTTGAATAATCGATGGTTTTTTCATTTTTTGTTAATAGTGTTGGATAATCCAGTGTTGATACTTGAAACATTTGACCGGCACCTTCGGCGTCCGATCCCGTAATGATGGGAGTATGAACATAAACGAAGTTACGTTCGTTGAAAAATTGATGAATGGCAAAACTAACCAATGATCGAACGCGGAAAACCGCATTGAAGAGATTGGTTCTCATTCGCAAGTGAGCATTTTCTCTCAAAAATTCACGGGTATGTCGTTTCGGTTGAATCGGATAATTTTCCAAACTATCGCCAATTAACGTAACGCTCATTGCCTTAATTTCAAACGGTTGTTTGAGTTCTGGGGTTAATATGAGCATTCCTTTAACAAGAACCGATGATCCAACTCGGTACTTTTGAATCGTTTTAAAATCGTCCAACAACGACTCGTAAACAATCTGAATGGTTTCAAAATGAGATCCGTCATTCAAATCGATAAATCCAAACTCTTTTTGTGCTCGATTATTACGAACCCATCCGGAAACTTCAACAATTTTTCCAGCTAATTCATTGCATTTTAATACCAATTCTTTAACCGTTGTTTTCATTTATTTACCTCCTAAATAAAAAAATCGTCCTCTAAAAAAGGACGATTAACATTAACCGCGGTACCACCTTGATTCCAATTGCTTGGCTCTTGATTGTCGATAACGTGACAAACGGACAGGTCTACTCAATTCTTCTGTCTCTCCTGGTGTTCTTCCGATCTACCGTTGTATGAGGCTTCCACCATCCCTCAATCGCTCTAACTCTGGTTAGTCGTACTTTTCCATTCGCTGATTTACTTTATTATATCATACTCGATTAAATTGTAAAGAACAAGCGTGTATGTGCCTAACAAAAAGACACCAACGAATAACGCCGGTGTCTGTGGATTAGCTAAATAACGTTGAAATTCCTTGGTCATCGATGATGTTAATGATTCCTTGACCTAATAAATGGGAAATGGATAGTTGGACAAGTTTAGGAAATTTTTTGTCTTCCGGTAACGCAACGGTATTGGTACAAACCATTTCGATAATGGGGGAATTCATGATGCGTTCGACCGCTTGTCCAGATAAGAGCGGGTGGGTACAACATGCATAAATGTCTTTTGCGCCTGCTTCTTTTAACGCATTTGCTGCCGCAACGATGGATCCGGCGGTATCAATCATATCATCAAAGAGCACACAATTTTTTCCTTTGACGTTACCGATGATATTCATAACTTCAGCGACATTGGGTTCTGGTCGCGTTTTATCAATGATGGCAATCGGTGAGCCTAATGCGTCGGCTAAACTTCTAGCCCGTGCAACACCACCATGGTCAGGTGATACGACAACCAGATTTTTAATGTTTTTATTTTTTACATAGTCTGCAATAATTGGAAGTGAACGGAAGTTGTCAATGGGAATATCAAAGAACCCTTGAATTTGAGCGGCGTGTAAGTCAACGCAAATAACACGCGTTGCCCCTGCAACTTGAACAAGATCCGCCATAAGCTTCGCTGATATTGGTTGACGAGCTTTGGCCTTTCGATCTTGACGGGAGTAACCATAATAAGGCATAACGATGTTAATTTCTCGAGCGGATGCACGTTTTAATGCATCAATCATAATGAGAAGTTCAATGTAATGTTCGTTTACAGGAGCGGAGGTTGACTGAACCACAAAAACTTTGTGTCCGCGAACTGTTTCTGATATGTTAATACTGATCTCTCCGTCTGCAAACCGTGTAACTTCACAATTGCTAAGCGGTATGCCGATATAATCGGCAATCTCTTGAGCCAGCTCTTGATTAGAACTCAATGCGAATATTTTGACTTTTGAACCGTGAAAAATTGCCATCCTTTTCCTCCGTGGTTATTGTTTTTAAGACCATCCTATATTATATAACAAAAACCGAAAATAAAAAAGTGCCAACTTTCACAAGATGGCACTTGATTTGATGAGATTATTCTTCGGTTTTTAATGGCGGAAGCTGATTATAGGCATCCAAAACTGCAGATTCGATTTGGCTTCTCGTCTCTGTATTGATGGGGTGGGCAACGTCTTTGAACTCTCCATTCGGCATCTTCCGACTTGGCATCGCTACAAACAATCCGTCTTTTCCCTCAATAATGCGCAGTTCATGAACAACGAAGCACTCATCAATGGTGATTGCGGCAATTCCAACCAGTCGATTTTCTCCATTGACTCTTTTAGCGCGAACTTCAGTTATTCTCATATTACCACCTCTTTTCTTGATTATATCACGATGTTTAGCGATTTAAAAGCGGTTTTTATTCTTTAATCATGAATTTTGTAAGAAAAATGTCGTATTTTTGGTGGTATGTGTTAATAAAAGCATCAAGATTTACTAACATTCCTTGGTATACTTTTATGATCGATGAACCACTTCCGCTCATGACAACCCCTTTTGCGCCCAAGTAATTGACCATGAGTGCTTTTGTTTTTGCGGTTTCTGGGCTTAATGAAAAAGTGATGGGTTCTAATGCGTTTTTCATCTCGGCGATGAATAGTTCGCGATTATTCGTTTCAATTGCTTGATGAATGAGCGATGAATCCATTGCCATAAATCCTTGGCGGTCCCCTTCTTTAAAAACGCGAGGTGTATCAACGAACGCCTTAGGTTTGACAATGATAATTTGATCGGATTCAATCGGTAGTTTGATGGGTTCTATTTTTTCCCCGATTCCTCGAACCAATGCTGGATAATCGTATAAACAATAGGGAATGTCGGCACCAAATTTCAGTGCCCAAGATTCCATTTCCAACGCATTCATTCCCATTGAAAACAATTGATTGAGTCCTTTAATAATGGTTGCGGCATCGGTGCTGTTTCCAGCCAACCCCGCACCCGGCGGTATATTTTTCTGAACGATGATTTCTACTGAGCGAGAAGGTGCATAATACGACATCAATGATTTAGCAACGTCATAAAGCAGGGTGTCCTCTTGTTCTAAAAAAGGATCGTTCGAACGAATGACGACAGAACGATGATCTTGAATCTCTTGAAATTGAATCTGGTCAGCCAAATCAATTTTTGCGTTAATCATCTCTAACAAATGATACCCGTCGGGTCGTAATCCCGTCACATTTAAAAACAAATTGACTTTGGCGTATGCATTCATCGTTATCATCGTATCACATCGCTTTCTATCTTTTATTGTATCACAGTGTTATGAGTAATAAATCGATTTTGAAACAAAAAAGACATCATAAGATGCTTAATCGAATGATGTCTTCGGCTTTGAATGTTTCATACGTGGAAAGTCGTATTTCCTTTTGTGTAAAATCCAATGAGTCAATGGTCCCATAAGTTGTTCGCACATACCCATCATGGAAATACTTTAGTTCAACTTCCTGATGGTCTTTCCAGGCGCTGACTAAATTACGATTTAACGCTTCGTAATCGTCATCGCTAAGCACGGGTTTATCTTTTTTCCCGAGTCGGTATTTCATCTCCTCAAGCATCGATGAATACCCAACCAATGCATCAAAGGCATTCCATTTGATAATGCCGCGATCTACGTACGTACTAGGCACGGTGACCACCTATCATATCGTTTCTAGCTTTAATGGTTGAAGCTTTCAATTCGCTTGAGGCGCGGTTAACGGCATTTTTACCGTATTTGTATTTTATTTCGTCAATAGCTGAAAAGACATCTGCTTCTTTAATTACGCGTTCGATGTCTTCAAACAAGTTCAACTGCATTTCCGGTTGAGTTACCAGATGACTGACGCTGACGTGAACGCGACGAATCGGTTCTTTCTCATAATACGTGTTAAATAAATGCAAACACGCTTTGTAAACTTCCGATTCACTGGCAGTCGGTTCGTCGAGTGTTATCTGACGGGAAAAACCTCCGCCGGCGTCTTTGCTATAACCAATGCCAAAATGAATGGTTTTTGCACGTTTTTTGCTAATTCTTAATCGACGTGCAACATCATCAATCAATTCAATGATAATTTGGTAGACATCGGGGGGATAATAATCACGAAATAGCGTTTGACCCGTTCCATAACTTTTAGAAATGGGTTTGATTTTATTTTTATCTTGAATTCGGCTTAAGTCAATTCCGTGCGTATGATAATAAAGTTCCTCACCGATGATGCCAAATTTCCGTTTTAGTCGTTTGACATCGCTTTGTGCAATGTCACCAATCGTATGCATTCCCATTTTGTTAAGATGAGCTTCCATATTTCGACCAATTCCCCACATTTCACTCAAGGGCGAAATCGGCCATAAGCGTTGTGGAAGGTCGTCATAATCCCATTTGGCGATAAAATCAGGAGAGTGTTTTGATTCAATATCCAGTGCCAATTTTGCTATGAGCATATTCGGACCGATACCACATGTTGAATAAACCTTTGTTTCTTTGTAGATTTCATTCATAATCATTTTTGCGATTTGAACATCGGTTTTTTTGTAGAAGTTCATATACTCGGTTAAGTCCAAAAAAACTTCATCGATTGAGTAAACATACATATCTTCTTCTGAGACAAAACGCAGGTAGATTTCAACAATCTTGGTCGAATATTCTAAGTATTTTTCCATACGCGGTTTTTGAAAAATAATTTTTATATTGGTAGGAAGTTCATAAATTCGGCAACGACCGGGTACACCAAATTTTTTTAAATACGGTGATACCGCTAAAACGATTGATCCGCCACCGCGTTCATGGTCCGCAACGACCAATGGCGTTTTAAAAGGATCCAACCCTAAAAGCGCGCATTCAACGGAGGCGTAAAAACTTTTTAGATCGATGCACATGATGGTTCTATGCAAACGTAATTCATCCAAAATCATCGCCTCCTTATCTTACTTTTATTATACCGATTTTTGGATTATTTGGGTAGTATCAACCGACAAATAATTGCATGAAAATCAATCAAAATTTATTGACTGAAAATATTCCATTTATTGTAAATAAATATCTGTTATGTTTTTTTGAAATCAGAGATTTTATTTAGTCTTCGTCGCAAAAAAAACGCCAACGAATGGTTGGCGATTTAATTAATAATTGGAAATGAAATCGTAATTTTAGTTCCTTCGTTAAGTTCGCTGATTAAATGAATTTCAGCGTGATAAAGAGCACAAATGTGTTTTACTATCGCCAACCCAAGACCAGTTCCTCCGGTTTGTTTACTACGGGCTTTGTCGACTCGATAAAATCGTTCAAACACGCGATTTTGATCCTCTTTTGGAATACCAATACCATTATCAACCACTTCAAACACGATGGCTTCGCTCGTTTTAAATAAATTGACAATCACATAGCCGCCTTGGATTCCGTATTGAATGGCGTTATCAATTAAATTACGTACCAGTTGAATGATATGTTCATAGTCTGCGGTTAAGGAAATGGATTCTAAATGCGTATCAATGGCTATGGATTTTTTAGTCGCAATCGGTCGTAGTTTAATGATCACATCTAAAATAAGTTTCTCAACGTCCAATACAGTCTCTTGTTTTAAAATGGTATTGGATTCAAACTGAGATAAACTAAGCATATCTTGAACCAAACGATTCATTCGTGAAGCCTCTTCTAGTATTCTTTGAGACAATTCAATGATTTCTTTCGGATTCGTCGTCATTTGGGAAGAAATTAAATCGGAAGCCCCGATAATCGACGTCAAAGGTGATTTAAGTTCGTGTGATGCATTGACAAAGAAATCCCGCTTTAGTGTTTCAATTTGTTTCATTGCGGTAATGTCATTAACAATTAACAAGTAGACATCTTGTTGATTCCAAGATGAGGTGATTTTGGCAATCGAGACGGATAATTCGCGAGGAGGAAGCGAGACTATTCCGATAGAAGTGGGGGTATCGTCATCAATGGAATCGATTAGTTTAACAATGGTCGAATCTCGAAAAACAAAATGATAATCTTTTTTGATTACGGATTCGGATTGCAAATGAAATAAAGAAGCCAAATAGTGATTCATCACACTAATTTTCTTATCGGAATTAAGAACACAAAGGCCTTGGTCCATGTGATTAAGGATAAAGTTGCTTTTTTCTTTTTCTAAATTCAACTCCGTAATGGTGGTTGCAATAATTTTGCTGATGGAATTGATTGAATTGATGATTTCATTAATCTCTTCCGATTTTTCTAAAGGCAGTTTATCATAATATTCCCCTTTAGCAACCAAATCAAGGGACGTTACCGTTTCTTTTAAAGGCACAAGCGCTTTGTTGGTCGCTATGCTGAATAAGAAAAACGATACTCCCAGAATGAAAATCGCAATAAGAATCGAAAATATAATAAAATCATTCAAAAATGGAAGTAAACTCGCTGAAGGAATTGCGACACGTAAATACCCGCCATCGTACATGGACTTGGCTAAGTACATCATGGACGTATTTAACGTATCGGAGTGTCTCGTATAAATCGTTCCAAGTTTTTGAAATTCCGGCCTAGACAAATGATTATCGGTTGGAATTTGAGTGCTATCTGCAACAACCATTCCTTCTGGATTTAATACGGTAATCCGAACATCTTCTTCGATTATTTCATACATATCAACCAATTCATCGGCGTTATCATACCCTTCATAGTGAATTTGAATGGTCTTCATGTAATTATCTAAATGATGTTTGGTGATTTCATTAAGGTTGTTTTGGGCAATGATTCCAGCAAATACAACAAATAAGGCGATTGAAAACGCAATAATGATGGCGTGATTGATAAACAAACGTCGTTTCATAGAACAAATTTATAACCGACGCCGCGAATCGTTTGGATAACATTGGGATTGATACCCAAATGGCTCAGTTTTTGCCTCACTTCTTTCATATGGACATCGAGGGTTCGTGTTTCACCGACAAAATCATAGCCCCATACTTGTTGGAAGATTTCTTCTCGGGTTACTGTGGAATTATTGCTCTGCATCAATAGTTTTAGAATAGCAAATTCTTTGACCGTCAATTCAATGGTCTGTGATTCGTTTTGAATGGTATGCTCATTGAGATTTAACGTAAATCCTTGGCCGACAATCTGATTGCTTTCAGGTTGTTTTTGAGTTCTACGAATGAGCGCTTTGATGCGACTGATTAATTCCAATACTCCAAAGGGTTTTTGAAGGTAATCATCAGCACCTAGATCCAAACCAATCACTTTATCGACTTCAGAAGAACGCGCTGAAATAATCATTACCGGAATGGTTTGATAGGCTTTATGCGACTTGATTTGCTTGAGTATGGTGAGTCCGTCCATCTCTGGCAACATGATATCAAGCAAAATGACGTCAGGTAGTGTTTGAGTGATCGCCTCTAAAAATTCGCTTCCTTTTTCAAAAATCCGAACATCGTATCCGGAATTTTGAATGGCTAATTGAATTACTCGAGCTATGTTTTCATCGTCTTCAACTGAAAAGATAAGTGGACGCATCGGCTTTCCTCCTTATTCGATGGATGGTTTATGTTCTCCGAGAATGGAAAATACGACCCATTCCCCAATATTGACTGCATGATCGCCGATTCTCTCTAAGTATTTGGCAATCATCATCGTATACAGTGCATAATCCGCATCAATGGTTTGATTTCGAATTGCACTTGCTATGTTTTGTTTGATTTGTTCAAAGTAATCATCAACTTCATCGTCGTCGTTTGAAACGGCGTACGCTAAATTGATGTCGGTGTGCACAAAGGAATCTAATGCTTTTTTTATCATTTTTTGACACGCCGTCGTCATATTTTTTATTTCATCCAACGGATAGGGATGGTCGACTTTTTTCATAAAAATCGTCATTTTTGAAATATCCGCCGCATGATCACCAATTCGTTCTAAATCCGTTATCATTTTTAAGATTGCTGTGATGAGGCGCAAATCTTTGGCAACGGGTTGTTCCCGAAGGATGATATTCAAGCATTCTTTTTCGATTTCTTTTTCGAATTCGTTGACGAGTTTGTCTTTTTTTATGATGGTTTCCGCTAAATCAAAATCCATTTGTAAAAAAGAGATGAAGGCTTGATCAATATGCTCAATGACCAAGTCGCCCATTTTAATCAAATCGATTTTTAAATGTTCTAATTCTTTATCGAACTGTGTACGATACGTCATATTATTCCTTCTTTCTAATTATACTTCATTCCATAATAATTAACAATTTTTTATCCGAACCGACCAGTGATATAATCTTCTGTTTTTGGGTTTTTCGGATGGCTGAAGACGGTTTCGGTTTCACTGTATTCAATAAGCTCTCCCATTAAAAAGAACGCGGTGTAATCTGATATGCGCAAGGCTTGTTGCATATTGTGTGTGACAATGATAATGGTATATTGTTTTTTTAATTCGGTGATTAAATCTTCAATCTTGGCTGTTGCAATCGGATCCAAAGCACTGGTTGGTTCATCCATTAAAATAACGTCGGGTTGCATAGCAATAGCGCGAGCGATGCACAAACGTTGTTGCTGTCCGCCCGATAAACTTAATGCGTTTTCTTTAAGTCTGTCTTTGACTTCTTCGTATAATGCAGCGTCGATTAACGCTTGCTTAACCGCTTGTTGTAGGACGTTTTTATCTTTAATGCCCTGACATCTCAGTCCATAAGCGACGTTTTCATAGATACTCATAGGAAAGGGATTGGGTTTTTGAAACACCATGCCGATTCGACGACGCAAGTCAATGACATCGATCGTGGGTTGATAGATGTTTTCGCCTTCATAATTGATTTCTCCTGAGACTTTACAATCAGAAATTAAATCATTCATGCGATTAAGCGTTCGTAAAAATGTCGATTTACCACACCCAGAAGGTCCAATCAATGCCGTCACTTTGTGTTCGTAAACGGGTAAATTAATCGATTTTAAAGCGCGATTTACTCCATAATAGAGATTTAAATCTTTGATTGTAAAAACTTGTTTTTCGTTTGGACTCATACCGTTAATCCCAACTTTCTTTTCATATATCGATTTGAGATGATTTTAATAAATAGATTAAGCACAATAACAATAATGACAATGATAATGGCAATGGTAGAGGATAATTCAATATTAGCAGGTTCATCGGTCATCATCGCCCAAATATGAACTGCCAATGATGTCGATTTTCCTGTTAACGATACCTCATCTTTGATGGTCGTTCCAATGGCAAAGACCAATGCGGCCGATTCGCCGATTATCCGCCCGATTGCGAGCAATGTCGCCGTTAAAATCCCCGGTAAGGCTGATGGCAAGACAACCTTGAATGTTGTTTGCGTTTGGCTGGCGCCTAACGCTAACGATGCTTTGCGGTAATCATCGGGAATTACTTTTAGACTTTCTTCCGTCGTGCGGATGATAATTGGTAACAAGATAACGGACAGTGTTAATGCACCACTGATTAAATTCCCCCCTGTGGCATTGGTTAATTTAACTGTGAGAGGAACGAAAACAGCCAATCCCATCAACCCGTAAATAATGGACGGAACCCCTGTTAATGTTTCAATCATCATTCGAATCAATTTTGTGAATTTCGTTGGCTTTGCATACTCATTTAAATAAATCGCTGCAGCAATACCGATGGGTAGCGCCAATAAAAGGGTCAATCCAATCAGCACCAAAGTAGTGATGATCGATCCACGAATACCTCCTCCGGATGTTTCGTATTCAATCTCACGAAAGGAAGTTTCGTTGTTCAAAGCGATAATCATCGCTTCTGCTCCGTAACGCGACAAAGCAGTGGGCGAGGAATCGAATGCAATACGGATTACATCGTATCCTTCATTCAATTGAAGTGATTGCTGCCCTATTCCTTTATCGCGAAGGTACAAAAAGGGACTGTTGGGATGAACATAAACCACCGAAACAACGTTTTTACCTAACAAATCCTTACCATCACTCAATGCGATTCCCCATCGCTCAGAGTAAAACGTCGTATCGTCAAACGATTCGTTTGTTTCACAATCACACATATAAATTGAGGTTGAATACAAATCAGCGACGTACCCTTGTGATTCAAAATTTTCTGTAATTAGTTTAATATTTAATAGATGAAATCCTTTACTAAAGATAAAAAAGAGGATTAGAAAAAGCGTGACAAGACTTACTGTGGAAAATAAATAAGTCATCGTATTTAAAATAAAATCGTTAACTTTACGCGATTTATTTATTTTCATGAATGGTTCCCACCTTTCGTTTTATGGCATTCAGTCCAATGTTAGTTAGGAGAATGACAACGATTAGGACCAACCCAACGGAAAAGCGGATATCGTAATCTAATCCCGTTGTTTCTTTTAACCCTTCTAACATAATGGTTGTGAGGGTTGATGTCGTATCAAGCAAGTTGAACGATATCCCCGCTCTTCGACCGCCAGCAACCAACGATACGGCGGTTGCTTCTCCCAATGAACGTCCAACACCCAATATCGCAGCGGTAAATATTCCTGATTTAGCAGAGGTTAGCACAACGCGAAAATTGGTTTGGGTTTTGCTGGCGCCCAAGGCTAAGGATCCTTGAATGAGCGTTGAATCGACGCTTCGAATCGCCACTTCAGAGATGGTGGTAATGGTTGGTATGCTCATAAGTGCTAATACTAATACAACCGAAAGGATAGAGTTGCCTCCCTTGGATTGAAAATTGAAGACATTGCTAAGGTTATAAACAAAATTCAAGATAATGCCAGCTCCGAACAAGCCATATACAATCGAAGGAATGGAAGCGAGCGTTTCAATAACCGTTCTCAGCAGTTTGGCTAAGGGTTTTGGGGCAATTTTTGCGATGAACAAAGCAGTTAAAACCCCAACGGGAAACGAGATTAAATGAGATAAAAAGGTAATGTACAACGTTGAGACGATAATAAAGCCGATGGCATAGATGTTTGAAACGAACGTCTCTCCAATCAACCAAATATCGCCAGTTAAAAAATGAAATAAGTCAACCCGACCCAATCCTCCATTATCCGTAATGAAAGGATAAACCCCACGAATCAAGACAATGACAGCGATGACAATAACAAACGATGCACTTAGCAACGCAGCACTTTTAAAAACATTTTTTGTAATTTGATCGATGATGGTTCCTTTAGATTTAATAGTGATTTTATTAGTTTTCAATAGAGTCCCTCCTCAAGCGTGGAAAAAGAACCGATAAAGGTTCTTTATAATCACGAAACTGTGTAAAAATTATCCTTGAAGATCAGACCAAATCGTGTACGTTCCGTCATAGATTTTTTTCAAATCTTCCGGAGTAACATTCATTAACGGATTGTTTACATTGACGATGGCAACAATGGCATCCCAGGCAAGTTGACCACGACGTAATTCAGGAACATCGAGTTCTGCATTTCTGAAATTACGAGAAGCAAACCCAACATCTTTGCCAACAGAGGTGTCTTTGATTGCTGGATCATTGGTGCGTTTGTAAGCATCGGACGACCCGGTATGATCGTGTTCGGCAACAAAGTTTCCGCATTTTGGCATGAACGCAGCCGTCAATGCCTGAGCTACTTTTTGAATGGAATCGGATCCACCAAAACGAACCGTAACATCAGAATTATCTTGAGTACATACAGTGTGTTGATCTTTAATGGAATCCCAGGTTGTTGAGGAGGCTAAAGCAATCGCGCCTTCATTGTTAATAATATCACCGCCATCGGTCGTTCCTAGGAATGCTACAAAAGCATGAACGATGTCTTCTACATCTTGACTTGGGTAGTCCCCATCTTCACGAATCATCCAATTGAACGGACGTTTTAATCCATAGGTGTTGTTAATAACATTGGCTTCTGTTGGGGCTACACCATTAAATGAAAGTCCTTTGACGTCGTCGTTGACACTGGACAATGAGACGTAACCAATTCCAAATTCATCGATTTGAATGGTTGTAAGAATACCGGTATTATCTTTAATAATGTATCCTTCAACTAATACGGAATCACTGGTTGCGGCTTCCGCAAAATCAATGCCTTCCATGAATCCTGTGCGTGTTCCCGATGTGGTGTCTCGGGTATAAACGTTAATGGATTTAGACGTATCGAACTCCGATATCGTTGTCGTTGAATCTGTGCAAGCAGCGAGCGAAACCCCTGCTAATAATAACATCATAATCGTAACTAATTTTTTCATACATTTCTCCTTAATTTTTACTATTTTTGACACTCTCATTATAAAAAAAAGAAACGATGGTACCCACCGTAAAAATGTAAAGAAATGTAAGGATAACGTAAAGAAAAAAACCACCGAAGCATCGATGGTTTTAAGAACTTTGATTAGTTATTATTTTTGATCGTATTTTGCAAACGGATCGTCGTTATCAATGACGGTTTCTTGTTTTTTCATAACGACACTTTTGGGTTCGATGACGATGGCCATAATGATATAAGCTAACAATCCCGTTCCTCCTAAGACAACCAATAAAATCCAAATAACGCGGATAAGTCCAACATCCGCTTGAAGATAGTCGGCCAATCCGGCACAAACACCAAAGATTTTTTGATTTTCTGTATCCCGGTAAAGTTTACGGGGTTGATTATTAGTACTCATAGGTTTGTCTCCTTTACGACTATTTTTGTTTTTTTATAGGCTTCTTTATTATCTTAACATCTTTTGTATTCTTTGACAATAAAATCCCTGTTAAACTGATGGATACAACCGGTATAGAGAGTACCACAAGAAAGGTAGCTAAGGTCAATTTGGCTTTAACAACAACACTCACTTCTTCATACAAACCGTTTTCCAATACAATCCGAACCGTCGTTCGTCCATAGTTATGTCCTTGCATGATTCCTAATTCACTAACCGTAATGATGGAAGGGTCTTCAACGACGTACTCGCTAATCGACGAATCGCCGATAACGACGTAATTTTGAAGATTAATGGAATCTTTGTCTTCGGTAATGACGATTTCCTTAAAAGGATATTCTAACAGATCGATCGCTAATAAGAATTTCGTTTCAACATCGACGACGTCTTGTAACGTTACGTTGGGGTCGTTCAAAACTGAGGCTGCTTCCGACAAAACAATTTGTAAGAACCCATAGGATGTTTGAGTGTAATAATGACTTCCTTTTTCAATGGTATCTCGGTGTTCGTCTATCAAATTGATTAACGATGATTTGTCCGTTAACTCTACTAACAAAGATGTTATCGAATGATAATCAACCCATGCAATCGCAAGCATATCGTCGTCAATATTTTGGCTCGATGCGATGGCTTCGAGTCGCTCTTTTTCGGTTATAAACAGAGCGGTTGAATTGGGTGTATAGGGTGATAAATCAATCGAATCCAATTCATCCAAAAATGTTTCAAACAACGTGGTATCGGCTCGAAAAACCAACAAATCAATGGCAGAAACAATGGTCAAAGTCATTGCATCAACACTCGCTTGAGTAGCGTTCGGATCGTCAATCAGTAGTTGAACCGTCTGATAGGCCCCGTAGGAAAGAACGGCTTGACGGAATAGTTCATGCGATGTTTCGGTATACCTGTTCCGCTCTTCATAGTAAGCAATGGAAGCAGCTTTATTAGAATAGATTAAATCCGCTTTGTCAGCTAAAAGAACCAATTGATTATCAATTGTTGATAATAATGCTAGTGCCTGATCAACATCAGATTGTTCCGAATTGGGATTATTGATGACGCTCAGGACTTCTGCTAAAGTCACTTCATATTCTGTAATTGAATTAGGCGTATACGGTGAAAGGTCTTTTGAATCGGCCGTTTGATATTGCGAAGATAAAAGTGTTAAATCCGGTCGATCGATAAGAAGAGAAAGCGCAACGGATATTTCTGCTTCGGCAGCGGCCACTTCATCCACACTGGCATCGCTAAAATTCGCGATTTCATCGACGGTCATGGAGTACCCGTCAATATCCGTTAGTGTAAAAGCTGAATAAGCGGATAAAAATAGCGAAAACGAGTTAGGTGTGTAGTCGTGTCCATCTGATAAGGCAAGTGTTTGGACTTCTTGATAGGATGAAATTAGATTCGTTCTATCCCCCAGTAAGATGAGCAAATCCAGTGCGTTCGTTAGATCGGTGTCCAACACCGCAATCGCTTCATCGCCGGCTCGGGGATCATTGAGAATATCACCAATTCGGTCGAGTTCGTCATTATATAGCACTAGCGATCGTAAGGTTGATTCTGGATGGGGTGTTGCTTTTGCGGCAGCATAAAGCAAATCCATTTGTGCATGAAGTAGATGCGTGATTAGTTGGTTTTGAAGTTGGATGAGTTGATTGGTCAAATCATCAATCATAATTTGAGTGGCTAATTCATCGGCAATCACCGAATCGACATAAGCGATTCCGCCGATGGCGGTCAAATCCGCTTCAAATGCCTCATACGATTCTGCAAAATAAAGATCATGATCATTGAGAATGGATTGAATGTTGTTTCGTTCGGAAATTAATGCGGTTTTATCGACATCTGCAAACACCGTCGGCATAGCAAAAAACAAGCATGCAATGCCTGTAATTATAAGAAGGATGGGTTTGATAAGTCGATTCTTCATTCATTCTCCTTTATATAATCGTCGATAGGTGGTCTCAAGACGATTCACTACGTCTTCAAGCACCAATCGCGAGGTTGCAATGTTCATACGGTAATACTTTTCTCCGGCAGGTCCGAAAAGAATGCCGTCTTCACCATATACTCGTCCGTTGGTTTCAAAAAAATCAACGACGGACTGGTCAAGATTGCGACAATCCAACCACACTAGATACGTTCCTTCTAATGGGTTAACCACAATCCGTTTCATGGTTTTTTCAAACCGTTCTTTCACAAAACGATAGTTATCATAAACATACTTTAACATGGAATCGAGCCAATCTTCTCCGGATTCGTAGGCCGCTTTGACCGCGGTCATCGCGAAGATATTCATTGAGCCAAGATGCATCGATTCAATAACGTGCTTAATTTTCTCGTAATGAATGGGATTCCCCGGTGCCATAAACGCCATTCCGTTATGTGCCAAATTGAATGTTTTGGTCGCAGAGATGGTGGTGATGGTATAGCTAGGCGCAAGGTGAGAAACCGACATGAACGGTATGTGCGAAAATCCCGGCATAATTAAATCGGAATGAATTTCATCACTGATGACCAATACATGATATTTCTCACAAAGTTCTGCGATTCGTTTTTGTTCAGATAACGTCCAAACACGTCCTGTAGGATTATGAGGAGAGCAATGAACAAAGACCTTGGATTGACTAAGACAACGCTCTAAATCATCAAAATCGATTTCATAATGGTTGTTTCGATTGATGAGTTGGTTGTAAACTATTTTTCGATTAATACCGGTAATTGCCGGTGGAAAATTCATATAGGTAGGCGCTTGAAGCGTGACAACGTCACCCTCTTGGGTCAACGATAACAAAATAACCGATAACGCAGAAACAACCCCACAGAACGGAATCAGTTGTTTCGGATCATAGACATAATGATGTCGTTTTTCGTACCAGTTGCTGACCGTTTCAAAAAAAGAATCTGGGATATAGGAGTAACCGAATATCGGATGATTGGCACGACATCGAATCGCTTCAAGAATCGGAGGAGCAACGGCAAAATCCATATCCGCTACCCACATGGAAATCATATCTTTTTCGGGACAAAAATCGTTTTTAACACTAAAGGTATTGTTTCTGCAAATAATCTCATCGAAGTTATACTTGGTCATAGCTATCCTCGTTACCAAACACTTGGCTGTATATTTCTTTTACATGTCGTTGATAAAAATCGAGTGTGAACAAATCATCAAATTCTTCTTTTGAAAAATGGGCTTTTATAAACGAGGTACCTTCTAACAGTGCTTTAAACGACTGACTAGATTGATAGGCTTCGAGTGCATAGGGTTGGATAAAATCATAGGCTTCTTCTCGCGATAGTCCTTTGTCAATTAACGCTTGCAAAACACGCTGTGAAAAAATAACACCGTTGGTCAATTGAATGTTTTTTAACATCCGTTCAGGGTATACCAACAATCGTTCTAATGTGGACTGATACCGATTAAGCATATAATCCAATACGGTGGTCGCATCCGGTAAAATAATGCGTTCAACGCTCGAGTGTGATATGTCACGTTCATGCCATAGTGACACATCTTCCAAAGCGGGCGTTACGTAACTTCTTAAAATCCGAGCCAATCCCGTTATGTTTTCTGACGTAATGGGATTTTGCTTATGTGGCATGGCAGAGGATCCTTTTTGACCCAGTGTGAAGTATTCCGATACTTCCGATACTTCGGTACGTTGAAGATGACGGATTTCGGTAGCGATTTTTTCCATGGTAGCGCCGATTAACGCAATAACAGAAAGATAATAGGCGTGTCGATCGCGTTGAAGTGTTTGTGTAGAGATGTTCGCTTTGCGCAAACCCAACTGATCCATCACGTAGGTTTCAACAAACGGATCAGTAAAAGCATAATTTCCAACAGCGCCGCTGATTTTACCACATTCTACGTCGCGGCAAGTTGCCTCAAATCGACGTATGTGTCGTTGAAACTCATCATACCATAACGCCCATTTCAAACCAAATACGGTGATGTCTGCGTGGATTCCATGAGTCCGTCCAATACAAAAAGTGGATTGATATCGATAAGCATTTTTCTTTAACATGGCAGAAAATTCATTCAAATCGTTTTTGAGTAGCTGATTGGCTTGTTTTAATAAATACCCATTGGCTGTATCGACGACATCCGTCGAGGTTAATCCATAATGAATGAACCGTTTTTCTGCTTGTAGCGATTCAGACACCGCTCGTGTGAAGGCAATGACATCGTGTTTGGTTTCTTGTTCTATTTCTTTGATTCGTGATAATGAAAAAGATGCGTCTCTTTTAAGAGCATCCAACTCATCTTTCGTCACAATTCCTTGATGGTGAAGTGCTTCGGCATTTAATAGTTCAATTTTTAAATATGCATCAAATTTGGATTGTTCGCTCCAAATTGATTTCATTTCGGGTCGCGAGTATCGATCAATCATGATTGTTTACCAACCAATTCTTTGTAGCACGTTAACGTGTTTTCCAATAAACAAGCAATGGTCATCGGTCCTACTCCACCGGGTACGGGAGTAATATACTCCGCCATCGCTTCTGCAGAATCAAAATCAACGTCACCGACGATAACGTCGTCAACTTTGGAAATACCAACGTCGATAACGGTAGCACCGGGTTTAACGTAACGTCCATCAATCATTTTGGGTTTGCCCATTGCCACAACCAAGATATCGGCTGTTTTGGCAACGTCCATCAAATCCGGTGTTTTACTGTGGCAAATGGTCACGGTCCCATTGGCGTTGAGAAGGAGCGAAGCCATCGGTTTTCCGACAATTAAACTTCTTCCGATAACAACGCAGTGTTTGCCTTGAATGGGAATTTGATAATGTTCTAAAATTCGCATAATTCCTAACGGAGTGCAAGGAACCAAATACGGTTTGCCGTTGGTTAAATGTGCGACGTTTTGGTTGGTGAAGCCGTCTACGTCTTTTTCAGAGCGAATTCGATTAATGATTTTTTCAGAATCGAGATGTTTGGGGATCGGTAATTGCAATAAAATACCATGTACGGTCGTGTCGTCGTTCAATCGATCGATAATCTCAAGTAATTCCAGTTCTGAAATCGTATCGGGTACACGAACGACTGTGCTTAAGATACCCGCCTTTTTGCATGCATTTTCTTTGCCTCGGACATAGGATTGACTGGCTGGATTTTCACCGACCAAAATCACTGCCAAGTGTGGTTGAACGGCGTTGGTTTGAACTAATGCATCAACTTCTTTTTTAATGGTTTCTCTTAAGAGAAGCGCTAATGCTTTTCCATCTAACAGGTTTGCCATGGTCAAAACCTCCATTAGGTTCATTTTGGTGACTGATTTAACGTGAAAGAAAAGGGTGAATTCATCGAATTCATTATATCACAAGATTTGAGTGATAAAAAGAAAAAATCGGACGGAAACCATGATAATTTCGGTTTCATAAAGGCGGGTTATAGCAAATATAATAAAAGCAGTATATGAAAGACTATTTTGTGATAAAATAATATAATAAAAACAAGGGGTGATGATATGAACATTGGAATAATTGGTTTAGGATTGATGGGCGGTAGTATTGCCAAAGCATTAAATGCTCATCATACGTTGATTGGTTATGACCTGAATCCCGATGCCATTGAGTACGCTAAAAACCACCATATCATTCATCAAGGCTATACAAAATTAGCTCCTTTTTTCGACGAAGTTGAGGTCGTCTATTTATGCTTGTACCCACAAACGCTGGTCAGTTTTATTCGTGATCATTATCATGAAATCCCCAAAACGATCGTATTAATTGAAATTTCTGGAATTAAATCAGAATTGATTCGTCGAATCAAGAAAATACCGTATGAATTTGATTTGATTTTTACCCATCCAATTGCAGGCAGAGAAAAGATTGGCGTCGGCGCTTCGACTGCATCAATTTTCACTCACGCCAATTACGTCATCTGTCCGATGGATTACAATCAAAACGAGCACTTGGATTTAGCGGACCTTTTGGCACGCGAAATGGGATTTTCACATATTTCGTACTTAAGTCCTGAAAAACACGATACGATTATTGCGTATACATCGCAATTGACGCACGTGTTGTCGCTTGCATTGGTGCACAGCGATGATCAATCGTTTGATACAGCCAACTTCATCGGTGATTCTTACCGTGATTTAACGCGTATTGCGATGATAAATACCACGTTATGGAGCGATTTGTTTTTGCATAACAAACAACATTTATTGGATAAAATTGAAGCGTTTAAAACATCGCTCACACAATTTGAAGAAGCCATAAAAAATGATGATGAAAAAAAATTAATTCAGCTCATGGAAGCAGCAAAAGCGAATCGAATGAGTTTGGAGAAAGAGGTTAACGAATGAATGTATTGATTCATCCTAGACGCCTATCCGGAAGCGTCGTCATTCCCCCATCCAAAAGTCAGTCGCATCGAGCCATTATCGCTGCTTCTTTATCCAAAGGGAAAAGTGTTATTAACAACATCACCATGAATGAAGATGTGGTCGCCACGATTGCCGCAATGGAAAAAATCGGTGTCAAAATAACCCAAAACAATCGTCAACTTGTTATCCATGGCGTCAATAAAATTCAAGTGGCTGACGATAACATCATCGATTGTAACGAATCAGGATCAACCATTCGTTTTTTGATTCCGTTGTTATCACTTTCAAAACATAAAATCGTCATGACGGGCAAACCCACTTTATTCAAGCGCCCTATGTTAGTTTATGAAAAATTGTTTTCAGAACGGGGTTTGTACTACGCTCAAAATGAGAAATCGATTATTATCAATGGCAATTTATCCTGCGGTTTATACCGTATCCCCGGAAATATCTCCAGCCAATTTTTTTCAGGTTTGATGTTTGCACTTCCGTTGCTCAAAGATGACTCCGTCATTGAAATCGAGGGGGAGTTAGAATCACGAGATTACATCGAAATGACCATTGATATGTTGGCTCGTTTTGGGGTTAAGGTTATTCAAGAAAATAATCGCTATTTAATACCCGGTAATCAACACTATACCGCTGCACACATAACCATTGAAGGGGATTATTCGCAAATGGCATTCTTTGGCGTTGCTGGTTTGTTGGGTGGCGACATAACCTGTCAAAATATGATCCGACAATCGTTACAACCCGACCGTCGAATCTTGGATTTTGTTAACGACATGAATGGTAGTTTTGATTGGAACGATCAACGAATCACATTCCATTATTCGACCACTTTTGGGTCTACGATTGACTTAAGTCAATCGCCCGACATTGGCCCTATATTGGCAATTTTAGCCGCTTTTTCAGAAGGTTATACAACATTGGTCAATGCACAGCGATTGAAGTATAAAGAATCAAATCGATTATTAGCCATGTACGAAACCCTAGAAAAAATGGGGGTCGAATCGGTGATGGGTGATTCGTCCCTTCAAATCAAAGGGACTTCTTTGATTGAAGGTGGTCATTATGATTCTTACGGCGATCACCGAATTGTAATGGCATTGGCAATCGCCGCAATACGAGCAAAATCACCGCTCATTATTCATCACGCGGAAGCAGTTTCGAAATCCTATCCAAGCTTTTTTGAAGACTATCAAAAACTAGGTGGTATGATTTCGTTTTTGGAGGATTAAAATGGAAAAGATAATCATAAAATCACATTTAGGCTCCTATGATGTTCTTATTGAAAATGGATTACTCAAACATTTGGCGGATTATTTGGACGGCGAACGTTACTACGTCATTATCGCAGATGATAAAATTCCTATGGTTTACATCAATGACGTTAAAAATGCTTGCAAACAACATAGTTTGATCTTATTTCCCTCGGGAGAAGCGTCAAAATCATTGATTCAGTACGAAAAAATCATTCATTCTTTGATTGAAAAGTCCATTCGAAAAGATGCTTGTATTATCGCAATCGGCGGTGGAGTGACGGGAGATTTAGCGGGTTTTGTGGCAGCTACTTACTTGCGCGGACTCGACTTTATTCAAATTCCCACAACATTGCTAGCTCAGATTGATTCATCCGTCGGCGGTAAAGTAGCCATCAATACGGATCAAGCTAAAAATATCATCGGATGTATCTATCCGCCTAAAAAGGTCTTCATCGATCCCCAGACCCTATCGACACTAGATCCTCGTCAAGTTAATGCCGGAATGGCTGAAATGATCAAATACGGAATGATTGCGGATCGTCCCTTCTTTGAAAAAATAAAAAATGATAATCCGGCTGATAACTGGGTCTACTTCATTCATAAATCGGTTGAAATTAAAAAACGATACGTTGAAGCGGACGAATTTGATTCCGATTTACGGCAATCACTCAATTTTGGGCATACGATTGGTCATGCGTTAGAGTCGTATTACCATTATGAAAAATACCTTCACGGGGAAGCCGTCTCAATTGGTATGGTTCAAATTCTATCCAATCAACAGATAAAAAACGAATTGATTGGTTGTTTAAAAAAATACCACCTTCCCACCAGCGATCCCGTCAGTTTTGATGAATTAAAACCCTACATCAATCGGGACAAAAAAGGAAGAAAAGATTTATTAAAAATCGTCGATGTGACTGAAATCGGTACATCGGTTATTGTTCGATCACAATATAAATTGTAAAGAAGGTTTTATCATGAATAGTTTTGGAGAAAAAGTAAAAATAACACTCTTTGGAGAATCTCATGGAGACGGAATTGGCATTGTCATTGATCAATTAGCCAGTGGCATTGAACTTGACTTTACTCTCATTGAGTCCGAACTTAAGAAACGTCGTCCAAAAAACGATTATTCTACCCCGCGTCAAGAATCCGATTCCTACCAAGTCTTATCGGGTCTATATGAAGGTAAAACCACTGGCGCTCCGCTTGTTTTTTTCATCAGCAATCAAAACAAACAATCTCAAGATTATGATGAGTTGAAATCAATCATAAGACCCGGCCACGCTGATTATCCGGCGTATGTCAAATTCCAAGGTTTTAACGATCCTCGTGGAGGTGGAATGTTCTCAGGCAGAGTAACCGTAGCGATGATGATTATCGGTGCTATTGCCAAACAGATCTTATTAAAAAAAGGAATTACTGTCGTCTCGCATATTCAACAAGTTCATTCTGTTAATGACGATCGTTTTACGCTTGAAAACCTCAATGAATCCTTATATCAACGTTTGTTAACCTCCGATTTTCCTGTCATCAACCCTTTGATTGAAACCGATATGAAAGCCGTTATAATGGATGCGAAAAATCAATCTGATTCTGTGGGTGGCGTGGTTGAAAGTGCCATTATGTCAATGCCAGCAGGTATTGGTAGTCCTTTATTTCAATCCGTAGAAAGTTATCTGTCTTCACTCTTGTTCAGCATTCCTGCTGTAAAGGGCGTTGAATTCGGAAGCGGGTTTGAATTAACCCATATGATGGGATCAGAGGCGAATGATTCGTATCACATCGTGGATAATAAAGTTCAAACATCAACCAATCATAACGGCGGGATTACGGGCGGAATCACCAATGGTATGCCCGTCATCGTTCGCTGTGCCATTAAACCCACTTCTTCGATTGGAAAACCGCAGAACACGGTCAATATCAAAGATTTCAAAAATACCGTTTTATCGGTTCAGGGACGTCACGATCCTGCCATTGTTCATCGGATTGTCTTTGTGATTAATGCGGCTTTAAATTACGCTGTATTGGATTTAATGAGTTCAGAATACGGTTTGGATTGGATGCGATAATATGTTTGGATTACTTGGAAAAACCTTATCGCATTCGCTATCACCACAAATACATGCCCTGCTAGGTGATGATCAATATCAACTATGGGAAGTTGATGACTTATCTTCTTTTCTTTCTCGAACAGATTACTCTGGTTTTAACGTGACAATTCCGTATAAAGAGTCGATTATTCCTTATCTCGATGGATTGGATGGCATTGCCAAATCGATTGGTGCAGTCAATACGGTTGTTAAAAAAGATGGACAACTGATTGGATACAATACCGATTACTATGGATTATTTAAAACGATTCAAAAAAATAAAGTCGTGATTAAAAACAAAAACATCCTTATCGTTGGCAACGGCGGCGCTTCAAAAACCGCCAAAGTGTTGATGAAAAACATGGGTGCCGCCTCGATTACGATAGCGTGTCGTACAAAAAAGCAATCGGATGAAGTTTTGTTTTCTGAATTGCCTTCACAGATGAATACCCACGTATTAATCAACACCACTTCCATCGGCATGTATCCGCACAACGATGATCCATATCCACTTTCACTCGATACGATGCCAGAGTTAACAACCGTTATTGACCTGATCTATAATCCGTTAAGAACCTCGTTGTTACTCGAGGCAGAAAAACGAAACATCACCGCTATCAACGGACTTTATATGCTCGTCATGCAAGCAAAGGCAAGCCGAGAACTCTTCTTGGATGATTCCAATATCGATCATAATAAGGCGGTATCGATTTACCATTATCTGTTTGAAAAACAATGCAACGTTGTTTTTATCGGGATGCCTTTATCAGGAAAAACCGCTTATGCCAAACAACTTTCTTCATTGGTTAGCAAACCCCTCATCGATACCGATTCAACCATTGAACAAGAAGAACAAACTTCCATACCGGATTTGTTTGAACAAAAAGGAGAGCTTTATTTTCGAAACTGTGAATCATCGTTGATTGAACGAATATATAAACGTTCTTCTCTGATTGTTTCCACAGGTGGTGGAATGGTTATGGATTCATCCGTCGTCCATCGTTTGAAACAAAACGGAATTCTCATTTATCTTGATAAAGATTACCACGAAATAATGAGAAAAGATATTCATAATCGGCCCCTTATTAAGTCCTCGGAGGATGTAGAATTATTAGCTAAAAAACGGATTCCTTATTATCAATCAGCGGCGGATATTACCATAAAAACACAACCGAATCGAAAAATGGTTTTAGAAGAAATCGAGGCGAAGCTTTATGCGTATTATCATTCTTAATGGTCCAAATTTAAATATGTTGGGAGAGCGAGAACCCGCCATATATGGAACTAAGACCTACAATGATTTAAAAAAAGTCATCATCGACGAAGCTAAAAAGCGGCGTGTGAGCGTCATCATTAAACAAAGCAATCATGAAGGAAAACTAATTGATTGGATTCAACGATATCGCAACAGAGTTCAAGGCATTATCATCAACCCAGGGGCGTTGACGCATTATTCCTATGCTTTGTACGATTGTCTAAAAGGCATTTCGGTCCCAGTGGTCGAAGTTCATCTGTCGGACATAAAAAAACGAGAAGGGTTTCGACAACTATCGGTCATCGAACCCGCCTGCATTAAACAACTATCTGGGTTAGGTTTCAACGGATACATAGAAGCAATAAACGTATTGCTAGAGAGGAATCATTCATCATGATTATTAAATTCAAAGAGGGAACAACCCCACAAGAGATCAATCAGTTACGTAGTGCGTTAACAAGCATGGGTTTCAACATCCATGAGAGCATCGGTGAATCCATTACCATATTTGGTGTCATCGGTGATACGACCAAATTTGATGCGAATAGTTTATACGCCTACAAATTCGTCGATACGGTATTACGCGTTCAAGAACCATTTAAAAAAGTCAATCGCAAATTCAAAATAGACGATACCATTGTGGATTGTTCGGGCGTTTTGATTGGCGGAAAAAACATCGTCATCATGGGCGGTCCGTGTGCAGTAGAAAGTGAAGAGCAAATTAACACCATCACACCGATGGTTAAAGCTGCCGGGGCTAGCATATTACGGGCAGGAGCGTATAAACCAAGAACCAGCCCGTATTCATTCCAAGGATTGGGTCCTGAAGGGTTATCCATTCTTAAAAAAGCCAAAGAAAAATATCACATTCCTGTGGTTAGCGAACTGATGTCGATTGAAGACTTGCCTGCATTTTTAGATAACGTTGATATCATTCAAATTGGTGCGAGAAACATGCAAAACTTCTCATTGTTAAAAGAATTAGGGAAGACAACTAAACCCATTTTGTTAAAACGGGGTTTGGCCAATACCATTGAAGAATGGTTGATGTCCGCTGAGTACATTATGGCGGGAGGTAATCCCAATGTCATACTCTGCGAACGAGGTATCCGTACATTTGAAACCGCAACACGGAACACGCTCGACATTAGCGCCATTCCTGTTATCAAAAAATTATCGCATCTACCCATCATTGTCGACCCTTCGCATGCAAGTGGTCGTTGGGAATACATCGAGTCTTTATCGATGGCTGCCATTGCGGCTGGAGCGGACGGATTAATCATCGAAGTTCACCCCGAACCAGAAAAAGCATTATCCGATGGGCAACAATCCTTGAAGCCGGAACGATTCGAAGATTTGGTTAAAAAATGCCGGAAAATCGCGACAGCCGTAGATAGAACTCTAGAATAAAAAACGATTAATTTATCAAAACCCCTTTTCTATCGTTTCTGGGTGTGTTATAATCACGCTTGAAAGGAGGGATCAGATGAACGAATATGTAAAACTTATCGACGGTCTCCCTCTTATTCTCAAGGTGATTTTGGCTTTACCTGGTTTAGACAACATCGTATACGGCATTTATAGAATCGCCAAAGGAAAATTAATTATTGGCATTTTATGGATTATCTTTGCCGGATTCATCGGCTTCATTGTCGATTTGTATACGATTCTAACAAGTGGAAAAGTCACATTCCTTGCGTAGAGGAACCCCTGATAACAAACAAAGAAAAAAAGGACTCGTTTTCGAATCCTTTTTTTCGTTCTATCGTTAGATATGTTTTTTAATTATTTTAACCAATCGTTCGATTTCCGATAATTTAACGGAAGATAACGCAATTCGAATCATTCCGGGCATTGAAATAATGAAGACGCCGTCTTTCACTAAATCTTGGAATATGTGGGGATTATTCGTTTCAACGCCTACAAAGAATCCGCCGCCATATGGTAACAATCGTACGTTTTCTTGTTTTGCGACTTCTTCAAATTTTTCAATTCGATGACGTAATAATTTCTTAGCTTCTTCGATTTCGTCGATAAATTGTTGTTTCCGATCAGGGTTAGAGAAAATCTTACCAATAACCGACATTGCCGGACGGCTTACGCTTGAAAAGCGAGCGCGTACGGAATAATCACCTACGCGATTGAATTCGTCCATGATGGCTTTGCTTTTTGACATGCCTAATTGCGCACCAATACGGAATCCATACATTGAAAATGTTTTAGAACCACTAAACGCAATAATTGCCAGAATGCGTTCGTCCAAATCCATAAATGCTTCATAGACGTTTCTGGATTGTTCGTGTGGAACCATCTGATAATCGATATAAGCACTGTCGTGGACCAAAATGACTGGGATGTCTTCGCGAGCGATTTCATTCAAAACTGCAATGACGTTTTTCCAATCGGTCTTCGTTAAACAAAAACCCGTTGGGTTATTGCAAGGATCGTTGAACAATAAGAATAAACGATGTTGTTTATGTGCCAAATTCAATGCTTTTTCTTTAAAGTCAGCTAAATTAAAATGGTAGTCTTTATCAAACATTTGGAATGTTTGTACTGAAAGGTGAGCTTCTTCAGCGATGTTTTCGTACGGAGTCCAATAGTAATTGGGAATCAATACCGCTTGACCGAAATCATTGAAATTGTAAATGGCATTACTTAACGCGCCAGATCCACCGGTGGTGGGAATGACGCTCAGATGAAATTGGGTTTGAATTTTTTCTTTCATCGGACCATAGACCCAATCGATAACACCGTTTGAAAATTCTTTACTGCCGTTGACAGGTGCATAGAAATACATTTCTGGATCTGTTAATCCTCTTAGTAACTCCTCCACTTGGGCGAATTTAAAAAGTTTGCCGTCCTCTTTGTGGAGCATTCCTACCGTCGCATCAATCACGTTAGGATTGAGTGCTTTCGCTGCTTTCGCTTCTTGCGAAATTTTTAAGATGTTGGATTCCATGGTTTTGTCTTTGGCGTGGTTTCCAACGATTTGAATCGTCATGTCTTCTTCCTCCATTTATTCAAATATATGTTTTAAAACGACCGTTTGTTCACGATCGGGACCCACTGAAAATAAAGTGATTGGTACACCGGATAACCGTTCGATGGTTGTCAGATAATTTTGAGCGTTTTTCGGCAATTGGTCAAATGATGTCACGTTTGTAATATCTTCATTCCAACCAAGCAACTCTAAATATACCGGTTTTACGGATAGAAAATCGGCGTAATTTCCAGGAACATGATGTATGGCTTTGCCATTTAATTCATAATGGGTGCAAACCTTCAATGGATGTATTCCGGTTAATACATCAAGCAACATGATGGCTAATCCTGTTAGGCCTGATACGCGTTTTGTGTGGTTCAACACAACCATATCCAACCAACCAATTCGTCTTGGACGACCGGTGGTTGTGCCATATTCATGGCCAATTTCACGAATTTGATGAGACACTTCATCTTCAAATTCAGTTGGAAACGCTCCGCCACCCACACGGGTTGAATACGCTTTTGTAACACCTAAAACATCCGTCAACGACATGGGAGAGATACCAGCATTGAGTGGTACCGCTGCGGCGGATGGGGAACTGGATGTCACGTAAGGATACGTTCCTTGTTCAACACAAAGCATTACGCCTTGCGCGCCTTCAAACAAAATTTTCTTTCCAGCTTCAATGTCTTGATTCAAACGAAGCGACGTATCCGTAACAAACGGAGCCAATCTTCGTCCGTATTCTAAATAGGTTTCATAAAGGTCGTCGAATGAAAAAGGGTCGACTCCTAACGAACGTAAGTAAGTATTATTGATTGCTAGATTGCTTTGAAGACGTTGTTTAAAAACAGTAGGATTGAGTAAATCACCTACGCGAATACCGATTCTTGAAATTTTATCTGTATAAGCTGGTCCAATTCCTTTTTGGGTTGTGCCAACTGCTTCTGATCCTTTTAAACGTTCTAATGTTTTATCAAAGAGTATATGATACGGCATGATGATGTGAGCTCGGTCAGAAATAAATAACCGGTAATCACGAATATTGTGGGTCTCTAACATCGCTAACTCATCAAAAAACGCTTTGGGTTCGATGACCATGCCATTGGTCATGTAATTGGTAATTTGCGGATTTAAAATGCCGGATGGTAAAAAATGTAAAGCGAATTTCTTATGATGAAAAAGAATGGTGTGTCCAGCGTTATTTCCACCTTGACTACGAACAACGACATCGGCTTGAGTCGCTAAAAAATCAGTGACTTTTCCTTTTCCTTCGTCGCCCCATTGGGTTCCGACAACAACAACTCTTTTTCCCATGAAAACACCTCTTCTTAGAAACCATCTCCATTATAACATAATCCAAATGGGTTTCAAACAAAGAAATGATGATAGAAAAAAGACCGATTTTCATTCGGTCTTTCATTCATTATTGAGCAAATTTTGAAGCGATAGCGCGGGCAATCCAAATACCGCTTGCCCCCGCTTGCGCTAAGCCACGAGTAATGCCGGCGCCATCGCCACCGACGTACCATCCCTCGATTTTGGTTTCAAAATGATTGTTAACTTCGGGTCTTGCGGAATAAAACTTAGCTTCAACCCCATAAAACAAAGTGTGTTCCGATGCAATGCCCGGAGTAACATGATCCAACGCTTCAATCATTTCGATAATCGATTTCATCGTCTTATAGGGTAATACCAACCCTAAATCGCCAGGAACCGCTTCTTTGAGAGTGGGAACGACAAAACCTTCTTTAATCCGTTTCTCAGTTGAGCGTCGTCCGTTTTTCAAATCACCATAACGTTGGATAATAATGGCGCCGTTCGATAGCATATTTGCGAGACGGGATACACCGTGAGCGAATTCGTTCGGTTGATTGAATGGTTCGGTAAAATTATGACTGACCAAAAGTGCAAAATTCGTGTTTTTTGATCCATAAGAGGAATCGTTATAGGCGTGTCCGTTGGCTAAAATGGTTCCGCTGTGATTTTCGATAACAACATGTCCTGAAGGGTTTGAACAAAACGTTCTGACTTGAGTACCCATCGAGGTACGATAGATAAATTTGCCTTCGTAGAGATGTTCGTTGATTTCTTCCATGATTTCATTGTTGGTTTCAACACGAACACCGATGTCAACGCGATTGGCGTGCATGGGTACTTGATAGGTTTGACATAAATCCGATAACCATTGCGATCCGTCTCTTCCAGGAACAATAACGACGTTTTTGGTCTCAATTTTCTGATGATTGGCTAGTTCAACACCGACAATGCGGTTTTCTTCGATAATCAAATCAATCACTTCGGTTTTATGCATCATTGTAATCTTTGTTTTTAAGTCTTCGTAGATGTTTTTTAGGATTTGAAGGTTGATTTCCGTGCCTAAGTGACGAACGCGTCCTCGAAGCAATTTTAACCCGACAGCCAACCCTTTACGTTCAATCGACCGAACAGCGTCGGTTGTCGGATCGGTGATAACCTCTGGTGCGCCAAACTTGCGGTTTATGTCATCTACATACCGAATCAAATCTTCAACGACATCTTCATCCAAATAATCGGTCATCCATCCACCGTATTCACTGGTAATATTGAATTTGCCGTCCGAATACGCTCCGGATCCACCAAACCCGCTGGTGATTGAACATGCAGGAAAACATCCCGCTTCACCATCACGACGAGTGGGACATTTTTTTAATTTTTTTTCTAAAATGGGACAACGACGCGAATAAATATCGTGTCCTTTATCGATGAGCAAAATTGAAATTTTGGGATTCAATTCATACAATTCATACGCCGTCATTATTCCGGCAGGGCCAGCGCCCACAACGATGACATCAAACGTGTTATTCATGATGAGTGTCCTCCTTAAAAAAGCCGATATGATAATATCATTTATCCCCTTTATAATCAATACGAACATAAAAAAAACGGAGAAATGATTTCTCCGCGTTTTAGATAGTTTTTTATTCGGTGCGAACAGGCAAAATCAATTGAATCAATCCCGGATCCATTTCCCCTTCGATAACGAACGGACGAATCTCACCGGTAAATTTGACGAAAACTTGATCCGAATTGAATGTTTTTAAAGCATCCAAGAAATACTTCGAACTAAAAGCAATGCGAATCGGAACGCCGATTGGTTTTTCTACCGGTGTTACTTCTTCAACAACTTTACCAATTTCCGGGCTGTTCGATGTAATTTCCACACCATTGTCGTTTCTTAAGAACAATTTGACAATGCTGGCACTGGTTTCGCGGCTTGATAATAAAGCGGCGCGATCAATGGCGACAAATAAATCGTTTTTGTTAAATTTAATAACGATTGGGAATTCAACCGGAATTAGTCTCGATGTTTCTGGGAAGTTTCCATCTAACAAACGTGATTGAAACAGGATGTTTCCGTATTCAAACAAGATAGATTTGTGGTTTAAATGAATTAATACTTCATCCAAATTCAATTCAAGTATTTTGATAAGCTCATCCAAACTCTTACCTGGGATAACAACATTCATTTGATCGAGGTTGGTTGGAATATCAATGACTTTTTGACTCAAACGGAAGGAGTCGGTCGCAATCGCTACTAACCGTTCGCCGTCAACGCGAATATTGACACCGGTTAAAATCGGCCGGTTTTCAATAGCGGATGTAGCAAAGGTTGTCTGTTTGATGATGGATTTCATCACTTTGGTTTCGATTTTGATGGGGTTGTCGTTGACGATAAAATCAATATGCGGATAATCTTCGACGTTCAACATGTTTAAAGTGATGTCTGATTTTCCAGCTACGATCTTTAAAACATTGTCGTCAATGACGGACAGTGAAATGATATCGCCGTCCAATTTACGAATCAATTCTACAAAATATTTCCCTGGAATCAAAACTTCTCCAACGGATTCAACTTGTAAACTTTCGTCCTTCAAAGATAATTTAATCGAGATATCCGAATTACTTGTTACCATAATTAATTCGTTTTGATAAACTTCTAATTTAATACCTTGAAGATAAGGTGCTGGGGTTTTGGTCGATAAAGCTTTCTGAGCAACAAGTAAATTATTAAGCAAAACTTCTTTGTTAATCGTAAAGTTCATAAGCAACCTCCTGGTTATTATTATTTATTTCTTTTCTTTTTGTTATTATTACTATTAGGTCTGTTTACAATGTTGAAAAGTAATATCTTGACACTAAATATTATACCATATTTAGCGGTTAAAGTACATTATTATCGTGTAAAAACGTCCACATTTTACGATTTTTTTCCACATTTTATCAACAACTTTTCAATATCGGTTTTTTTATCTTGATCCGTTTGAATATCGTTGGTAATTTGTTCGATACTATAGATGACCGTTGAGTGGTCACGGTTGTTAAAAATCTGTCCAATTTTCTTAAAAGTAAGATCGTATACTTCTTTTAATATGTACATAGAGACTTGTCTGGGATAGACGTATTTCTTTTGTCGTTTATTGGATAACAAATCCGTTGGCGTGATATGATAATAAGCGCTAACAACATCCAAAACGGTATTAAAATTACCTTCATTAACTGATTTATTAGAAATATTTTTCGAATTAATCAGATTTTTGAGAGCTTCTTCGGCGTTTGGGATGGTAAATGCATAATCGAAAGCGGTACAATAGAACAATACCCGTTTCAACGCTCCTTCTAGTTCACGAACATTGTTATCGAAAATGCTGGCGATGTATTCTAACACCTCATCGGGAATCAAATTGGGATCGGATGTTTCGGCTTGAAGTTTCTTTTTTAAAATCAAGATACGATGATCTAGATTGGGTTTGTTAATATCAACCGACAAACCCCATTGAAAACGACTGGTTAAACGCGACATGATATCGTACAACTCTTGTGCAGGACGATCTGAAGTAATAACAATTTGTCGGTTTTCTTCTTTTAATTTTTCAAATATTTTAAAGAATTCAAGTTGAGATTGGTTTTTACCAGATAAGAATTGAATATCATCGACCAATAAAATATCGACGTTTTCGTATTTTTTAGAAAACTCATCAAATGATTTTTTTTGCGTGGCTTTCGCATAATCTTCGATAAATTGATCTGTTTTTACATATAAAACTTTCTTATTGATGTCATTTTCTAAAATGTAATTACCCACACATTGCATTAAATGTGTTTTTCCAAGACCGACATCACCAAAAATATAGAGCGGATTTGAAATTTCGCCAGGCTGATCGGCAACTTTAATAGCGGATGTATACGCTAATCGATTGGATGCACCCACAACAAAATTATCAAAGGTATAAGAATTGTTCAATCCAGATTTATATTTGTTTTCTAATCCTGTTTCTGGAGAAGTGATGTTATAAGCTGTTTTTGATAATTCTTCTGAGGCTTGTTCTTTGGTCAATATTTTAAATAGATGTTTTTCGGTAACAAGCTCGTTTAACATAACATTTAATCGATTGAGGTAAAAGGTTTCGATTTTGTTTTTGATATACGAGTTAGGAACAACCAAATAAATGTTATTATTGACCACTTTGAAAACGCTATTAATGAATCCAAAATTCTCATTAAACGCATCGTCTTCTAGAGTGATTTGAAGTTTTGATTTAATGCTTTCCCAAATGTTATCGTAGTTATTCATCGCGTATACCTCTTATCATACTTAAAATATATCACACCTTATTCAAGAATGTATCGTCAAGTTTTCCACAAAAAATGTGGATAAATTTCGAACAATAAACGATAATTAACACTTCAATGTGGAAAAAACACAAAGATATTTAGCCAAAATAACGAGTTTTCCACACTGGTGCAAAACTGGTTTTCCCCCACGTTTGTGGATAAGGGGAAAAATAAAAAGAAGTGCTAATTTTAGCGAAAAACGATTGTGGAAAGAAAGTGAAGTTTTGATTTTCGATTTTGAGCGATTTTATTTATTGACAGATATGTGAAAATCTCGTATAATAATGAAGCATGGTTTTTGGAATCGAAACAGGAGGTGTTGACTATGAAGAAAACATATCAACCAAGTAAAATCAAACGCGTAAGAACTCACGGGTTTTTAGCTAGAATGGCTACCGCTAATGGACGCAAAGTTTTAGCAAGACGTCGTGCTGCTGGTCGTCAATCACTCACCGTATCCGATCGTTAAAACTGTATAAAAAACACCAACTTATATTAAAACCTGAAATCACCTGAATAATATAGTTCTTGGTGATTTTTGTTTTTTCTAAGGAGAGATGAACGTGAATCGAGATTATCACGTCAAAAAAAACACAGATATAGAAAAAATCATTCAGGCGAAAAACAGCGTTGGGGATTCTTATTTTGTAATTTATCGCAAAGAAAACCATGACAACCCCCATATGCATTTTGCCATCAGTGTTCCTAAAAAATTTGGCAATGCGGTAAAACGCAATCAAGCCAAACGACGAGTTCGTGATGTCATCTCGAACCATCGTTTTAAGAACAATTTTGATTTTTTTGTTGTTGTTAAACCATCAGCGAACCAACTTGGTTATCAAGAAATCGCCGATGATCTTCACAAACTATTCGCACGTGCGAAATTATTAGAGGGATAATAACAGATGAAACGAAAAGGATTATTGACGGTTTTCATGGCAATTGTTTTATTATTTGCTTTAACTGCTTGTGGCACTAAAACCGGAGAAGTTAGTTTTAAAAATTATGAATCAATCGTTACGTTAGACAACGCAACCAGTGATACCGCTGCTTCTACCTACTCACAAGTTATTGTGTTATTGGGTAACGCAACCAATTTCGACAACTACGATAACGTTGAAAAAGACGGCTATCTAGAATGGGTTGGAGAAGAGTACACTGTTCGTGTTGATTTTGTTGATAACGAAGCAACCGCAAAAACGCAAACAGGGCTTTACGCATCGGTTTATCAAACACCGATTGGTGAAAAAACCGGCGCTTGGGAATGGATTATTCTTCAAATCGGTCGTTTTACGTTTTATGCTAGTAATTTGTTTGGTCTATTAGGCGATACGTATTACTATTGGATTGGTTTGTTAATCATGACGCTTACGATTCGTACGTTGGGTTGGCCGATCTATGCTAAGAGCAACGACTTAACGTTAAAAATGCAAATTGCTCAACCAGAGATTAATAAAATCCAAGAAAAGTACAAAGGCCGTACCGATCAAGCGTCGCAACAACGGATGCAAATGGAAACAATGGATATCTATAAAAAGTATAAAATCAACTTATTAGGATGTCTCATGCCGCTTATGCAAATGCCGATTTTTATTGCGATGTACCAAGTTGTTCAACGCTTCCCGTTAACCGGAATGGATATTTGGGGACATACGGAAGCAACCATGAATACGACATTTTTATGGACGAATCTTGGAAATACGGCATGGTTGGCAAACTTACCGCTGGCCATTATCGTTGGTGGAACCATGTTTTTAAGCCAATGGTTAACAACCAAACGGACAAGCGCTCAACAAAAACACAACCGTTATCAAAACGCTCAACAACAACAAACACAAAAAACAATGAAGTACATGATGTATTTTATGGTTTTCATGATGGCGTACATTGCTATCGGTAATGCTGGTATCGCATTCTATTGGATTATTGGTAACGTTTATCAATTATTCCAAAGCTGGATCAGCCATCGTAAGATGGGTGCCAAAATGGAACAAATGCGCAACAATTACTAGGGGGAATAGTTATGAAATCGATTCGTTTTGAAGCAAAAGCAATCAACGATGCTACCATTAAACAAGCTGCAGAGGAACTAGGAATCCACAAGGATTATGTTGAATTGCGCGTTGTTGAAGAAAAAAACAGTTTTTTACGGCTGAATAAAACCTTTGTTGTGGAAGCGACCATTCGATTTGATGTGGTTAAAGATGGCATCAAGTATTTACAAACACTCCTTCACAATATGCAAATTGAAGCGTTTGTCGAAGGTAAAATTTTAGGCGAAAAAGAAATTTTGTTTATGATCAATGCTGAAGATAATTCGATTTTGATTGGCAAGAACGGAAAAACCCTTGACGCCATTCAAACATTGATTAAAAACTACATCAATGTTTTCACAGAAGAACATTACTTAATCAGCGTTGATATCGGCGGATACAAAGAACAACGTAAAAAACAACTTGAAATATTAGCGACGAAAACCGCCAAGGAAGTCGCAAGAACCAAAGTTCCTGCAAAATTGGGCAAAATGAACGCTTATGAGCGTCGTGTAATTCATACAAAATTATCTGATTGGCGTGATGTAACGACAGAATCAGAAGGGGAAGAACCCAACCGTTTCATCGTCATCAAACCAAAACGGCACTAAGTATGAAACTTATTGTGGGATTAGGCAATCCTGGTAAGGAATATGCCAAATCAAAACACAACATCGGTTTTATGATCATCGATGCATTTGCACAACTCCATCAATTGAAATTTAAGAAAGATACCAAATTTCAAGGAGAATGGGTTCGTCTTGACGATACCATTTTGTTAAAACCTAAAACATACATGAATTTATCGGGACAATCCGTTTCCGCTGTCTGTAATTTCTTCCAAATAAAACCAGAGGATGTTTTGGTTATCTCCGACGATTTGGATTTACCATTTGGTAAAATTCGGTTGAGAGAAAAAGGAAGTGCTGGTGGACACAATGGATTGAAATCGATCATATCCCATATTGGGAATACGTTTAAACGATTTCGAATCGGTATTGACCGCGATGATGAGCATGATGTAAAAGATTATGTACTAAGCAGGTTATCTAAAGAGCAACAAAAACACATGAACGATATATTCATTCTGTCCAATCAGATTCTCGATGCGTTTAATCAAGGGGTTTGTTTTGATGGAATTATGAATGACTTTAATCCAAAAAAAGAATCTTGATGGATACTTAACGGTTTCCATCTTTTTTTTGGTTTAAGACAAGATGTTAAAACTATAGTATAATAAAGGATAAGCACGTCTTATGTTGAGAGGTATATTATGAAGAAAATCATTCTATCAGGAGTTCTTCTCCTGTTATTATTAGGATTTATAGGGTGTACAGAGACTACCACGGCACCTGATTTTTCATCAACCTATCCAGATAATCGTGTCTTTTATGAAATATTCGTCCGCAGTTTTGCGGATTCCGATCAAGATGGGATTGGAGATTTCAATGGGATCACGGCTAAATTAGATTATCTAAGTTCGTTAGGCGTCGAAACATTATGGTTGATGCCAATCCATCCCGCTTCGAGCTATCATGGGTACGATGTAACCGATTATTATGATGTCAATTCGGATTATGGTACGATGGCTGATTTTGAAAACCTGGTCGCAACCGCCGCAAATTATGGAATAGAAATTATGATTGATTTTGTGATTAATCATACATCGAGTCAACATCCTTGGTTTCAAGCAGCTTTAGAAGGTGATTCAACGTATAAAAATTATTACAATTTCGTTCCCGCTTCAACAAACACACTAGGGTTGCTTGGGTCGTGGTATCAGACAATATGGCATACCGCCGGAAATGAAAAATACGTTGGGTATTTCAATTCGTCAATGCCGGATTTAAACATGACGAACACCGACGTCAATCAAATGATTTTAGATGTTGCCAAGTTTTGGATTGATAAAGGCGTCAAAGGGTTTCGTGTGGATGCTGCTCAACATTTATTTGGAAAAAACGAATACTTATCGATGACGTACACCTATCAAGCCAATATTTCGTTCCTTCAAGTTTTAACTCAACAAATTAAAGATTATGACGAAGATGTTTTCATCATTGGTGAAATTTACGAAGAATCCGATTTCAGAATGCTTTCAGAGTACTACGACGCTTTTGATGCTCCTATCGATTTTCCTTCGGCGTCGCGAATCAGTAAATCATTTACCAAAGAAAGCAACGCCGCTTACGTTGCGGTATTAAACAACGTATACAAAGCGTATGCGGAGATTAATCCTGATTTTATTGCCATGCCGTTCATCACCAACCACGATATGGACCGACCCGCTTCTTTTAATGGCGTTACCGATGAAGAGTTACGATTGGCAGCTGAAATGTTATTGACCTTGCCTGGCAACCCCATCCTATATTATGGAGAAGAATTGGGTATGAAGGGTGTTAAAGCTCAAGGGCCGACCATATGGGATGAAACTCGTCGACTTGAATTCCTATGGGGTGACGACTATCAATGTGATTGGGTTGACTCGTTGAGCGCAACCTTAGCACAATTGAGACTTGATAATGCAGAAATCGCTACAGCTTATGAGCAACAAGCCAATGCCAACTCCCTATTCAGTCATTATCAAAACTTGATTCAACTTCGAAATGCCAATATGGCGTTGAAGTATGGAAACAGTTTTTCTCCTTACGAGGACAACACGGAGCATATTCAAGGATTTTATCGATCGTTCACGTCCGGAGAATGGAGTCAAAACGTATTGGTTATTCATAATTTTGGATCAGCTGATTACGATATTTCCGATATTGATGGAACGATTCTTTATTTAAGCAACAATGATGATTTCGATGACATAACCTTACTTCCATCGAAATCAACGGTTATTTTCGAAGTAAATGAGGGGGAATAAATCATGTATGCATTAATAACAGGGGCTTCAAGCGGTATTGGTAAAGCGATTGCGTTTGAACTAGCGAAAAAGAAAATCAATTTAATCTTAGTCGCTCGTCGCGAGAAAGAATTGAATGATGTCAAATCTGCTTTGGTGAGCCAATACGATATCGACGTTGTGGTAAAGATTGTGGATGTTTCTAATCAAGAGGCATGTGTTCAATTGCATCAATCGGTTCAATCGTATGATATCGAAATGGTCATTAACAATGCCGGATTTGGTAAAGTAAATCATTTTACGAACATTGAGTTAGCTCAAGAACTTTCGATGATTGATGTTAATATTGTCGCAGTACAGATTTTAACGAAATTATTCGTTCAGACGATGAAAAAAGGCGTTATTATGAACGTTGCCAGTATGGCGGGTATGTTGCCTACCCCATTGATGGCAACGTACGCAGCGACTAAATCGTATGTTTTATATTTTTCAAGATCCGTCAATTATGAATTGAAAAAGCAGCAATCACCCATTCGTGTTTTAACCTTAAACCCAGGCCCGGTTGATACTGAATTTGCCCAAGTAGCCGAAACATCACAAGGATTAAAAGGAATGAGCGCAGAACGATGTGCCAAAATAGCGGTAAAAGGAATGATTCGTCGCAAAGCGGTGATTGTTCCTGGATTCAGTATGAACGTTTTACGTTTCTTAGTTAAAGTCATTCCTTATTCCTGGATTTTACCGATAGCGTATCGAATTCAAAAACAAAAATAACTATTTCAAATCGATTAACGTTCTCATAACCTGATTTTGTGATATACTAATAACGAACTAAATATACCCCGGCGAGTTGAATAAACTCGCCAAAACGACGTTCATTGGATGAGGTGATACGCATGCATCAATTACTAAATTATGTAAATCAAAAACCGGTTTTTAAGTCTTTTCTTAAAAGTTTAAACACGAATCAATCCGTTCTTATTAACGAATTGAGCGATGAATCGATGGTGTTGTTAATTCTTGATGCCTTTTTTTCATCCGATCAATCGGTTTTTGTGATTACACCGAATCTTTATAAAGCACAATTGATCTATGATCACTTATCGAATGTCATGGACCCTCAACTTCTTTCGTTTTTTCCTCAAGATGAATTTATTACGACAGAATTGTTGGTTAGCTCTCACGAGTTCAAAATGGAGCGTATTAACACAATTCATCATCTGCTTAACAACGAGAAACGAATTGTCGTCACACACGTAAGTGGTGCAATCAAACCGCAGATTCCATTACAAAAATGGAAAGACGCACTAATGACATTGAAGATCAACCACGATTACGATATGAAATCTTTCATTCAATCCTTGATTCACTATGGATATAAGCGCGAATACACCGTTGAAAAACCCGGTGATTTTTCACATCGTGGAGGAATCATCGATATTTATCCGCTTAACGAAGAAAAACCGTATCGTCTTGATTTTTTTGGCGATACGCTCGATAAAATCAAAGTGTTTGATGTTGAAACGCAACGCTCTTTACAATCCATCGACCAGGTTCATGTATTGCCAATGTATGAATTCTTTTATAATGAAGACGATTTGAATAACCTTGTAAGTAAGATTGAATTGAAGCGTAATCAGATTGCTTTTTCGCATCTATCACTCGAAAAAATAGCATCGGATCAAGAATCGTTGATGAACCATACGGAACTAGACCGCTTGACACGTTACATTCCCATGATGTTTGATGAACGATCGACACTTTTGGACTATGCTCAAAATCCAATCGTGATGGTTTACGATTATCACCGGGCTTTGGATCACTATGATTTAATCACGCAAGAAGTCAGCGATTGGTACTCAACCGTCGATGACTATCCGAAAATGGATTTTGAACTCTATTATGATTTTCAATATGTTATTCGAAACCATCCCATTTGTATGGATTTTTTGTCGCACGACTATCGCTATGAATTTCAAAATTATTGGAAGTTATTTAGCAAAGAACCAACAAAATACGATGGCAATGAGCAACAATTGATTCGCGATTTAAAACGATATCAACTAAACAAAACCATTATCATCGCTACAACCTCTTACAAAACGAGAGATCATATTCATGAATGGCTGGATGAACAAGGGATCCAATCACGTATTATTACAGAAAACGATGACATCATCGATTATAGTATCTCGATTGTTTCGACGGATGGATATTTCGATTTAGAGCTCGAAGAGCCATCACTTTTGGTTCTTACGGATCGGTCTCTACAGAAAAAACCTATCACTTCAAAAAAGAGTCGTTACGTTTCTGTTTATCAAAACACAAAACGGGTTCTATCGGTCAATGAATTAAAACCAGGGGATTTTATCGTTCATAACGATTATGGAATCGGTCAATTCTTAGAAATTACAACCATGGAACTTGGACAAACAAAAAACGATTATATTCATATTGCATATCGCGATGGAGATAAATTATACATTCCCGTCGATGCAGTATCACAAATTCAAAAGTATGCCGGTAGTGAGGGATTTGCGCCGAGGCTGAATAAACTCGGAAGTACAGAATGGGCAAAGACGAAACAACGTGTCAGAACGAAGGTTAAGGATATTGCCGAGAAACTAATCAATTTATATGCGCTACGCGAGAAGAGTGAAGGGTATGCGTTCATTCAAGACAATTCGCTTCAAACGGATTTTGAAGCTGATTTTGAGTACGAGGAGACACCGGACCAACTCAAAGCGATTGACGACGTAAAAAAAGACATGGAAAGTATCCAACCGATGGATCGATTGTTGTGTGGTGATGTTGGATTCGGGAAAACCGAGGTGGCGTTAAGAGCGGCATTTAAAGCCGTCTTAAGCAATAAGCAAGTTGCTTATTTGGCACCGACAACCGTATTATCACGACAACATTTTTATACATTTTTCAATCGAATGGATAAGTATGGTATTAATGTTAAATTGTTGAATCGATTCGTTTCAAAAAAGGAACAAACACAAATAATAAAGGATGTCAAAGAGGGACGAATTGACGTGTTGATCGGCACTCACCGAATTTTGAGCAACGACATTGAATTCAAGGATTTAGGACTTTTGGTTATTGATGAGGAGCAACGATTCGGGGTCGAACACAAAGAAAAAATTAAAGAAATGAAAGTCAATATCGATGTCTTATCCTTATCTGCAACCCCTATTCCTAGAACCTTACAAATGGCTATTATGGGTGTGAAACACATGTCGCTATTAGAAACCGCACCTGAAAATAGGTACCCCATTCAAACGTATGTTTTGGAGAGAAACGACACAATTATTAAAGATGCAATTGAACGGGAACTCGCCAGAAGTGGGCAAATATTCTATATTTACAATCGTGTTGATGATATAGATTTAATTGCCACAAAAATACAAAAATTAATACCGTCTGCACGAATTGATATAGCTCATGGGCAAATGAACAAAACACACTTAGAAAATGTTGTTTCTCGTTTTATTGACCAAGATATTGATGTATTGATTTCGACAACCATCATAGAAACCGGGATTGACATACCCAACGCAAATACACTGATTATTCACGACGCCGATCGGTTAGGGTTGTCTCAGCTCTATCAAATCAGAGGCCGTGTTGGGAGATCAAACCGAATCGCCTATGCTTACTTGATGTACGCAAAAAATAAAGTGCTTACAGAGGAATCAGAAAAACGTTTGCGAGTCATTAAGGAATTTACAGAGTTGGGAAGCGGTTTTAAAATCGCTGTTAGGGACTTGTCTATTCGTGGTGCTGGAGATGTATTGGGTGCTGAGCAGTCTGGGTTTATTGATTCTGTCGGTATGGATTTATACATGCGTATTTTGCAAGAAGAGATTAGACGACAACAAGGAATTGAACCAGAATATGAACCGATGGTTAAGGTTCGCGCAACGGTTTCAAAATACATTGATGAAGCGTACATTGAAGATGATTTTGTTAAACTGGAGATGCATACTAAAATTTCAAAAATTCATTCTACAAACGATATTCGCACGTTACTCGATGAATTTTTAGATCGATTTGGCAGTTATCATCCTAATCTTGAAATTTATATGTATGAGAAGTTATTTGAACACCTAGCTACGAAAATTGACGTTGAGAAAATCGTGGAATCCAAAACGAATATCTCGTTAATTGTCAGCGAGGAAGGTACGAATAAACTAGCCGGTGATATGTTGTTCACAACCGGAATGACGGTTTCAAAATACTTACGATTTGCTTATAAACAAAACAAGATTAATATTATTCTCGACACCGTTCATTTAGATCGACATTGGCTTTATACGATGTGTGATTTTCTTGAATTAATTGTTAAAAAAAGAAGTTAATAACAATAAAGCCTCTTAATTACGGAGGCTTTTTTTCTTAATTATTTGAATCTAAAAATAGAATGTGAATACTTTCGGATTTCTCGAAATTAACCTTGAAAATTATATATAAATATTATATAATATTATATATAAAATTTGTTTTTGAAATCCGGAGGAATCGGAATGAAACGGATAAAAATTGTAACCCCCTATATTACCCTTGGACAGTTTTTAAAATTTGCCGATTTTATATCAAGCGGTGGAGAAACAAAATTTTTTTTATCAGAAAATAACATTTTAGTAAATAACGAACTTGAACTACGTCGTGGTCGCAAATTATACCCAAACGATACCGTTGTCATAAATGATTCTGAGCCTTATATAGTAGAGCGATAAGGTATGAAGATTGAACAATTAGTTATTCAAGATTTTCGTAATTATTCTAAGCAGATATTTAATCCCGGTTCGCAGTTGAATTTTTTGATTGGGCTTAACGGCGAAGGGAAAACCAATCTATTGGAATCCATCTACGTTTTAGGTTTATCAAAATCATACCGAAGCGATGATGAAGATCTTATTCGATTTCAAACCGAATTTGCAAAAATTAAAGCACTTGTCATGACCAAAGACCGAAAAACCGAATTGCAGATTGTTTTATCTGAAGTTGGAAAGAAAGTTTTGGTCAATGGTCAAGAAATAAAACGATTGAGCGATTATGTTGGGAATCTAAATATTGTATTGTTTGCCCCAGAAGATTTAAATCTTGTGAAGGGCTCTCCCAATGGTCGCCGTTATTTTTTTGATATCATTCTGGGACAAATTGATAAACAGTATTTAAAAGATCTTTCTGATTACAAATACATTTTGAAACAACGAAACGAATTTTTGAAACAAAGCCAGTCACAAACAACGTTTGACGAACGTCTGTTGGATGTCTTAACAGAACAACTGGCCGGTGTGGCAGAAAAGATTATACAAACGCGGAAACTGTTTATTGAGTCAATTGGAAAAACCGCTACGGAAAACTATCAATTTTTGGCAACAAAGAAAGATTCGTTATCGATAGTCTATTTACCCTCGATTCAAGAAAGCGTCTTCCAATCGCTTAAAATGCGTTATAAATCCGATATTTATCAAGGGATGACAACGTACGGTCCTCATCGCGATGATTATGATTTTTTTATCTCAGATCATTCTGCCAAAGGGGTAGCCTCTCAAGGGGAGCAACGGTTGATGGTATTGGCTGTTAATTTAGCTTTAATTGATTACATCTCAAAACAGAAAAACGATAAACCAATCTTTTTGTTAGATGATGTGCTCAGTGAATTAGATAGTGAAAAACAGAATCGATTATTACGTTTCATACTCAACAAAGGCGGACAAACCATCATTACGGCAACAGGATTACCTGGAATTGAAAACGACATTTTACAACAATCGAAACTCTTTCGAGTTGTTAAAGGATATATCAAGGAGGATATGCACCATGGACAATAAAGTTATGAACGGAAAGTATGATGCAAACAACATTCAAATTCTTGAAGGGTTGGAAGCGGTAAAAAAGCGTCCGGGGATGTACATTGGGACAACCGGACCACGCGGATTGCATCATTTGGTATGGGAAATCGTTGATAATTCCGTAGACGAAGCTTTGGCTGGGTTTGCGAACGAGATTAACGTCGAGATTTTACCTGGAAACATCATTCGTGTCGATGACAACGGACGTGGAATTCCCGTTGATATTCACCCAAAATCGAAACGTCCAACCGTTGAAACGGTTTATACGGTTTTGCATGCCGGGGGTAAATTCGACCATCAGTCGTATAAAGTTTCAGGTGGACTTCATGGTGTCGGTGCTTCGGTCGTCAATGCATTGAGCGAATACTTGAATGTTGAAATTCATAAAGACGGAAAAATCTATGAAATTGGATTTGAACACGGATTTGTCAAAAAAGAATTAACCTGTACGGGCGATACGGATAAAACCGGAACAATCGTCACGTTTTTACCGGATCCTCTAATATTTGTAGAATCTCAAGTTTTTGAATACGAAACCTTACGGAACCGAATTCAACAACTGGCGTTTTTAAACAAGGGAATTCGCTTTTCTATTAAAGACTCTCGAATCACAGGAAACGTCGAGTTTAAGAGTTATTGTTACGAAGGTGGCGTTCGTGAATACGTCGAATTTTTGAATACAGGAAAAGAGTTGGCTCATCCCACTGTAGCTTATTTCGAAGGTGAAGAAGAAAACATCACCGTTGAAATCGCCATGCAATACAACACTGGATACGCAGCTAATATCTATCCGTTTACGAACAACATTACCAATCCTGAAGGGGGAACCCATGAAGAAGGATTTAAGATGACATTAACCCGTGTGTTAAATAACTACGGGAAAAATAGTGGCATCTTTAAAAAAGACGAATCGTTGCTCGGCGAAGATACGCGTGAAGGTTTGATTGCAATTGTCTCCATCAAACATCCTGACCCACAATTTGAAGGACAAACGAAAGCCAAATTAGGATCCACCGATGTTCGTCGCGTTGTTAGTAACATCATGGGCGAAGGTTTGGAACGTTTCTTAATGGAAAACCCAGCTGCCGCTCGTAACATCATCGAAAAAGCAATCATGGCCCAACGTGCTCGAATCGCTGCTAAAAAAGCGCGTGAAGCAACACGCCGTAAATCACCGCTAGACTCCTTAGGGTTTGCGTCCAAATTAGCGGATTGTCGTTCAAAAGATGCGACAAAATCAGAAATATACATCGTCGAAGGAGATTCCGCTGGTGGTTCTGCAAAACAAGGTCGTGATTCGGAATTCCAAGCGATTCTTCCGCTACGTGGTAAAGTCTTAAACGTTGAAAAAGCACGTTTGGACAAAGCATTGGCCAATAAAGAAATTTTATCAATGATTCAAGCGTTTGGTACTGGCATCGGCGATGAATTCACAATCGGTTCTGCTCGTTACCACAAAATCGTCATCATGACCGATGCTGACGTTGACGGCGCTCATATCCGAACTTTATTGTTAACGTTCTTCTTCCGTTATATGAAACAATTGATTGAAAGCGGTTATGTGTACATTGCTCAACCACCTTTGTTTAAAGTTCAATTAGGTAAAACAATTGAGTACGCATACGAAGAAAAAGAATTAGAAACCATTTTAGCAAAGCTCGGTGGGAAACCATCCATTCAACGGTATAAAGGGCTTGGTGAAATGAATCCCGAACAATTGTGGGACACCACAATGGATCCATCCACCAGAACACTTTTACAAGTAAGTGTCGATGATGCGATGGAAGCGGATCGAGTGTTCTCAATGCTCATGGGAGACGATGTCGAAGTACGTCGTGAATTCATTCAAAATAACGCGGAATATGTACGCGATTTGGATGTTTAGGGGGTAAAACATGGATGATCTAAATAAAGAAACATTGGCCCCACTTGTTGGGCATAAAGTAGTTGAAGTTAATTTGTCCAACGAGATGAAAACCTCATTTTTAAGTTATGCAATGAGCGTTATCGTCGCCAGAGCTCTTCCCGACGTTCGCGACGGATTAAAACCGGTTCATCGACGTATTTTATTCGGTATGGATGAATTAGGGGTATACCCCGATAAAGCTTATAAAAAATCAGCGAGAATCGTTGGGGATGTCATGGGTAAATATCATCCTCATGGGGATAGCGCCATTTATGATTCGATGGTTCGCATGGCTCAAGATTTCTCGTATCGTTATCCGCTTGTCAACGGACACGGTAACTTTGGTAGCGTTGATGGTGACGGTGCTGCAGCGATGCGTTACACCGAAGCGAAAATGGATAAAATTACCGTAGAAATGTTAAAAGATTTACGGAAAAACACCGTTGATTTTATCGACAACTACGATGGAACCGAAAGAGAACCCAAAGTATTGCCATCAAAATTTCCAAATATCCTTGTGAATGGGGCGACGGGTATTGCGGTCGGAATGGCTACGAACATTCCACCTCATAACCTTTCTGAAGTCATTGATGGATACATAGCGTATATTCACAACCACGAGATTACGACTGAAGAATTAATGCAATTTATTAAAGGCCCTGATTTTCCAACCGGTGGTATCGTTTTAGGTCTCGGTGGAGTTCGTGAAAGTTATGAAACAGGCCGTGGTATCATCCGTGTCAAAGCCAAATCAGAAACACACGAAATGGCAAATGGCAAAAAAATGATTATCATCAAAGAAATTCCTTATCAAGTTAACAAAACAACGTTGATTGAACGTATTGCGGAATTGGCAAAAGACAAAAAAATTGACGGTATTACCGATCTGCGCGACGAATCCAATCGTAACGGCATGCGTATTGTCATGGAGTTACGAAAAGATGTTAATCCAGAAGTGTTTTTGAACAATTTGTATAAAAACTCGCAACTACAAACGACCTTCAGCATTAACATGATTGCGTTAGTGGATGACAAGCCAGAAATATTACCGCTAAAATCAATATTGATGCATTATTTCAATCATCAAAAAGAAGTGTTGATTCGTAAAACCAATTTCGATTTGGAAAAAGCGCTTCAACGACAACATTTGTTACAAGGGTTTATCATTGCACTCGATCATATCGATGAAGTGGTCAAAACAATTCGTGAAAGTTATGACAACACCGAAGCCATCTTAATGGAAAAATTCGCGTTATCGGACGTTCAAGCCAAGGCCATCTTAGCGATGCAATTACGTCGCCTATCCGGTTTGGAACAACACAAAATTCACGATGAATTGGCTGAAATCGAAAAAGCCATCGCATTCTATCAACAAATTATCGCCAATAGCGATCTTCAAAATCAAATCTTGATTGATGAAGCGTTGGATATTAAAACACGATTTGGTGATTCAAGACGTACGGACATTGATGTTTACGGTGATTACGACATCGACGATGAGGACTTAATCCCGGTTGAAGACGTCATCATCGCCGTCACCACCAATGGGTATGTCAAACGCATGAACATTGATGTATACCGTTCGCAAAATCGTGGCGGAAAAGGTAAAACAGGTATCAAAATGAATGAAGATGACGTCGTCGATTCGATTATTTCGACCTCTACGCACGATTACTTATTATTCTTCACGTCTTTAGGCCGCGTTTATAAGATGAAGGGGTATAAAGTACCGAACTACGGTCGTAATTCAAAAGGACTTCCGATTGTTAATTTGTTAAATCTTCAAGAAGGCGAAGAATTAGCATCGGTTATGAGCGTTAAGAATTTTGACGAAGGTTACTTATTCTTCACCACTGCTAAAGGAATTGTCAAACGGACGAAAGTATCCGATTTCCAAAATATTCGCACCAACGGAATTCGTGCAGTGTCGCTACGTGATAACGATTCACTCCACAGTGTTCGTTTAACGGATGGCGAACGTGAAATCATTATTGGTGCTTCCAATGGTAAAGCAATCCGTTTCCGTGAAGATGACGTCCGTTATATGGGACGAAATGCCGCTGGCGTCAAAGGTATTGACCTGAGCGACAATGAATCCGTCATCGGCGTTACGGTTGTCACAGATGAACAAAGTGAAATCTTGGCGATCACAGAAAACGGGTATGGCAAACGGACCGAAGTTGACGAATATCGTCTTCAAGGTCGTGGTGGCAAAGGCGTCAAAACCATCAACGTTACCGAAAAGAATGGTAATTTGAAGAAATTAGTGAGCGTCAGCTCAGAAGAAGATTTATTGGTTGTGACCGATAAAGGAATGATTATTCGGGTACCGATTGATCAAATCGCTAAAACAAAACGGTCAACTCAAGGCGTCCGCATCATTCATTTGTTAGATAATCACTCAGTTGCGACGATTGCGATTGTTCCGAAGGCTGAGATTGATGATTCCATCGATGAAAACGACGAAACTGTCATCAATGTCACTGAAACAACCCTTACCGAACCCAAGGCTCCCATAGAAGAAACTGAGGAATTCAAGGAACAGTACCATAATTTCTTAGAACGTGATTTGGTTCAAACGGAAGATGAATCTGAGGAAGAATCAGAAGAATCGGAAGACATCGATGACTTGCTCAGCGATAGTTATTAAGGAGGATATCGTATGTTAGATATCAAATTAATCCGGGAAGAACCGGATAAAGTATTTGAATTGTTATCACGTCGAAACGGTGATTTTCATTACATCTATGACATTGTCGAGAAGGATAAAACGCGCCGCGAAGCCATTCAAGAAGTGGAAACGTTAAAGGCGCGTAAGAATGAAGTGTCCAAACAAATCGGTTTGTACAAACGTGAAGGAAAAGACACATCTGAAATACAAGCATCCGTACAAGCTATCGGCGAGACGATCAAACAATTGGATGAAACCGTCATCAAATTGGATGAAGAAATTAAGAACTTACTGCTTATCACACCGAATTTACCGAATGAATCGATTAAAATTGGAAAAGACGATTCGGAAAATCGTGAGTTAAAACGTTACAAAGAACCAACAGTATTCAATTTTCCGATTAAAAGTCATTATGAATTGGGTGAATCTTTGGATATCCTTGATTTCAACCGCGCTGGAAAGATTACCGGCAGTCGTTTCGTTGTCTACAAAGGATTAGGTGCCAGACTCGAACGTTCGTTAATCATGTTCATGATGGATCTCCATAGCAACCATCATGGGTATAAAGAAATTATTCCCCCCTACATTGTTAACGAAGCGTCCATGTATGCGACCGGACAATTCCCGAAATTTAGAGAAGACGCCTTTAAACTCTACGATGACCGTAATTTTTACCTCAATCCGACTGCGGAAGTTCCGACAATCAACCTTCATCGCGATGAAGTCTTAGATGTGAATGAACTTCCCATCAAATACGTATCCTATACGACCGCATTTCGTCAAGAAGCCGGATCAGCCGGTCGTGATACCCGTGGAATCTTGAGACAACATCAATTTAACAAAGTCGAATTGATTAAATTTTCTAAACCCGAAGAATCATATCTTGATTTGGATTCGATGTTGGCGGATTCGGAATCCGTATTACAAATTCTCAATCTTCCGTATCGCGTCGTCGAACTATGCACGGGTGATTTAGGTCAAAGCATGAGAAAGACGTACGATATCGAAGTTTGGTTGCCATCTGAAAACAAATACCGAGAAATCGGATCGATTTCAAACGCTGAAGATTATCAAGCGCGTCGAGCCAATATCAAATTCCGTCGTTCAGCCGATTCCAAACTGGAATTGGTTCACACATTGAACGGATCGGGACTAGCGGTTGGCAGAACCGTCATCGCCATTATGGAAAATTACCAACAACCCGATGGCAGTATCATTGTACCTGAAGCACTACGTCCGTATATGGGCGTTGACGTCATAAAATAAAGAAAATCTCGCTTGATAGCGAGATTTTTTAGTGGAGTTTTTGTGAAAGCGCGGCCTGACGGGCTTTAAATTCTTCGGAAGTTACCGAAGTTCTTGCGTGTTCGTAATTGATTTCGAAGCCGTCATCTTCGTATCGAGGGATTAAGTGGATATGGAGATGAAAGACAGATTGATGGGGTTTGTCGGTATTGATGATGATGTTTAATCCAATTGGATGAAAGACGTCATTGATGGCGTTGGCAACTTTCGGAAGAGTTCGAAATAGCGTTTGAGCGGTTGAGTCATCCAATTCATAGATGTTTTTAACGTGGTTTTTCGGGACTAATAGCGTATGACCTTTGGTGACTTGAGAAATGTCTAGAAAAGCCATGACGTGTTCGTCTTCGTAGACTTTGTAGCAGGGAATTTCTCCATTAATGATTCGACAAAAAATACAGTCCATTGTAACCTCCTATGGGTGATTGTATGCATTTACAATCATGATTAATTCTTCAAAATCACGAATCCAAAAATCGGGTTCGAGAGGGATTAATTCATTTAATTTGTACGACCACGCTACGGCGCAAGTCAAGGTGTTGGCGTTGATGCCCGCTAATAAATCCGAAGGACTATCTCCAATCATCAATACCGATTGGTGATTGAATTTTTCTAACGCTTTTAGGATGGGTTCTGGATGAGGCTTATGATGTGTAACGTCATCGAGAGTGATTATTTCATCAAGATAGGAATCCAACCCAAAATGGCGGATTGACGGCATCGCAGAACGAGAGAACTTGGTTGTGACGACACCAATGTTAAAGTTGATTTGCTTAAAATAGGCAAGGGTTTCAATGACGTTAGGATAGAGTTTGATATACGAAAATTCCAAGGATTGATAGATGGATCGGTAGGTATCAATCATTGTTGATATCAATTCATTTGAGGATGTAAATCGGGCAAAAGACTCAGACAAGGGAGGACCCATCATTTCGACTAATTCAGTAAATGAAAAGGTTAGGTCAGGGAAATGTTTGGCAAAGGTTTGACGAAAGGATTCGATGATGAGTTCGTTAGAATCAACCAAGGTTCCGTCTAAATCAAATAAGATTGTATCAATGGGTTTGCGCATTTTATCACCGTTTCTATTATATCATAGAAGCAAATGTTTGTAAGAACATCGAAAAAATAAACCATTTAATCGAGATATCCGCTTAAGTATGATATAATTATCGATGGTGATATTTGTGAAAAAATGCACGTTGATTTATAATCCTATGAGTGGAAAACAAGATTTCGTAAATAAAGCGGACTATGTTGTTAAACGCTTGGAAAAAGCAGGATACGTTGTTGATGCACGACCGACTTGCTGTCAAAGCGAAGCGGTGGAACTAGCCAGAGAAGCCAGCCATAACATGGTGGATTTGTTGGTCATTGCTGGCGGAGACGGAACTTTTAACGAATGCGTTAATGGATTGATGAAATCCCATTACCGTCCCACAATTGGATACATTCCTGCAGGGACCTGTTGTGACATTGGTAATACCCTTGGATTGAGCAAGGATGTAAAAATTGCTGTAGATACCATCCTTACCGAATCATCGGTTAAGATGGATGTCGTTCGTTCAAATGATCGGTATTTTTGTTATGTTTCCGGGAATGGAGCGTACATCGACATTAGCTATGTTACCGATTCGAAATTAAAACGAAAAATCGGATATTTGGCCTATCTCGTCAAAGGCGCCGAAGAGTTGTTCACTATTCCAAAGATACGTATGAGAGTCAAACATGACAACGGAGAATTCAAAGGCAAATTCTCTTTGATCCTATTAATCAACTCCAAACGCGTAGCTGGGATTAATATGATTTACAAACCCACTCTCGATGACGGTGAGATTAACGTCGTCTTGTACCGATACTTGTTACCGTTCAATAATATCATTTACTTCGTATCCTTCTTCCTGCCATTTTGGTCGACCCCACTGGTTAAACGATTTAAAACCAGTCGTCTTAAAATAATGACAAGTTCCAAGTCTAAATGGAACGTCGACGGCGAATCAGGCGGCGTTGGGAACCAAGAAATCGAAGTTCAGAAACAAGCCATACGCATTATCGTACCTTCAAAAATACAAAAACGTTACTTTAAAAACCAAAAGGATATAATAGAACTACACTAATGGAAAAGCAAATATATCAGCAAGTCATCGTTGTGGAAGGAACCCACGACCAACAAAAATTAGAGAGCATTTTTCCTGGCATAGAATGCATCGTAACCAATGGTAGCGCTGTGAATGAGACGACGATTGAAGCCATCAAACGGGCGCAAGAGGAACGAGGAGTAATTCTTTTTTTAGACCCAGATTACCCGGGAAAGAAAATTTCAAATTTTATTTTTGACCGAATTGAAGGCCTAAATATAGCGATAATTAAAAAAAGTGATGCCATTTCTAAGAACAAAAAAAAGGTCGGAATCGAACATGCGTCAGAAAAATCAATAAAAGTCGCACTTGATTCTATTATTTGTGTAAAATCAACGCAATTTGACCCGATTTCGCAAAAAGATTTAAGTCCTTATTTGCTCTTCGGTTATCCTGATTCACAAGCCAAAAGAGACCATTTATGTGACCAAATCGGACTACCTAGATGCAACGGAAAAGCCCTAATTAAGTGGATTAACCGTCTTCATATACCCTTAAATCGTATCGAGGAGGTATTGTCATGAAAACAGCGTCTAAATCACCCTCTGTTTACGATATTCTTGATGAATCATCCTTCCGTATTAAAAAGCATTTTGGTCAGAATTTCTTAAAAGACCAAAATATACTGAAAAAGATTGTTGATTCCGCTTCGATAACGAGTCGGTCCGGCATTCTTGAAGTCGGTCCTGGATTGGGTTCCTTGACCGAATTTTTAATTGAAACCAACCAACCTTTGCTCGCCTACGAGATTGATAACGATCTTATTCCAATTCTTTCTAAACGGTTTGAAGCAAAATCTAATTTTCATCTTATTCATGATGACATCTTGAAGCGAGATATTGACACGGATATCTCAAAACACTTGGGCGAGTGTACTGACATAGTGGTCGTCGCCAATCTTCCATACTACATTACGACACCGATTTTGATGAAATTTTTAGAAACATCAAAACGAGTTAATCGAATGATTCTGATGATGCAATTTGAAGTTGCCAATCGAGTAACTTCCAAACCCAATACCAAAGATTATAATGCGTTATCTGTTGTCATCAACTATCTCGCCAAGACAAAGTTCTTATTTAAAGTTCCCAAAACGGTTTTTGTACCTGCTCCTAATGTTGATTCAGCTATTGTTGAAGTGATTATGAAAAACGATTTAAAGTCAATTAAACCGGTCGATGAATCATTGTTTTTTGAAGTTGTTCATTATTGTTTTAAACAGCGACGCAAGACGCTTATCAATAATTTGAGAGAAGCATATCCACACTATCAGCGTGTTTTTTTTGAATCGATGTTGGAAACGTTAGGCCTACGAGCTGATGTACGAGCTGAGGTTTTAAGCATCGATGATTTCATTCGAATATCTGATTTTTTGTATCATCATCAAACGTGATTTGAGTTATTTAAGGAGGTAACCCCATGAAAAAATTGAGTGGTTTTATATCGATTATTTTGGTTGTCATTTTCTGGGGAGTTTCCTTCGTTAGCATTTCAATCATGTTGGAAGTTGTGCATCCGGTAGTTTTGGGTTTTTTACGATATGTCCTTGCAGTTATGTTCGTTTTAATTCTTGCTTGGTCGAAACGTATGGATTTTCATATTACCAAATCCGACTTTCTAATTTTCTTTCTAGCCGCACTTATTGGTATATTCTTGTATTCGTCCTTGGAGAATACTGCTTTGCTTTTTATTTCTTCTTCTGCCGGAGCGATTTTTGCATCCTTGACTCCGATGTTCGCTATTGTCGGAAATCGTATGATCTTCAAAGAGTCGATTCGACCTAGAAACTTATTCTTTATTTTCATTTCCATGGTGGGTGTTGGATTGGTTGTTTCTTCCGATTTATCAGTAGAATGGTCATGGCATGCAATGTTGGGGTATGGATTGATGGTGCTTTCCATCATTTCATGGACGGCTTACAACTTATTCACAAAGAAAGTAACCTTAAAGTACGATAGTTTGAAAGTCACGACGATTCAATCGGTCATTGTCCTGTTTATCTTTTTACCCTCACTCTTTATAGCTCCCGTCAATTTTTCATCATTTGAAACAAGGCATTGGATTCATCTGGTCTTTTTAGGTCTTGTTTGTTCTGGTGTTGCGTATTATTTATACGTACATTCGGTTCATACGTTAGGGCTTACGATTCCAAATGTTTTTATTAACTTTATACCAGTTGTGACCATCATGACCAATTCCATCTTGTTTAAAACCCCCATTCATTGGATTCAAATCGTTGGGGGCGTGATGATTGTATTATCCATGTCACTGTTAACCCTTGATAGCGTCAAACATAACGTAGAAAAATTACCCACGAAGTGATTTTTCTTTTTTTTCGTCATAATCTATGATAAACTGGTTATGTAATGGGTTTCATACCAAAAAGAGAGGGATAAAATGCTGAAGAAAACCTTATTGTTACTTTTATCAATTACAATAACACTAACGATGATTGCGTGTGACCCAACGTCATCCACAACAACGACAACGACAACACTATCGGATAGTACTACGGATACATCTCAAACAACCACGACCACAACCACCACAACGACAACAACGACCACAACCACGACAGAAGTTGTGACGACCAAATTGATGGATACCATTCCAGAAGAATGCTCTGGCATTACGATTGTCGATGGATGGGTACCTACTTGGTGTGATGAGTTTCAGTATACAGGTGGAGTCGATTCAACCAAATGGCGTCATCAAAATGGTGGTGGCGGATTTGGAAACAACGAACTTCAATATTATACCGATCGATCTGTGAATGCTTATGTTGACGGCGAATATTTGACCATCACGGCATTGAAAGAATCGTACGGAGGCAACGATTACACTTCTTCTAAAATATGGACACAAGGTGTTGAAGATTTCCGATATGGAAAAATAGAGATGAGGGCAAAATTGCCATCTGGACGCGGAACATGGCCGGCATTTTGGATGATGCCATCAATATCTAAATACGGCGGATGGCCTAAAAGTGGAGAGATTGACATCATGGAACATGTGGGTTACGATCCAAATGTTGTTCATGGTACGCTTCATACCGAACGTTTTTATTCGACAAATGGACGCGGTCATAGTACCGATTCGTTGATTGATAACGGAACATTGGCTTCAATTGACGTTCTTAATGAATTCCATACATATGGAATCATATGGAACAACACCTCGATTGAATGGTTCTTTGACGGTTATTCGCTCGGTTCCGTTAGCTACGAACCAACAAAAAATCAAACGTATTTATTGCCAACGTATGTCGATTGGCCATTTGATCAAAATTTCTATATTATTCTTAATTTGGCAATTGGTGGAAATTGGGGCGGTGCACAAGGTGTGGATGACTCCATTTTCCCAGCAACTTTTGTTATCGACTATGTTCGTGTTTATCAACAAGACTACATTAGCGATGATGTTGAAAATCCATCAATGCCAACGCGACCACAAGTTTTATCGATTGTTGATCGTACCGCTTATTTAACATGGGCGCCTTCAACCGATGATAATGCAATTCGTCGATACAACGTTTTTGTAAATGGCAATTTCAAAGGATTCACAAGCGTCAACGGAATTCAATTAACGGCGTTACCGTCAGGACAAGATAACTTTATTATGGTTTTTGCTGAAGATTACGCTGGGAATTTTTCCGATGCGATGGAAACGGTCATTACCATAGGATAGAAATAGAGGTATTTTATGTATAAAAAGATAGTAGTGCTTTTGGTTTTGTTATTGTCGGTACTAACGATGATCGGCTGTAGCGAATCCACCACAACGACAACCACCACAACGACTTCTACGACCGCAACCACCGAATCCGATATATCGGTATCAACGACCACAACCATCAATGCGAACAGCCTTTTGTTACAAATACCGGAAGAATGTTCTCATATTGCCATTGTTGACGGATGGATTCCGACATGGTGTGATGAATTTGATTATACCGGCGGGGTTGACACCACCAAATGGCGTCATCAAACTGGCGGTGGCGGGTATGGCAATAACGAACTTCAAAATTACACGTCTCGGGCAGAAAACGCCTATGTTGATGGTGATAAATTAATCATAACAGCCTTGAAAGAAGATTATGGTCTAGAGGATTATACTTCCGCAAAGATTTGGACTCAAGGACTTAAAAATTGGAAGTACGGAAAATTTGAAATTCGGGCAAAAGTTCCATCAACACCCGGAACATGGCCTGCATTTTGGATGATGCCTAAAAGTTCCGTTTACGGCGGATGGCCTGCGAGCGGTGAAATTGATATTTTAGAACACACCGCTAACTTCAATGGACTGAATAAAGCAGTGGGGTCAATTCATACCTCAAAATACAATCATCAATTAGGTACGCAAATCAGTTATTCGAAGTACAATTCGACGTTGACATCAGAATTCCATACGTATTCGGTAGTTTGGAATGAGTTTTCGATTACTTGGTATCTTGATGATGTCCAGTATGGAAAAACAACATTCAATCCCAATCAAAATACGGATGTTATTCCCTATCAAGCATGGCCTTTTGATCAAGAGTTTTACTTGATTATCAATTTAGCCATGGGCGGATCGATGGGAGGAACGATTGATCCAGAATTTGTTTCCGATACCTACGAAATTGATTACGTTCGCGTTTATGCACAGGATTACGGAATCAATGATTTTGAAGGTCCGACATCGATATCGAATCTTCAGGCCGTGAAAGCCTATGATGCGCAAGCGTATTTGCTTTGGTCAAGAGCGACCGACAATCAAATGGTTAAATTTTATAACATCTATGTGGATGGCGTTTATAAAAAATCAGTCTCTTACAACATGTATTTACTGAAAAATTTGACCGTTGGCGTCGATTATTTGGTAGAAATAGAAGCTGAAGACTACGCCGGAAATGTTTCAGAGCGAGTCGCTATTACCGTTAAAACCACATCTTCGTCATAATCATTAACCAACCAGCCCTGAATTTCAGGGCTTTTCTTTTGAAAACATGTTATAATGATTTTTGAGGTGAAACTATGCCGTTGATTATTAACTACGATACGGTTTTAAAGACATTAAGACGTATCACGCATGAAATTATTGAAAAGTCAGACGACTTGTCAACAATCGTTTTGATTGGGATTAAAAACAAAGGAGTTCCCATTGCAAAATTAATCCAAGAGAATATCAAAACGTATACGGGAGTTTCCGTTGAATTGACCGAATTGGACATTTCGATGCATCGTGACGATGAAAAAAAACGTCCTTCTGAACCGGCGACGATGAACGTTAACGGAAAAACATGCATCTTAATTGATGATGTTTTGTACACGGGAAGAACGGTTCGCGCAGCGATGGATGCGTTAATTGAATACGGCCGACCCAAACGAATTGAATTAGTCGTTTTAATTGATCGTGGTCACCGCGAATTACCGATTCGCGCTGATTATGTCGGGAAAAATATGCCAACGGCCAAAGATGAGATTGTTCGAGTACAAATGTCAGGCGACGATGCCGGCGTTTATATAGAAAAGAAAGGGACAGATTATGGGAAAATTGAAGGAAACAGATTTTGAATTATTCGAGATTATCGAACAAGAAAAAGCACGACAAAAATCACACATTGAGTTGATTGCTTCAGAAAACTTCGTATCGCTTTCGGTACTTGAAGCAGCTGGCAGTGTGTTGACGAACAAGTACGCAGAAGGGTATCCGAAAAAACGTTATTACGGTGGGTGCGAATACGTTGATTTGGCTGAAGATTTGGCTAGAGAACGTTTAAAACAACTGTTTAATGTTCAATACGTTAATGTTCAGCCGCATTCAGGTTCACAAGCCAATATGGGTGCTTACCGTGCTATATTGAATCCGAAGGATAAAGTAATGGGATTGGCCTTGGATCAAGGCGGTCATTTAACCCATGGACATCCGATGAGTTTTTCGGGTATTGATTATGATTTTTATCCCTACTACGTTTCGAAAGAAACCGAAACAATTGATTACGATGTTTTACAACAAAAAGCACTTGAAATTCAGCCCAAATTAATCGTTGCGGGAGCGAGCGCTTATCCACGCACGTTAGATTTTAAACGTTTCCGTGAAATTGCCGATTCTGTTGGAGCCATGCTAATGGTCGACATGGCGCATATCGCTGGATTGGTCGCAGCCAAACTGCACCCAAATCCCTGCGATTACGCCGATATCGTTACGTCGACGACGCATAAAACGCTCAGAGGACCTCGTGGCGGTATTATATTGACGAACAACCAAGCCATCTCTGAAAAATTAGACAAAGTCGTCTTCCCAGGAATTCAAGGGGGGCCTTTGATGCATGTCATTGCAGCGAAAGCAGTTGCGTTTAAAGAAGCGCTCGATCCGAGTTTTGTTACGTATCAAACCAACGTCGTTAACAACGCTAAAGCATTCGCAGAAGAATTTGTCAAATTAGGCTATCACGTGGTTAGCGGCGGAACGGACAATCACCTCTTATTGCTGGAAGTGAAATCCAAAACCGGCTTGACGGGTAAAAAAGCCGAAAACCTGCTCGATAAAGTTAACATCACGTGTAATAAAAATACCGTCCCCTACGATACGGAAAAACCGTTTGTTACGAGTGGTATTCGTCTTGGCACGCCAGCGATGACGACCCGCGGATTTCATGAAGAAGATTTCCGTTTGGTCGCTCGGTTAATTGATCAAGCGTTAATGAATCCAACCGACGAAGCGTTGTTAGAGACGGTTAAAGCATCGGTCAAGACCTTAACGGATCGTTACCCACTTCCCTATTAGTATGAAAAAAGTATTGGTTTGTGCTGAAGACGCATTTTTTATCGTTCGCATCGAACGGTTTTTGTCAAACCAATCGCGAGCATATGATATTCATAAAACGCCCATTCGAAAAGACGAATTACAAGCTTATTCATTCATCATCATCCATTCGTCGTGGCGTTTGACTTCCTTATATGGTTTCATTGAAAACGTGGTACTGAATCAATCAATACCCGTTTTTTTCATTGGCTCTAATTTTTCGTTTGCGCCGTATTTAAAATTGAATGATACACCGTACTTTGTATTAATTGACGAAAGTAAAATGGACGTAGAATTACCCATGGCATACCAGATAGTTTCGAAGATGGTTAGTTTATTAGAGAAGTTCGTTGAAAAAACGAATAAATCATTGAACCAAGCCGACCGAAATTCGTTGATGAATCAATGCAAAGCGGTATTGATGGATAAAGGAATGGATGAAGAAACGGCTCACAAAACTATTTTGAAACGGGCAATGGACGATCAAATTAGCAAATTTGATGCTTGTTCGCGTATTTTGAACGAAATATCAAAAGAACAGGTTGAATAAAACTACTATTGGAAGTATAATGTTTGAAAAAATAGACAATGGCGTCTAAAAAGAAAGGTTGTTTACGGAGTGTGAGTGCGTGGCATGGTCATATCTGTAAAACAAGAAAATTGAATATGGCAAAGTATTCCAAAGAAGAGATTTTGCGCATCGCAAAAGAAGAAAACGTTCGGTACATTCGGTTAATGTTTACCGACATCAACTCCACCATCAAAAGCGTTGAAATTCCTGTCAAACGTCTTGAAACGGCGTTAGAAGGAAAAGTGATGTTTGATGGATCGTCGATTGAAGGATTCGTCCGTATTTTAGAAGCGGATATGTATCTTCGCCCCGATTTGAACACCTGGATGATTTTAAGTTGGGAAGAGACGAGTTATGGAAAAGTCGCTCGACTGATTTGCGATGTTTACACCCCCGATGGAAAACCGTTCAAAGGCGATCCGAGATCGAATTTAAAGCGCATCGCCAAACGCATGGAACGACTGGGTTTCTCAGCGTTGAATATTGGGTTTGAACCAGAGTTTTTCTTATTTAAAATTGGACCAGATGGCGAACCGACCCTCGACTTTACCGATCACGGCGGGTACTTTGATTTATCCCCGATTGACGGTGCTGGAGATTGTCGAAGAGATATCGTCTTGGAATTGGAACGAATCGGTTTTACGATTGAAGCCAGCCATCATGAAGTCGCCAACGGTCAAAATGAAATAAATTTTGAATTTTCAAATATCGTTGAAGCGTGTGATAACGTACAAACGTTTAAATTAGTAGTTAAAAATATAGCACGAAGACACGGGTTGCACGCGACATTTATGCCGAAACCGGTCGCAAGAATCAATGGATCCGGTATGCACACGAATTGTTCGTTGGCCGACATGGAAGGCCGCAATGCATTTTATGATCCGAATGATCCGATGGGTTTATCGCTGACGTGTCGTCAATGGTTGACGGGAATTCTAACACATGCACGAGGATTTTGTGCGATTACCAATCCAACCGTCAACTCTTATAAACGGCTCGTTCCTGGATACGAAGCACCGTGCTACATTTCATGGTCTGAACACAATCGTTCGGTCATGGTTCGTATTCCCGCTACGCGCGGAAAGACCACAAGGACCGAAATACGCAGCGTTGACGCAGCATCTAATCCTTACTTGGCCATGGCGGTATTGTTGGCAAGCGGTTTGGATGGAATTGAAAACCATTTGCCGTTGATTGGCCCAGTGAATGAAAACCTATTTGAAAAAACACCGGATGAACGAGCTGCATTGGGCGTTAAGAATTTACCGGATAATCTTTACGAAGCCATTCAATCGTTATCGGAAGACGATATTGTAAAGGAAGCGCTGGGTTCCCATATCTTTGAGAAATTCGTTGAACTCAAAAAACGTGAATGGGACGATTTCCGGATGGCAGTGACCGAATGGGAAATCAATCGATACATAAAAATGATGTAAAAAAGGGAAGCAGTCGCTTCCCTTTTATTTTGCACTTTCGTAGAACTTTTTTAGTTCTTCCAACGAATAGACGTATTTTTTATTACAAAAATGGCATTGTGTTTCAATCGGTTCATTCTCATCAATCAGCGTTTTTAATTCATTCTTACCCAAGGCTATCAAACTGTTCGCAAAACGATCGTAAGAACAATCACATTGATAATGGAGTGACATCGTCTCCATCAATTGATGATCACCGCGCGTAATCTCATGGATGATCATCTCGGGTGTATAATCGTTCTTGATCAATTCACTGACGGGTTTCATAGAACGGATGGTTTGTTCAATGGTTTCAATGGTTTCTTTTTTAGCACCCGGCATGATTTGCAATATAAACCCGCCGGCAGCTTGACAGACATTGGTTTCGTCAACCAAAACGCCTAAGCCGACTGAAGAAGGAATTTGTTCACTCATTGCGAAATAATAGGTTAAATCCTGAGAGATTTCTCCCGTTTGAATCTCCGAGCTGCTCGTAAAGATGTTTCGAACTTGCAAATCCTTCGTCACATGAATAAAACCGTTATTGCCAACCGCAAAGGCATCTGCCAGCCGGTTGTCATTCGTTGACATGTGAGTGTGAGGATTACCGACATAGCCGCGGACTTCACCACGAGCATTGGTTGTCGTTACGATGCCACCGAGAGGCCCGCCGCCATCGATTCGAAGTGTTAATTTTTGATCTTCTTTGTACATGGCCCCCATGATAACCGACGCTGTCAAAGCTTTGCCGAAAGCAGCGGTGGCTGCGGGCCAGGTGTCGTGAAGTTGACGTGCTTCTTCCACCAAATCGGTTGTCTTTGCGGCATAAATACGGGTTGTTCCATCAAATGCATAGGCTTTTACTAAATAATCGTTCATCATTTCACTCTCCGGAACCTATTATATCATAGCTTGAAAGAAATGCTTTTATTTGTGTTTACTTAGGTTTTATACTATAATAATGGAATGAAAATAGGTGAAACACATGAAATGGAAAATTGATTCTATCGAACTTGCAAATCAAGTGGTCATTGCGCCCATGGCGGGGGTTACGAATCCTGCTTTTCGCAGTATCGTCAAACGTTTTGGAGCGGGATTAATCTATACAGAAATGGTTTCCGATAAGGGATTGGAACACAATAACGTTAGAACACAATCGATGTTACAGGTGTTACCGGAAGAACGGCCCATCAGTTTACAGATTTTCGGTGGCGACATCGAAAGTATGGTCAAAGCCGCCATTTTGATTGATCAAACAACCGATGCGGATATTATTGACATCAATATGGGATGTCCAGTTCCCAAGGTAACGCGTAGCGATGCGGGCGCAAAATTGATGAAAGATCCCGATAAAGCGTATGAATTGGTTAAACAAATCGTCAACAGTGTTAAAAAACCAGTGACGGTGAAGATTCGTAGCGGTTGGGATTTTGAACACGTTAATGCGGTGGAGCTCGCGAAAAAAATCGAAGAAGCAGGCGCAAAGGCGATTGCTGTTCATCCTCGCACACGAACACAAATGTACGAAGGAAAAGCAGATTGGTCGATTATCAAAGCGGTTAAAGAAGCGGTATCGATTCCCGTTATCGGAAACGGCGATATTCAATCACCCGAGGATGCAAAACGAATGCTTGAAGAAACCGGATGCGATGCGATCATGATTGGCAGGGGTGTTTTAGGAAACCCTTGGTTGGTTCAACAAACCATTGACTATTTAGAGACCGGTCATTATGAAAAAAGCATTTCACTCGAAGAAATCGAACAATCCATCTATCACCATATGGACTTATTATCGAATCATAAAAACGAACACATTGCCGTTTTGGAAATGCGAAGCCACATTGCTTGGTATTTGAAAGGGTTGAGACACGCTTCACCCACTAAATATCGAATTATGCAAGCTCACACCAAAAAAGAAGTCATGGCAATTGTTCAGGAGTACTTCCATCAATTGCGAACCAAAACCGAATAAAAACCGTTTCTCCAAACTGGAAAAACGGTCAGAGTGTAGACAAAATGAACTTAGTTTAGAAGAACTAGGTTCTTTTTTAATGA